>NZ_PYBW01000055.1 GCF_003205575.1 Streptomyces tateyamensis
CGAGCCGCTGCTCGAGGTCTCGACCGACAAGGTCGACACCGAGATCCCCTCGCCGGTGGCCGGGCCCCTGGTGAAGATCCTGGTCGGCGAGGACGAGGCCGCCGAGGTCGGCGCCCAGCTCGCGCTGATCGGCGCCGCGGGTGCGGCCGCCGCCGCGCCGGCTCCGGCCGCCGCACCGGCCCCGGCCGCCGCACCGGCGCCGGTTGCCGCTCCCGCTCCGGTGGCTCCCCCGGCGGCCCCGGCCGCCGCCCCGGCTCCGGTTGCCGCACCGGCCCCCGCCGCTGCTCCGGCGCCGGCTCCGGTTGCCGCACCGGCCCCGGCTGCAGCCCCGGCCCCCGCGGCCGCGGCTGCCCCGGCCGCCGCTGCGCCGGTCGCCGACTCGGGTGACGCCTACGTGACCCCGCTGGTCCGCAAGCTCGCCGCCGAGCAGGGCATCGCCCTCTCCTCGGTCACCGGCTCGGGCGTGGGCGGCCGGATCCGCAAGCAGGACGTGCTCGCCGCTGCCGAGGCCGCCAAGGCCGCTGCCGCCGCGCCGGCCCCCGCCGCTGCCGCCCCGGCCGCGCCGAAGGCCGCCGCCGCGCCGTCCCCGCTGCGCGGCCAGACGGTCAAGATGACCCGGATGCGCAAGGTCATCGGCGACAACATGCTGAAGGCCCTGCACGAGCAGGCCCAGCTGACCAGCGTGGTCGAGGTGGACGTCACCAAGATCATGTCGCTGCGCGGCCGGGCCAAGGACTCCTTCCTCGCCCGCGAGGGCGTGAAGCTGTCCCCGATGCCGTTCTTCGTCAAGGCCGCCGCCCAGGCGCTGAAGAGCCACCCGGTGATCAACGCCCGGATCAACGAGGCCGAGGGCACCGTCAGCTACTTCGACACCGAGAACATCGGTATCGCGGTGGACTCCGAGAAGGGCCTGATGACCCCGGTCATCAAGGGCGCGGGCGACCTGAACATCGCCGGCATCTCGAAGAAGACCGCGGAGCTGGCCACCAAGGTCCGCACCAACAAGATCACCCCGGACGAGCTGTCCGGCGCGACCTTCACCATCAGCAACACCGGTTCGCGCGGCGCCCTGTTCGACACCGTCATCGTCCCGCCGAACCAGGTCGCCATCCTGGGCATCGGCGCGACCGTGAAGCGCCCGGTCGTGATCGAGGCCGACGGCGGCACCGCCATCGGCATCCGCGACATGACCTACCTCTCGCTCTCCTACGACCACCGCCTGGTGGACGGCGCCGACGCCGCCCGCTACCTGGTCGCGGTCAAGGAGATCCTGGAGGCCGGCGAGTTCGAGGTCGAGCTCGGCCTGTAGTCCGTGACTCTCCCGCCCGGGTGACTACGTGAGCCCCGGTCCGCCTCCGCGGACCGGGGCTCGGTCGTTCTGTTGATCGGATAACGTGGCCAGCTCCGGGTGGTTGGGGTGGGAAGCTGCGTGGGGGCGGGAGGCTGCGATGGGCCGGCGCGAGCGCGTCACGGATCTGGTGGTGGTGCTGCCGGGGATCACCGGCAGCCGGCTGTACGACGTCGGCGGGCGGGAGGTCTGGGGCCGGTCCGGCTCGACCCTGCTGCGGGGAATCGCCTCCTTCGGGGCCGCGGTGCAAGGCCTCACCCTGCCGAGCGGCCTGGGGGACGGCCCGGCTCCGGACGGGGTGACGGCGCGCGGGCTGGTGCCGGACCTGCACGCACTGCCCGGGGTCAGCAACCTGGTGGACGGGTACACGGACCTGCTGGGTTGGCTGGAGCAGTCGTTCACCCTGGAGCTGGGCGCCAATTTGCTGGCCTTCGGGTACGACTGGCGGCTCTCCTGCCGCTACAACGCCGGGCGGTTGAAGTCGGTGGTGGAGCGGGCACTGGAGGAGTGGCGGGCCTCGGCGGTCGAGCGCCGTACGGCGAAGCTGGTCTTCGTCTGCCACTCGATGGGCGGTCTGATCGCCCGTCACTACGTGGCCTGTGGCGGCGGGGCCGAGCTGACCCGGCAGCTGATCACCCTGGGCACCCCGCACCGGGGGGCGCTGGACGCACTCGGACACCTGATGGGCGGGATGCGGAAGTTCGGGCTGGACCTGACGGCGTTCGCCCGCTCGCTCCCCTCGCTGCACCAACTGACCCCGGACTACGCGTGCCTGGGAGCCGGGGAGCTCAGCTACGCCCGCGAGCTGCCCGGGTTGCCGGGGATCGACGCCGAACTGCTGCACGACGCCGGACAGTTCCACGCCGAGATCCGCTCCGGCGTGCAGACCGGGTACGAGTTCCGGCCGGTGGTCGGGATACACCAGGCGACGCCGACCACGGCACTGGTCGAGGACGGCGGCCTGGTGCTGCTGGACAGCATCAAGGACCTGGACGAGGGCGGCGACGGGCGGGTCCCGCGACTGTCCGCGGGGGCGGCGGGAACGGCGTTCACCCCGGTGGACAAGCACGGCGCGCTGCAGAACAACCCCGGCGTGCGCGACGCCCTGCTGGGTTGGCTGGCCGCGGAGCCGCCCTCGCACCGGGCGGCCGAGGGGCCCGCGGTGGCCCTGCGGGTCCGCGCGCCGGAGCTGCTGAGGGCGGGCGAGCCGTGCGAGCTGGCGGTGGAGGCCGACGCCGACCAGGACTCGTTGCGCGTGCGCGTGTCGGTGGACGGCGGCCAGGAGCACACCCTGGGCAGCGGGGGCGGCGGCCGGTACTTCCTCGGCCTGGGCGAGTTGGCGCCCGGAGCCCACCGCGTGGTGGTCCGCGCCGAGGGCCGGGCCGGAGCGGTCACCTCGATGGTGCTGGTGATGCCGCGCGAGCGGTGACGGCGGAGCGGCTGGTGGTGCGACTCCGGGTAACCGCCCCTCCCCTTCGCAGGCCGGCTTCACCCATCCCAGCGAGCGCATGGCGCTCCCGCACGGCGCGTAGGCATGCGTTCGAGTGCGCGAGCAGCGATGCTGGGGGGCGTGATGTACGAGACCGACTTCTGGCAGATCATCGACGAGACCCGGGACGCCGCCGAGGGGGACCCGGAGGAGCAGGCTGACCTGCTGGTGGAGCGGCTGGGGCAGCTGACGCCGGACGAGGTGATCGACTTCGCGCGGTTGTTCGAGGCGCGGTTCCAGCGGGCGTACACCAGGGAGCTGTGGGGGGCGGCGCACCTCATGCTGGGCGGGGCGTCGGAGGACACCTTCGACTTCTTCCGCTGCTGGCTGATCGCGCAGGGGCGGGAGGTGTTCGAGGGTGCGGTGCACCATCCGGACGACCTGGCGGACCTGGTCCCCGACTTCGACGAGGAGGAGGACGGGGACGCCGAGGAGTTCGGCTACGCCGCGGACGAGGCGCACGAGCAGCTGACCGGGCTGCCGCTGCCGGACCTGGGGAACAACCAGCCGCGCCAGCCCGAGGGGAGCCCGTTCGACTTCGACGACCCGGCGGTGATGGCCGAGCTGTTCCCCAAGCTCTGGTCGCTGTACGGCGACTGACGGGGCGGGACGCTAGGCGGAGTCGACCGGCACCGCGACCCGCACTCCGGCGACCAGTTGCTCCAACACCTCGGGCTTCGGCGCCCGCGGGTCGTCGTCCACCGAGCCGACCAGCACCGTGCAGCCGTCGGGGCCGGGCAGCGCGACCAGCAGCACGAAGCCCTGGGCGCCCTGCGCGGCGGTGACGTGCCAGCGCACCGCGTACCCGGTGCGCCCGGCCGTGGTGAGCGGACCGCTGACCAGCTCCTGGTGGTCGGCCAGCGGGCCGAACAGCTGCGGGGCGTAGCCGGTCATGGCCTGGCGGGCGACCTGCTGCGGGTCGCGGCCTGGGGTGGGCACGGTGTTGACGGAGAAGTTGCCGCGCACGCAGCCACCGGGGGTGGCGCAGTCGTACGGGGTGGCGACCAGCAGCACCGAGGTGGCCTGGTCGTGCTTCTCGGAGGTCCAGCCGGACGGCAGCGGGACGCTCCAGCCGTGCGCCAGGTCCAGCACCGAACCGCCGTCCGGCGCGAGGGGGGCGGCGGAGCCGGCCGAGCCCGACGGCGGCGCGCCCGACCCCGACCCCGGCGGCGCGGCGGACGGCGCGGGGCCGGGCGTCGCCGGATCGCCCGAGGCCGGCGGCGCCGTGGCACGGGCGGACGGCAGCGGGTGTACCGGCAGCGGCGGGGCGGCGGCGGCCGTCGGGCGGCCACCGCCCTTGAAGGCGGCCACGCAGATCGCGGCCGTCACCATGACCAGCACGAGCGCACCCGCGAGGACCCCCAGGACCGCACCGGTACGCCTGGGCGCAGCGGGGACCGTCGGCACCGGCGGCGCCGCCATCGGCCCCGGCGCCACGAACTGCACGGCCGACACGGGCGGCACGGGCAGAACCGGTGCCGGCACCGGCACCGGGTGGTAGCCGTACCCCATCGGCTCCGGCACCGCCGGGTGCCCGTACGCCGGGGAGGCGTCGGAGAGCGGGCCCGGCGCCGGGTGGGCGGGGACCAGCGGCCGGCGCCGCTGGGTCCAGGCGCGCCCGTCCCAGAACCGCTCGTACCCCGACACGTGGGGGTCCGGGTACCAGCCGGGAGGAGTCGAGTTGCTCACGGCCCCACGGTATCGGTCCGGCCACCGCCCTTGACAGGTCGGGCGAGCCGTGTGGCCCGCCGGGGGCCGACGAACTGTCAGGATGGCCCCATGCGTATCGCAGTCACCGGTTCCACCGGTCTGATCGGCTCCGCCCTCGTCCGCTCGCTGCTGGCCGACGGCCACCAGGTGGTACGCCTGGTCCGCCGCAGCTCCGCGCTCGGCCCGCACCCCGACGGCTCCACCGCGATCGGCTGGAACCCGGCCCGCGGCGAACTCGACCGGGCCGGGCTGGCCGGCGTCGAGGCGGTGGTGCACCTGGCCGGGGCCGGGGTGGCCGACCGGCGCTGGACCGACGCCTACAAGCGCGAGATCCGGGACAGCCGGGTGCTCGCCACCCGCACCCTGGCCACCGCGCTGGCCGAGCTGGCGCAGCCGCCGGCGGTGCTGGTCAGCGCCTCCGCGGTGGGCTACTACGGGCAGACCGGCGACCGGGTGATCGACGAGAGCACGCCGGCCGGGACGGACTTCCTGGCCCGGGTCTGCGTGGACTGGGAGGCGGCGGCGGTCCCGGCCCGCGAGGCCGGGATCCGGGTGGTGCACCCGCGCACCGGGCTGGTGCTGAGCAACCGGGGCGGGGCGGGCGCCCGGCTCTTCCCGCTGTTCAAACTGGGGCTGGGCGGCCGGCTCGGGTCGGGGCGCCAGTACTGGAGCTTCGTCTCGCTCGCCGACGAGGTGGCCGCCCTGCGCTTCCTGCTGACGGCCGATCAGCTGGCCGGGCCGGTCAACCTGGCGGCGCCGAATCCGGTGACCAACGCCGAGCTGACCGCCGCGCTGGGGCGGGTGCTGGGGCGGCCGACGCCGTTCCCGGTGCCGGAGTTCGCGCTGAAGCTGGCGCTGGGCGAGATGGCCGTCGAGGTGGCGGGCAGTCACCGGGCGGTGCCGGCCGCGCTGCTCGCGGCGGGGTTCGAGTTCCGACACCCGGAGGTCGAGCAGGCGCTCCGGGCCGCGCTCGCCGACTGACCCGGGCAGCGCCGACGGGCCGACGCCTCCAGGCCGGCGGAGTCTCCCCCGAGCCGCCCCGCCCGCCCCCGCGCGCAGCCCCGGCGCACCCGGGCGGGCGCCAGGGGCGCACGGCAGGGCGCACGCCTCAGCGGCGTGCCCCCCGGGCGTGCCACCAGCGCAACGCGCCCCCTACGATCCGCGCCTACCCTCCTGCCTGATCAAGGTTCTGACGGGGCATCACCCCCTCGGACCGTCCCGGCACGCCCGCAGCCGTCTGCCGGCCGGAGCTCCGGGACCAGGGAGGGAGCTCGCCCGTGACCCCACAGGACATCACCCGCCGCAGCAGCACCGACGACCCCGACGTGGTCGTGGTGGGCGCGGGCCTGGCCGGCCTGACCGCCGCCCGGGCGCTGACCGACGCCGGCCTTCAGGTTCAGGTGCTGGAGGCGACCGAGCGGATCGGCGGCCGACTGGCCGGCCACCAGCTGGACGGCTACCGGCTGGACCACGGTGGCCTACTGCTCGGCACCGGCTTCCCGGAGCTGGGCCGCCGACTGGACCTGGACAAGCTGCGGCTGTGCCCGCTGACGCCCGGGGCACTGGTGCACAGCGGTGGCCGCCGCTACCGGGTCGGCGACCTGACGCGCCCGCCGGCCCGGCAGGCCACCACCCGCTCGGCCTTCGGCACCCCGCTGGAGAAGGCCCGGCTGGGCGCCACCCTGACCCGGCTGGCCGCCACTCCGGTGGACCGGCTGCTGGCCCGTCAGGAGACCACCACCGCCCGGGCACTGACCGAGCGCGGACTGCCGCCGCGGGTGGTGGACGGTTTCCTGCGCCCACTGCTCGGCGCCCTGCTCGGCGACCCGGCCCTGACCACCAGCAGCCGGATATCCGACCTGGTGCTGCGCAGCTACGCCCGCGGCCGCCTGTCACTGCCGGCCGAGGGCAGCGCGGCGGTGCCGGCCCAGCTGGCCGCGGCGCTGCCGCCCGGGGCGATCCGCACCGGGGTGCGGGTGACGGCGGTCGGCACCGACGGGGTGCAGACCGCCGAGCACGGGCGGATCGCCGCTCGCGCGGTGGTACTGGCCACCGACGCCCGCGCGGCCGCCGAACTGCTGCCCGGTCTGCGGCTGCCCGAGTTCCACCCGGTCACCACCTATTTCCACGCCACCGCCCAGTCGCCGCTGGCCGAGGCCGTGCTGCTGCTGGACGCCGACCGCGGGGCGGGACCGGCCGCGGTCTCCCACTCGCTGGTGCTCAGTCAGGTGCACCCCTCCTACGCCCCGGCGGGGCGCGCGCTGGTGGCCACCACCGTGCTGGGCCGGCGGGCCTTCGGGGCCGGCGGGCCGGCCGGACTGGAGAGCGCGGTACGGGCCCGGCTGACGGAGCTGTACGGGCTCGCCCCGCGCGAGTGGGAGTTCCTGAGCGTGCGCCACCTGCCGGAGGCCGTCCCGGCGATGCCGCCCCCGCACAACCTGCGCCGCTCGGTGCGGGTGCTGGCCGGCCTCTACGTCTGCGGGGACCACCGGGACACCAGCACCACCCAGGGCGCGCTGGTCTCCGGCCGCCGCGCCGCCGAGGCCGTCCTGCGCGACCTCGGGGTCAGCACCAGCCGCGCCGCCCCGGCCCGGGCCGCGGCCTGACCCGCCCGGGCACGGCCGGGACCACCGCACCGGCACGGACGCGGCCCCCGGCCTTCCGCCGGCACCGCGCCTGGCTCACAGCACCCCCGCCTGCCGCGCCGCCTCCTCGAAGGCGCGGGCGGCGGGGTTGCCGCGGTACGGGGCCAGCCGGCGGTGGAAGTCGCGCAGGTACTCCACGGTGCGGGCGGACCGCATCTCGCCGGCCGCCCGCAGCGCCTCGGTGGCGAGTGAGCAGGACTCGTCCACGTCCCCCAGGCCCAGACGGGCGGCGGCCAGCACGATCCGGCAGAACACCCGGCTGCGCGCGTAGGCCGCCGACCGCAGCCGCAGCGACTTCTCCGCGTGCTGGGCGGCCGGGCGCCACTGCTGCAGGTCGCGGTAGCAGTGGGCGAACTCGTCGGCCAGCTGGGCCTCGTCGAAGTGGCGTGCCCAGGAGGGCAGTTCGTCACCCGGGCGGGACAGCGCCAGCGACCGCTCGGCGCGCACCAGGGCGGTGGTGCAGGACCGTGCGTCGCCCAGCACGCCGTGGCCGCGGGCCTCGGCCGCGTGCATCAGGGCCTGCACGGTGGGCGGCCCCGCCGTCCCGACGCCCTGCTGGGCCACCCGGGCCAGCTGGATCGCCTCCCGGCCGTGGCCCAGGTGCACCGCCTGCTGGCTCATGGTGACCAGCACGTAGCCGCCGAGCGCCCGGTCGCCGGCCGCCTGGGAGAGCCGCAGCGCCTGCACGAAGTAGCGCTGGGCCAGGCCGTGCGCGGCGATGTCGAAGCTGGTCCAGCCGGCCAGCCTGGTCAGGTCGGCGACCGCCGCGAACAGCGCCCGGCCGATCTGCTCGCCGTAGCGGCCTCGCAGCATCGGCTCGGCCTCGCTCTCCAGGTAGCGGACCAGCGCCTGCCGGGCATGGCCGCCGCCGTAGGCGTTGTCCAGTGCACGGAACAGGTCGCCGACGGCACGCACGGCGGCGATGTCGCCGCGGCCGACCCGCAGGCCGCCGCGGTGCGGGCGCGGGCGCTCCTCGGGCCGGGACGGCGGCAGCTGGGTGGCCCGGCTGCCGGAGACCAGCGGGCGGCGGGCCTGCGAGGGGACCCGGCCGGACGGGATCGCGTCGGGCCGGTCGCCGAGCTCGGGGCCGGGGTCGAGCCGGGACAGCGGGCCGTCCGGCCCGGCCACGTGGATGCCGGCCGAGCCGTCCCGGGCCACCTGCTCGTCACCGCGGCCGATCAGCCAGTCGCGGCTGGGCACCACCAGGCCGGCCGGGGTGAAGGCGATCCGGCGCAGTTCGGACTGCGGGCCGGTGTCCTTGCGCCACATGCTGGCGACGATGTCCACCGCCTCCTGCGGGGTCTCGGCGAACTCCAGCCCGGCGTAGACCGGGGCGCAGGCGTCCAGGCCGATGTCCTGGGCGGAGAGCCGGCGGCCCAGTCGGCGGGTGAACACCTCGGCGATCAGCGCCGGGGTGGCACCGCGCGGCTGCTGGCCGCGCAGCCAGCGGGTCACGGAGGTCTTGTCGTAGCGCAGGTCCAGGCCGTGCTCCAGGCCTAGTTGGTCGACCCGGCGGGCCAGGCCGGCGTGCGAGAAGCCGGCCTCCTCGATCAGCGCGGCCAGCAGCGGATTCTGCGCGCGGGCCGGATCGAGCGCCGTGGCCTGGGCCGCCGGCCCGTCCGGATGGTGCTCGGCGAGCGCGACGGCGTCCAGCCGCTGCCCGGGCAGGGAGCTGCCGGGGCGCACCGGCTCGCTGAGCGGTCCGGGTTCGCTGTGCCGCCCGTGCGGGTCCAGCGGGTCGAGCGGACCATAGGTCGGGCTGTCGGTTGCAGGCCGTTGGGGCATGTCAGTCAACACCTCTCGGACGCCACGGCCCGGCCCCCCGGTGCCTTGCGCGACGCCCCTGTCGGGAATCGGCGTGAATGTAGCGAGCATTCGGGCGCTATGGGCGGTTCTGGCCTGCCAATCCTCCGAACGGGTGACGAGAGGGCGCCCGATCCGATGAAGACGGGGCGCTCGGGGTTTGGAAATATGCGACCCTTGACGTTTCACGCCTCCATGGGCGCGCGGTACACAGTTCGACCGCAGACTGTGGCGCCGGGCCACACTTCGTGCCCTTCCCGTCGAGCAGCCGGTTCTGACACCATGTCCGGCACCATGAACCACCCCGTGCCACCACCGCACCCGCCCGGGGACCCCGGCGCCGCCGCCGGGCTGCGCCGGCTGCTGGACCTGCTGGCCGGCGGCGCCGCCAGCACCGAGGACTTCCCCGCCGTGGTCGCCGAGGCCCGCCGGAGCGGCGCCGCCCCCGCCGTCCTCGCGGAACTGGACGAGGCCACCTGGCTGGCCCTGCGGGTGCACCGGACGCTGCGTCAGCACCGGCGCCGCGAGACCGAGTTGACCGCACTTTTCGACACCGCCACCGACCTGGCCGCCTCCCGCGACCTGGACGCCGTGCTGCGTGCGATCGTGCGCCGGGCCCGCAGCCTGCTGGGCACGGACACCGCCTACCTGACACTGCCGGACGAGGCGGCCGGCGACACCTACATGCGGGTCACCGACGGCTCGGTCTCGACGCTGTTCCAGAACCTTCGGCTGAGCCTGGGCGACGGCTTGGGCGGCCTGGTCGCCCAGACCTCCCGCCCGTACGCCACCCCCGACTACCGCACCGACGACCGGTTCCGGCACACCGGGCGGATCGACGCGGGAGTGCTGGAGGAGGGCCTGGTGGCGATCCTCGGGGTGCCGCTGCTGCTGGGCCACCGGGTGATCGGGGTGCTGTTCGCCGCCGACCGCTCGCCGCGCACCTTCTCGCCCGAGCAGGTGGCGCTGCTCTGCTCGCTGGCCGCGCACGCCGCGATCGCGCTGGACACCGCCAACGCGCTGGCCGAGACCCGGGCGGCGCTCGGCGAGCTGAACGCCGCCAACACGGTGATCCAGGCGCACGCGGCCGCCGTGCAGCGGGCCGAGCAGGCGCACGACCGGCTCACCGACCTGGTGCTGCGCGGGGCCGACGTGGCCGAGGTGGCCGCCGAGCTGGGCGCGCTGCTGGAGAGCGAGATCGCGGTGTACGACGCCGAGGGCCACCCGCTGGCCGGGCGGCCGGGCCCGCCGCAGCGGCTGGCCGAGGCGGTGGAGCGGTCCCGGGCCGAGGGGCGCTCGGTGCACCACGCCGGCGGCTGGGTCTGCGCGGTGCTGGCCGGCCAGGAGCCGCTGGGGGCGCTGGTGCTGCGCGGCCGGCCCGAGCTGGACGACGCCGACCGGCGGATCTTCGAGCGCGGCTCGGTGGTCACCGCGCTGCTCCTGCTGCTGCGCCGCTCGGTGGCCGAGGCGGAGAACCGGGTCCGCGGCGAGTTGCTCACGGACCTGCTGACCGCCCCCGAGCGGGACCCGGCCGGGCTGCTGGCTCGCGGCCGCCGGCTCGGGGTGGACCTGGCCCGCCGGCACCTGGTGCTGGTGGCCGAGACCGCGCCGGACGGGCGGGCCCGGCTGGCCGGGGCGGCCGCCCAGTACCTGTTCGGGCGCGGGCGCTCGGCCGGCTCGCGCGGGGTGAGCGCCGAGCACGCCGAGGCGGTGGTGCTGCTGCTGCCGGAGGACGGGTCCAGCCCGCCCGAGCAGACCGCCGCTGCCGCCGCCGAGCGGCTGGCCCGGCTGGCCGGGCAGCCGGTCACGGTGGGCGCCGGACGGGTCGCGGCCGGCCCCGTCGATCTGGCGGCCGCGCACGCCGAGGCGGTGCGGTGCGTGCGGGCGCTGCGCGCGCTGGGCCGCACCGGGGACGGCGCCTCGGCCGCCTCGCTGGGCTTCCTGGGCGTGCTGCTGGGCGACGGCCACGACGTGCACGGCTTCGTGGAGCGCACCCTGGGCCCGCTGCTGGCCTACGACCGGCGGCGCGGCACCGAGCTGGTGCGCACCGTGCGCGCCTACTTCGCCTGCGGCGGCAGCCTGACCCGGGCCAAGGACGAGCTGCACGTGCACGTGAACACCGTGGTGCAGCGGCTGGACCGGGTCGAGATCCTGCTCGGCCGGGACTGGAACCACCCGGACCGCTCGCTGGAGCTGCAGCTGGCACTGCGGCTGCAACTGCTCGCGGAGGGCTGACCCGTACCCCGATCGGACACCTGAACGACTGCCGAAGCCTCGGGCGTACAGTGGCAAGGTTGGCCGCGCACGGGCGGCCGGTGGCGAGGAGCAGCGGTGAGCGAGAACGTACGGTTCGTCCGGCTGGGGATCGGCGAGGGCCTGGTTCCCTACCAGGAGGCCTGGGAGGAGCAGCAGCGACTGCACGCCCTGCGGATGGCCGACCAGATCCCGGACACCGTGCTGCTGCTGGAGCACCCGCCGGTCTTCACCGCCGGCAAGCGGACCAAGCCGGAGGACCTGCCGCTGGACGACACCCCGGTGGTCCAGGTCAACCGCGGCGGCGAGGGCACCTGGCACGGACCCGGCCAGCTGGTCGGCTACCCGATCGTCAAGCTGCCCGAGCCGATGGACGTGGTGGCCTACGTGCGCCGGCTGGAGCAGGCGCTGATCCTGGCCTGCACCGACCTCGGGGTGGCGACCACCCGGGTCGAGGGGCGCAGCGGGGTCTGGATCCTCGGCCAGGAGCTGCCCGGCGCGGAGGTGGACCCGGCGCAGGTGGTCGACATCGGCAAGCTGACCCTGCGGATGGGACTGCCGCTGGGCATCGACCCGCGGCTGGCCGGCCCCGAGTACGCGCCGTCCAACGCCGGCCAGCGCGGCGACGACCGCAAGCTGGCCGCGATCGGCGTCCGGGTGGCCCGCGGCGTGACGATGCACGGCTTCGCGCTCAACTGCAACCCCGACATGACCTGGTTCGACCGGATCATCCCGTGCGGGATCCGGGACGCCGGGGTGGGCTCGCTCGCCACCGAGCTCGGCCGGGACGTGCCGGTCGCGGAGGTGGTGCCGGTGGTGGAGAAGCGGCTGGCCGAGGTGCTGGCCGCGCTGCCGGAACCGGCCGCGCACCGCTGACCCCGGCGGAGGCCGGGAATCTACCGGCCGGTAGTGCCGTTGCCCTGCGAATGCGGGGCCACCGCCCCCGAAGACCGAAACAAGCACAGGCGTACCCTGGGGGTACCCCGTCTACTTCTAGGAGCCGATGTGTCCGCTGTCGCACCCGACGGCAGGAAGCTTCTCCGCCTGGAGGTCCGCAACAGCGAGACCCCCATCGAGCGGAAGCCCGAGTGGATCAAGACCCGGGCAAAGATGGGCCCGGAGTACAACGCCCTGCACTCGCTGGTGAAGAAGGAGGGGCTGCACACGGTCTGTCAGGAGGCCGGCTGCCCCAACATCTTCGAGTGCTGGGAGGACCGCGAGGCGACCTTCCTGATCGGCGGCGACCAGTGCACCCGCCGCTGTGACTTCTGCCAGATCGACACCGGCAAGCCCGCCGACTTCGACGCCGACGAGCCGCGCCGGGTCGCCGAGTCGATTCGCACCATGGACCTGAACTACGCCACCATCACCGGCGTCGCCCGCGACGACCTGGCCGACGGCGGGGCCTGGCTGTACGCCGAGACGGTCCGCCAGGTGCACGCGATGACCGCCGACCGCGCCACCGGCCGCACCGGCGTCGAGCTGCTGATCCCGGACTTCAACGCCGTCCCCGAGCAGCTGGCCGAGGTCTTCTCGTCCCGCCCCGAGGTGCTCGCGCACAACGTCGAGACGGTGCCGCGGATCTTCAAGCGGATCCGCCCCGCGTTCCGCTACGAGCGCTCGCTGGACGTCATCACCCAGGCCCGCGCGGCCGGCCTGGTGACCAAGTCCAACCTGATCCTGGGCATGGGCGAGACCCGCGAGGAGGTCAGCCAGGCGCTGGCCGACCTGGTCGGCGCCGGCTGCGAGCTGATCACCATCACCCAGTACCTGCGGCCCTCGCTGCGCCACCACCCGGTGGAGCGCTGGGTCAAGCCGCAGGAGTTCGTCGAGCTGCAGGAGGAGGCCGAGGAGCTCGGCTTCGCCGGCGTGATGTCGGGCCCGCTGGTGCGCTCCTCGTACCGGGCCGGCCGGCTGTACCGGCAGGCGCTGGAGCACCGGGCGAACGCGGTCTGACCGCTCTTCTCCGACGCTCGATCCCTCGCTGATCGAGGTGGCGCGGGTCCTGGTCGGGTGCGACCGGGTCCCGCGCCTTCGTGTTCACGGTCCGTCCGGCGCTCGATCAGTACCCGTCCGGCGCTCGTCCGGCGCTGGTCCGGCACCAGCCCGGTACCCGTCCGGTACCCGTCTGGATCACGGTTCGGGCCGAATCCGGACCGGGCTTCGGTGTCGGCCCTCCCCGCCACGTACCATGACCCTCATGGCGAGGGAAACATCCGAGACTCCTGGGCGGCTCAAGCAGATCCGCCAGGCGTACATCATGACCAAGCAGGTCGACACCAAGATCGGCCTGATCATCGGGGGCGTCGGCCTCCTGACCTTCGGCGTGTTCCTCGCCCTCGGTTTCGCGATCGGCCACCCCATCTACCTGGGGATCCTGGGCTTCATCGTGGCCGTGCTGGTCGCGGCGGTCGTCTTCGGGCGGCGCGCCGAGCGGGCTGCCTTCGGGCAGATGGAGGGCCAGCCGGGCGCGGCGGCCGCGGTGCTCAACAACATCCGGCGCGGCTGGAGCAGCAACCCGACCCCGGTGGCGGTCACCCGCAGCCAGGACGCGGTGTACCGCGCGGTCGGCCGGGCCGGCATCGCGCTGATCGGCGAGGGCAACCCGAACCGGGTGCGCCCGCTGCTCGCCGCCGAGAAGAAGAAGATGGCCCGGGTGGTCGGGGACATCCCGGTGCACGACATCGTGGTCGGCAACGGCGAGGGCGAGGTCCCGCTGAAGAAGCTGCAGATCACCCTGATGCGGCTGCCGCGCGCGATCTCCCCGGCCCAGGTCACCGAGACCAACGACCGGCTGCGCGCGCTGGGCGACCTGCTCTCCAAGGCGCCGATCCCCAAGGGCCCGATGCCCAAGGGCGCCCGGCTGCCCAAGGGCGGCGGCCCGCGCTGAGGCGCCACTCCCCCACGAAGACCCGAAGGCCCCCGCCGTCACCGGTGGGGGCCTTCCTCATGCCGTCGTCCTGCATCCTGCATCCTGCCTCGGAGTGCGCGCCGGCACTGCTCGGATCCGCGTGCTCAGATCCGCACTTCCACCGTGCCGACCGCCTTGTCGTGCAGTCCGCGGGTGTCCCGGTCCCAGACCACGGCGGGCACCACCAGGCAGAGCAGGAAGGTGCGCAGCAGCGCCTGCGGGATGGTGGTGCGGCCGCCGTCCAGCCGGATCACCCGCAGGCCGAACAGCCGCTTGCCGAAGGTGGTCCCGGCGGTCGCCAGCAGCACCACGTTGATCGCGAAGAAGACCGGCAGCCCGTACAGGTTGGCCTTCTGCGCGTCGCCGTGGGCGAGCAGCCCGTAGGCGATCAGGTTGGCGATCCAGCCGTCGACGAAGAGCGCGCCGATCCGGCGGCCCGGGCCGGCCACGGCACCGGAGCCCTCGCGCGGGCGCCCGAGCCGCTCGCCGCGGTAGCCGAACTCGGCCCCCATCCGCTCGGCGGTCGCCTTCGGGCCCTCGAGCCACGATCCAAGTGCTTCTCTACTGTCCACGACAGCCACAGTAACCGTCCGCTCCCGGTCGGCCGGGAGCGGCTCCCCCCGCGAGTGAATCCTCGTCTCATCGTCCTGCCGTGAGGTCTAGACCACTTCTGCCCCAGCAGCCGCACCCCGACACGATTTGCCCAGCTTTGCCGGCGCTTGCCCGCCCCTGCTTAACATGGGGGAAACGATCGGGTCACCGACAGGAAACGACCCCTTCCTATCGTGAGCCCACCCTGGCCGGTGGGACGACCGGCCGGACGGCCGGTAGAGGAGGATTGATGTTCAAGAACGCCGAGGAAGTCAAGGCGTACATCGCGGAGCACGACGTCAAGTTCGTTGACGTCCGGTTCTGCGACCTGCCGGGCGTGATGCAGCACTTCGCGGTCCCCGCGGCGACCTTCGACCCCGCCGAGACGCTGATGTTCGACGGCTCCTCGATCCGCGGCTTCCAGGCCATCCACGAGTCCGACATGGCCCTGGTCCCCGACCTGGCCACCGCGCGGCTGGACCCGTTCCGCAAGGAGAAGCACCTCAACATCAACTTCTTCATCCAGGACCCGATCACCGGGGAGGCCTACAGCCGCGACCCGCGCAACATCGCCAAGAAGGCCGAGGCCTACCTCGCCTCCTCCGGCATCGCCGACACCGCGTTCTTCGGCCCCGAGGCGGAGTTCTACGTCTTCGACTCGGTCCGCTTCGAGACCAGCGCCAACGCCTCGTACTACCACATCGACTCCGAGGCCGGCGCCTGGAACTCCGGCTCCGCCGAGGGCGACGTGCGCGGCTACAAGGTCAAGTACAAGGGCGGCTACTTCCCCACCCCGCCGGTGGACCACTTCGCCGACCTGCGCGCCGAGATGTCGCTGGAGCTCTCCCGGGCCGGCCTGGAGGTCGAGCGCCAGCACCACGAGGTGGGCACCGCCGGCCAGGCGGAGATCAACTACAAGTTCAACACCCTGCTGCACGCGGCCGACGACCTGATGCTGTTCAAGTACATCATCAAGAACGTGGCCTGGCGCAACGGCAAGACCGCCACCTTCATGCCCAAGCCGATCTTCGGCGACAACGGCTCCGGCATGCACGTGCACCAGTCCCTCTGGGCCGAGGGCGCACCGCTCTTCTACGACGAGCAGGGCTACGCCGGGCTCTCCGACACCGCCCGCTACTACATCGGCGGCCTGCTCAAGCACGCCCCCTCGCTGCTGGCCTTCACCAACCCCTCGGTGAACTCCTACCACCGCCTGGTCCCCGGCTTCGAGGCCCCGGTCAACCTGGTCTACTCCCAGCGCAACCGCTCGGCCGCGATCCGGATCCCGATCACCGGCTCCAACGCCAAGGCCAAGCGCATCGAGTTCCGCGCCCCGGACCCGTCCTCCAACCCCTACCTGGCCTTCGCCGCCATGCTGATGGCCGGCCTGGACGGCATCAAGAACAAGATCGAGCCCCTCCAGCCGGTCGACAAGGACCTCTACGAACTCGCCCCCGACGAGCACGCCAGTGTCCCCCAGGTCCCCGCCTCCCTCGGCGCCGTCCTGGAAGCCCTCGAGGCCGACCACGAGTACCTGCTGGCCGGCGGCGTCTTCACCCCGGACCTGATCGAGACCTGGATCGACCTCAAGCGCACCGCCGAGATCGCCCCCATCGCCCTGCGCCCGCACCCGCACGAGTTCGAGCTCTACTACGACCTGTAGGAGAGCCTCTGACCTGCGCAAATGCAGATCAGCCTCTTGCGTCGGTGCAGGTCAGCGAGTCGCTGACCTGCACCGACGCCGTTCGGAAGGGAGCCCCCCGCAGCTTCAACCCGTCGTGATGTGCACCAGCGGTGCACCCAGATCGAACTCGGCGCCCACCACCGGAGACTCCGGCGCGGGCATCGCCCGCAACCCTGCTCCCGCAGCGCTCGGTAACCAGTTCCAGCGGAGGCTCGCCCCGTGGCTTCGCCACGGCACTCACGGCTGCTGGCAAGCGGCGCGGGTGGCGCCAGCGGCCTGGAGCACGTCGGCGCCCCAGCGCTGACCATGGATGACGGGGTCACTGTCGATCCGGAGGCCTCCAGCAGTTTGCCTCGATCACTCTGACTCACGATCACCAAGCCGCACTGCCGCCCGCCTGGCGCACCCTGCCCACACACGGATATTCCGGACGCCATCGTCCACATCGATGACATCGAAAACGGCGCCCTCCATGCAAGTGGCAACGCACTGTGACCCTCCGACGCGGAGCACGAGCCTCGAGCACCGCCGTCCACCTACCGGCGGTGCTCAGCCAACGAACGGGGCGACGAGGCGCATCGGAGTACGTGCCACGCCTAGTGCCCGCTCCGGGAAACGCGGTCCGGCCGTGTAGTACCTGGCGCGAGTACGACCGACCGGCTCAAGAACCTGAGCGGTGACCAGCTCACGCAGATCCCGCTGTGCCTGCTGCACACTCAGCCCCTCGGCGTGTTCATAACGCGAGCGTCGCACCCGGCCGGACATGGCCACGTCGTGTAGAGCCGTTACCACCCGCTCGTCCATGCCGGCCGCCTCGACAAAGTCCGCAAGCAGGCTCCAGACCTGCCCGGACCTGTCCAGGCGGCCTTGCACGGTCTGCGCCTGCTGGTGATAGGCGGTCAAGTTGAAACGAACCCACCCGGAGACATCCTGGTCGGGCAGGTATTCGGAGCCTCGGCGTCCCAGTTCCCGGTAGTACTCCCAGGTGTTACCCGGGCGCCCCAACCAGGCCTCGATCGAGGAGAACTCCGGGGCGAGGACGCCCTCACGGGCGATCATGAGAGTCTGCAGCGAGCGCGACATCCGACCGTTCCCGTCGGCCCAAGGATGGATCGACACCAGGTGCAGATGCGCCATCGCGGCTCGCACCAGCGGGTGAGCCTCGTCACCGTCATTCAGCCAGTCCACCAGCTCCTCCATCAACGACGGAACATCCCCCGCGTCAGGCGCGGTGTAAGCGGCGATACTCGGATCGCGGGCATCGGTCACGTACACCGGTCCACGGCGCCACTGGCCGGCTGGCTTCCGCACAGTGTGACGGTGGCCCTGCAGCATCCAGTGCAGCCCGTTGACCAACCCCTTGCTGTAGGAGAAGTCGTCGACGTCGTGCAAGGTCTGGATGTACGTCATCATCCGCTGGTAAGCGAGCGTCTCCTCGCGATTCTCTTCTGACACCTCCACATCGCGCTCGCCCTCCAACAGGTCCTCAACATCGATGGTGGATACCTTGAAGCCCTCGATGGAGTTCGAAGCCGCCACTGCATCGGCCGTCAGGTATTTGCGCAGGCCCTCTGTCCACTTGGCCGGGGCCGTACGCACCTGGTGCCGCAGCGCGAGGCGCATGCGCTCGATCTCGTCGAGTACCCGCTCGTCGTCGACAGCAAGGGAAGGCGTAGGGAAGAGCATGTATCGACGATAGGATGACGCAATCATTACGTCAAGCCGGATCGGCCAGGTGCTCGACGACGTATTTGTGCACGTCACCCAGTCCTCCGTCCGCGTCCCAGTCGATTCAGTTCAGCAGCCGCTGGATCCGGTCCGAGCTGCCAAAGAGTGATCGCCCCGCGTGCGCCTCCTCGACGCGACCCAGATCCCCGACCACCCGCCGCGAGTCATCGTCGGCTACATCAGCGTGCACCTGACCAACACCAAGTCGTCGGGCTGACAGGCGACGGCGGGCCCGGGCCACCGTCGCCTGTCGCCGCGCACCCTCCAGGCATGCGGCCAAACCCGGCCTTTCTTCCGACCATCAACCGTCACGACAGCCTGTAAGCGACCCTCAAGATGGCTCGGCACCACCCCGCAGCGGCGTCCTCACGGACACGGCCACACCCGTTGCGAGCCACTCACAGTGTGCACCGGTTGTGCACCGGCCCCCCTGCGGACGTCCATCTGTGCAGGTCAGGTCATGTTCATGCATTACTTCGACCTGAGACCCCTCTGAGCTGCGGGAACGCGGTTCGATCTCGCATCGTTTCCGCAGGTCAGACACCTTTCTGACCTGCGGAAACGCTGTTCGGACCCTTCATCGACCGTCTGACGGCTCGCGATGCGACATGGGAGTGAAACGGAGAACGGGCGCGCTGAGCCCCACCAGCTTCTCCTCGACGTCAGTTCTGGTCGGGGCGGTGCCACCCCGCCTGCTACGGCCGGTCAGCGGTGGACGCGTTGAGCACGTCCGTGTCCCTGCCCAGGGCTGTGGTCTGCTGCCTTGTGGTGACCTCGGGCTCGGCGGACCGGTGGGGCTGCGGGACTGCGGCTGCGGCTGCGGCTGCGGCTGCGGCCTTCCGGCCGGGGCGCGGTGCGATCGCGGCGCAGGCGATGGCGGCGACCAGCAGAATCGCCGCGATGACTTCCATCGCCGAGGTGAAGCCGGACATGAAGGCGTCGCGGACGGCGGCGGCCAGCGCGGGCCCCTGGGCGCCGAGGTGGGCCGCGACTTCGAGTCCGCCGGCGGCGGAGTGGTGCACGGTCTGGGCGGCCTGGGCGGGCAGGCGGGACAGGTCGTCGGGCAGTGCGGAGCGGTAGTGGCTGGAGAACACCGAGCCCATCAGCGCGATGCCGATCGCGGAGCCGACCTCGCGGGCGGTGTCGTTCATGGCCGAGGCCACCCCCTGGCTGTCGGGGCCGAGGGAGTCGACGATGGAGCTGGTGCCGGTGGCACTGGTCAGGCCGATGCCGGCCCCGGCGAGGACCAGGGCGCCGAGGAAGGGCAGGTAGCCGCTGTCGGCGTGCAGGCGGGTCAGCCAGAACATGCCGCCGGCCAGGAACAGCAGGCCCGTGGGCATGACCGCCTTGACACCCAGGCGCTTGGCCAGGCGCGGTGTGACCACTGAGGTGGGCAGGACGACGGCCGCGACAGGTATCAGTGCGACCGCACTGTGCAGCGGGCTGTAGCCGAGGATCAGCTGGAGGAACTGCAGACCGACGAAGAAGAACCCGAAGACGGCCATGAACTGGACCAGGATCGCCAGCGTGCCCGCGCCGAAGCCGCGCAGTCCGAACAGGCGCGGGTCCAGCAGCGGATGGCGGCTGCGCAGGCCCAGGAAAACGTATGCGCCCAGCGCCACCACGGCGACCGCGAACGCGGCGAGGACCGCCGGGCGGGTCCAGCCCCGGTCGTTGCCCTCGATGATCCCGGGGCGTCCGACAGAAAGGGGACGCCGCCGGCGAGTTGGACCCCCGCATGGGCCTTGACGTCGGCCGGGATCGCCGGGCTCCGCTCGACGGTGGTGAGGAAGGACGCCGTGAGCGTGGCGATCATGATCGACCCGGCCAGTGCGGTACCGATGGAAGCACCGAGGTTGGTGACAGTGTTCTGGATACCGCCGACGTCGGCGCTCTGGTCGTCCGGCACGGCGGACACGGTGACCGACCCGAGCTGGGAGGCGAGCGCTCCCATGCCGCCTCCGATCAGCAGGAGGGGGATGGTGACGATCTCCGCTCCCGCGTCGGTGTCGAGGGCCGCCAGCAGAACGACGGCGCCAAGGAGCATCGAGAGGACTCCGAGCCGCACCACGCGGCGCGGCGAGACGTTCGGGAGCAGGCGAGGGATCGCGATCGCGGCGGCCAGGAGCGTCACGGAGAGCGGCAGGATGCGGACCCCGGTCACGGCATCGGCCTGACCACACACGAACCGCCCTACATGGTCGAGGGCGAGCAGCAGCACCTCGTCCCCGGCATGTGCTTCTCCATCGAACCGGGCATCTACCTCCCCGGTCGCTTCGGAGTCCGGATCGAGGACATCGTGACCGTCACCGAGACCGGCGGTCGCAGGTTCAACAACACACCACGCGACCTGACCGTCGTCTCCTGACTCCGACCGCCCTCGCCGTGCATCTGGAGAATCATGGGTGCCTCTCCGGGGCTGGGCAGACGGCCTCCGACAGATCAACTCGACCGCGCGTCCTACGCCGGGGTCAGGGCCAGCAGGGCCAGGTCGTCGGCGGCGGTGGCGCCGTGGGCGCTCACGTCCTCGGCCAGGAAGGAGACGAGTTGCTCGGGGGTGACCGCGGCGCGGGCCTGGAAGCGGGTGGCGAGGCGGTCGGTGAGGGGGTAGAACCGGCCCTCGGCGTCGCGGGCCTCGGTGAGGCCGTCGGTGTGCAGCAGCAGGGTCTGGCCGCCGGCCAGCGGGACGGTGGCCGGCGCCACGGCGGGGTGGGCCCGCAGGTGGCCCAGGCCGAGCGGGAGGTCCTGGCGGCAGTGGACGGTCCGGACCATGCCGCCGTCCAGCAGCACCGGGTCGAGGTGGCCCCGGTTGACCACCGTGACCGCGTCGCCGCCGGCCCGGTGCTCGACCAGGAGAGCAGTGACGAAGAGCTCCTCGTCCCCGCTCTCCAGGGCGCCGCGCCGCACCTGGCGGTCCAGGAGCTCGCCGAGCTCGGTGAGGTCGGCGACCTCGTGGGCGGTGGCCCGGAAGGCGCCGAGCAGGTCGGCCACCGTGCGCACCGCCTCCAGGCCCTTGCCCCGGACGTCGCCCAGCAGTACCCGGGTGCCGAACCTGGTCTGGCACACCTCGTACAGGTCGCCGCCGATCGCCACCTCGGCCTGGGCGGCCCGGTAGCGGCCGGCCGCGTGCAGCTGGCCGACCTGCTCGGGCACCGGGTGCAGCACGGTGCGCTGCAGCGCCTCGCTCACCGTGCGGGCCCGCACCAGGAACCGGGCCTGCCGGATCCGCTGGTGCGCCAGCAGCACCCCGGCCAGCGCGGCGAGCAGGGTGGAGAGGTAGACCCACAGGTGGTGGTGCTCGTAGAGGTGGCCGGCCCGCGCGGCCAGCAGCAGCTGCAGCACCAGGGCGCCCACGCCGGAGGCGGCGGTGGCCGCCGGCCCGAAGCCGAAGGCGACCAGCACGGGCAGCGCGGTGAGCAGGAAGCCGGCCGCGGTGGCCTGCGGGAAGGCCACCTCGATCACGAAGTCGAGCAGGACCAGCAGGCTCGGGAGCCAGCGCACCCAGTGCGGGGGAAGGCCGACCTCGCGCTCGGACATGTCGGCCCTCCTCGGGAGCGGTGGTTCGGTGGTGCCTTGGAAGTCTCCATGGTCACCCACTGCGGCCCCGCCCGGCCGATGGCGTTCGGCCCGGCCGGGCGGGACCTTGGTCCTGTTCAGCCGGCCAGGAGGAGGGGGAAGGACTCGAAGCCGCGCAGCACCAGCCGGGCCCGGCGCACCGGCTCGCCGGCCCGGGCCAGGGTGGGGAACCGGTTCAGCAGCGCGGGCAGCGCGGTGGTGGCCTCCAGCTTGGCCAGCTGCGCGCCCAGGCAGTAGTGCACGCCGCCGCCGAAGGAGAGCGGCTGGCTGTCGGTGCGCAGCGGGTCGAAGACGTCGGGGTCCACGTACCGGGCGCCGTCCCGGTTGGCACCGCCGAGCAGCAGGAAGAGCCCGCCCTTCTCCGGCACCGGCACCCCGGCCACGCTCAGGCCGGCGGCCAGCGGCACCCGGGTGGTCAGCTGCACCGGGGACTCGTAGCGCAGCACCTCCTCGGTGAACGAGGCCGGCGCGATCCGCCCCGTGCGCAGCCCGTCCAGCGTCCACGGGTGCCGGAACACCAGGTCCAGGCCGTTGCCGAGCAGGTTGGTGGTGGTCTCGAAGCCGGCCACCAGCAGCAGCACCAGGTTGGCCAGCAGCTCCTCGTCGCTGAGACGCTGCTCGGCTCCGTCGACCACCTGGACCAGTGCGCTGACCAGGTCCTCGCGCGGGTGGGCACGGCGCTGCGCGGCGAGCTCGGCGAAGTAGCCGCGCAGCTCCTCGGTGGCCTCGTCGGCGGCGGCCAGCTCCTCCGAGCCGGCCAGCACCTCCAGCGCGACCGTCAGGTCGGTGGCCAGCGCGCGGAACCGGTAGCGGTCCTGCTCGGGCACGCCGAGCAGCTCGCAGATCACCCCGACCGGCAGCCGGAAGGCGAAGGTGTCCATGAAGTCCACCGGCGTGCCGCCGGCGCCGAGTTCGGCCAGCTCGTCCAGCATCCGGGCCACTGCCGCCTCGACCGCCGGGGCCAGCAGCGCGATCCGGCGGGCGGTGAAGACGGAGGCGATCAGCGAGCGCACCCGGGCGTGGTGCGGGGCGTTGGTCCACAGGATCGAGTTGCTGATCGTCACCAGTGAGCTGTGCTCGGCGAAGGTCGGCTCGAACGCCTCGTGGTGCTCCCGGGCCGGCACGCCGAACTTCGGGTCGCGCAGCAGCTGGTGGACCGTCGCGTAGTCGGTGGCGAGCAGCATGTCGTCCCAGACCGGGACGGCCGGGCCCAGCTCGCGGGCCCGCCGGTAGAGGGGGTAGGGATCGGCCGCCGCCTCGGGCGACATCAGCGCGTTGATGATCTCGGTACCTTCGTCCATGCCCCAGACAACCGCCGCCCGCCACGGCAGAGTTCCCGTACCTGGCGGTACTCCTGCGTAGGCTGGCGGCATGGAGATCTGGATCAACCCGAGATGCACCAAATGCCGGGTGGCGCTGACCGAACTGGACGCGGCCGGCGCCGAGTACACCGTGCGCCGCTACCTGGAGGACCCGCCCTCGGTGGCCGAACTGACCGATGTCCTGGAGCGGCTCGCGCTCGACCCGTGGGACATCACCCGGCTCGACGAGGCGGTGGCCAAGGAGCTGGAGATGCGCGGTTGGGGCCGCACCGCGGCGGACCGCCCGCGCTGGCTGGAGGCGCTGGCGGCGCACCCGATCCTGGTGCAGCGCCCGATCATCACGGCGGACGACGGGCACGCGGTGGTGGCCCGCACCCCGGAGGCGCTGCGCTCGGTGCTGCCCTCGTGAGCAAGGCGGGCGCGGCGGGGGCAGCGGGCACGGCGGGGGCGGCGGCCACCACCGAGCCGCCCGGGACGACGACCTGGATCGCCTTCCTGCGCGCCGTCAACGTGGGCGGCCGGGTGGTCAGGATGGAGCGGCTGCGCGAGCTGTTCGGCGAGCTCGGGCTGACCGGGGTCGGCAGCTACATCCAGAGCGGCAACGTCTTCTTCCGGGGCGAGGCCGGGCTGGACCGGGCCGCCCTGACCGCCAGGCTGGAGCAACACCTGGAGCAGGCGCTCGGCTTCCCGGTCCCGGTGCTGCTGCGCACGGTGGACGAGGTGGCCGCGGTGCTGGCCGCCGAGCCGTTCGCCGGCGTCGAGGTCACCCCCGAGGTGCGGCTGAACGTGGTCTTCCTCTCCGAACCGCTGCCGGCCGGCCTGGCGCTGCCGGTGACCTCGCCCAAGGGCAACCTGGAGCTGGTCTCGGCCACCGCGGGCGAGGCCTTCGTGGTGTGGCGGATCGTCAACGGGCGGCCGCCGAGCGGAACCGACTCGGTCTTCGGCAAGGAGTGGCGGGGGCACGGCACCAGCCGGTTCCTGCACACTCTGGAGAAGATCCTGGCGGCGGCCCGCAAGGGCGCCAAGTGACGCGGCGCCAGGCGGCGGGTCGTCAGACGGCGGAACGTCAGGCAGCGGGAGGGCGGGCGCCGGAGCGCCAGGCGGCAGGACCTCAGGCAGCGGGACGGTCGGCGACCCGGTAGCGGGCGCCGTCCGGCGTGCGGACCAGCAGCCCAGCGGTGACCAGGTAACGGCGCAGCGCCGGATGGTCGTCGTGCACGGTGCGCAGCGCCTCGTTCACCTCGGGCTCGGTGTAGTCCCGATGCGGGGTGAACAGGGTGTCGGCCAGGTGGACCAGCAGTTGCTCGCGGCGGGCCTGCTTGCGCGGGACGGCCACCAGGCGGCCGTGCGAGAAGAGTGAGGAGACGTCGGACATGCCCCCACCCTGACCGCCCACCGCCCGCCGCGGCAACGGGTTTTCACCGGGCGGCGGGCGGCAGCGCCGTGCTCAGCCGATCAGCCGGTCAGCCGAGCGGCGACCGCGGTGAGCAGGCCCAGGTTGTCGGCGGCCAGCGGGCCGGCCGCGCTCCGTACCGCGGCCGGGTCGGGCTGCTTCGCCGAGGCCGAGGGCGAAGCAGCGGCCACCAGGGCCGCGGCGTCCTTCTGCATCGCACCCAGGGTGTCCTCCACGCTGACCGGCAGCGTCGGCAGGCCGCGCTGCAGCGGACCGCCGCTGAGCACCTGGACCGGCACCGCACCCGGACCGCCGGCCGCGGGCACGGAGGGTGCGCCCGGCAGCGAAGGAACCGCCGCACCGGACGGTGCGCCCGGCAGCGAAGGAACCGCCGCACCGGACGGCGCGCCCGGCAGCGAAGGAACCGCCGCACCGGACGGCGCGCCGGACACCCCGGGCGCCGGCAGGGTGCCGGGCACGGCCGGCAGCGGGGCGGCCGGCGGCAGCGCGGCCTTGAGCTGGTCCGAGGCGGTGCCCAGGTCGGCCAGCTTCGCCTTAAGCGCGGCCGGGTCCGCCGCCGCACCGCCGGCCGGGCTGCTCGCGGCGGCCAGCTCGTTCACCTTGGCCAGGACGGCGCCGAGCTTGCCGGTGACGTCCAGCGTCTTGGCGGCGTCCGGCATCGCGACGGCCGGGCGCACGGCCGTCGGCTGGTCGGGGGTGGCACCGCCGGCGGCGATCCCGGTGCCGGTGGCGATCACGCCGCCCAGGGCGGTGGTGAGCAGGACCGTGGTCCATCTGCTGTGCATGGGGTGGGTCTTCCTTCCAGTGGTTCGGAGCCGTTGACGGCCTGTCTCCACCTTGGGCACCCCCGGTGACCGGTCGCGCGGCCGAGTGGTCCGAACGTGGGTCGGCTCCGGCGCGCCGCGCCACCGGCCTACGCCGGAAGTCGACCGACGCACCGTCAGCCGCCCCGCCGGGACGACGCACCGCCAGCCGCCGGGCCGCACCACGCACCCCCCGACCGTGGCGCCGTCAGCCGACGCCCCGTCAGTCGCCGGCCGGCGCCGCTCCCCACAGCTGCTCGGTGCACCGCGCGTAGACCGCCTGCCAGTGCGGCCACTGGCGCGCCGTCAGGTCGTCGCACTCGGCCAGCAGTGCCTGCACCTGCTCCTCCGCCACCCCCTCCAGCAGCCAGGCCAGGGCGTCCGGCGCGCTCGGCCCGTCGGCCAGCCGCAGCAGGTCCAGCAGCTCGCCCAGGGTGCCGACCCGGGACTGCGGGGAGAGCAGCCCGGCCATCACCGGCAGCACCTGCTCCTCCTCGATCCGCAGGTGGGTCTCCAGGCGCGCCGTCAGCTCCTCCACCGCGTACGCCACCGGCCAGGCGCTGGCCGGGTCCCGGGTGGCGACCCGCATCAGGGTGGTGGTCCGGGTGAACGAGTGGTCCAGGTTGTGGTGGTCGTCCTCCAACCAGTTGACCAGCAGCCGCAGCTCCGGGGCGAAGCGGCGCAGCAGCGGCCAGAGCCGCACGTCCTCCTGCTCGTGGTGGCAGGTCAGCATCGCGGTGAGGAAGTCCCAGTGCCGCTGCAACGCCTCCGCACTGGCCTCGTCCCCGGGCTGCAGCAGGCGCAGCGCCGTGGGGATCCGGACGAGGTCGCGACGGAGCGCGGCGTGGACGAGTCGCAGGCCGGCGAATCGGACGGGTCGCACGGCCACCGCCGGCTCACTGGGGCCGCGCTGGGCGGGGACGGACAGCAGTTCGGGCTGCATGGCACTCTCTTTTGGACTGTCATGACGGGCTCGGGGACACCGGCTGCCCCTCGTGATCACCAGGAGGGGGAAGCCGGTCTCCAATGTGCTGACAGTCGATCAGAGTCGAATCAATACCCGATTGCCGTGCAGGTCACAGCGGTGCACCGGACAAAACGGGCAGCCGGCGGGGGCGCGCCGGGCGGTCAGGGGGCGGACGGGCCGGCCATGTTCCGGGTCAGCCACTCCAGGGTGTCCGGGATCATCTTCTTGAAGTGCGAGGTGAGGTGCTTGCCGCCGGGCTGCTCGTAGTAGTCGATCTTCGTCGGCGCCGCCGCCTTGGCCACCCAGGCCTTGACCAGCTTCACCTCGTCCGGCGTGGCCCCGCCCGCGGTGGCCAGCATCCGCACGTCGGCCTTGCCCTGGCCGACCAGCACGTCGGGGCTGTTGGCCAGCCGGTCGGCCTCGTGGCCCTTCCAGAACGAGGAGTCGGGGTTGAAGTAGCCGTCGATCGGCACCGCGGCCTTGAACTGCTCGGGATACTCCAGTGCCAGCTTGGCGCTGCAGAACGCGCCGGTGGAGGCGCCCATCAGGCCCCAGCCGTCCCGGCTCTTCAGGGTGCGGAAGTTGGCCCGGACGAAGTCCGGCACGTCCTGGCTCATCCAGGTGCCCATCTTGGGCTGGCCCGGGATGTCGCTGCAGTCCAGCGTCTGGCTCTCGTTGGAGACCAGGTTCTGCACCGGCATCACCATGATGAACGGGTGCGCCTTGCCCTGCTTGACCAGGTCCTCGTCGGCCACCTGGATCGGCAACTGGTCGTCGGTCCAGGTGTTGTAGCCGTTGCTCTGGCCGCCGGCGTACAGGGTGAGCACCGGGAAGCCGTAGTCGGCGTACTTGGGGTCGTTGTACTCCGGCGGCAGCCAGACCCAGACCTTGCCGCTGACCCCGGACTTCTTGCCGTTCAACGTGGTCATCATGATCGGGCCGGCCGCGGTGTCCCGGGCCTTGGTCAGCGCGGCGGCCGGGCCGGTGGGCATCAGCACCTTCCCGTCGGCGCTGGGCGAGGCGGACGCGCTGGGCGTCCCGGAGGCGGTACCGGGGCTGGCAGCGGCCGAGGCGCCGGGTGAGCCGGCCGCCGGGAGCCCGGCCGCCTTTGCGTCACTACTGCTCGAACCGGAGCCGCACCCGGCGAGGGCGGCGGCCAGCGCCAGCACGGCGGCGGCGGACAGGGCTGAGCGGGGACGGACGAACGGCGGCTGCACGGCGACACTTCCGGTGGGGTGGGATCGGGGCGCACCCGTCCCCCTCGGGGCGGCGCGCGGTGTGGTCGATCCTATGACGTGGCCGGGAGCTGCCATGGTTGCCACCGGGTGGCCCAGCGCCCAATCTTTGGTACTGATTCGGCAAAGTCCCGCCGATCGGCGGGGGCCCACCGGCGGGGGCGCGTCCACCGACGGCCCGTCAGTTCCACCCGTTGGACGGACGGTCAGGGCAGCAGCCCGAGGGTGGTGAACGGCTCGGTGATCACCCGTTCCAGCACCGGCACCGCCGAGGAGCGCACCATGGTCCGGGAGCCGAACTGGGCCGGCACGATGTCCGCGGCCACCCCGGCGCCGCGCTGGCTGCGTCCGGCCACCTCGGCGCGCAGCTCGTCCAGGTACTCCTCGGCCACCAGGATGCCGCCGGCCAGCACCACCCGGCTCGGGTTGAGCAGGTCCACCAGGGTGGCGACGCTGCGTCCGGCCCGGCGGGCCCGCCGGCTCAGCAGCTGCTGCGCCACCTCGTCTCCGGTCCCCGAGCCGGCCGGGCGGGCCGCGGCCACCAGCCGCTCCAGGTCCAGCGCGGGTCCGGCACCGGGCTCCGGCGCCAGCACCCCGGCCCGGCGGGCCTCGGCGATCAGCGCGGTGTCGCCGGCCGCGGCGCTCAGACAGCCGGTGCCGCACTGCGGGCAGCGCACCGCCGGGTCGTCGGTGGCGAGCAGGTGCTCGATGCCGCCGGCCGCCGCGCCGGGGCCCCGGTGCACGGTGCGGTCCACCACGATGGCCGCGCCCAGCACGTTGCCGAGGTAGACCAGCACGAAGTCGTCCACCTCGCGGCCCACCCCGAACCAGAGCTCGGCCCGGGCGATCGCCCGCACCGTCTGCTCCAGCAGCACCGGGCCGGGCAGCAGGCCGGCCAGCTCGGCGAGCAGCGGCACGCCGCGCCAGCCCAGCGGGCCGTGCTCGACCACCAGGCCGCGCTCGCCGTCCACCCAGCCGCCGATGCTGACCCCGGTGCCGAGCAGCCGGCGCCCGTCCAAGCGCTCGTCCAGGAAGGCGCGCACCCCCTCGGCGGCCTGGGCGGCGATCCGCTGCGGCGTCAGGTCGGCGGCGGCGCGCCCGTGGCTGTGCTCGCGCTCGGCCAGGATCCGGCCGTCGAGCGAGACCAGGCCGTAGGTGGTGCGCAGCGCGCCGATGTGCACGCCGAGCGCCACGGTGCGCTCGGGATCCAGCCGCAGCGGCACCCGGGGGCGGCCCTGGGTGGGTTCGACCGGGGCCAGCTCGCCGAGCAGGCCGGCGCCGATCAGGGCACCGGTGAGTTTGGTGACGCTCGGCGCGGACAGTCCGGTGTGCCGGGCGATCTCGGCCCGGGAGACCGGGCCGTAGGCGAGCACCGCCCGCAGTACCGCGGAGGCGTTGCCCTGCCGCATGGACTCGCCCCGCTGGCCGGCGGTGATCAGTCCCTGGGGCTGCTGCTTGGTCACGGTCTCCTCGCCTCCTGCGCGGCACTCTACCGCCCGGCCCGACCGGTCAGTTCTGCGCAAATCCGGCGCCGGGGCGCCCGGTGGCCCGGCGCCGGCTCCGGAACTCCCGACAAGGTCGGCGGCACGACTCGCCCGCCGCCCGGTGGGCTCCTACCAGTGACAGCGCCCGGCGGGCCCGGAGATCATCGAGCTCCTCCATCCCCTCCCCGAGGAGCACAGATGCCGCAGATCGCCGTCGTCACCGGAGCCGGAACCGGCGTGGGCCGGGCCGTGGCCGTCGAGCTGGCCAGGGCCGGCTGGCAGCTCGCGCTGGCCGGGCGCCGGGCCGAGCCGCTGCACGAGACCGCCGCGCTGGCCGCGGAGCACCCGGCGGCCTCCGGCGCCGCGGTGATCCCCACCGACATCACCGACCCGGCCGCGGTGGACGCCCTCTTCGCCGAGGTGGCCGAGCGGTTCGGCCGGATCGACCTGCTCTTCAACAACGCCGGCAGCTTCGGCCCGGCCGTCCCGGTGGAGGAGCTGGCGGTGGCCGACTGGCGCGCGGTGGTGGACCTCAACCTCACCGGCACCTTCCTGTGCGCGCAGGCGGCGTTCCGGCAGATGAAGGGCCAGCGGCCGCAGGGCGGGCGGATCATCAACAACGGCTCGATCTCCGCGCACGTGCCGCGCCCGCACTCGGTCGCCTACACCGCCACCAAGCACGCGGTCACCGGCCTGACCAAGTCGCTCTCGCTGGACGGGCGCCCGTACCGGATCGCGGTCGGCCAGCTGGACATCGGCAACGCGGCCACCGACATGACCGCCGCGATGAGCGCGGGGGTGCGCCAGGCGGACGGCCGGATCGCCGCCGAGCCGACCATGGACGTGGCGGACGTGGCCCGCACCGTGCGGCACATGGCCGAACTGCCGCTGGAGGCCAACGTGCAGTTCGCCACCGTGCTGGCGACCGCCATGCCGTACATCGGCCGCGGCTGACCCGGTCCACCCGCGCCGACCAGTGCGTTTACGTCAGACTTGACGATATTTGACATCCCGTGTTTGATCGGGTGCGACACTGGTACCCAGGGGGCGGGATGGCACTGGTCGGCACCTCCGGCGCGCTCGAACTGCGCCATCTGCGCTCCTTCCTGATGGTGGCCCAGGAGCAGAACATCACCCGCGCCGCGGCCCGGCTGCACCTGGCCCAGCAGGCGGTCTCGGTCCAGATCCAGCAGTTGGAGCGGGCGCTGGGCACCGAGCTGCTGGTGCGCGGCTCGCGCGGGGTCACCCTCACCGCGGCCGGCCTGGAGCTGGCCGCCGGGGTGCGCAGCGTGGTCGGCGAGCTGGACAGCCTGACCGAGCGGGTCCGCTCGCGCGCCGAGCAGGCCGTACCGGCCCCGGCGCCGCCGCCGCACCCGAGGATTCAGGAGAGCGCGCGCCGCCGCCCCGGCACCAGCCGCGCCGCGACCGGCAGACCGAGCAGCGCCAAGGCCTCCTGATAGGCCGTCATGGCCTCGTCCTGGCGCCCCAGTTCGACCCAGGAGTCGCCGAGCCGGCGCCAGATCGCCGCCACCGACCGGTCCTGGTCCCCGGCCCGGCCCAGCAGGAGCCGGCAGCGGCGCAGCTCGCTCTCCCCCAACTCCGCCGCTCCGGCCAGCAGCTGGGCCCGCCCGTGGACCAGCGCCACCGCCGCCCGCTCGCGCCACAGGTCGTCGCTGGCCCCGTCCAGCAGCTCCCGCCCCTGCTCGGCCCACTCCAACGCCTCGACCGGGTCGCCGAGTTGCACCAGCACCTCGCCCAGCAGGCAGACCACGTCCAGCACCTCGCAGAGTCGGGCACTCTCGCGCAGGATGCCGAAGGCGGTGCGCAGCAGCTCCGCGGCGACCGCCGGCCGGCCGCGGGCGACCATCACCACCGCCAGGTTGGTCCGCAGCATGCCCTGGTGGCGGGCGTTGTCGGCCTCCGCCATCAGCGCCAGCGCCCGCTCGGCGAGCTCCAGCGCCTCCTCGTAGCGGCCCTGTTCACGGGCGATCAGCGAGCTGTTCCACTCCACCGCGCCGAGCGCCACCCGGGAACCGGTCTCCCTGGCCAGCGGCATCAGCTGGTCGGCCAGCAGCTTGGCCGAGGTCAGGTCGCCGCGCATCACGTAACAGCTCATCAGGGTGGAGCCGAGCTGCAGGTGCTCGTCCAGCGGCGGCACGTCGGCCGCGGCCAGCTCGCGCAGCGCCCGCTCGCCGAAGTCCACGCTCATCGCCTGGTCGCCGACGTCCCGGTAGCTGCGACACAGCGCCACCGCGAGCAGCGCCCACTCGGCGCTGCCGACGGCGGTCGCCGGGTCGGCCAGCAGCTCGCGGTAGTGCGGGATCGCCTCCTCCCGCCGGCCCAGCTTCTCCAGCGCCCAGGCCTGCCCGCACCGGGCCCGGCGCCGGGTGGCCGGATCGGCCGGCGGGTCGGCCGCCAGCACCTGCTGGAAGATCGCCAGCGCCTCGCCGTCACCACCGTTGCGCAACGCCAGTTCGGCGAAGGCGGTGTCCAGTCGGAGCGTCACTGCAGTCCCCCCTACGGTTTGCCCCAGGCTACCCCGCAGGATCCCGGCCAACCATGGGGGCGGGCACCCGGGTCGCCGCCCCAGGCTGCTCACCGGTCCACTGTGGCACCGCAGTTGTCGGTACTGCGTCAGCTCGGGGCCCCGGGCCGCGTCAGCTCGGGACCCTGACCCGCGTCAGCTCGCGGCCGGGTGCAGCACCGCGGGCAGCGGGGCGGCGCCCGCCAGGCCGGCGGCGGCCAGCCCCTGGCGGTAGGCGTTCATCGCGCTGTCCGGGCTGCCCTGGCCCAGCCAGACGTCGCCCAACGCCCGCCAGGTCTCGGCCAGGTCGCGCCCGCTGGCCAGCCCGTGCTCGCCCGACTCCAGCAGCCACTCCACCCGGCGCAGCGCCTCGGCCGCCTCGGCCGGGCGGCCGGCCAGCCGGCGGGCCTCCCCCAGCTGCAGCCAGGCCCAGAGCGCGATCCCGCTCGGCCCGTCGCCCGCCAGCGCCAGCGCCCGCTGCGCGTGGGTGATCCCCGCCTCGACCTGGTCCAGCATCAACTCGGCGCGGGCCAGGTTCAGTTCGCAGGCCGCCAGGTCGAGGCCGGCCAGCTGCCGGGTGGCCGGGCGCAGGTACTCCTTGGCCAGCGCGGGCTCCGGCACCGCCTCGTCCAGCAGCAGGGCGCCGTAGCCGGCCCGCAGCAGCCCGAGCCGGCGGCCCAGTTCGTCGGCGAGCGGCAGCGCCAGCGCCCGCTCGTTCAGGGTCAGCGCCAGCGCGGTGTCACCGGCCAGCTGGGCCCGGCGGCCGGCGGCGCGGAAGGCGGCGGCCCGGGCGGCCGGCTCCGGGGCCGGCGCGGCCCAGGGCAGCAGCCGGTCGGCCAGCTCGCGGGCCGGGGCGGCCAGGCCGGCCCGGCGGTAGGCCTCGATCAGCGCCACCCCGAGGCCCAGGTGGTCCTCGGTGACGGTCGCCTCGAACACGCCGTCCAGCGCGGCCAGCGCGGCCGCCCCGACCGTCACCGCACTGGTCGGCTCGCCCGCCAGCAGGTGGCAGCGGCAGCGCGCCGCCTCGACCTGAAGCCACTGCGTCGAGCCGGGGCCGGGGCCCTGCTCGCGGGCGAGCGCGTGCAGGTCGGCCAGCGCCTCGGCGGGGCGGCCCAGCTGCTCCAGCGCATCCGCCCGGGCCAGCCGGGCCCGGCGCACCGTGCCGGCGGCCGCGGTCGGCTGCTCGGCCAGCACCTGGTCGCAGCCGGCCAGGGCGGCCGGGTACTGCCCGTCGCGCAGCGCGAGTTCGGCCACCGTCAGCTGCAGCAGCAGCTCCCGCTGCCGCTCGCTCTCGCGGTCGCTGTGCTCGCCGGTGCGCAGGTACTCGACGGTGCAGCCGAGCACGCCGGCCAGTCTGCGCAGGATCACCGGGGTGACCGGTCGCTTGCCGGACTCCAGCAGCGACAGGTAACTGACCGACATTCCCTCACCGGCCAGGTCGCTCTGCTTGAGCCCGCGCTCGCGGCGCAGGTCACGCAGGCGTCGGCCGATCTCCGTGGTGGCGTCCTGCGCGGATTCCATGCCCGTCCTTGCGTTCGATCGTTCCGGCACTACCCGGCACCGCTGCTGACTTGACTCCATTGTTTACAGGATTGACAACGGCTCTCCAAGTACTGGGACGTACTCGGTGACCAAAACGAGGCATCAGGGCCCGGGAGCCGTACGGCTCCCGGGCCCTGGGGTGCGGGGCGCCGCTGAACTACTGCTGCACGAACACCGCAACGGTACGGGCGGGGACTATGAAAGACCCGGAATCCGTCTGGAACCGGGACTGCCGCACGACCGGGTCACTGCCCGACGCCTGCACGGGGTGCAGCTGCCAGTTGCCGCCCGCCAGGGCCGGCAGCGTCTGGGTCCGGCTGTCCGGGGTGGCGTTGAAGACCACCACCAGGCCCTTCTCGGCGCCCGGCAGCCCGGTGCCGTCCAGCCGCATGGTGATCACCCCGGGGACCTCGCCCGCGGTGCCGGAGAGCGGGAAGCCCACCCGGCGCTGCACCTCGGCCGCGCTGCTCAGGGCGAACAGCGGGTCGGTCCGGCGGATCTGCAGGAACTGCTCGTACTGCGCGGCGGCCGCCTGCTGGTCGGCGCAGCCCACCGCCAGCCGCGGGTCGTCCAGCAGCTGCTTGGCCACCGGCCACAGCGCCTGGTTGTCGGCGGCCCGCGGCAGCCCGTGCGCCCAGCCGTTGCCGTCGCAACCGCCCCGGCCCGGCCAGTGGATCGCGTTGAACCAGTCCCCCGAGTCGTAGGAGTTGCTGTCCAGCGACTTGGAGCGGAGCAGGTCGCTGCCGGCCACCGCGAAGCCGGGGCCCTGGCCGAGCACGGTCAGCGACAGGCCGAGCGCCTGCATCCGGGCCCGGTCCGCGGCCGGGGTGGCGGCGGGCAGCTTGTAGGCGAGCGCGTCGAACAGGTCGAGGTTGTCGTGCGCGTCCAGGTACTCCACCGCCTCGCCGGGGGCGGCCGCGTAGCCGGTGGGCGAGCCGTTGTAGTCCACGCCCGCGCCGGTGACCGCCCGGCCGCCGGAGTCGGTGAAGCGGTAGCCGGCCAGGTTGCCGGTCAGGCCGACCTTGATCTGGTCCATCTGGTGCAGCAGCGCGGCCCGCTGCTGGTCGGCGGTGCCGTTGGCCGGGTCGCCGTTCGGGTCGGTGTACAGGCCGGAGGCGAAGCCCTGCTGCGGAGCGGAGGAGAGCATGAAGTTGCCGCCGCGCCCGGCGTCGCGCAGCCGGTCGTTGAAGGTGGCGATCCCGGTGCCGGCCATGTGCTGCTGGGTGGCCTGCTCGAACCGGGCGTCGTTCGCCACCACGCCGAAGTTCCAGCCCTCGCCGTACAGGAACTCGGCCGAGCCGTCCACGCCGTCGTGCTGGACCGTCAGCTTGTGCAGCGCGGACTGCACGTCGAGCATCGTCGACTTCGGGTCCAGGCCCATCAGGTCGAACCGGAAGCCGTCCACCTTGTACTGCCGGGCCCAGGTGGTCACCGAGTCGACGATCAGCTTGTTCATCATCGCGTGCTCGGGCGCGGTGTCGGCACAGCAGCTGTCGGTGGTCACCGCGCCGTTGTCGGCGAGCCGCTGGTAGTAGCCGGGCACCACCTTGTCCAGCACCGAGGCGTCGGCCTGGCCGGCGGCGGCGGTGTGGTTGTAGACCACGTCCAGTACCACCCGCAGCCCCGCCTGGTGGATCGCCTGCACCATCTGCCGGAACTGGGTGGTGCGCCCGGTCCCGGTCGGGTCGGTGGCGTAGGAGCCCTGCGGCACCGTGTAGTGCCGCGGGTCGTAGCCCCAGTTGTAGGCGTCGGTGGCGGCCACCTTGGCGACGCAGGCCTGCTGCTGGTCGCTGTCCCCGGGCAGCGCGGCCAGGTCGCAGGGCGGCAGCTGCTGCTGCGCGGTGGGCGGGACGGAGGAGTTATCGAAGGTGGGCAGCAGGTGGATCGTGGTGATCCCGGCCTTGGCCAGCTCGCGCAGGTGGGTCATGCCGGCCGACTGCGACTCGGTGAAGGCCAGGTAGCTGCCGCGCTCGGCGGCGGGCACGCTCTGGTCCGCGGCCGAGAAGTCGCGCACCTGCAGCTCCTGGATCTGCTGCTGGACCCCGGGGATCGCGGCGGGCAGCTGCTGCTGGTCCCAGCCGGCCGGCTTGGTCGAACGGTCCGTCAGGTCCGCCACCAGGCTGCGCCGCGAGTCCGGCGAGAGCGCCACCGAGTAGGGGTCGGTGACCGTGTTGACCACGACCTGCTGGACGCTCGGCGCCCAGACCTTGACCTGGTAGGTGTAGTAGCGCCCGTCCAGCTCCGCGCGCGGGGCGGTCAGCGACCAGACGCCACTGGCCTCGTCGCGGTGCATCGCCACGGTCCGCGGAGTACCGCCGGTCGGAGCGTCGTACAGCTGCACCGCGACCTGCTGCGCGGTCGGTGCCCAGAGGGAGAGGGTCACCTGATGGCCCCACGGCCACCACCAGGCCCCGGAGCCCCGGTACACCGGGCCGAGCTGGGCGCCGGCCGCGGCGCCGGCGTAGTCCGCGTCGAGCACCCCGGCCAGCTGCACGCCGGTGGCGGCCAGCAGTGCGCCGTTGGGCAGGTGCTCGGTGAACAGCACCTGGTCGCGCAGTGCGGTCGGGATCCGGGACTGGTCGCGGCGGTCAACCGTGAAGGCGCGGTAGCCGGCCAGGTTGGGGTACTTCTGCTTCTGCTGCGCCGTCAGGCCGCCGGCCACGGGGTTCAGCCGCAGCCAGTACCCGGGCTTGCTCAGCACGCCCTTGGCCACGCTCAGTCCGCCGGCCGGGTCGTAGACGAGCTGGGCGCTGGTGCCGCCGGCCAGCGCCGCGTCCCCGGCGCCGTATCCCGCCGGGACCGCCACGGTGGTCGCGTCCAGCCACTGCGCCTTGGCGGTGCCCGGGTCCGTCTGGGCACTGGTACTCGCCACCTGCGGCAGCAGGTAGCCGGACTGGCCGCCGATCACCCAGGTCTCGTGGCCGTAGGTCGCGAAGTCCAGTGACTGGTCGTCGGGCAGGTCCTTGGTGTCGCCGTTGTGCAGGATGTAGCTCAGGCTGGTCGCCCCGGCGGCCAGCGGGACTTCGAAGACCTCGCCGAACGCGTCCTGGCGGGCCGGCGGCAGCGGGTGGCTCCAGTCGGTGGGCGTGGCCGCGCCGGTCCAGTCGTGCAGCCCCCAGCCCGCGTAGTTGCCGTCCGCACGGTGGTAGTGGATCACCGCGGTGTTCGGTGCCGGGGTGCTGGTCGGCCCGGGGTCGCTGGTGTAGACGGTCGGGTCGCCCTCCTTGACCCAGACCTCGCCGGTGGCACCGATGTCGATGTGACGATCCGTCGACACGTCCTTGGTGCCGTTGTTCTCCACGATGAAGCCGACGTCGGCGGCACCGCTGTTCAACTTCACGTAGGCGAAGGCGCCATAGGCGTCCCGGCCGGTGAACGGGTGCCCGGCGGGCCAGCTGGTCGACTCGCCGTCGGCCAGGTCGCCCCAGGCGTACAGGTTCCAGCCGTCGTAGGCGCCGTCCTTGCGCTGGTAGTGCACCACCGCGTACGGCCGGGCCGCGGCGGTCGGCGGGGCCGGCGGGACGGGGGTGCCGGTGCTGAAGGACGAGGTCGCCGCGCGCAGGTGGCCGGCGTCGTCCTGGACCACCGCCTTGAGCCGCACGGTGGTCCCCGGCGCGGTGCCGGCCAGGTCCAGCGTGGTCCGGTCGACGCCGGAGTCCGAGGTGCCCAGCAGCTTCCAGGGGCCGTCGCCGATCTGCGCGGCGTAGCCGACCCGGTGGAAGTCGCCGCCGGGCACGGTGGCGCCGAGCACCACCTGGCCGGTGGCGCCGTCGGCCGGGGTGTCCAGGGTGAGCGCGGGTGCGGCGGCGGACGGCGCGAGCTTGCCCGCGGCCTTGAACACCACCGAGGCCAGCGGCGGCACCGTGACGGTCACCTTGCGGTCGGCGCCGCTGGCCAGCCGGGCGCCGGTGGCCGGGTAGAGGCGGTCGAAGCCCATCCCGGCCGAGAAGGTGTCCAGCGTGACGGTCTGCGCGGTGCTCGCGTTGTTGACCGCCACCAGGTACTCGACCTGCTGCTTGGCGTCGATCCGGGAGAAGGCATAGACGCCGGGCCCGTCGGCCGCGTACCGCTGGACCTGCGCGCCGTCGGCCAGGGCCGGGTTGGCGGCGCGCAGCTTCGCCAGGCCCGCGATGCCCTGGTAGAGCGGGCCGTCCTGCCCGTAGCGGTCCGCCGCGCCGGGCTGGCCGCCGATCACCGGGTCGCTCGCGTAGGAGGGCGTCCGGGTGGCGAACAGGTCCTGCCGGGCGTCCTTGTCGCCGCCGGCCCCGGTGAAGCCCTGCTCGTCGCCGTAGTAGACCACCGGCTGGCCACGGGTCAGGAACTGCAGCTGACTGGCCAGCTGGTCCTTCGCGAGCAGGGTCGCGTCGGCGGCGCCGGGGTTGTCGGTGCGCAGGAAGGAGCCGATCCGGCCCATGTCGTGGTTGCCGGTGAAGGTCGGCAGCTCGTAGGCGTTGCTGTCGGCGCTGGTGTAGCGGTAGTCCTGCGCGTACAGCTGGGCCAGGTCCTGCGCCGAGCCGCCCTGCGAGGCGTAGCGGCGGGCCGCGTCCTGGAACGGGAAGTCCAGCGTGGCCTGCAGCTTGCCCTTGGTCACGTAGGGCGAGGTGACGGCGGGGTCGGCGGAGTAGACCTCGCCGAACATGAAGAACCGGTCGTTGCCGTGCGCGGCCGCGTAGCTCTTCAGGGCCGGCGCCCACTGCTGCCAGAACGCCATGTCGACGTTCTTGACGGTGTCGATCCGGAACCCGTCCACCCCGGTCTCGCGCACCCAGGTCCGGTAGACGTCCTCGAAGCCCTTCACCACCCGGGGGTTCTGGGTGTCCAGGTCGTCCAGGCCGGAGAAGTCGCCCTCGGTGCCGGACTCGCCGGCGAAGGTCGAGTCGCCGCGGTTGTGGTAGAGCGCCGGGTCGTTGAGCCAGTCCGGCTTCTTGGCGCCCGGCTCGGTCACCACGGGGGTGTAGGGGAAGGAGTCGGCGGTCAGGTCGGGGTAAGTGGCACCGCCCCCCGCGGCGTTCGCGTCGGCGGCCGCGGTCTCGTCGACCGGGGCGCCGTCGCGGTCCAGCGTCGGGTAGGCGCCGGTGGAGCGGTACGCGTGGCTGCCCTCGGCCTGGTCGATGACGTCGGCGGTGTGGTTGGTGATGACGTCGAAGAACACCTTGATGCCGCGGGCGTGCGCCTTCGCGATCAGCTCCTTGAGCTGGTCGTTGGTGCCGAAGTGCGGATCGACCTGGGTGAAGTCGGTGATCCAGTAGCCGTGGTAGGCCGCCGACGTGTCCGCCCCGGTGCCCTGCACCGGCTTGTTCTTGAAGATCGGCGCCATCCAGATGGCCGTGGTGCCCAGGTTCTGGATGTAGTCCAGCTTGTCGATCACGCCCTGGAGGTCGCCGCCGTGGTAGTAGCCCTTGTCTCCGGGGTCGAAGCCGTTCTGCAGCCGGGTGCCGGTGATGCCCCCGGTGTCGTTGCCCGGGTCGCCGTTGGCGAACCGGTCCGGCAGCACGAAGTAGTACTGCTCGCGGGTCAGGTCGTGGCGGTCGGCCTGGCCGGCCACCGCCTTGTCGGAGGGCGGTGGCGGCGGGCCGGCGGCGGCGGCCCGCGGGGTGACGGTGGCGAGCGCGGCCGCGGTGAGCGCGGCGGCCAGCAGCACCCCCGCCGGGCCTGTCCTCGGTCTGACGCCGTTCTTTCGGGTGGTGCTCCTGCGGGCAGGGCGGAGCGGAACAGCGGCCACAGCGGCTCCTTGCCGGGCTCGTCGTCGTCGGGTTGCTGGACGCTAGCGTGCTGAAAACACTTTCAGCAAGATGCGGAAAGGCCATTCACGGCCTCCAGTCCCCCATACCCCGGCCCCCCTGCCTGCCGGTGGCCCCGCCTCGCACCCGGGATTGCGAACGCGTAACAATGGAACGCATGTGTGTCCCTCCGACGCGCCGTACCCGCGCGTTCCGCCGCGCCTCACCCGTCCTGCTCGGGGAGGATGCCCTAGGCCTGTGGGAGGACTGCCGGTGAAGAATCCACGACCAGAGGATGATCGGACGGCCACAGATCGTCTGGCAGACTTCTCGTCCATGGGGGAACCGACCGAGATCCAGACGCCGGGCCGCGATGACGCGGCCCTCGGCCGCACCGGTGGTTCCGTCCAGGACCAGGGCGGTTCTCCGGCCCGGGCGGTGGACGGATCCGGTGGCAGTACCGCGCTGACCGGCGCCGGCTCGCTGCGGCGGCGGATCATGGCCCAGCGGCTGCGGCCCGCCCGGCCCCGGCTCTGGTTCGAGCTCGGCCTGATCGGCCTGAGCTACTGGCTCTACTCGCTGGTGCGCAACGCGGTTCCGGAGCAGGCCCTGATCGCCCAGCAGCACGCGGACTGGGTCTGGCACCTGGAGCAGAGCCTCGGCGTCGCCGTCGAGCGCTCGGTCAACCACGGCGTCAACTCGGTCACCTGGCTCATCGTCGGGATGAACTACTACTACGCGACGCTGCACTTCATCATCACCATAGCGGTGCTGGTCTGGCTCTACCGCAGCCATCCGGGCCGGTACGCGGCCAGCCGCACGGTGCTCTTCGTGACCACCGGGTTCGCCCTGGTCGGGTTCTACTTCTTCCCGCTGGCCCCGCCGCGGCTGGCCGGCTACGGCTTCGTGGACACCGTCGCGATCCACCACACCTGGGGCTCGCTCGCCTCGGGCGCCGGTGCCAGCGTCTCCAACCAGTTCGCCGCGATGCCCTCGATGCACATCGGCTGGTCCACCTGGTGCGGGCTGACGATCTTCTTCCTGGCCGAGCGCCGCTGGGTGCGGGCGCTGGGCCTGCTCTACCCGGCGGCCACACTGGTGGTGATCGTCTCCACCGCCAACCACTACTGGATGGACGCGGTGGGCGGCCTGGCCTGCCTGGGCGTCGGCTTCCTGGCCACCCGGCTCGTCTACCACCGCTGGGCCTACCAGTTCCCGCAGATCCCGGCCTCCTGGCAGACCCACCTGCCCGAGCAGCGGCTCACCGCGGTCGGCGCCGGGCACCGGGACTGACCCGCCCGCGGCTCCACGCCCGGCACACCTGCCGCACTCGCCGCACCCTCCTCACCCGTAGAACAGCCGCTCCACCACCGCCCGGGCCCGCCGGGTGGTGCGCCGGTAGTGGTCCACGAGCTCGCCGCTGTGCCCCGCGCCGTACCCCAGGTACCGGGCCAGGCCGGCGAGCTCGCGCGGTTCGTTCGGGAAGCTGTCCCCGGCCCGCCCGCGCACCAGCATCACCGCGCTACGCACCCGGGAGGCCAGCACCCAGGCCGCGTCCAGCACCTGCGCGTCCTCCTGGGCCAGCAGCCCGGCATCGGCGGCGGCCAGCAGCGCCTGCCGGGTGCGGGTGGTGCGCAGTCCCGGGACCTGGTGCCCGTGCTGCAGCTGGAGCAGCTGCACCGTCCACTCGACGTCCGCCAGCCCGCCGCGGCCGATCTTGGTGTGGGTGGTCGGGTCGGCCCCGCGCGGCAGCCGCTCGCGCTCGATCCGGGCCTTGATCCGGCGGATCTCCAGCAGGTCGCCCTCCGGCACCCCGCCGACCGGGTAGCGCAGCGGGTCGATCAGCTCGCGGAACTGCTCGCCGAGCTCCGCGTCCCCCGCCACCGGCTCGGCCCGCAGCAGCGCCTGGCTCTCCCAGACGTGCGACCAGCGGGCGTAGTAGGCCCGGTAGGAGCCCAGGGTGCGCACCAGCGGGCCCTGCCGGCCCTCCGGGCGCAGGTCCGCGTCGACCAGCAGGGCCGGCTCGGTGGCCGGCACGGCCAGCAGGGTGCGCAGCTCGTTGCAGACCCAGCGGGCCGCGGCGGTGGCGTCGTGCTCGGTCTGCGGCACCGGCTCGTGCACGAAGAGCACGTCGGCGTCCGAGCCGTAGCCGAGCTCCCGGCCGCCGAAGCGGCCCATCGCGATCACCGCGATCCGGGCCGGCAGCGCCTCGCCGTGCCGCTGCTCCCAGTCCGCGGTGCAGGCGGCCAGCGCGCCGGCCAGGGTGGCCGCGTTCAGGTCGGTCAGGGCGGCGGCGGCCGCCTCCAGCGCCTGGGCGGGCTCGTCGCCGAAGCGGCCCAGCAGGTCGGCCGCGGCGGTGCGGAACAGCTCGCGGCGACGCACCGAACGGGCCGCCGCCACGCCCTGCCCCGCGCTCGGCGCCCGGCCCACCGCGGCCCGGATCTCCTGTTCCAGCACGGCCCGCCCGCGCGGCACCAGGCCCTGCGGGTCGCCCAGCATGGCCACCGCCTCGGGCGCGCGCAGCAGCAGGTCCGGGGCCAGCCGGCCGGCCGAGAGCACCCGGGCCAGGCCCTCGGCCGCCGCACTCTCGTCCCGCAGCAGCCGCAGGTACCAGGGGGTGCGGCCGAGCGCGTCGGAGACCTGGCGGAAGCCCAGCAGGCCCGCGTCCGGGTCGGCGGAGTCGCTGAACCAGTCGAGCAGCACCGGCAGCAGGGTGCGCTGGATCGCCGCCTTGCGGGAGACCCCGGCCGCCAGTGCCATGAGGTGGCGCACCGCCGCCGCCGGGTCGGCGAAGCCCAGCGCCCGCAGGCGGGCCTCGGCGGCCTGCGGGCTCATCGCCGGGGTCCCCGGGGTGAGCGCCTCGCCGGCCGACAGCGAGGCCACCGCCGCCAGCAGCGGGCGGTAGAAGAGCTTCTCGTGCAGCCGCCGTACCTCCAGCGCGTGCCGGCGCCACTCGCGCTCCAGCGCCGCCACCGGGTCGGCCCGGGTGTCGTCGTTGATCATCGTGGTCAGCGAGCGGGCCAGCCGGCGCAGGTCGGCCTGGTCGGTGGGCATCAGGTGGGTGCGGCGCAGCCGGAACAGCTGGATCCGGTGCTCCAACGAGCGCAGGAAGCGGTAGGCGGCGTCCAGCGAGGCGGCGTCCGCGCGGCCCACGTAGCCGCCCTCCGACAGCGCCCGCAGCGCCGCCAGGGTGTTGCCGCTGCGCAGCGCCGGGTCGGTGCGCCCGTGCACCAGTTGCAGCAGCTGCACCGAGAACTCCACGTCGCGCAGGCCGCCGGGGCCGAGCTTGAGCTGGCGGTCCAGCTCGCCGGCCGGGATCGCGGCCACCACCCGGCGGCGCATCTGCTGCACGTCGGCGACGAAGTTCTCCCGGGCGGTGGCCTGCCAGACCATCGGGGCCAGCGCCGCCAGGTAGGCCTGGCCGAGCTCGGCGTCGCCGGCCACCGGCCGGGCCTTCAGCAGCGCCTGGAACTCCCAGGTCTTGGCCCAGCGCTGGTAGTAGGCCAGGTGGCTGGCCAGGGTGCGCACCAGCGGGCCGTTGCGGCCCTCCGGGCGCAGGTTGGCGTCCACCGGCCAGATGGTTCCCTCCCGGGTGGTGTCCGAGCAGAGCCGCATCATGGCCGCCGCCAGCCGGGTCGCGGCGCGCAGCGCGCGCTGCTCGTCCACCCCCTCGCGGGCCTCGGCGACGAAGATCACGTCCACGTCGGAGACGTAGTTCAGCTCGCGGCCGCCGCACTTGCCCATGCCGATCACCGCCAGCCGGCAGGCGTCGGCGGCGTCCGGCTCCTGCTCGGCGGCGATCTGCAGTGCGGTGCGCAGGGTGGCGCCGGCCAGGTCGGCCAGTTCGGCGGCGGTCTGCTCCAGGTCGGAGGAGCCGCTCAGGTCGCGGGCGGCGATGGTGAGCAGGCAGCGGCGGTAGCCGGCCCGCAGCGCGTCGGCGGGTGCGTCCTCGCCCGCCCGCACCCGCTGCTCCAGCTGGTGGCGGAAGTCCTCGGCCCCGGGGTGGATGTCGCTCAGCTCGAAGGTGTCCAGCGTGTGCCAGTCCCGCGGGTGGGTGGCCAGGTGGTCGCCGAGCGCGGCCGAGGCACCGAGCACGCCGAGCAGGCGGTCGCGCAGCGGCTTGGCGGTGGTCAGGGTGTCGCGCAGCACGTGCCGCTCGTCCTCGTCGAGCGCCTCCAGCAGGGCGGCCAGTCCCAGCAGCGCCAGGTCCGGGTCGGCGGTGGCGCCGAGCGCGTCCAGCAGCACCGGGTCGTCGGCCAGTCCGGCCAGCGCGGGGGCGGCCAGCCGGCGCACCGCCGCCTCGGGAGCGGTGAAGCCCCGGCGGACCAGCCGGTTCTCGGGCCTGCTGATGCGGCTGCCACCGGCCGTCATGCGGGGCTCCTCCCTGCTGGTCTGATGATCAGTCGGATCCTAGGCGCTCGGGGTCATCGTTCCCGGTCGCGCGCAAGGGACGCGCCCGGTGCCGGGGATTCACTACCGCCGCCCCGCCCCCGGCGGTGCGGGGACGGGGCGGCGGCGGGTCGGCCTGAGCGGCCGTCAGCCGCTGTCGGCGCTGTCGTCCAGGTTGATCGCCACGAAGGCGGCTCCCAACTGGTAGCCGTCCAACGTGGTGTTGAACCGCATCCGCAGGTTGGTGTCGCCCGCACGCATCAGCTTGGACACGTCGAAGACCGCCAGGTCCTGCCCGAAGGTGTTGTCGTAGTTCGGGTTGCGGGTGAACTGGTCGGAGGCGAACGGCGAGCTGATCGTCGAGTTCATGATGTCGTTCGCCGGGTGCCGGTCGTCGCTGATCTGCGTCTCCGGACCGTTGGTGGTCTTGATGGAGAGCGTGTCACCGGTGTATGTGCGGTCGCCGTCGTAGCCCACGTAGCCGAGCTTGGCGAACAGCTTGTCCTTGGCCGGGGTGTGGAAGCCGTTGACGTCGATGTCGATCGCCGGCGAGTTCGGCAGTTCGACCTGGAAGCCGTCCCACACCTGCAGGTGCCGCATCGGCTGGTTGCAGTCCTCGGTCGCGACCACCAGCGTCCAGCTGCCCCAGCTGTGCGGCGCGATCACCGTGTCCAGGTCGGCCACCTCGTAGGTGCCGCCGCCGGCCGCCTTGACGATGTCGGTCACGTCCGCGGAGGCCTGGTAGGCCGTCTCCTGGGTCGTGTTGATCTGGCCGATGTCGCCCTGGGCCGCGATGTCGCGGAACTCCGAGTCACCCGGGGCCTTGAAGTAGACCTCGTCCACCTGGGTGATCGGCAGCACCGTCTTGCCGATGCCGCGGGTGGCGCCCCAGTACAGCCGGGCGAACTTCACCGTGGCGGAGTCGGGCAGCGTCAGCGAGGCCGAGGAGGACGAGTAGATGTCGTCGCCGAGCGGGCCCTTGCGGCCGGGCGGCTCGATGTTGACGTACCGCATCTGGTAGTTGTTGTCGAAGATGTTCGGTCCGACCCCGTTGCGCGCGTCGGTGCACGGGGCGGTCCCCGCCTTGACCGGTGCCTTGGTCTCGTCGCAGGTCAGCAGGGTGTTGCCGATCCGGGTGATGTTGCCCTGCATGTCGGCTTGGAACCGGGTGGTGAACGGGATCGGGTGCTCGCTCAGCACCGGCGCGTTCGGGTCGTCGCGGTGCTCGGCACCGGCGCTGCCCCGCTCGGGCGCCGCCGCCGGGAGCGCCCCGGCCGCGGGAATGAACAGGAACTGGGCAGCCGCTGCGGTCGTCGCGGCGATCGCCACGGCACAACGGCGGACCAGCGTGCGCGCGCGCGTGGCGCGGCCTGCGGTGGTGGACATGACGGCCTTTCAGGTCGAACCCGGATCGGGCGCTGACACCCCGTCGACCGGGGCTGCCTCCCATCGCAGCACGTACTCTCTGCACCCACCCAGTTACGTTCCGCCAACAGTGCGGCCGCGTGCGGCCAACGTCGGAACAGCCGCACCAACGGCCGCACCTCACAGCCGGCGCGGACCGACGCCGTCCTCGGCGAGGGCGTCGCCGGGGTTCAGCAGCGCGCAGGCCTTCATCGACAGGCAGCCGCAGCCGATGCACCCGGTGAGCTCGGCCTCCAGCCGTTCGATGGTCAGCCGGCGCTCCTCCAGGCGGCGCTTCCAGCCGCGCGAGGCGCGCTGCCACTCCTGGTGGCTCGGCGGCCGGTCCAGCGGCACGTCGGCGAAGGCCTCGCGCAGGTCCTGCAGCGGGATGCCGATCCGCTTGGCCACCGAGATCAGCGCGACCCGGCGCAGCATGTGCCGGGGATAGCGGCGCTGGTTGCGCCCGTCGCGCTCGGAGGCGATCAGGCCGAGCTCCTCGTAGAACCTCAGCGCCGACACCGCTGCACCGGTCCGCGCGCTGACCTCGCCGATGGCCAGCCAGTCGTCCGGGGCGGCCCGGCTGTCGCCCGGCTGATGGGTCATCACTGCCTCCTGTTGACCTCAAGTTTAGTTGAGGCCCTACGGTCGGCTGCGCCAGCACGGCGAACAGACCGGAGAGGACCGCAGCCCGATGACCTTTGTGATCGCCCTGCCCTGTGTGGACGTCAAGGACAAGGCCTGCCTGGAGGAGTGCCCCGTCGACTGCATCTACGAGGGACAGCGGATGCTCTACATCCACCCGGACGAGTGCATCGACTGCGGCGCCTGCGAGCCGGTCTGCCCGGTCGAGGCGATCTACTTCGAGGACGACACTCCCCAGGAGTGGCGGCCCTTCACCACCGCGAACGCCGAGTTCTTCGACGACCTGGGCTCCCCGGGCGGCAGCGCGAAGCTCGGCCTGATCGAGCACGACCACCCGATGGTGGCGGCCCTGCCGGTCCAGGACCCCGTCTGACCGCAGCACGAACGGGCCCGGTCGCGGTGGCGTGCACGCCACCGCGACCGGGCCCGTCGGGGATCGACCTGCGGTTACAGCACCTGGAGGTTCTTGCGCAGCTCGAAGGGGGTGACCTCGGAGCGGTACTCCTCCCACTCCTGCTTCTTGTTCCTGAGGAAGAAGTCGAAGACGTGCTCGCCCAGGGTCTCGGCGACCAGTTCGCTGCGCTGCATCAGGTCGATCGCCTCGCCGAGGTTCTGCGGCATCGGCTGGATGCCCATGGCGCGGCGCTCGGCGTCGGACAGCGCCCAGACGTCGTCGTCGGCGCCGGGCGGCAGCTCGTAGCCCTCCTCGATGCCCTTCAGGCCGGCCGCCAGGGTGACCGCGTAGGCCAGGTAGGGGTTGCAGCCGGTGTCCAGCGAGCGGACCTCGATCCGGGTGGAGCCCTGCTTGCCCGGCTTGTACATCGGCACCCGGATCAGCGCCGAGCGGTTGTTGTGGCCCCAGCAGATGTACGACGGGGCCTCGCCGCCCGCGCCGGCGGTGCGCTGCGAGCCGCCCCAGATCCGCTTGTAGGAGTTGACCCACTGGTTGGTCACCGCGGCGGTCTCGGCGGCGTGCTTGAGCAGGCCGGCGATGAAGGAGCGGCCGACCTTGGAGAGCTGGTACTCGGCGCCGGACTCGTGGAAGGCGTTGCGGTCGCCCTCGAAGAGCGAGACGTGGGTGTGCATCCCGGAGCCGGGGTGCTGGGAGAACGGCTTGGGCATGAAGCTGGCGTGCACGCCCTGCTCCAGCGCGACCTCCTTGGTGACCAGCCGGAAGGTCATGATGTTGTCCGCCGTGGACAGCGCGTCGGCGTACCGCAGGTCGATCTCCTGCTGGCCCGGGGCGCCCTCGTGGTGCGAGAACTCCACCGAGATGCCCATCGACTCCAGGATGGTGATGGCCTGTCGGCGGAAGTCGTGGCCCACCCCGCGCGGGGTGTGGTCGAAGTAGCCGGACTGGTCGGCGGGCTCGGGCACGCTGCCGTCCCCGGGCAGGTTCTTCAGCAGGAAGAACTCGATCTCCGGGTGGGTGTAGAAGGTGAACCCCTGGGCGGAGGCCTTCTCCAGGGTGCGCTTGAGCACGTACCGCGGGTCGGCGAAGGACGGCGAGCCGTCCGGCATCAGGATGTCGCAGAACATCCGCGCGGTACCCGGGGTCTCCGAACGCCAGGGCAGTATCTGGAAGGTGGTCGGGTCCGGCTTGGCGATCATGTCCGACTCGTAGACCCGGGCGAAGCCCTCGATCGCCGAACCGTCGAAGCCGATGCCCTCCTCGAACGCCTGCTCCAGCTCGGCCGGCGCCACCGCCACCGACTTCAGGAACCCCAGCACGTCGGTGAACCACAGCCGGACGAACCGGATGTCACGCTCTTCGAGCGTACGAAGCACGAACTCCTGCTGCTTGCCCATGGGGACAGTCTCACCTCTGCTCTTTACGTTCGTGTTACGCACCACGCCGCCCTCGTCGGACGGTCCGTCGGATGTGCGAACGACTGGTGCCCATCATCCACCCGGACCCCCATAGCGTCAGAACGACGATTAGACTGCGGGCATGGCGAACCTGCGACTTGCCCTGGCCCAGACCGACCCCCGGGTCGGCGACATCGCCCACAACCGCGAGCAGGTGATCAGCTGGTCCAAGCGGGCCGTGGCAGCCGGTGCCCGGCTGGTCGCCTTCCCGGAGATGTCCCTGACCGGGTACCCGGTGGAGGACCTGGCGCTGCGCGCCTCCTTCGTCGAGGCCTCCCGGGCGGCCCTGGTCGAGCTGGCCGAGCTGCTGGCCGCCGAGGGGGCGGGCGAGACGCCGGTGGTGGTCGGCTACCTGGGCCGCTCGCCACGCACCGGCGCGCCGCAGAACTGCGCCGCGGTGCTGCACCGCGGCCGGGTCGCCACCCGGTTCGCCAAGCACTTCCTGCCCAACTACGGCGTCTTCGACGAGTACCGGTACTTCGAGCCGGGCGACCAGCTGCCGGTGCTGCGCCTGGACGGGGTGGACGTGGCGCTGGCCATCTGCGAGGACATCTGGCAGGAGGGCGGCCGGGTGGCGGCGGCCGGCCAGGCCGGTGCCGGGCTGCTGCTGACCCTCAACGGCTCGCCCTACGAGCGGGACAAGGACGACCAGCGGCTCGAACTGGTCCGCCGCCGGGCCGCCGAGGCGGGCTGCGCGCTGGCCTACCTCAACATGGTCGGCGGCCAGGACGAGCTGGTCTTCGACGGCGACTCGGTGGTGGTGGACGCGGCCGGCCGGGTGCTGGCCCGCGGCCCGCAGTTCGAGGAGAGCCTGCTGGTCCTGGACCTGGAGCTGCCGCAGGCGCACAGCGAGCTGGTGGACGGCACGGTGCTGGCCGACGGCCTGGCCCTGGTCCGGGTGGACCTGGGCGGCGCCCCCGCGCCCGCGCCCGCCGAGCCGCTCGTCCCGGCCCCGGCGCCGCGGCTGGACGACCTGGCCGAGGTGTACACCGCGCTGGTCACCGGCACCCGCGCCTACGTGCGCAAGAACGGCTTCGAGTCGGTGCTGATCGGCCTTTCGGGCGGGATCGACTCGGCGCTGGTGGCGGCCGTCGCGGTGGACGCGATCGGCGCCGAGCACGTGCACTGCGTCTCGATGCCCAGCCGCTACTCCTCCCAGCACTCCAAGGACGACGCGGCCGAGCTGGCCCGGCGCACCGGGCTGAACTTCCGCACCGTGTCGATCGCCCCGATGTTCGACGCCTACCTGGGCGCGGTGGAACTGACCGGGCTGGCCGAGGAGAACCTGCAGTCCCGGCTGCGCGGCACGCTGCTGATGGCGATCTCCAACCAGGAGGGCCACCTGGTGCTGGCCCCGGGCAACAAGAGCGAGCTGGCGGTGGGCTACTCCACCCTGTACGGCGACTCGGTGGGCGCCTTCGGCCCGATCAAGGACGTCTACAAGACGCTCGTCTTCGAGCTGGCCGCCTGGCGCAACGCGGTGGCCGCCGAGCGCGGCGAGCTGCCGCCGATCCCGGAGCACACCATCCTCAAGCCGCCCAGTGCCGAGCTGCGGCCGGACCAGGTGGACACCGACTCGCTGCCCGACTACCCGCTGCTGGACGCGGTGCTGACCCGGTACGTGGAGGGCGACCGGGGCCGGGACGCGATCGTGGCCGAGGGCTACCCGGCGGACGTGGTGGACCGGGTGGTGCGGCTGGTGGACGTCGCGGAGTACAAGCGCCGGCAGTACCCGCCGGGCCCGAAGGTCTCGCCGAAGAACTTCGGCCGGGACCGCCGACTGCCGATCACCAACGCCTGGCGCCGAGGCTGACCGGGCCTCGGCCGACCTGCCACCGGCCGAGGCCCGGTCAGCCGAGGCCCCGTCAGCCGACGGGCGGTCAGCGGTGGTACTGGTAGGCGGCGGCGATCGCCCGGTGGTCGCTGCCGTCGGCCGGCAGCACCCAGGAGTCGGTCGGCTTCATGCCCCGGCTCATGATCTGGTCGATCCGGGCCATCGGGAAGTCGGCCGGCCAGGAGAACCCGAAGCCGGAGCCGGCCGAGCCCTGGGCCGAGCGCAGCTGCGCGGTGACCGGGGCCAGGCTGCGGTCGTTCATGGTGCCGTTCAGGTCGCCGAGCAGCAGCACCTGGGCCAGCGGCTCGGCGGCCACCGCCTGCCCGAGCGCCTGGGCGCTGGCGTCGCGCTGCCCGGCGGTGAAGCCGTCGTCGAACTTCACCCGGACCGAGGGCAGGTGCGCCACGTACACCGCCAGCGGGCCCTGCGGGGTGGCCACCTGGGTGCGGAAGGCGCGGGTCCAGCCGATCCTGATGTCCACCACCCGGGTGTCCCCGACCGGGTAGGCGGACCACAGGCCCACCGTGCCCTCCACCACGTGGTACGGGTACTTGGCGGCCAGGCCCGCCGTGTAGGCGGGCAGCGCCGTGCCGGTCAGTTCCTCCAGCGCCACCAGCTTGGCCCCGGAGCCGTTGAGCAGTCGCAGCGTGCCGGGCATGTCGGAGTTGTCCGCGGCCACGTTGTGGTTGAGCACGGTGAAGCTTGAACTGCCACGGGCGCCCGGGCCGCTGCTCTTGTCGGTGAGCAGGCTGCCGAAGAGCAGGAACCAGAGCGTGGTCGGCACCAGCAGCGCGACCAGCGCGGTGGCCGAGCGGCGGCCCAGGGCCGGCACGAGCAGGACCGGCACGCCCAGGCCCAGCCACGGCAGGAAGGTCTCCAGCAGGCTGCCCAGGTTGCCGAAGGTGTTGGGCAGCGTGCGGTGGCAGCCGAGCAGCAGGGCCAGCAGCAGCGCCGCCCCGGCGAGCACCCAGCCGCGCCGCCAGGTGGTGCTGCCCCGGCGGTCCCGGCCCCAGGTCCAGCGGCCGGGCGCGGCCGACTCGCCGGGCCCCGGCGGCGCGGCGCCGTCGGCTGCGGCGCCGTCGGCTGCGGCGCCGTCGGCTGCGGCGCCGTCGGCTGCGGCGCCGTCGGCCGCGGTTGCCTCGTGGGCCTGGGTCATTCGGGGATCCCCCTGCTGCTCGCCGTCACGGTCGGTGCCGGGCGGATTGTCCCGTCATGTTGGGATTTTTCCGCTCAGCCTATGCCGGTACGGACGCCCGGGTGGGGGTGCGGGGTTCCCGCTTGGGCCGGTTCGGTGACCTCGGGGCCGGGACCGCGCAGTCCCTCCAGCAGGGTGTCGACGATCCGGGCCGACAGCTCGGGGTCGTCCAGCGGGGAGTCGTCGTAGATCACCGAGCGCAGCAGCATCGGGCCGACCAGCATCTCGGCGAAGAGCACCGGGTCCACGTCCGAGCGGAACTCGCCGCTGGCCATGCCGCGCCGGACCACCTCCCAGAGCAGCACCCGGCGCTCGTGGATCACCCGGTCGTAGTAGATCGCCTTGAGGCCGGGCAGCTGGTGCAGCTGCTCCAGCGCGACCTTGAGCACCCAGCGGGAGCGCTTGGCCAGGCCGCGCCGGCGCATGTGGTCGATCAGCACGATCACGTCGTCGCGCGCGCTGATCCCGGCCAGCGGCGGGGTGGGCTCCTCCAGCCGGGCGATCACGTCGACCAGCAGCGCCTCCTTGTTGGGCCAGCGCCGGTAGATGGTGGCCTTGCCGACCCCGGCGGCCTGCGCGATGCCCTCGATGGTCAGGTCCGCCAGGCTGCCGCCCTCGGTCATCTGGCGCACCACCGCGTCGCAGATGGCCTTCTCGGCCGCCTCGGAACGAGGGCGCCCCCGCCGGGGCGCCGCGCACGGCGGCTCCTCGGCGGGGGCCAGGATCGGGGTCTGTTCGGCTGCCATGGCCCTATTCTCCTTCGCCAAGATCAGGCCTTGGCCGAGGGGACCGGCTCGGCGGCGTCCGCCGGGGCCGGGGCGGCCGGGACGGCGCCCTTGCCGGGCAGGAAGAGCCAGGCCAGCAGCGCACCCGCCACGGTGATCACCGCGGACAGGCCCGCCACCACGTGCATCGCGTGGATGAACGACTCGTAGGCGGGCTGGACCAGCGCCTGGCCCTTCGGTCCGGCCTGCCCGGCCACCGCCAGGGTGGCCTCCAGCGACTCGCCGGCCTTGTCCCGGGCCGCGGCCGGCAGCGTGGAGAGCTTGTCCGAGATCCCGTCGCGGTAGACGGTGGAGAGCACCGCGCCCAGCACCGCGACCCCCAGCGAGCCGCCGACCTGCCGGAAGGTGTTGTTGATCGCCGAGCCGGCGCCGGCCTTCTCGCGCGGCAGCGAGCCCATGATCGCCACCGTCACCGGCGGCATCACGTGCGCCATGCCGGTGCCCATCACGAAGCCGGTCACCTCCAGCACCCAGATCGGGGTGGTCTGACCCAGCAGCAGGTAGCCGGCGAAGGCGACGGCGATCAGCGCCATGCCGCCGGTGCAGGTGGCCCGCACGCCGAGCTTGTCCACCACCAGCCGGGCCCTGGGCGCGAACGCCATCTGGGCCACCGCCAGCGGCAGCATCAGCGCGCCGGAGGCCAGCGCGGAGTAGCCGCGCACGCCCTGGGTGTAGAAGACGCCGAAGAACGAGACGCCCATCAGCGCGAAGAAGACCACGCCGACCACCGCCACCGAGGTGGAGAAGACCCGGTTGCGGAACCAGCTGATGTCCAGCGCCGGGGCACTGACCCGCTTCTCGTAGAGCACGAAGGCGGCCAGGGCGAGCACGCCGACCAGCACCGGCACCCAGGCCTGCGCCTTGGTGAAGTCGGCCAGCTCGCCGCCCTTGATGATGCCGTAGATCAGCGCGACCAGGCCGACGATGGACAGCAGCACGCCGACCGGGTCCAGCTTGCCGGGGCGGGGGTCCCTGGAGTCCGGGACCAGGACGAACATCGCCACCAGCGCGACGGCCACGATCGGCACGTTGATCAGGAAGACCGAGCCCCACCAGAAGTGCTCGATCAGCAGGCCGCCGGTGATCGGGCCGATCGCGATCGCCAGGCCCACCGCACCGGCCCAGATGCCGATCGCCTTGGGCTGCTCCTTGCGCTCGAAGACGTTCATGATGATGGCCAGCGTGGCCGGCATCACGAAGGCGCCGCCCAGGCCCATCACCGCGCGGTAGCCGATCAGCTGGTCGGGGCTGGTGGCCAGCGCCGAGAGCAGCGAGCCGAGGCCGAACACCAGCATGCCGCCGAGCAGCGCCTTCTTGCGGCCGAACCGGTCGCCCAGCAGCCCGGCGGTGAACAGCAGGCCGGCGAAGACCAGGGTGTAGGAGTTGATCGCCCACTCGAGGTCGCTCTGGGTGGCGCCCAGGCCGATCGGCTTCGGGGTCGCGATGGTCTTCATCGCGACGTTGAGGATCGAGTTGTCCAGGACGACCACCAGCAGCGCCAGGATCAGCGTGCCGAGGATCGCCCAGCGGCGGCGGTGGATCGCGTCCGGCACGCGTGGTGCCGTGTCGGGTGTTGCGGTGGTCATGCGTCTGTTCCCGTCCGTACGAGGAGGTGCTGGCGGCTGACGGGATCATGTCCGAGACGGGAGCGTCTCGAAATCCCCCGGCGCCGACTCTACTCGCTTTTACGATACGAGACGTACCCGTATCGCAAAGTCTGGGCAAAGCTCCCCCGGCACGGCCGGAGCCCGGGAGGTGCTTTGCGGCGTCGGCGTCTTTGCGCGGACGGCGGGCCGTGCAAGCATGGACGCAGATCCGGGGACGCCGTACGGCGCCACGAGACCACGACGCATCAGGAGCCTGTTCGATGAACGCTTCTCAGTCTTCGCCTGCCCCCACCGCCGCCAAGCCGGCCGAGGGGCACTCCCTGTACGGCGGAGTCACCAACCGCCGGGTGACCGTCCGCGACCTGGCCGCGGCCAAGCAGCGCGGGGAGCGGTGGGCCATGCTCACCGCCTACGACGCCCTGACCGCCAACGTCTTCGACCAGGCCGGGATCCCGGTCCTGCTGGTCGGCGACTCGGCGGGCAACTGCCACCTCGGCTACGAGACCACGGTGCCGGTCACCATGGACGAGATGGTGATGCTCTCGGCCGCCGTGGTGCGCGGCACCGAGCGCGCCCTGGTGATCGGCGACATGCCGTTCGGCTCCTACCAGGAGTCCCCCGCGCAGGCCCTGCGCAACGCCGCCCGGCTGATGAAGGAGGCCGGTGTGCACGCGGTCAAGCTGGAGGGCGGCGAGCGCAGCGCCCGCACCATCGAGTTGCTCACCGAGGCCGGCGTGCCGGTGATGGCGCACATCGGCCTGACCCCGCAGTCGGTGCACGCCCTGGGCGGCTACCCGGTGCAGGGCCGCGGCGACGAGGCGGCGCACAAGCTGCAGCGCGACGCCAAGGCGGTGCAGCAGGCCGGCGCCTTCGCCGTGGTGCTGGAGGCGGTGCCGGCCGAACTCGCCGCACAGGTCAGCGAGTCGCTGGCGGTGCCGACCGTCGGCATCGGCGCCGGGGCCGGCTGCGACGCCCAGGTGCTGGTCTGGACCGACATGGCCGGGATGACGGCCGGCCGGGTGCCGAAGTTCGTCAAGCAGTACGCCGACCTGCGCGCGGTGCTGGGCCAGGCCGCCCGCGAGTACGCCGACGAGGTGCGCGAGGGCAGCTTCCCGGCGCCCGAGCACACCTTCAAGTAGGCCGAGGCAGCCCGTGACAGCGGGCTGACAGCCGTCTGACAGCGGACCGGTGGCGACGCCGGTCCGCTGTCGGCGTCCTGACGGCGGCCCCGGGCAGTCTGGACGCATGACAACGCAGACCGCCATCGCCCCGCAGCGCGCGGGGCAGCCGCACCCGGTGGACCGGGTGAACGCCGTCGAGGCCCGCGGCATCGTGAAGCAGTTCGGCACCACCAAGGCCCTGGACGGGGTCGACCTGACGGTCCGCCAGGGCACCGTGCTCGGCGTGCTCGGCCCCAACGGGGCCGGCAAGACCACCCTGATCCGGATCCTGTCCACGCTGGTCCGCCCCGACGCCGGCACCGCCGTGGTCGGCGGCTACGACGTGCTGCGCCAGCCCAAGCAGCTGCGCCGCACGATAGGGCTCACCGGCCAGTACGCCTCGGTGGACGAGCTGCTCTCCGGCACCGAGAACCTCTACCTGATCGGCCGCCTGCTGGACCTGTCCGCCAAGCAGGCCAAGGCCCGCGCCGCCGAGCTGCTGGAGCGCTTCTCGCTCACCGAAGCGGCCGGCCGTCCGGCGAAGACCTACTCCGGCGGGATGCGCCGCCGGCTCGACCTGGCCGCCTCCATGATCGGCCACCCCAAGGTGCTCTACCTGGACGAGCCCACCACCGGTCTGGACCCGCGCACCCGCAACGAGGTCTGGGCCGAGGTGCAGCGGATGGTCGTCGAGGGCGCCACCGTGCTGCTCACCACCCAGTACATGGAGGAGGCCGAACAGCTCGCCTCCGACCTGACCGTGATCGACCGCGGCCGGGTGATCGCCAACGGCACGGTGACCGGCCTGAAGGCCCAGGTGGGGGGCCGCACGCTGCGCATCACCCCCGACCGTCCGGCCGAACTGCCCGAGATGGTGCGGGCCCTGACCGAGTGCGGGATCACCGGCGGCCACGCCGACCCGGACGGCCGGCTGGCCGTGCCGATCACCGACGAGGAGCTGCTGACCGCCGTCATCGGCGTGCTCGGCACCCGCGGCTTCACGGTGGCCGCCATCGACACCGAGGTACCCAGCCTGGACGAGGTCTTCCTCGCCCTCACCGGCCGGCAGGCCGCCACCGCCGAGGAGAGCGCGCGATGACCACCACCACCCTGACCCCCGCCACCCGTCCGGCGCCCACCGCGAGCACCGCCGCGGACACCCCGACCCGGGTCCGCGACCACCTGCGCCACATCGGCGCGCTGACCCGGCGCAACATCATGCGGATCAAGGCCGACCCGGAGTCGATGTTCGACGCGGTCCTGATGCCGATCATCTTCACCCTGCTCTTCGTCTACGTCTTCGGCGGCGCGGTCTCCGGCAGCCAGCAGGCCTACAAGCAGTGGCTGATCCCCGGCCTGCTCGGCACCACCGGGATGAACCTGGCGATGGCGGTCGGCACCGGCCTCAACACCGACCTGCAGACCGGGGTGATGGACCGGTTCCGCACCCTGCCGATCGGGCGCTCCTCGGTGCTGGTCGGCAAGATGCTGGCCGAGGCCTGCCGCGGCCTGGTCTCCTACACCGTGCTGGTCTGCTTCGCGCTGCTGCTCGGCATGGACTTCAAGACCGGCCCGCTCGGCGTGCTGGCCGCGGTCGGCCTGTCGCTGCTGTTCGGCATGGCGCTGGTCTGGGTTTCGATGCTGCTCGGGCTGGTGCTCAAGAGCGCCCAGGCGGTCCAGGGGCTCGGCATGCTGGTGCTGATGCCGCTGCAGTTCGGCAGCTCGATCTTCGCGCCGACCGCCACCATGCCGGGCTGGCTGCAGGCCTTCACCAAGTACAACCCGCTGTCCAACCTGGCCGACGCCTGCCGCAACCTGATCAACGGCGGGCCGCTGACCCACTCCGTCACCCTGGTGCTGCTCTGGTCGCTGGCGATCACCGCCGTGACCGCACCGCTGGCGGTCAGCCGCTTCCGCAAGCGGACCTGACGCCGGGTCAGAGCGCGTCGACCACCTCGTCCAGCAGGGCCGTGACCTCCTCCCAGGAGAGGTCGCGGCCCGCGGCGTACAGCCGCTCAGCCTCCTCGACCGGGCACAGCCGCAGCATCAGCTGCTCGCGGGCCCGGCGCAGCTCGCCCTCCAGGAAGCCGCCCTGGACTCCGGTCCGCGCACTGTGCGCCCCGATCAGCAGCCCGGCCAGCCGCACCAGGGCCTGGTCCCGGCCGCGTTCGGCCAGCAGCAGCAGGCTGCTGGCCATCACCGGCAGCATCAGCAGGGTGAGGTGCTCGGCGAAGGCCGAGACCGCCCCGGGCAGCGCCCGCAGTCGGCACAGCCCTTCGCGCAGGGCCGGGCCGGCCTCGTCCAACCGGCCCGCCTGGGCCAGCGTCACCGCCTCGACGCTGCCGACCAGCGCGTCGGTCAGCCCGGAGGCGCCGAGGCCGAACTGGATCCGGGCCGCCTTCAGCGCCGCCACCTCGGCCAGCGCCGCCTCGTGCTCGCCGCGGAAGGTGTACAGCCCGGCCAGCAGCGAGTGGCCGAAGAACTTCGCACCCTCGTTGACGTGCGCGCCCTCGGCTGCCAGCGCCAGGCCCTGGCGGATCAGCCGCTCCCCCTCCACCTGGTCCTGGTCCAGCACCGCCTCGCCCAGGCGCAGGGTGAGGATCGGCACCTCCTGGGGCGCGCCGAGCTCCTCGGCCAGCTCGATCGCCCGGCGGTAGGAGGCGGCCGCGCCGACGTTGTCGCCGGCGAACCCGGCCGTCTCGGCCTGCGCCGCCAGCGACTCGGTCAGCCCCCAGCTGTCGCCCAGCCGGGAGTAGATCTCCAGCGCCTCGGCCCCGTCCGCCCGGGCCCGCTCCAGCCCGCCGAACCGGTCGTTGGAGATCTTGGCGCGCAGCTGCAGCGCCCAGGCCAGCTCGCTCTGCCGGCCGTAGCGGCGGCAGCCCGCCACCGCGTCGTCGAGGATCACCAGCATGTCCTCGGCCCGGCCGGCCAGGAAGCAGGCGAAGATCCGCAGCATCGGCACGTGGGTGTAGGTCTGCGGCAGGCCGTCGTGGTAGGCCTGGATGATCCGCGGGGCGCGCACCAGCGTCGCCTGGTCGGCCATCACCGCCAGGTCCCCCTCCATCCGGGTCAGCAGGTTCAGGATCCAGGCCTGCCGCCGGGCCTCCTGCAGCACCGGGTCGGGCCACGGCAGCGGGTACGCCAGCGGGTCCTGCTCCACCGGCTCGGGGGCCGGCGCGTGCTCGCCGAACGGGTCCGCGCCGAGCGCGCAGACCCGGTCCGCCCAGTCGGCCGCCTCGGCCCGGTAGTCGCGCAGCATCCAGAACCAGGCCATGCCCAGCAGCAGCGCCAGCGCGTCCGGCTCCCGGCCGTCCGCCACCGCGTGCCGCAGCGCGGCCCGCACGTTGTCCTGCTCGCGCTCCAGCACGGTGAGCAGGTGCAGCTGGCGGGAGCTGTGCACGTGCTGGGCCGAGTCCCGGACCAGTTCCCGAAAGGCCGTCAGGTGCCGCAGCCGGGTGCCCTGGTCGCCGGCCTCGGCCAGTCGCTCGGCGGCGTACTCGTGGATCGTCTCCAGCATCCAGTAGCGCGGCGGCCCCGCCTGGTTCAGCCCGGCCACCACCAGCGACTTGTCCACCAGTGAGAAGAGCAGCTCGGCCACCTGGCCGGAGCGCACCAGCTCGCCGTCGGCGCACACCAGCTCGGCGTGCTCCAGGGTCCAGCCGCCGGCGAAGACCGCCAGCCGGCCCAGCAGCGCGCGCTCGCGCGCGTCCAGCAGCTCCCAGCTCCAGTCGACCACCGCGCGCAGCGTCTGCTGACGGGGCAGCAGCACCCGGCTGCCACCGGTCAGCAGCGCGAACCGGCCGTCCAACCGGTCGGCCAGCTGACGGGGCGTCATCGAGCGCAGCCGGGCCGCGGCCAGCTCGATGGCCAGCGGCAGGCCGTCCAGCCGGCGGCAGATCTCGGCGCAGGCGGCCGGGTCGTCCTCCGGCTGGAAGCCGGGGCGGGCGGCGGCCCCGCGCTCGGCCAGCAGCCGCAGCGCGACCGGGTCCGGCAGCGGCTCCACCGGCAGCACCGACTCGCCCGGCACGCCGAGCGGCTCCCGGCTGGTGGCCAGCACCGTCAGTCCCGGGCACTCGGCGAGCAGTTGGTCGGCGAGTTCGGCGGCGGCCTGCACCAGGTGCTCGCAGTTGTCGAGCAGCAGCAGCATCCGGGTCTGGCCGCAGTGCTCGACGATGCGGCGCACCGGGTCCACCGGGCCCTCGGGCACCGTGGTGTGCAGCTGGGTGGCGCGCAGGCCGAGCGCGGTGAGCACCAGACCCGGCACTCCCGCCGGGTCCTCCAGCGGGGCCAGCTCGACCTGCCAGACGCCGTCCGGCCAGCGCCCGCCCCGCTGGGCCAGCCGGCCGGCCTCCACCGAGAGCCGGGTCTTGCCGGAACCGCCGGGGCCGGTCAGGGTGACCAGCCGGGCCGTGCCGATCAGCTCGCCGAGGGCGGCCAGGTCCTGCTCGCGCCCGACAAAGCTGGTCAGCCCGGCCCGCAGGTTGCCCGGCGGGCCCGACTGCGCGCGGCCCGCGGTCGGCCGGGCGGTGGCACGCGGCGGCCCGGGCGGCTCCTGCTGGGTGAGCAGTTCCCGGTGCACGGCCCGCAGTTCGGCGCTCGGGTCGGCGCCCAGCTGGTCGGCCAGCGCCTGCCGCAGCTGCTCGTAGCGCTCCAACGCCTCGGCGGTGCGCCCGCTCTCGCGCAGTGCCCGCAGCCAGAGCAGGTGCAGCGGCTCGTCCAGCGGGTGGTCGGCGCACAGGCCGGCCAGCTCGGCCACCACCTCGCCGGAGCGGCCCAGCTCCAGCTCGGCGGCCAGCTTGGCCCGCCGCGCCTCGGCCCGCTGCGCCTCCAGCCGCACCGCGTTGCCCGCCCGGTCCGGCAGGTCGGCCAGCGCCGGGCCGCGCCACAGCGCCAGGGCCGCGCCCAGCTGCTCGGTGGCCACCCCCGGCTCACCGGCCGCCAGCGCGCGGCTGCCCTCGGCGGCCAGCGCCTGGAACCGGCTCAGGTCGCTGGCCGGGTCGGTCAGCCAGTAGCCGCCGGGCCCGGAGCCGACCCGCTCGCGCCCCAGGGTGCGGCGCAGCCGGCCCACCAGGGTCTGCAGCGCGGCGGCCGCGTCCTGCGGCGGCTCGTCCTCCCACACCTCGGCGACCAGCACCTCGGCCGGTACCGGGGCGCCCTGGCGCAGCACCAGGGCGGTGAGCAGGGCGCGCAGCCGGGCGCCGCCGAGCGGCACGGGGGTGCCGTCGTCGTGGGTCGCGGTGGTGGTGCCGAGGATGCCGTAGTGCACCGGACCATTCTGGGCCAGCCTGGGCCGACCGGGTTACCGTCTACCCTCCCTATGGAGTGGGGATCCAGTTAGAGGAGTGGGAAATGAGCTTCGCCGACGCCAGGGCCGACCGCGAGCACCGCCGGATCAGCCCGGTCTTCTGGGTGTTGGTCGCCACCATGGGCACCTCCGCCTGGGCGGCCTGGTCCGGCTACGGCTCGGGCGGGTTCGGCGTCTTCCTGTTCGTGGTGTCCGGCTGGCTGGTCTCGCTCTGCCTGCACGAGTACGGGCACGCGCGCACCGCGCTGCACGGCGGGGACATCACGGTGGGGGCCAAGGGCTACCTGACGCTCAATCCGTTCAAGTACACCCACGCCCTCTACAGCATCGTGATGCCGCTGGTCTTCGTGCTGCTGGGCGGGATCGGCCTGCCGGGCGGGGCGGTCTTCATCGAGCGCGACCGGATCCGCGGCCGGCTCAAGCACAGCCTGGTGTCGGCGGCCGGCCCGCTGGTCAACCTGGCCTTCGCGGTGGTGCTGCTGGTGCCGGTCGGCCAGGGCTGGCTGGACTCGGCGCCGGGCACCACGCAGATCGACGGCTACCCGGTGCCCACGCTGGCGGCCGCGTTCGGCTTCCTGGGCCTGCTGCAGCTGTCGGCGACGCTGCTCAACCTGCTGCCGGTGCCGGGCCTGGACGGCTACGGGATCGTCGAGCCCTGGCTGTCCTACAAGACCCGGGCGGCGGTGCGCCCGTTCGCGCAGTTCGGCATGCTCGCGGTCTTCGCGCTGCTGTGGCAGCCGGAGGTCAACCGGCAGTTCTTCGACCTGCTGCGGTCGGTGATGGACCTGTTCGGCGTGAACACCTACTACTTCGGGGCCGTCGGCCACGACCTGTTCCGGTTCTGGAACCAGTGACCGACGGCCGGGCCGGCTGACCGAGCGCCGGGCTCGGCCGACCGGCTGCGGGGCTCAGCCCTGCTCGGCGGCCCGGCGCAGTTTCTCGCGGCGCAGGTGGAACCAGGCGATGTTGCTGGAGACCCCGGCCAGCAGCACCCAGATCACCCCGAGCCAGTTGCCCTGCACGAAGGAGACCACGGCGGCGGCCACCGCGAGGACGAAGACGATCGAGGCGTACAGGGCGTTGCGGGGCATGCGGCCGGCTCCAGGGGTCGGGACTGTCGGCGTCCATTGTCGCCGCTGCGGGCGGCCACCCCGAACCGGGGTGGCCGCCCGCCGGGTCACACGTCCGTGATCCGCAGCCCCGCGTGCGCCTTGTAGCGGCGGTTGACCGAGATCAGGTTGGCCACCAGCGCCTCCACCTGGTGCGCGTTGCGCAGCCGCCCGGCGTAGACCCCGCGCATGCCGGGGATCTTGCCGGCCAGCGCCTGGACCAGGTCGGTGGCGGCCCGCTGGTCGCCGAGCACGAGCACGTCGGTGTCGATCGAGTCCAGCTCGCGGTCCTGCAGTAGCACCGCCGACAGGTGGTGGAAGGCGGCGGTCACCCGGGACTCGGGCAGCAGCGCGGCGGCCTGCTCGGCGGCGCTGCCCTCGGCCGGCTTGAGCGCGTAGGCGCCCTGCTTGTCGAAGCCCAGCGGGTTGACGCAGTCCACCACGATCTTGCCGGCCAGCTCGGCCCGCAGTGCGGTGAGCGTCTGCGCGTGCCCGTCCCAGGGCACCGCGACGATCACGATGTCGCTGCGCCGGGCGCAGCCGGCGTTGTCCGCGCCGCGCACGCCGTACCCGAGTTCGGCGGCGGCCGCCTCGGCCCGCTCGGCGGTGCGGGAGCCGATGATCACCTGCTGGCCGGCCTTGGCCAGCCGGTAGGCCAGGCCGCGGCCCTGGTCGCCGGTGCCGCCGAGCACGCCGACCACCAGGGAGTCCAGGTCGGCGGCCGGCTGGGTCGCTGATTCGAGGGAAGTCATGCCCGAGATCCTGCCAAATCCGGCGGTCGGCCTCCATCCTGACCCGATGGACGCGAAGAGTGTGGGCGCGCTGCGCCAGACCCTGGCCGGGTCACCGCTGCTGGACGCCACCCGCGGCTTCGCCGCCGCGCTGCGCGCCGCGGTGACCCGGCGCACCGCGCGCGGGCTGCTGCTGGTCGGCTCGACCGGGTACGAGCCCTGGCACCTGGCCGCCCACCTGGACGAGGAGGCCGCCTGGTCCGGGGTGCCGCAGCTGGCGCCGCGACTGGTCCGCCACCAGCCCACCGCCCTGGGCACCCCCGCCCATCTGCGGCTCGGCCTGGACGATCTGGCCGCGGCCCGGCGCGGCCAGACCGTGCTGGTGGTCACCCCGCAGGCGGCCGGGACACCGCTGTTGGAGCGGATGGCGGACGCCCGGCGCGGCGGGGCCACCGTGCTGGCGCTGGCCGGCGCCGATCCGCAGCTGACCGGGCTGGCGCACCAGCAGCTGACCGTGGATCAGGTGCCGGACGAGGGCTTCGACCTGGTCCAGCACCTGGTCAGCGCCGCCGCCGGGGAGCCGGCCCGCACGCTGCCGGGCCGGCTGGCCCGGCTGGCCCGCCAGCTCGGCGGGGAGCCGGCCCAGCGCTGGTGAGCGGTGGCCGCCGGCCGCTAGCCGGTGGCCCCGATATTCGGTTGCCCCGGCCGCGCCGAGCCCCCAGGCTGAGCGCCCGTGACGGCATCCCTGCGCAAGCTGCGCCCCGACCTGACCCCGTGGCGCAGCTCGCGGGACTTCCGGCTGCTCTGGGGCTCCGGCTCGATCAGCAGCTTCGGCAACCTGATCACCTACGTCGCGGTACCGCTGCAGATCAAGCAGTTGACCGGCTCCTACCTCGCGGTCGGCGCGATCGGCCTGGTGGAGCTGGTGCCGCTGATCGTCTTCGGGCTCTGGGGCGGTGCCCTGGCCGACGCACTGGACCGGCGCAAGCTGGTGCTTGGCACCGAGGCCGGCCTCGGGCTGATCACCGGCCTGCTGCTGCTCAACGCACTGCTGCCGCACCCGCTGCTGTGGCCGATCTACCTGGCCACCGCGCTGGTCGCGGCGCTGGACGGGCTGCAGCGCCCGGCCCTGGACACCCTGGTCCCGCGGGTGGTGGAGCACGACCAGCTGACCGCCGCCTTCGCGCTGGTCTCGATCTACCGCAACGTCAACATGGTGGCCGGCCCCGCCCTGGCGGGCGTGCTGGTCGCCTCCGCCGGCCCGGCCCCCGCCTTCGCGGTCGACCTGGCCACCTACGCCTGCTCGCTGGTGCTGCTGGCCCGGATGCGCCAGGTGCCGCCGCCGACCGGCGCCGAGCGGCCCAGCCTGGCGGGCATCGCCGCCGGGGTGCGGTACGCCTGCAGCCGGCCCGAGCTGCTGGGCACCTACCTGGTGGACATCGCGGCCATGTTCTTTGCCTTCCCGAACACGATCTTTCCGTTCCTGGCCGACCGGCTGCACGCGCACTGGGCGCTCGGGCTGCTCTACGGCGCCACCGCGGTCGGCTCGCTGCTGGTCTCGGCCACCGCCGGCTGGGCCGGCCAGGTGCACCGGCACGGGCGGATGGTGGTGCTGGCCGCGCTCGGCTGGGGTGCGGCGATGGCCGGGGCCGGGCTGTTCGACAACATCTGGCTGGTCCTGCTCTGCCTGGCGGTGGCCGGCGGGGCGGACATGGTCAGCGGACTGGGCCGCTCGACCATGTGGAACCAGTCCATCCCCGACGAGCTGCGCGGGCGACTGGCCGGGGTGGAGCTGCTCAGCTACTCGGTCGGCCCGCAGCTGGGCCAGCTGCGGGCCGGCTCGACGGCCCACCTGGTGGGGGTGCGCGGCTCGGTCTGGCTGGGCGGGCTGGCCTGTGTGCTCAGCGTCGCGGGACTGGCGGCGGCGCTGCCGAAACTGCTCGCCTACGACGCGCGCACCGATCCGCACGCGGTGGCGGTGCGGGCCGCCCGGGAGGGCCAGCAGCGGCTGGCTGCCTGACCGACGGGCGGCCCGCACCGACACCGGAGCTGACGAACGGTCAGCTCTGGTCCTGGCTGGGGTCGTCGTCGTTCCAGTTCGGGTCGGTGCGCCACTCGCGGTTGCGCTCGGCGGCGGTCTGCAGCGCCCGCTCCGCCTCCGCCCGGCTCCCGTAGGGGCCGAGCCGGTCCTTGGCCGCGCACTCCGGGCCCTCCTCGACCGTCTGGTGCTTGAGGCAGAAGTACCACTCCCCCGGCTTACCGGTGGGCTGGTGGCGGAACAGTGGCATCGCTCTCTCCTTCGCTCGCTGGATGGATCATGCCCGCAGGCGCCCCCCGCACACACGGTCGCGCTGCGCAGCCCCGGGATAGACTGGCCGCCATGGCCCTCCTGGTTCCCGGCACCCAGTCCCCCGTCCGCAAGGTCCCGGCGCACATCGCCCGGCCGGAGTACGTGGGCAAGCCCGGTCCGGCCCCTTACACCGGTTCCGACGTGCAGGACGCCGAGACGATCGAGAAGATGCGGATCGCCGGCCGGATCGCCGCCCAGGCGATGGCGGCGGCCGCCGAGCTGATCGCTCCCGGGGTGACGACCGATCAGCTGGACGCGGTGGCCCACGCCTACATGTGCGACCACGGCGCCTACCCCTCGGACCTGGGCTACCGGGGCTTCCCGAAGTCCATCTGCACCTCGGTCAACGAGGTGATCTGCCACGGCATCCCGGACTCGACGGTGCTCAACGACGGCGACATCGTGAACATCGACGCCACCGCCTACATCCACGGGGTGCACGGCGACCTGAACGCCACCTACCTGGTCGGCGAGGTGGCGGAGGAGTCCCGGCTGCTGGTCGAGCGGACCCGCGAGGCGCTCAACCGGGCGATCAAGGCGGTCCGGCCGGGCCGCCAGATCAACGTGATCGGCCGGGTGATCGAGTCCTACGCCAAGCGCTTCGGCTACGGCGTGGTGCGGGACTTCACCGGGCACGGGATCAACACCTCGTTCCACTCCGGCCTGATCGTCCCGCACTACGACAGCGACCGGGCCACCCAGGTGATCAAGCCGGGGATGACCTTCACCATCGAGCCGATGCTGACCCTGGGCACCTACGACTACGAGATGTGGCCGGACGGCTGGACCGTGGTGACCAAGGACCGCAAGCGGACCGCCCAGTTCGAGCACACGCTGGTCGTCACGGCGGACGGCGCGGAGATCCTCACCCTGCCGTAGCGGGGCCGGCGCCCGGCCCCGGCCCGGCCGCGGCGCGTGTGCAGACGCCGCGCGGGCGCGTGCTCAGCCGATCAGCCACTGCTCCTCGGCGACCGCACCCACCTCGGTGCAGGCGTCCGTGAGCACGTCCAGCACCCGCAGCGGGTCCGGCAGCGCCTGCTCGGGCCCGCGCAGCCAGCGCACCTCGGAGTCGTCGGCCAGCCGGGCCGGCGGCACCAGGGTGTAGGAGCCGCGGCAGTGCCAGCGCAGGCCCGGGTGCTCGGACATGGTGTCCGGGTCGGTGTCCAGCGCGCTGGGCCAGAACTCGTCCTCGTCCTCGGGCCGGCCGCGGGTCGCGGTGAAGAAGAGGTAGCGCTCCTCGCCGACCGCGGCGACCGGGCCGGGCACGCCCAGCTCCTCCAGCCGGGCCAGCGCGAGCCGGCCGGCCTCGGCGGGCACGTCCAGCACGTCGTGGGCGCGGCCGGTGGCGGTGACGAAGTTGGCCTGCGGGTCGCGGGCCAGCCAGCGGGCCAGCTGCTCGGTGTCGGTGGTGGCCTGGGACTGCCAGGCGAAGGAGAGCGGGTGCTGGGCCGGGGCCGGACAGCCGACCCGGTCACAGGAGCAGCGGTACCCCGCCGGATGGGCGGCCGGGGCGAGCGGGAAGCCGGCCCGCACCGAGGTGAGCAGCAGCTCCAGCCGGGCGGCCGGGTTGGCCGGGCCGCCGGCGTCCGGCTCGGTGCGCTGCCGATCGCGCCACAACCACGCCGTCCACCTGCTGCTGGCTGCCATCGGTCCCCTTCCGCACGGCTGTGGCTGGTGAGCCACAACGTTCGAGCACTGTCCGCAGCAACACCGGGCGCGGTCCGCGGCTTCCCGGGAGCGCCCGGCCGTGCTCCGGGCGGCCGGCCCCGAGGTCACCGGGGCGGGCCCACGCCTGGCCGCGGCGCGCTCGCAGGGGCCGTTCGCGGGCCGTGCAGGGCCCGAGGCGTACGTAGCAGGATAAGGGAGCATTTCAAGGTCGCCGACCGCGGGGTGCGAAGCTTGTCCCGTACGGACGGCGGCGAGGGAGTGGGCAGCATGCGCAGCGCGGAGACCGGGTTCCACGGCGGACCGCTGGACGGCCGGGTACTCCCGGTCCACCTCACCCCGTTCGACAACGTGCCCAAGTACTACAAGGTCCCGGTGCCCGCCCACGGGGACGAGCCGGCCCGGACGCTGGTGTACGTCCGGGCCAAGGAGTACGACGCCAAGGGGCGCTCGCGCTGGTGCTACGAGTACCAGGAGCCGTCGGACTCGTAACTTTCTCGTGGTCCTCGGTCAGCCGGGCTCAGCCCTCGGCGTCCGCCAGGATCAGGTAGAGCTTCTTGCGGGCCTCGGTGAGCACCGCCAGGCCCTTGGCCCGCTGCTCCTCGGTGCCGGTGGTCATCACCTGGTGCACCGCCTGGCCGAGCGAGGCCATGGTCTGGCCGACCTCCTGGACGGCCTCCCAGTCCACCCCGCTGCCGGCCGCCAGCCACGGCTCGGCCGCACCGGCCTCGGCCTCGGCGCGGCCCGCCTCGGTGAGCGTGAACAGCCGCTTGCCGCCGGTCTCCTGAGCCTCGATCAGGCCCTCCTCCTCCAGCAGCTGGAGGGTCGGGTAGACCGAGCCCGGGCTGGGGCGCCAGGTGCCCGAGGTCCGCTCGCCGATCTCGGTGATCATCTCGTAGCCGTGCATCGGGCGCTCCTTCAGCAGCGCCAGCAGCGAGGCCCGCACGTCTCCGCGCCGGGCCCGACCGCCCCGATGCCCTCGCCCGCGCCCGCCGGGGCCGCCCCGGAACGGGCCGCCGAAGCCGAACGGCCCTCCCCCGAACGGACCGCCGAACGGCCCGCCCGGACCCGCCGGCGGCCCGAAGGCCCGGCGGTGCTCCATGAATTCGCCCGGCAGTTCGCCGAACCCGTTGCCGCGACGACGACCGTGACCACGCTGCGATGAGTTCTCCGTGCGCATGATGCGCACCTCCTTCTGATTGCCGAAGGACCATCACGATCGTTTCGCGACCGACCTCCGTACTGTCTCGATGCTTCGACGATATATCGGTAACTATCACTCGTCAACGATTTTCGACAGCCCGGAGCGAGTTGACCCGTGACGGCGAACCTGGACGGCATGCCACCGAAGTTGGACCGAACGCAGTTCGTGACAGCGGAGTTGGACCACTGCTCGTCAGGGGCCGACGCGGTCGTCCGTCGGGCGGACTGACGGGGAGGGCGGGTCGGCACCGCGAGGCGGTACGGCTGGCGGCCTTGCTGACGGCGGGTGGCTCAGCCGTTGAAGGGAAAAGTCGGCATGTTCCAGCACCTGACCTCTGGCGCGTCCCCGGGGGACAGCGGGGCCGGGTGCCCCATCCCTGTCACGTAGAGCCAGGTCAGGGCGGCAGTGGCAGCGACCAGGACCGGCAGCAGATACCAGCGGCTCTTCGGCAGCGGCCGGAGCAGCACGATGAGCACCATCAGCACGGTGAGCATGATCACCCACACGGCCCGGTTCCCCCGGACCAAATCCGGGTTTGTCTCGTGATCCTGGGTGAGACACCAGTGCCACGTCGCAACGACGCGGTCGATGCCGACAAGCAAGCCCGCCGTGGCCAGGACGAACCCCACGGCCCCCCACCCCAAGCCACCGACCACCCCGCGCCAACGCACCTGCCGCATGCCGTCCCCCCCGAAGCCCGTGATCCACTGCTTCCCGACGCGCCCGCCCCCGGCATCGGTTGCACCCACGGGCCTCACGCTCGGCCTGCCACCGCCATCACCCTGCAGCGCCGAAGTCAGCAATTCGACGGCCTGTCCGAGGTCCGTGCGGCGATCGCCGCCGGCGCGCTGTCCAGCTTCCGGCGATGGGTGTACGACCCGGGCGCACTGCTCCGCCTGGTGCGGTCCGACTTCGCTGTCACAAACCGCGCCGTGGTCAAACTTCAGTGGCGATCGGTCAAGGATCGGTGACAGGACAGCGAGCAGTGCGCGTTCGGCGCGGCGGTTGGGGTCGGGTGGTCAGGCGAGTGCTGCGCGGGCCAGGGCGCACAGTTCGGCCTGGTCGTCGATCGCCTCCGCCGGGACGGTGTAGTAGGCGTGCACCACTACTTCGCGGCCCGCGGCGTGGTAGCTGAACGGTGTGGACCCGGCCCTCTCGTAGGAGGGGCGGGCCGCGGCGTCGACGCGCAGGTAGAGGGTGTCCATCACCATCGCGAACTGGATGCCGCGGCTGCGCAGTGCCCAGCCGCCGAAGTAGCGGTGGATGGTGACCTCGCCGAGCGGCGCCAGCTGATCGGCGGCGTACTCGGCGAGGCTGCGGGATCCACTCACGCGGGGAGGAAGAACCCGGTGATGTCGGCGAGTCGGCCGTCGCGGTGGAGCGCGGTGCTCACGCCCGCCATGGCGGGTTCGCCCTGCTCGTCAAGCTGGGTCCACCGTGCGAGCGACCGGTCGTGGTGCTCGAGCACCTCGTCGATGCGGAACCGGTGGCCGGGAAAGGCTCCGGCGAACCCGGCCATGTAGGCGGCCAGTTCGGTCAGCCCGCCGACCTCCGTGCCGGGGTCCCGGTAGGCGACGTCGTCGACCGCGACCGCGCCGAGTGCGGCGGGCCGCTCGCCGGGGTCGGCCGACCAGCACGCCGCGTAGTTCTCCCAGAGCTGCTGTGAGTCACTCATCGCTGTTCCTCTTCCTCGGAGCCGATCGACGCCATCGCGCCATCGGTGATCGTGTGCAGTTTGGTGATGGGGGCGCCAGCCCGGACCAGCACGAGCAGGCCTTGGTAGAGCGCCAGCAGGTGGGCTGCCGAAACCTCGACATCCAGGTCCGCGGAGAGCAGGCCCAGGGTGCGGGCGCGCGTCAGGGCTTCGGCGAGGCCGGACTCGATCGTCTCCAGCCCTCGGCGGACCCCGTCGGCGGCCTGCGGGACGGCGAAGGACTCCACGGCGGTGTTGGTGAGCAGGCAGCCCGGATCGGGCTCGAGGCCGGTCTCGAACGTCGAGGTGAAGAACGACCGGATGCCCGCCACCGGGTCCGACGGTTTAAGCAGATGGGCCCGGACGCGGCTCTGCACCACCTGGTCGTTGTAGGCGTCCAGTGCCGCGCAGAACAGGCCGTCCTTGCTCTGGAAGGTCCGGTACAGACTGCCCGGATGCAGCCCGGTCGCCTCCTCGATGTCCCGCAGTGAGGCACCGAAGTAGCCGCGGCGTCGGAACAGTCGCATGGCGGAGGCCAGTACCTCGGCCTTGTCCCAGAGCTGTTTGCGTCCCACCGGCACTCCCATAGTTGAACGATCGCTCACAAAAATAGCACGCCGGCAGGGCCGGCCGCTCCTGTGCCTCTGGCCGCGCGCCGCCGAGGGTCGACCGCCGCGAGTTCGTGCTGCCGAACAGTCACTGCCGGCGGGGTGGAGGGGGTGCGGCGCGGGCGGGCGGCGGGCCCGCGGGTCGGGCTCGAACGAGGGGTCGATAGGCTGACCGCCCCTGTCGGAGCAGTTCCGTCGGGGACGAGACCGGGGGGAAGCATGCGGCTGAGCAGGCGGCAGCAGGTGGTGGCGGGTCTGGCCGCCGTGGCGGTGGCGGGTGCCGGGGGCGCCTACGCGCTGTCCGGGGGTTCTGGCGGATCGCAGCGCGTCACGGTCGCGGATGCGCCCAGCGCCGCGGCGGCGACCGACCTGACCGGGGCGCCGAGCAGTACGGCCACCGCCGCACCCTCGCCCTCGGCCTCGCCGTCGGCCTCCGGTTCGGCTTCGGCCACGCCCGGCCCCGCCGCCTCGCACAGCGCGAGCGCCCGGGCCTCGGCGAGCCCGTCCCCGTCCGCCAAGGCGCAGGCCGCCGCGGCGCCCGCGCCCACCGCCAAGCCCGGCCCGGTGGCCCCGCCGCCGCCCCCGGCCACCCCGCACACCCCGCCGCTGCAGAGCGGCTGCAAGCCCAGCTACGCCGGCGCCAACGCCGCCACCGCCGACGTGGCCACCGCGCTCAGCGCCGCGGCCGGCAAGCCCCGCACCCTCACCCTGGCCAGCGGCGGCACCGACAAGCTGCCGCCGCTGCCGGTCAACCTGGTCAAGGCGGTGGCCTGGCAGGAGAGCGGCTGGCAGTCGGCGATCCGGGCCTGCGACGGCGGGATCGGCACCATGCAGCTCATGCCCGCCACGGTGACCTGGATGAACGGCAAGTTCGGCACCAAGAACGACGCTCAGACGCTGGCCGGCAACACCGACCTGGGCGCCGAACTCCTCGACGAGCTGGTCGCCTACTACGGCGACTCCGACTTCGGCGGCACGTACGACCTGTCCCCCGACCCGGCCACCGGCCGCACCCCGCTGCTCGACCTGGTGATCGCCGCCTACAACGCGGGGGCCGGCAACGTGCACTACACGAGCACCACCGACCCGGTCACCGGGGTGACCACCGGTACCTCGGTGATCCCCAACCCGGGCTACGTGGCCAACGTGAAGGCGCTGATGGCCAACTGCCCGTGCCAGGTGGCGCCGGTCTCCTGACCGACTGACGGTCTGCACCGCGGGGTGACGGGCAGTCGGCCCTGGGCCGGCCGCGGTCAGTCCCGCTTCAGCACCGTGACATGGTCCTGCTGGAACACCACCGTGTAGTGGTTGCCCGGGTGCAGCGCCGCCCCGTAGCCGGGCAGGTCGGTCGGCCCGCCGTCCCAGCCGGCCACGTCCACGCACAGGTAGTCCGGGGCGACCTGCTTGCTGCCGCCCAGCCAGTAGGCGTCGTCCCGGGCGGCCAGCTGGGCCAGCGGGCCCATCGAGGCCTCCACCCGGACGTTCGGGGGCACCGTCGCGATCGCCGCGCGCAGCGCTGCCGCGTGCGGGCCCTGGGTCCAGACGGCCGGGTCGCTCAGCCCGCCCAGGCCCACCGGCAGGCTCACCAGGCAGGCCGCCGCGATGCCGGTGCTGGCCGGCACCATGCCCTCGGCGAAGCCGCGCAGCCCGGGGAGCCGCTCGCTGCGCCGCAACCGGTCCACCCCGTCCACCAGGGCCAGGAACAGGATCGGCATCAGGGTCGCGTTGTAGTGCCAGTCCGGGCCCCAGAACATCGAGTTGGCGGAACTGAACCGCCAGGCCAGGGTGGGCAGCGCGAGCAGCAGCAGCGGCGAGCGCAGCGCCAGGAACCCGACGATGCCCAGCAGCCAGCCGCAGGTCTTCCAGACCGTCAGCCGGGTGAACGGGACCACCATCAGCTGCCACAGCTGCGGGTGCTCGCCGCCCGGCAACTTGGACCAGTAGTCGTACTGGTGCTGCGGGTTGAAGTGCGGGATCAGCGCGCCCATGGTCAGCGCCGTGAAGCCGAAGCCGAAGAGCACCAGCACCGCGCCCAGCGACCAGCGCCGCGCGCAGAGCACCAGCAGCGCCCCCGCCATCGCCACCGTCAGCCCCATGTCCTCCTTGACCAGCACCAGCGGCAGCGCCCACCAGGCGGCCCGCTCCCAGCGCCGGAGCAGCAGCTGACGGCCCACCACCGCCAGCAGCGGCACCGCGAAGGCGATCTCGTGGAACTCCGCGTCCACCGCGCGCTGCAGCCCCCAGGAGAGCCCGTAGGCGGTGCCGACCAGCACCCCGCGGCCGGTCGAGCCGAGCACCCGGGCGGCAGTGTCCGAGACCACCCCCACCGACCAGGCGAACAGCGCCGCCTGCGCGACCAGCAGGGTGGCCGCCGACGGGGCCAGCCACCAGGCCGGCGCGAGCAGCGCCAGGATCGGCGACCAGTGGTCGCCCAGCGCGTTGAAGCCCGGTCCCTTGATGGACAGGACCGGCGCGCCGAAGTGCGCGTACCCCTTGACCGCCTCGGTGAAGATGCCCAGGTCCCAGGAGGGCGAGCCGAACCGGTAGTAGCGCAGCAGCGCGAGCAGGCAGTAGCCGGCCAGGAAGAAGAGGGACAGGGCGAGGTGGGGCAGGGCGTCGCCGAGCCGTCCGGTGCTGACGGCGCGGGCGGACCGGCCCCAGCTGGGCACCCGCTGCGGCGGGATGGCGCTCTCGCGCGCCTGGGCCTCGGCGCTTCGAGCACCGGTGGCCTCTTGAGCGCCGCTACCTTGGGCCTCGGTGCCGTGGGCCTCGGTGCCTTGAGCCTCAGCCATGGTGCCTTCCGCCTCCAGGGGCCACGGGTGTGCGAATGGTGAAGGCTATCGCGCACCCCAGGCGACGCGGCAGGGGACCCGGCCGCTGGTGCTCCGGTGCCGCGCGGACGGCTTATCGTGGTCACCATGTCACCGACCGTGCTGCGCATCGTCTCTCGTTCCTCCCCGATGGCGCTGGCCCAGGTCGCCCGGGTCCGGGCCGAGCTGGCCGCGGTCCACCCGGAGCTGACCACCACCGTGGTCCCGGTCACCACCGCGGGCGACCGCTGGCCCGGCGCGCTCTCCGCGCTCGGCGGCAAGGGGGCGTTCACCAAGGAGGTGGACGCCGCGCTGCTGGCCGGCGAGGCGGACCTGGCGGTGCACTGCGTCAAGGACGTCCCCGCCGACCGCCCGCTACCGGCCGGCACCGTCTTCGCCGCCTTCCTGCGCCGCGACGACGTGCGGGACGCGGTGGTCCACCCGGGCGGCCTGACCCTCGATCAGCTGCCGCCCGGCTCCCGGATCGGCACCTCCTCGGTCCGCCGGATCGCCCAGTTGGCGGTCACCCACCCGGAGTTGGTCTGCGTGCCGATCCGGGGCAACGCCAACAGCCGACTGGCCAAGCTGGCGGCCGGCGAGGTGGACGCGCTGCTGCTGGCCGTCTCCGGACTGGAGCGGATCGGCGAGCAGGACCGGATCAGCGAGGTCCTGTCGGTGGACGCGATGTGCCCGCCGATCGGGGCCGGGGTGCTGGCCCTGCAGTGCCGCGAGGACGACGCCGCCACCATCGCCGCGGTCACTCCGCTCGGTGATCCGGACGCCTGGCGCGAGACCACGGCCGAACGGATGTTCCTGCACGTGCTCCAGGGCCACTGCAACAGCCCGATCGCCGGTTTCGCGCGGGCCGAGCGGGACGGGCGGCTCTCGCTGCGCGGGCGGGTCTTCTCGCCAGACGGCAAGACGGTGCTCGACGCCCACGAGTGGGCCGGCCCGCTGGACCCGGCCACCCTGGGCACCTCGGTCGCCGTCGCGCTGCTGCGCCAGGGGGCGCGCGAGGTCATCGACGCCATCCCGCACTGAGCGGGTACGGGGGGCTCAGCGGGTTCCGGGTGCGCGCCGCTGCTCCGCTCGGCGCGCTGCTCCGCTCGGCGCTGCTCCGATTCGAGTCGGCGCTACTCCCCCTCGCGTCGGCGCTCCTCCGCCGCCTCGGCCACGGCCGCCTCGTGCCCGGCGAGGTACACCCGGCGCACGAAGTCGGCGGCCTGGTCCTGGCTCAGGTCGCTGGTGAGCGTCATCAGCTCGTCGGTGAAGCGGATCAACCAGTGCTGTCTTTGTGCCATGGCTCCATGACACACCGTCAGAGCCGCTCGCGCGCGGCGGCGGGCGCGGGTCAGGCCGGCCGCTGTCCCCGGGCGAGCAGTTGGGTGCGCGCGTAGTCGGCCAGGGTCGGCGCGGCCGCGTTCGCGATGGCGTCCGGGGTGTTGCCGGCCGGCTTCACGGTGCCCTGCACGGTGTAGTAGTCGTAGCGGCCGATCGACGCGTGGGTGTTGGCGCAGCCCTCGGACACGCAGTAGGAGGCGGAATCCGCCGGGACCAGGCCCTGGATCTGCCCCTTGTTGGCGGCGATCGCCGCATCCGCCTGGGCCTTGCTGTCCGTGACGGCCACGCCGACGGTCACCGCGCTGTTGCCGCTGGTGTAGGTCGCCCGGAGCAGCGCGCGGCAGTTCGAGGCCGCCAGCACGTCGCCGAGGTGGCCGGTGGTGGCCTGCCAGCAGACGGTGTCGGTCCTCGTCGCCAGCCGGGTCCAGGTCCTGCCGTTGACGGTCAGCGTGCCGGCGGCGAACAGCGTGGTGGGATCGAGCGGGGCACTGTCGGTGGCCGCGGCGGAGATCACCGTCAGCGGGTCGGCCGCGGAGGTGGGGGCCGGTGCCGGCGCGCCCGGGGCGGAGCCCGTGGGCTTCGTCGAGCCCGCGGCGCTCACCGGAGCCGAGGCGGAGGCGGCGGCGGCGGACGGAAAGGCCTGCGCCGAGCCGGCCGCCGAGGCGCCTGCCTGGGCCGAGGCCGACGCGCCGACGCCGGGGGCCGCGCCGTCGGGGGCCGCGGTGTCGGGCGCGGTCACGGGGTTGCCGGGCGAGGCTGACGTACCGTCGGCCGCCAGGCCGTGCCCGCTCCGGCCGGACCCGGTGGCCGCCACCGCCGCCACGGTGACCGCGCCGACCGCGAGCACGGCGGCCACGGTGCCGCCGACCACCCTGAGCTGCCGGCGGCGCTTCTGCTCGCGCTCGTGCCGGTCCGCGAGGGCCGCCCAGTCCGGTTGCCCGGCGGCCGCCGGCTCCGCTCCGCCCCACCCGTACACGGTGTCCCGCCCGTCACCCATGGTCGCCGATGATATGACAAGCCGTCTGCTGACGAGCTGTACACCTCGCGCGCCGACCGCCTGACCGGCTGACCGGCTGACCGTCAGGCGGGCTTCGCGGAGCGGTTGATCTGGTAGATCTGGCTGACGGACATGCCCGGCCGGCTCATCTGGGCGGGCGTGACACCACCGGCGCGCAGGCGGCGGACGATCCGGTCCCGGGCCGCCTTGGCGAGGTCGGCGCCGGCCCGGCGCTCCGCCAGCACGCTGCACGAGAGGTCGAGCACCGGGAGCTGGTCGACGGTCAGCGGCCCGTCCCCGCGTGCGGTCCAGTGCGGCTCGAGCTCGGCGCGGGCGCGCTGCACCAGGTCGTCCACCGCGCTGGACGGATCGCCCGAGTTGGTGATCTCGCCGAGCTGGATCCGGGTCGGCGCCAGCCCGGTGGTGACGGGGTCGTTGAGGGCCAGCCCGCTGCCGTGCAGACCGATGCTGATCGGGCCGCGAGCGAAGAAGTCGGCGCCGAGCGTGGCCTGGTAGACGTAGAGCAGCAGTTCGCCGGGGTCGGTGGCGAGGATCAGCGCACTGCCGTAGACGGCCCAGCGGCCGAGTCCGGGCAGGCCGTGCAGCGCGGTGGAGGCGATGTCTCCAGGGCGGTACATGTGGTTCCTCGGGGTTGGCCAGTGCGCCGACTGGTGACTGTCCAGCGCATCGGACGGGCAGGACCGGAGATGACGGTGCAGCAGTCTGCGAACCGTTTCGCAGGAGCGGAGCCATGGCGCCCGGCCATGCTAGTACTACAGCGGCAGATCATGTGACTGCTGATCGGTTCTGTCGTTGAGCGGTCATGCT
>NZ_PYBW01000056.1 GCF_003205575.1 Streptomyces tateyamensis
CCCCCCCCCCCCCCCCCCTCTCCCCCCCCCCCCCCCCCCCCCCCCCCCCCGCGGCGGGGCGGGCCAGCGGCCACAGCCGCTGCCCCGCCCCTGTCTTGTCGTCACGACTCTTGCTGAAGCAGTGAATCGCTGCTTCACTGCTTCGCATGGCCTATCGGAGGACTCCCGCGGTTCAAGCCAGGCTCCATGCCCAGCGGGGCGCGGTGCTCCATGCTGCCACCGAACTGCTCGCCGAACGCGGATACGCCGCGTGCTCGGTGGCCGCCGTCGCCGAGCGGGCGGGGATCGCCACCGGGAGCGTGTACCGATCGTTCCCGAGCAAGGCCGAGCTGGTGGCGGAGCTGTTCCGGAGCGTGGTGAGCAGGGAGGTGGCGGCGGTGCACGAGGCGGCGCAGTTCGCCGGCGACCTGCACGACCAGGTCGCCTCGGTGATCGGCACCTTCGCCGGCCGGGCGCTGAGCACCCCGCGGCTGGCCTACGCGCTGCTGGCCGAGCCGGTCGACGCGGAGGTGGAGGCCGAGCGCCTGGTCTTCCGCCGGGCCTTCCGGGACGTGATCGCGGCCCGGATCGCCGAGGGCGTGGCGGCCGGCCGGCTGCCCCAGCAGGACCCGGAGCTGACCGCCGCGCTGCTGGTCGGCGGGGTGGGCGAGGCCCTGGTCGGCCCGCTCGCCGACGGCCGGGCCCCCGCCGACCTGGTCCCCGCCCTGATCGCCTTCTCGCTGCGCGCCCTGGGCGGTGCCCCCACCGGTACCGCCGCCCCCACCCTCGCCGATCCCACCGGAGCGCCCGCATGACCACCTCCCCCACCGTCGAGACCGCCGACCAGCGCGAGCGCAACGCGGCCCGCCTGCTGCGGGTCTCCGCCAGGCACTCGCACGACCCGCTGACCGAGATCGACTGGGACGCCCCGCTCGACCCCGACCAGTTCGCACTGCCCGCGCACCGGGTCACCCTCTACGGCACCCACCTGTGGGACCGCCTGACGCCCCGCCAACAGGCCGCCCTGAGCACCCATCAGCTGGCCAGCGTCACCTCGGCCGGGATCTGGTTCGAGCTGATCCTGATGAACGGGCTGATCCGGCACGTCTACGACGGCGACCTGACCACCCAGCACGCCCAGTACGCGCTCACCGAGGTGGCCGACGAGTGCCGCCACTCCACCATGTTCGCCAAGTACATCACCAGGACCGGCTACCCCTCGGCCCGGCCGAGCCGGCGCGCACACCGCCGGGGCAAGCTGCACCTGCTGATCAACGACACCACGCTGACCTTCGCCGGGGCGATCTTCGTCGAGGAGTTCACCGACGCGATGCAGCGCGAGATGATCCGGGACGAGAGCCTGCAACCGCTGGCCCGCTCGGTGGCGAAGATCCACGTGATCGAGGAGGCCCGGCACATCGGCTACGCCAAGCCCGAGCTGGAGCGCCGGTGGGCCCGGATGAGCACGGCCCGGCGGGCGCTGTTCCGCCAGGCCATGGGCGTGGTGGCCTACGAGTCGGTGGCCGAGTGCATCAACCCGCGGATATACGCGATGGCCGGCCTGGATCCCGCCGAGGCCCGCAAGGCCGCCGCCGCCAACCCGCACTGGCAGGCCGCCAAGGCCGACTGGGCCCGCAAGGCGGTGGCCTTCTTCACCGAGCTCGGCATCATCGACCGCCGCAGCGAGGCGATGTGGCGCCGCGCGGGGCTGCTGGCCTGACGCCCCTGCTCAGCCCACCGCCTGGCTCGGAATCCTGCCCTCGGGGGCCGCGCTGTTGAGGCGGGCCAGGCCGCTGCGGGTGGCGGCCACCACGACGCGGTCGCCGGTGCGCAGGCCGCGGCTGCGGTCCGCGTAGTTCCAGTGGTAGCTGGAGACCGGGCGGTTCTCCCGCACGGCCAGCACCCGCACCCCGCCCAGCTCCTCGATGCTGTTGCGGCTCATCCCGACCAGCGCCGAGCCCTGGGTCGCGGTGAGTTCGGCGATCAGCAGCACATGCCGCTGGACCGAAAGGGTGCCCAGCACCTCACGGCCCATCAGGGCAGCGGCGAAGGCCGGCGCCGCCAGGTAGGAGACCGAGCGGGAGGCCACGTTCTGCTTCAGCGCGTTGTAGACGTGCTGGGCGAAGTCGTCGTCGAACAGCCGCACCACCATCCGCACTTCCGGCCGCAGCGCCCTGGCCTCCAGCGCGGCCTCCAGGTTGACCGCGTCGTCGCTGGTGACCGCGACCACCGCGCGGGCGTGCCGGGCGCGCACCTTGGCCAGCTGGTCGGCCATCGGGCCGTCGCCGACCACCACGGGGATGCCCAGCGCGCGCACCGCCTCGACCCCGCGGGCCTGCGGGTCGCGCGACAGGGCGGCCACCGGGACGCCCAACTCGTGCAGCAGGGTGGCCACCCGGGTGCCGACGTTGCCGAGCCCGACCACGATCACGTGACCGCGCAGGCCCGCGCTCGGCGCCCGGCCCAGGCCCCGCCGGCCGGAGGCGAGCAGGTCCACGGCGACCGCGGTGATCACCGGGACCACCGCGATCCCGCTGAAGGTGATCACCACCTGGGCCACCCGCTGCCAGGCGCCGCCGGTGCCGCCCGGGTCTCCCGGCTGGTCGGGCTGGGCGGAGCCGGCCATGTCCAGCAGGGTCAGGTAGGCGGTCCAGCCGATGCTGTGGTTGAAGTGGTAGATCACCACCGAGGCGGAGAGCACCGCGGCGAACGCGGTGCACAGCAGCAGCCGGATCCGGGCGCTGGTGAAGAACCGCAGGCCGTCGAGGAAGCGGTAGCGCAGCCGGGAGCGCAGCGGGACGCGCACCGGCGGTTCGGTGGACAGGGTCTGCAGCACCGCGATCCGGCCCGGATCCTGGAGCGGCGGCTGCTCCTCCTCCTGCGGGTGGCGCTTGGGGGCGTCCACCCGCCCGGCCAGCCGGATGTAGGGGGCCGCGGCCGGCTCGGTCTTCGGCAGCAGCTCCAACTGGCTCAGGTCCTGCGGGTCGATGTGCGAGGCGGCCACGCACAGGTGGTTCGCCTTGGGGTCGGCGTCGTAGGCCACGTACAGGTAGCGGTCCTCCACCAGCACCGAGTTGGGGCGCTCCAGGGCGGCGTTGGCGAAGGCCGGGGCGGCGGTGGCCGAGCCGGACAGCGCGGTGCAGTTGGCCAGCAGTGACTGGATCTGTTCGCCCAGGCGCAGGTTGAACATCCGCAGCACGATCCGGATGCCGGGGTTGAGGTTCTGGGCGGTCAGTGCGGCGTGGATGTTGGACTGGTCGTCACCGTCCACCAGGGCCAGGCCCCGGGCGGTGGCGACGCCGGCCGCGGCCAGCGCCTCCGGGGTGAGCTTGCCGGACTCCAGGACCGCCGCGACCCCTTCCAGCCGCTCTATCCGAGGGCCGTGGTCGTGCATCCGGTCGGGCACCACGGCCACCACCGGGACCTTGTAGTGCTCGGTCAACTCCACGATCAGGCGGTGCGTCAGGGCGTTCGCCCCGCACACGATGTAGTGCTCCGCGAAGGGGGTCGTCGGCTGCTCCGCGACCGGGAGCACCCCCCGGACTACCTCTGTCATAGTCCGGATGGTACAAGGGGGACGGTCTGCCCCGGGCGGGCGGCGGGCCGACCGGTACCGATCATTTCCGGCCAGTCGGGGCTGATGAATTGCCCGTCAAGTCACGTACTGAGACAGCTTTCTGACATTCCGTTGTCAATCTGGTTAGATGAGGCGCGCCCGAGCCCACGCCCCCGTGCAAGGAACTTGATGTCGCAGATACCGCAGGCGGTGACCTGGTGCCTGGCCGCCGGGCTGCTGGTGGCCCTCGTCCTGCTGGTCGCCCAGTGGCGCGCCGCGCGTGCGCGGGAGCGCTCGCTGGCCGGTCTGCGGGACCAGTTGCTGGCCCGCGACGAGGAGGCGCACCGCCTGGCCACCGTACGGCTGCCGGCCCTGGCGCACTCGGCGGTGTCCCATCCGCCGGTCACCGATCCGCTGCTCACCGGCACCCGCTACGCCGCCGATCTCGCCTCCGTGGTCGAGCAGTTCGCCGGAGCGGTGGAGCGCGCCGAGACCCGCGCCGACCAGAGCGCCAAGGCCGCCCTGAAGGGCGCGGTGCGCGCGCTCCAGGGCCTGGCCAACGAGCAGCAGGTGGCGATCTCCGAGATGCAGGAGCGCCACGACCAGCCGGCCGTGCTGCGCGACCTGTTGGAGATCGACCACGCCAACTCCCAGTTCGGGCGCCGGGCGCAGGCCATCGCGGTGCTCTGCGGCTCCTGGCCGGGCCGCCAGCGGACCTCCTCCGCCCTGACCGACGTGGTGCGCGGGGCCAAGTCCCGGATCCGCGACTACAAGCGGGTCGAGCTGCGCACCGTGGTCGAGCTGGCGGTGGTCAGCCGGGCGGTGGAGCCGGTGGTGCTGGCGGTGGCCGAGCTGCTGGACAACGCGGCCCGGCACTCCCAGCCCAACACCACCGTCGAGGTCAACCTGCAGCCCGCCCACAACGGCGCCTGCGTGGTGATCGACGACGCCGGGGTCGGGATGGACCCGCGCGAGATCGAGCTGGCCGGACAACTGCTCACCGGGCAGCGCTCGGTGGACGTCACCCGGCTCGGCGACCCGCCGCAGTTCGGCTTCGCGGTGATCGGGGTGCTGGCCGCCCGCTACGGGTTCGGCGTCTCGGTGGACACCCGCTCACCGTACGGCGGCGTACGCGCGGTGGTCTTCCTGCCCACCGCGCTGCTCACCCAGGTCGAGCAGCCGCCGGTGGTGGCGCTGCCGGTGGCCGCCGCCGCGCCGGCCCGGCACACGGAGCCGGCCCGCCACCCGGAGCCGGCCCCGTTCGAGGGCCGCACCCAGGGCGGGCTGCCCCGGCGGCGGCGGCGCGAGCCGCTGGCCTCGCTCACCGAGCCGACCGCCGGGACCGCCCCGGGCACCCCCGCCGCCGGAGCCACCGAGGCTGCCGCCGGCACCGCGGACGCGTGGGAGCGGGACGCCGCCGACACCGCCCGCCGCCTGGGCGCCTTCGCCCGCGGCACCCGGGCCGGCCGCGAGGCCGATCCGACCGACACCCCCTGATACCCCGCACCCCCACGAGGAGCTCACCTTGGCCAGCCTGCCGACCAACGACCTGGGGTGGATGCTCGACGACGTGCTGCTGGTCCCCCAGGCCCGGCACGCGATCCTGCTCTCCGCCGACGGCCTGCTGCGGGCCCACTCGTCCGGCATCACCCGCGACGAGGCGGACCGCCAGGCGGCGGCGCTCTCCGGCGTCCAGTCGATCAGCCGCTCCACCACGGGCTTCCTGGGCGCCGAGCCGACCCCCTGGCGGCAGACCCTGATCGAGTTCGCCGGCGGCTACGTCTTCCTGGTGGCGGCCGGCCCCGGCGCCTACCTGGCGGTCTCCGCCGGCGAGTCGGTGGACATGGAGGCGGTCAGCTACCGGATGCAGAAGCTGGTGGACCGGCTCGGCAAGGAGTTGACCGCACTGCCCAGGCAGGACGCGGGGGCCCTGCGGTGAGGCGCGGCGTGGGCGGGGACCGCGGCCTGGTGCGGCCGTACGTGGTGACCAACGGGCGCTTCGAGCCCACTCGCAACACCTTCGACCTGGTCACCCTGGTGACCGCGGTGCCCGACCGGCCGGTGCGGACGCTGAGCCCCGAGCAGCGCCGGATGGTCGACCTGTGCACGCACGGCGCGCTCTCGCTGGCCGAGGTCGCCGCGCACCTCGGGCTGCCGCTGAGCGTGGCCAAGGTGCTGCTCGGCGACCTGGTCGACAGCGGGCACCTGCTCACCCGGGCCCCGATCCCGGCCGCCCAGCTGCCCACGTCCCAACTGCTGCAGGAGGTGCTGGATGGCCTTCGGGCCAGGCTCTGAGCGCGACGGCGGCGCCCGACCCGGCGTCAGCTCCCCCAACGTCGACTCCCCCAACGTCGACTCGGCAGGCGTCAGCTACCTGGGCGGCGGCGTGCAGACCGCGGTCAAACTGCTGGTCACCGGCCACTTCGCGGTCGGCAAGACCACCTTCGTCGGCACCCTGTCGGAGATCGAGCCGCTGCGCACCGAGGAGCCGATGACCGAGGCCAGCGTGGCGGTGGACGACCTGACCGGGGTGCCGGACAAGGCGACCACCACGGTGGCGATGGACTTCGGCCGCCTGACACTCAGTCAGTCGCTGGTGCTCTACCTGTTCGGCGCGCCCGGCCAGCAGCGCTTCACCCCGCTGTGGCGGGACATGACGCTCGGCGCCCTTGGCGCGCTGGTGCTCGCCGACACCCGGCGCCTGGAGCACTCCTTCCCGGTGATGGACCTGCTGGAGGAGCACGGGCTGCCCTACGCGGTGGCGGTCAACCGGTTCGACGGCGCCCCCGAGTTCGCCGAGGCCGAGCTGCGCGAGGCGCTCGACCTGCTGCCCAGCACCCCGCTGGTCAGCTGCGACGCCCGGGACCGCGAGTCGGCCACCCGGGCGCTGATCTCGCTCGTCCAGTACCTGCTCAACCGACCAGAAGCTGCGGAGCCCGCGTGAACTCCCCCGTCCCACCCTCAGCCCCCGTCCCACCCTCAGGTGCCGTCCCGCCCCCGGGCTGCCCCGCCCACTCCGGTGGATTCCCGCTCTACAGCGAGGAGTTCGCCACCGATCCGGCCGGCGTCTACGCCCGGCTGCGCGCCGAGCACGGCCAGCTCGCCCCGGTCGAGCTCTACCCCGGCGCCACCGCCACCCTGGCGCTGTCCTACCAGGCCTGCCTGGACGTGCTGCGCACCCCGGAGACCTTCTCCAAGGACCCGCGCCGCTGGAAGGGCCTGGCCGACGGCCGGGTCACCCCGGACAGCCCGGCGGTGCCGATGATGGCCTACCGCCCCAACGCGCTGTTCGCCGACGGCGACACCCACCAGCGGCTGCGCGGCGCGGTGAACGACTCGCTGGCCCGGATCGACCCCAACGCGCTGCGCAGCTACGTCGAACGCAGCGCCGACCGGCTGATCGACGCCTTCGCCGGGCACGGCGCGGCCGACCTGGTGGCCGACTACGCCCGCCCGCTGCCGCTGCTGGTCTTCAACGAGCTGTTCGGCTCGCCGGCCGAGTTCGGCGACCGGCTGGTGCGCGGCATGTCCGGCATCTTCGACGGCGTCGACGCCGAGGCCGCCAACGCCGAGCTGTCCACGACGCTGTTCGAGCTGGTCGCGCTCAAGCGCGCCACCCCCGGCGCGGACGTGACCAGCTGGCTGATGGCCCATCCGGCCGCGCTGAACGACGAGGAGATGCTGCACCACCTGGTGCTGCTGATGGGCGCGGGCACCGAGCCGCAGCTCAACCTGATCAGCAACACGCTGCGACTGCTGCTCTCCGACGACCGGTTCGCCGGCGACCTGGCCGGCGGCAGCCTGCCGGTGGAGGACGCGCTGGACGAGGTGCTGTGGACCGACCCGCCGATGGCCAACTACGCGGTGCACTTCCCGGTGCGGGACGTGGAGCTGGCCGGGCACCTGCTGCCGGAGGGCGAACCGGTGGTGGTCAGCTTCGCGGCCGCCAACACCGATCCGGCGCTGGCCGGCACCCCGCGCACCGGCAACCGGGCGCACCTGGCCTGGAGCGCGGGCCCGCACGCCTGCCCGGCCCAGGGACACGCCCGGCTGATCGCCTCGGTCGCGGTGGAGCGCCTGCTGGACCGGCTGCCCGACCTGGAGCTGGACGTCAAGCCGGACGAGCTGCGCTGGCGGCCCGGCCCGTTCCACCGGGCGCTGGCCGCGCTGCCGGTGCACTTCCCGCCCGCCACCGTGACCACCTCGCTGGCCGCGCTGCCGCCGGCCCGCACTCCGTCCGAAACCGACGACGCCTCAGGAGGCCGTTCATGGAACTCGACCGCTGCCCCTTCCGGATCGACCTCGCCGGCACCGACATCCACGCCGAAAACCGGGCGCTCTACCAGGACGGCCCGGTGGCCCAGGTGGAGCTCCCTGGTGGGGTGGTGGCGTGGGCGGTAGGCAGCCAGACGCTGGTCAAGCAGCTGCTGGCCGACCCCCGGGTCTCCAAGAGCGCCCGGCAGCACTGGACCGCCTTCGTCAACGGTGAGATACCCGCCGACTGGCCGCTGAACATCTGGGTCTCGGTGGACAACATGTTCACCGCCTACGGCCAGGACCACCGCCGGCTGCGCAAGCTGGTGGCCGGGGCCTTCACCGCCCGGCGCAGCGAGGCACTGCGCCCGCAGGTCGAGCAGATCGTCACCGAGCTGCTCGACGGTCTGGAGGACACCGCGCCGGGCGCCACGGTGGACCTGCGCGAGCGCTACGCCTACCCGATCCCGATCCAGGTGATCTGCTCGCTCTTCGGGGTGCCGGAGGACCTGCAGCCCGGCCTGCGGGACTGCGTGGACGCGATCTTCGACACCACCATCAGCGCCGAGGCCGCGCTGGCCAACGGCCAGGAGGTGTTCCGGATCCTGGCCGAGCTGGTGGCCCGCAAGCGCAAGGAGCCGGCCGACGACCTGACCAGCGTGCTGATCACGGTGCGCGACGACGAGCAGGAGGGCGACCGGGCCTCGCTGACCGAGGACGAGCTGCTCGCCACCCTGCTGCTCTTCCTCGGCGCCGGCCACGAGACCACGGTCAACCTGCTGGACAACGCGATCCACCTGCTGCTCAGCAACCCCGATCAGCTGGCCCTGGTGCGGTCCGGCCGGGCCAACTGGAGCGACGTGATCGAGGAGGCGCTGCGGGTCGAGTCGCCGGTGGCCAACCTGCCGCTGCGTTACGCGGTGGAGGACGTGCAGGCCGGCGACGTGCTGATCCGCAAGGGCGAGGCGATCCTGGCCGGCTACGCGGCGGCCGGCCGCGATCGCGAGGTGCACGGCGCGACGGCCGACGAGTTCGACCTGCTGCGCACCGACAAGGACCACGTCGCCTTCGGTCACGGCGCCCACTTCTGCCTCGGCGCCCCGCTGGCCCGCATCGAGGCCGAACTCGCCCTGCCCGCGCTGTTCGCCCGCTTCCCCGACCTCGCCCTGGCGGACGGCGAGCTGACGAAGGTGGAGTCCTTCATCTCCAACGGCCACCGCAGCCTGCCGGTCGTGCTGCGGCCGGCGGAGTAGGGCCACGGCGGCGCAGTGTCGTCCCGCGCGGCGGACCCTGACCGGGGACCGCTGACGTGACGAAGGGGTCCCGGCCCGATGGGCGGGGACCCCTTCGTGCTGCCCGGTGCGGGTCGGCCGCCGGGTGGCCGGTTGGCCGGTTGGCCGGGGCTCAGGAGGGGTTGAGCTGGGGCGGGTTGTCGCCTGTGTTCGGCTGGGTGAGGGTGCCGGCCGGGGGCTGGGAGGTGTCGGCCTGGGCGCCGGGATCGACTTCGTAGCAGTCGTAGTAGCAGTAGTCGGCGTCGCAGTACCGCAGGATGCAGATCCAGTCCGCCGGACGCTGGGCGGCGCGCAGGAAGGCGCTGCCCGGGAGTTGGCGGGCGGCGGCCGGGATGCAGTGCGGCGCGGCGCGGGCGATCGGGGCGGCGTGCGCGGGGCCGGCCGGCAAGCCCACCAGAGCGGCGGCGGTGGCCAGGGCGGCCAGGGCGGGAGCGGTACGGCGGACGAGTCGACGGAGCATCAAGCTTCTCCTTCCGTAGGCCGGCTTACGCCGAATGGCGGCGCTCGGCCCACGAACGACGCTACGGGTAGTCGACTGACCACCGACAGTGATGGCCCGTCGCATCACCGCATCGAGTGAACGCCCGGGAAGGGAAGTCGGCCGACGCCGCGGGCCGTACCCGTGGCGCCGCTCCGGCGGAGCGGATCGGTGGTCCGGCCTCTCGGCCGGCGACGGTGGCATGGGACGGTGCGAGTTGGGAGACTCGGCCCTCCTGGCCGAATCCGCCGCGCAGGTGCTCGACGTGGTCGGCGGCCCGCTGGCCGAGGGTTACCGACGGGCTTGGCGAGGCGTCATCGAGTCGACCTCCGGACGCTGAACGGACGGGGGTGGGGCCAGGGATGGTGGGGCTGGTGGGGCTGAGGTTGCGCCGGATTGCCTGATCGCCTTCCGACGCGCAAGACTGCAGCATGCCACTCAGGGACACGCCGACTGCCCGTCAGCAGCGGGTTGGCATCGAGCTGCGGAAGATGCGGGACGCCTCGGGCAAGACCGGCGCCCAGGCAGCCGCCATGCTCGGGCTCGACCGCACGAAGATCACCCACATCGAGAAGGGCCTCTACCCGGTCACGGCAGACCGGGTGCGCAGACTGGCGAGCTTCTACGACGAGTGCGAATCGGAATACGTCGAAGCCCTGGCGGCAATGGCAGTCGAACGCCGGGCCGGGTGGTGGGAGAAGTACCGGGGGCTGCTGCCGGTCGGGCTTCTTGAAATCTCCGAGGTCGAGTTTCACGCCAAGCGCGGTCTCCGGACCTACCAGATCTGCAACCCGCCCGGCCTGCTCCAGACCGAAGAGACTGCCCGCGCTGTCTTCAAGCTTCGTCGGCCGGCGCTTCCGGCACTCGACCTTGAGGCCCGGATTGCCCATCGCATGCAGCGGGCCGAAATCCTCACCCAGCAGAACCCGATCCCCTACGAAGCGATCGTGCATGAGGCCGGGCTTCGGATGCGGTTCGGCGGCCCCGAGGTTGCCTACCGACAGCTTGAGCACCTCCGCAAGATGGCCGAACTGCCGAACATCACGCTCCGAGTGCTGACCTTCGAAGCTCCGGGATTTTCCGGAGGCGGGCAGATGGTTCTCTATGCCGGTGGAGATGTCGAACGTCTTGACTCCGTCCAGGTGGACTCGGCGTACGGTCCAGCGTTCCTGGACGACGCCAACCAGCTCAAGAACTTCCGGAGCCGGATCGATGAGATGGCAGATTGGGCGCTGAGCCCTGCCGACTCGCTCTCCTTCCTCGACGACTTGCTCCGGGCACTCTGAAAGGTAGTGAGATGCAGCAGCTCAACTGGGTCAAGCCAGCCATCTGCGAGGAAGGCAACAGTTGCCCCGAGGTGGCGATCACCGAGGACTCGGTCTACGTCCGTAGCACGCTGCACCCCGGGGTACCAGCCACACAGCTGACGCACCAGGAGTGGCGCGACCTCATGGATGGCATCAGCAAGGGTGAGTTCGCCGTCTGAGAGATCCCGCTCCAGCCGAGCCTCCGCAGCACAGCTGCGGAGGCTCACTCTTTCGGGTCACATGTTCCATGGGCACTATTGCTACACGGTGACCAGGAGAGCTACCGTAACCGCACAGACAGTGAGCGGTGATGTGATGCCATCTCATTTTCCTTGCGGAGCGGTGATCATGACGTCTGGTCAGTCTTTTACTCCCCCTCCCCCGCACTTCGACCGCAGCCTGCCGGACTGTCAGTGTCCGGCAGGCTGCGGCGGGCGACCGGAGGCCGGCCTGCGCCTCTACCCGCACTACCCGATCGTGCGCCCGGGCGGCGCCAAACCGCCTGCGGTGCCCTACGTCCCCAGTACGCCCGGCGAGCTGCTGCTCGACGCGCTGAGCGGGCGAGTCGGCGTCTTCATGGGGCGCCAGAGCAAGAGGATCTTCATGCGCCCGCCGGGCGGCGGCGTGGAGTGGGACACCGACCCGGCCTGGGTCCTGCGCGCGCCGGAGGCGAAGTGATGACCGCCCGCCGCCAGATCACCGCCGCCATGACCCGGCTCAGCGACTCCGTCACCCGCGCCGGCCTGGACCTGCCCGACCTCGCCGAGGGCTTCCGGCTCACGGACACCGGCCAGTTCCTGATCCAGCTGCGCCCGCTCAGCCTCGCGGAGCTGGACGAACTCACCGATGCTTTCGAGCAGTTGGCCGAGTGACCGACGAGCCACCCGAACTCCCTGGCCGACTTCCCGCCCTCGCTGTCTCAATCGCCGCGCTGTTCCTCCTCGGCACGCTCCTGCTGGCACTAGCCTGGTAAGTGTCGTACCAGACGAAGCCTGAGAGGCAGTCAGATGCGGCAGCTCCACTGGCTCAAGCCGTCGGTCTGCGATGAGGGCAACAACTGCCCCGAGATCGCCATCACCGCCGACGCCGTCTACCTCCGGAGCACCCTCCACCCCGACGCCGCACCCACCGAACTCACCCACCAGGAGTGGCGCGACCTGCTCGACGGCATCGCCAAGGGCGAGTTCACCCTCTGACCAGCAGCCCAACTAGTTGCCATGGGCGTCACCGGTGGGCCAAGAAACCGCTCGACTCATCGACCGCGGGGCAGGGCACCGACCGCGAAGGCCTGGTGAAACCCGGGCGTTCACGAGCTTCGGCGCGTACTGAGTTCCACCAGCACGAAGAGGGCCAAGCACCCGACGCAGAGCGCGACCAGCAAGGCTCCCACCAGGCAGCCAACGGCCGCGCTCCACTCGTAGCCACGGGCTCTCCCCTCTCCGACGATCCCCGGGACGAGGAGCCAGAAGGTGGGCACTTCGAGCGCCAGTGCGGCGACGGCGAACACCAGACGGTACCGACGCAACGTGCTACGCGGGATGTCCTTGCGACGGACAACACGCCATGACCGACCGAGGAAAAGTCGCTGCAACGACCAACCGAGAACGATCAACGGGATCGCCACGATCACCATTCCACCGGCATAGCTGTAGTCCTGGTAGTCGATCTTCCCGCCAGCGTTGTGCCAGGCCAGCCACTGTTGGTAGTCCACGTAGTCGGTGTGGCGCGAGTAGATGGAACGCATCCCGGGGACGGCCACGAGCACCCCGGCCACCAGGCCCGCGATCACGCTGAGGCATATGTGCACGATCCGCACGGCGCCGCGGAAGCGCCCACCGTTCGTAGATCCGGCCTGCGCCACAGGTCGCTGACTCCCCCACATGCTGTACCTCTACCCGCACGAGCATGGCCGAACCCGTCGTCACCGTCGCCCTGGACGTGCTGGACGTGCTGGACGTGCTGGACATGCTGGACGGCAACGACCTGTCGAATTGATCCGAACGCTTGTCCACCCGGATGGCGGGATGACTCCCGCAGGGATCCCTGCGGGAGTCATCCCAACCTCTCGAATGCTCGATTCCGGAATCGGACCGGAATCAGGGAAACCGGCAGACGGAATTCCCCTTCGATGGCACCGGAGAATTCTTCGCGGCGGTCCGTCAGGAACGCTTCGCCATCAACCCTTTCCTGGCAATGCTCACCCTAGGGTAGAGCTGACTGGCGCAGTCATGACAACTATTCCTCCGTACTGCGCCCACGCCCACGCGCAGCTACCAGCCCTGCTCCAGCCCTGCCCCTACCCCGGCAGGGTGACCGCCTTCAGGCCGCCGTGGGCCTGGAGGATGGCGCCGTTGACGATGCTGGCGGCCGGGGAGGCCAGGTAGGCGATCGTCTCGGCGATCTCGGTCGCCTCCGCGGCCCGGCCCAGGGCGAAGGAGTTCTCGCCCAGTTGCTGGACCAGCTCGCCGAACTCCGCCGCGCCCGGGGTCTTGGTCGGGCCGACGCTGACGGCGTTGACCCGGACCCCACTGGGCCCGAACTCGTCCGCCCAGACCAGAGTCAGCAGCTCCAGCCCGGCCTTCGAGGCGCTGTAGATGCCGCCCCGGTTGACCGGGACCGAGGCCCCGAAGGTGCTCACGTTGACCACCGCGCCGCTGCCGCGTGCCGCCATGCCCGGTGCGAGGTGCTTCACCAGCAGGAACGGCGCCCGGAGGTTGGTGTCGATGTGCAGGCTGAACGTGGCGTCGTCGACCTCCACGGTCGGCAGGAACTTGAAGACCCCCGCGTTGTTGACCAGTATGTCGACCTCGCCGGCCTCCTCGGCCAGGCGCCGCACCTGGTCCGGGTCGCCGAGGTCGGCGGCCAGGAACCGCGCCTGGCCGCCGGCCGACTGAATCTCCTTCACCACCGCCGCCCCGCGCTCCGCGCTGCGGCCGTGCACGATCACCGAGGCGCCCAGCTCGGCGAGCCGGACGGCGGCCGCCTCCCCGATGCCCGAGGTAGCGCCGGTGACGAGGGCGGTGGTTCCGCCCAGGTTCTTCGTCATGATGTCGCTCCAAGTTTTCTAGGAACCGTCCTAAAAGACTACGGTGCGCATTCTTTGCGGGGGGACGCGGAGTTAACGGTGTACCTACTGTCTGTTGGCGACCGAGAGGAAAAGCGTGATGTCGCTTCCGGCCAAGCCCGGGCCCCTTCTCCCCCCGTTCGCCCTGCGTTCCGCAGTTGAT
>NZ_PYBW01000057.1:0-227 GCF_003205575.1 Streptomyces tateyamensis
GGTGCGCGACGACGAGCAGGCCGAGGGCCGGATGCTGGCCGAGATTGCCCGCTCGCTCGAGGTCCCGGTGGCCGAGCACGAGCAGACCTTCGTCACCGCCCAGCCGATGAACCGGCTGATCGAGCCGGCGGACGTGGCGGGTGCCGCGCTCTGGCTGGCCGGCGACGAGTCCATCCAGGTGACCGGCTCGACCGTCACCGTCGACGGGGGGGACACCGCCAGATGAG
>NZ_PYBW01000057.1:518-40747 GCF_003205575.1 Streptomyces tateyamensis
GACCCGGCCACCGGCCCGGGCCTGCGGGTGGTGCTGCTGCGCCACACTGACGGCTCGTCGGACCTGGTGGTCATCGCCCACCGCGCGGTGCTGGCCGACCCCTTGGAGCTGCTGCGGGCACTGCTGGTCGACCCGCCGGCGCAGACCGCACTGCCCGCGTCCCCGGTGTCGCTTGCCGCGGTGCCGCAGTCGACCGCCGACGAGCTGCGCGCACGCCTGGCCCTGCTGGACCGCACCCGGACGCCGGACTGGGCGCTGGGCGAGCCCGGCGCGGCCGGGACCGCCGTGCACGCGTTCAGCCTGCCGGGCGGCGGCGAGCTGCCTGCCGCCCTCACCGCGACCGCGGCGCTCGGCTTGGTGCTGGCCCGCTGGACAGGCTCGCCCGAGGTGGTGGTCGGGCTGGACGCCCGCGACAGCCTCACCTTCACCGCCGACCCGGCGGCCACCATGGCCGACTATCTGGTCCAGGTCGGCAAAGCCACCCCGGTTCCAGGCCTGACGCCGTTCGCCGGCCTGGTGGTCGACGAGCCCGCCGAGCGCCCCGGCACCCAGCAGCTGCCCTTCCTCGCCCCCGTGCACCCGCTCTCGCTGCATCTGACCGCGGCCGGGGACCGGCTGACCGGCCGCTGCCACCACCGGCCGTCCGTGGTCGGCGGGCCCACGGTGACCTGGTTCACCGAGATGCTCGCCACCGCACACGCGGCGCTGTTGAGCGCCGATCCCGACACGGCCGTGGGCGAGCTGGCGCTGTTCGACGACGAGCAGCGCCGGCGCCTCGCGCTCCTCGGCGGGCTGGGGCGCAGTCTCGCGGTCCCCGCGCAACGGATCGAACAGGCCGTCGGCTACTGGGCCGAGCAGACCCCGGACGCTCCGGCGGTCAGCTTCGCCGAGACCCACCTGACGTACCGGCAACTCGACCAGCTGGCCGAGCAGCAGGCCGCAGCACTGCGCGGCCTGGGGGTGCGGCCGGGCCGGCGGGTCGGGGTCTGCCTGGACCGCTCGCTCGACCTGGTGGTCAGCCTGCTCGCGGTGCTGAAGGCCGGTGCGGCCTATCTGCCGATGGACGCCGCCTACCCGCCCGACCGGCTGCGCTACACGGTCCAGGACGCCGAGCTCGCGCTGGTGATCACCGACGCCGCTGACTTCCCGCCCGCGCCGGGCGTCCGGCTGGTCCACCCGAGCGAGCTCACCGCGCCGACCGGGCCCGCCGAACCGTCCGAACCGGCCTTGCCCGCTGATCCGGCGGGCCCGCTCTCGCCCGACGACCCGGCCTACGTGATCTACACCTCCGGATCGACCGGTAGACCCAAGGGCGTGGTGGTGCCGCACCGCAACGTCGCCGCGCTGCTGGCGGCCACCCGGGCGGACTTCGGGCTCGGCGGTGGAGACGTCTGGACGCTCTTCCACTCCAGCGCCTTCGACTTCTCGGTCTGGGAGATCTGGGGCTGCCTGACCACCGGCGGCCGCCTGGTCGTGGTGCCCTTCTGGGCCTCCCGGGATCCCGAGCAGTTCGCCCGGCTGCTCCGCGAGGAGCGGGTCACCGTGCTCAGCCAGACCCCCAGCGCGTTCGCCCAGCTGACGGCGGCCGAGCGGGAGCAGCCGGTCGGCGACGCGCTGCGGCTGGTGGTCTTCGGCGGCGAGCCGCTGGACACCCGGCCGCTGCTGGCCTGGCTGGACCGCCACCCGGCCGCCCGCTGCCGGCTGGTCAACATGTTCGGCATCACCGAGACCACGGTGCACGTCACGGCACAGACCGTCACCCGCCGCGAGGCGCTGACCGGTTCCCGCTCGGTCGGCGCCCCGCTGCCCGGCTGGCACCTGGCAGTGCTGGACCCGGCGGGCCGCGAGCTGCCGCCCGGCGTGGCCGGGGAGATCTACGTCGGCGGGGCGGGGGTGGCCGGGCAGTACCTGCACCGGCCCGAGCTGACCGCCGAACGGTTCGTCACCGACCCGGACGCCCCGGGCCCGCGCTACCGCAGCGGGGACCGCGGCCGGCTGCTGCCCGACGGGCGGCTGGAGCACCTGGGGCGGCTGGACAGCCAGGTCAAGCTGCGCGGCTTCCGGATCGAGCTGGGCGAGATCCGGGCCCGGCTGCTGGACTCCCCGCAGGTGGCCGCGGCCGCGGTGGTCCTGCGCCGGACCGGCGACGACGCGGCGGGTGCCCGCTTGGACGCGTACGTGGTGCTGCAGGACGCGGCGGGCAGCACCGAGGAGGTCCGCCGGCACGCCGCGGCCTTCCTGCCCGCGCACATGGTCCCGTCCACCATCACGGCCCTACCGGTGCTGCCGCTGACCCCCAACGGCAAGGTGGACACCGCTCGGTTGCCCGAACCGCTCGAGGACGGCGACCCGGCTCCGGCGGAAGCCGGGGCGGGTGACCTGGAGTCACGACTGAAGACCGTCTGGGAGCGGACCTTCGGGTTCCGGGTCGGCCTGGACGACGACTTTTTCACCCTCGGCGGCAACTCCCTGCTCGGCGTCCGCCTGCTGGCCGCGGTCCGCGCCGCCGACCTGCCCGCCGTCCGCCTGCCGGACCTCTACCGCCATCGCACCGTGCGCACGCTGACCGCCCACCTGGCGCCAGCGTTGCCGCGCTGACCGGGCGTCAGCGACCCGGTCCGCCCAGCCAGGGCGGACCGGGCTGCCTCTCACAGCCTGAGGGCCGGCCCCGGTGGCACATCACCGGAGCCCCGCCCCTCCGGGTCGGCGGGCGTAGCGGTACCCGGCGTCACCAGCCCAGCAGCTGCCGGCCGATCCGGCTCCGCGCCGGGGCCAGTTCGGCCTCGATGGCGGCCCACTCGGCGGGGTCCACGGTGACCGTGGCCGCGCGGTCCGGGCGGGTGGCGCGCATCCGCATCCGCAGGTGGGTCGGCGGGTGGGTGGTGTCCACCGCGGTCATCTCCAGCGCGCTCAGCCGGATCCGCCGCTCCCGCTCGGAGGCCGGCACCGAGTCCAGGTACTCGCGCAGGCCGGTCCAGAACTCCTCGACCGGCGCAGTCCCGCTCCGCCCGGTCCGCCCGCCGCGCTGGGCCGCGGACCGCTGCTGGCCCAGCCGGACCTGGACGCTCTGATGCAGCATCAGCTTGGCCAGCATCCGCTCGGCCGCCCCGGAGGAGGCCACCGTCGCGGCCCGGTTGTCGGCGAGGTACTCCGCCTGCTGGCTGCTGCGCTCGGTGAGCCGGTTCAGCACCGTCAACAGCAGCAGCACCGGCTGGGCCAGCAGTTGCAGGAACAGGGTGACCAGGTTGGTGTCGGCCGCCTGGCGCATGCCGCGCCGCTGGAACCGGTAGCCGAAGTGCGGCAGCAGCAGCCGGCACCACTCGGTCAGGGCGCTGTGCGCCATCATCAGCCACAGTTCGCGCCGCTGGTCCCCGTTGCTGCCGTGCCCGAGCTCGTGGCCGAGCAGCGCGAGCCGCTCGTCCTCGGCCAGCGCGGTCCACAGCGGCAGGCCCACGGTGAGCTGGACCCGGCCGCGCAGCCCGATCCGGGCGTAACTGGCGTTGTACGCGTGGTCGACGACGATCCGATCGGGCGTCCGGGTGTCCAGGGCGGCGGCGATGCGGGCCGTCACCGCGTGCAGCACCGGGGCCTGGGCCGCCGTCAGCTCGCCCGGCTCGGCCGCCCGCCAGCGGCCGAGCCGCGGACGCAACAGCCAGGCCAGGCCCAGACCCACCAGGGCGAGGGCCTTGAGCACCAGGGCACCCGCCACCAGCAGCCAGAGCGAGCCGGCCAGCACCGCCAGCGTCACCAGGTTGACCAGGGTGGCCAGCAGCACGGCCAGCACCCAGGCCCCGCTGCGGTGCTGGTCGCTCTCGGGCGGCCGGGCCGCCAGGGCCCGGTAGAGCCGCTCGACCCGGGCCCGGGAGCGCGCCCGGGAGCGCTCACCGCGCCGGCGGGACGGCTCCTGGACCGGCGCCAGGTTCCACTCGCAGGCCGGGCACCAGTCCGCGAACCGCGGGTCGGCCTCGATCGGAGCGGCGCACTGCGGGCAGGGTCGGGTACTGGTGATGGTCTGTGGCACGCCGCGGATCCTGCCCTACCACCATTCGATCGCGGAACCTCCGGCCTGCATGAGGGCGCAGGGAGCCGATGGGTCACGGCCGGCTCCGGGGGCGCCCATCCCTGACACGCTCGGAGCGCGCCGGCCACCGCGACCAGCGCGGCCAGCACCCGGAGCGCCCGCCGCCGCCCGGACCGCTCGTGCTGCTGTGCGACCACTGGCTGTCCCCTCCGGCAGATTGCGGCGAGCCTGCTGGAGCGGTCTCCAACTGTCAAGGGGCCACGCACGGTTCACCAGGGACGGGTAGCGCCCAGGCTGACACCCGGTACCCGGAGAGTGGCATCGCGGCGCGGAGATGTCAGGATAGGGGCATGACGACCAAGGTCTACTTCGACATCACCATCGACGACGCGCCCGCCGGGCGGATCGTGTTCAACCTGTTCGAGGACGTCGTGCCGCGGACCGCGGAGAACTTCCGCGCCCTCGCCACCGGCGAGAAGGGCTTCGGCTTCGCCGGGTCCAGCTTCCACCGCATCATCCCGGCCTTCATGCTGCAGGGTGGCGACTTCACCCGCGGCAACGGCACCGGCGGCAAGAGCATCTACGGCGAGAAGTTCGAGGACGAGAACTTCAAGCTCAAGCACGACCGCCCGGGCCTGCTCTCGATGGCCAACGCCGGCCGCAACACCAACGGCTCGCAGTTCTTCATCACCACCGTGGTCACCGACTGGCTGGACGGCAAGCACGTCGTCTTCGGCGAGGTCGAGGAGGGCATGGAGCTGGTGAAGAAGATCGAGGGCCTCGGCTCCCAGAGCGGCACCCCCAAGGCCAAGGTCACCATCTCGGCCTCCGGCCAGCTCTGACCTGACCGTACCGATCCGCGAGTGGGCGGCCGCCGGAACCTCCGGCGGCCGCCCACGCACGTGCACTACCAGGGGTCAGCAGGCCCCGTTGTCCGCCCAGACGCCCGCCGAGCCGCCGGGGACGTCGTTGTAGGTCCACCACTTGGCGGTCCACTTGTGGCCCGCGTACGAGACCACCGCGCCGCCGTTGTACGCGGTGGCCGAGCTCCACGGCGCCGCGGTGCAGCTGCCGCCGCCCGGGGTGGTCGGCGGGTTGGTGGTCGGCGGGTTCGTGGTGGGCGGGTTGGTGGTCGGCGGCTGGGTGGTCGGCGGGGTGGTCACCGGGGCGCCGCCGGCGAACTTCACCGTGTACTTGGTGAAGTCCCACGGGTTCTGCACCACGCTGGAGCAGGAGCCGGACAGGCCCGGGTCGACCGACCCGGTGCACTGGCGGTCCCGGTTGACCGACCAGTAGGTGTAGCGGGCCAGGCCGTGCGCCGTCGCGTAGTCCAGCACCGTCTGGAAGTCGGCCTGGGTGAAGTACTCGGCCGAGTCCGTGCGGCCGTTCATCATGGAGACGCCTTCGTGGGCGTACGCGGTGGCCGCACTCCAGCCGAAGGTGTTCTGCAGCAGGGTGTTGAAGCTGGTCAGCGCGGCGGTCTGGGCGGCGGCGCCGCTGAAGCCGCCGTCGAACGGCATGATCGAGAAGTTGTTCGGCGTGAAGCCCTGCGCCTTGGCCTCGTTGAGCATCTGCTGGCCGAACCAGCCGGTGCCCGCGGTGGTGCCGGCGGTGGTGATCGAGACGTACAGGCCCGGGTTGTTGGCCTGCAGGATCTTGGCGGCGCCGATCTCGTTGTGGATCGCGGCCGTGTTCTCGTACTCCGGCTCCTCGAGGTCGAAGTCGATCGCGTGCAGGCCGTACTTGGTGATCACCTTCTGGTAGCCCGCGGCGGTGGCCTCCGGGGTGCCGCAGGTCTGGCCGAGCTTGGTGCCGCCGTAGCCGCCGACCGAGACCGAGACGTCGCCGCCCTTGGCCCGGATGGCCGCGATCACGTTCAGCATGGTGCTGTCGGAGTCGATCGAGGAGGTGCCGCCCCAGGCCGGCGAGCAGCCGCCGCCGTCGAGGATGAAGGCGAGCTGGAAGGCCTTCTGGCCGGTGGCATCCATGACGGCGCCGGCGTCCGGCGGGTTGTTGTCCTCGGGCATCAGGTACGGGGCCGAGGCGTACCAGTTCGACGACAGTGCGGCGGTGGTGGTGGAGGCCTGCGCGGAGCCGGTGGCGGCGACGGCGGCCACCGCACCGGCCAGCAGCCCGAGCGAGGCGACCCCGGCCACCAGGCCGGAGCGCGAACGCCGGTGCGGGGTGCGGGTCTTGGGAGCAGGCAGGGCTCGTTCCATGGAGAACGCCTTTCCGGTGACGGACGTGGGGGAGCACGCCCGGGTGCCGCGTGGGGGCGGCAACGAGGGCGTTTGCACAGGGAGCCCGAGCCGGTGCCGTGGGGCGGCCGCCGACTGCCGCACCAGAATGGACTAGACCAGGTGGGGGCTGTCAAGGGATTGCGCGTTCCCGGCGGCGGGTGGTCCGGCGGTCCTGACGGGAATTCCGGCACCGCCCTTCCCGGAATTCGGAGGCCGCTCTCGAACAGGAAACTTGACTAACCATCACCGAAGATTCCGCAAGCAGGGCCACCACCGGAATCCGCAGGTCGGCCGCCGGGCCGCCGGGCACCGCTCCCCCGCCTCGCCGGCGTTCGGCAAAGAGTTCGCCCCGGGATGCATGAAATTCACCTGGACCGCACAGGATGCCCCGGCAATCGCCCGACACCGACCTGATCGCCACGCTGCCGCAGGACCAGCAGGACACCTGCATCCACGACGGCACGGCCACGACAATGTGCGGGCGGCAAGCACGAGTTGGACGCTACGGTCGGAGTGAAACCTGGGCTCCCCCATCGCTTGGTTCCACCTGGTGGACGAACCAGAGCCAGTGCGAGCGCACCAGGCGCACCGACTGACCCTCCGTCAGGCCGTCCAGCAGCGCGGTGCGCACGGGGAGCAGCCAGACGGCGCGCCCGTGACCGGAGTTGACGGCGAGCAGGCTGGGCTCCTTGCCCTCCCGGGTGGAGCGGTGCACCCGGACCAGCTCACCGGTCACCACTCGGCGGTGGCCCAGGTCGTGCAGTCCGACCAGGCAGCAGACCAGGGACGGCAGGAAGACCGCCAGCAGCGCCGCGCCGTAGAGCAGCAGCACCGAGCGGGGCAGGAACGGCTGCCCCGCCCCGTCGCGCAGCACCGCCGTGTACCCGAGCACCGCCAGTGCCCCCGCCCCGGCCAGACACCCGAGCCCGCCGGCCCAGGCCGCCCGCACGGGCGCCAGCAGCGTGCCGCGCCAGCGCGAGCGGTGCAGCCGCACCTCGTGCCAGCCGCCGTGCGCGGCCCAGGCGCGCCGGTGGTGCTCCGGGCCGAACGAGACGGCCCGGGCCGCGACCGGCGCCGCCCCCTGCGCCACGGCGTGGGCGAACCGCCGCTCCCCCGCGGCCACGCCGGCCGGCTCCCGCACCGCCCAGCCGGCCTCGCCGCGCAGCTGGGCACCCAGCGCCCGCCACCGCGCCCGGTCCGCCCGCGCGGTCACCACGGGGCGCCGGCCCGCGTAGGCGACCAGTGCGGCAGCCAGCAGGAACGCCGGCCCGGCCGCCCAGGGGCCGCGGGCCGGCCAGCCGGCCGCGGCGAACGGGACGGCCAGCGCGGTCCAGCGCAGCCGGGCGGCGCGGTCGAGCCGGTCCACCAGCAGCCCCTGGGCCCGCCCGGCCTCCCGGACCGCCTGGGCGAACTCCCGTTCCCACTCGGCGTGCTGCTGCGGGCCGCCCCGGGCCAGCGCCGCCAGTGGCAGGCTGCCGCGCTGCGCGTAGCCGGTGACCCGCTCCAGTACCAGCCGCTCGAAACCGGCCGGCCCGGACGCCTCGCCGACCACGGTGACCAGTGCCGCCGACGGGCCCGGGCCGGTGGAGGTCAGCCCCAGCACCCCGCGGGCGACCAGGTCCAGCAGGGTGGCCGCCGCCTCGGTACCGCGCAGCCGTCCGCCACCGGCGATCAGACTGCCGAGGGCGGGCGCCAGGGTGCCGGGGTCGGCCCGCTCGCCGCGGCCGCGCGCGGCCCGGCGCCGGGCCCGGCCCAGCGCGGCCGCCAGGCCCGCCAGCCATCCCAGCAGCAGCACCCCGGCCACCACCGCCCACCCGGCCTCGGCCACTCGGCCCCTCCCCGCTCGCCCTGCCGCCTGTCCCCCGCCCGCTCCCTACCCAGCCAGGCTCCGGGCAGACCTGGTCGAAAGTCGCTCCCGAACCAGCGTCCTGCGCCGTCGGACGGAACGCGGTGCAAGAAATGCGTCAAAGCCGGCCCCGATCCGGTTGCGCACAGCGACGCGCCTGCTACACCGGAGCCAGGAGGTGCGTGATGCGCCGTTATGTCCCCCGGGGCCCGCTCGCCCCGGTCGCCGTCGCCGTGCCGGCCGCACTGGCCGCCCCGGTGGCGCTCTGCGCCCTGCTGCTGCCGTGGCGCGACCGGATTCCCAATCTCGACCCGGCCCTGCTGCTGGTCGTCGTGGTGGTCGGGGTCGCCGCGCTGGGCAGCCGGGTCGCGGGCGCGCTGGCCGCGGTCGGCGCGGCCGGCTGGTTCGACTTCTTCTTCACCCGTCCGTACCAGCAGTTCGCGATCGGTCGCCCCGGCGACCTGACGGTCGCCGGCGTACTGCTCGCGGTCGGTCTGACGGTCTCCCAGCTGGCGGCCCGGGCCCGGCGGTTGTCGCTGCGCGCCGACGCCGACGCCGGCCACCTCGACCGGATCCACCGCACCGCCGCGCTCTCCCGGGCACCCGGTTCGGCGCTGACCGTGGTCGACCACGTGCGCGACGAGCTGGTCGACCTGCTCGGGCTGACCGAGTGCCGGTTCGAGTACGGCTCGCTGCTGGGCCGACTGCCGCGACTGGAGCGCGACGGCTCGATCGTGCTGGCCGGCCGGACCTGGGACGCCGAGCGACTGGGCTGGCCGGCCGGGGCGGTGGAGCTGCGGCTGACCGGGAACGGCCGCTACCTGGGGCGCTACCTGCTGGAACCGGTACCGGGCAGCCGTTCCTCGCGGCAGGCCCGGCTGGTCGCGGTGACCCTGGCCGAGCAGGCCGGGGCCGCGCTGGACGCGATGCACCAACCAGTGCGGGCCGCCTGACCGTTCACCGTTGCCGTTCGTGTACCGGGCCTCTGCTCGTCCGCTGTTGGCCACCCGGCCGCCCGCCGTTAACGTGCCGTATCTCCCTCCTTGTGCCGTGCCGAGTTGGCTGTACTAGTTGCCAGCGCCGCTCGTCGAGTTGGCTGTACTGGTTTTCAGCGTCACTGCCTGGCACGGCAGTTCGAGGAAGGCACACGGCATGACCAGCTGGACCCGTCCGGGCCGGGCCCTCGCGGCATTCACCTTGCTTCCCGCGCTCTTCGCGGCCACCGGTTGCGGCAGTTCGGCGGGGTCGGACGACGGCGACATCACGGTGATGACCTGGGCCCCCTCCGGCACCGGCGCCTTCGACCGCGGCGGGGTGACGGCACTTGCCGACCTGATCGGCCGGGACGTGAACAGCAAGGGCGGGGTCGACGGCCACCACCTCAAGGTGCTCACCTGCAACGAGCACAACACCGTGGACGGCGGCACCGCCTGCGTGCGCCAGGCGGTGGCCCAGAAGGCCGTCGCGGTGATCGGCTCGTACAGCCTGAACAGCGACGCGCTGCTGCCCGGCCTGGAGAGCGCCAAGATCCCCTATCTCGGCGGCTACGGCCTGACCAGCGCCGAGTTCAGCAGCCCGCTCTCCTACCCGGTGGCCGGCGGCACCCCGACCCTGGTGATCGGCAACGGCCGCCAGCTGGTCGCGGCCGGCTGCCGCACCATCGCCCTGGTCCGCCCGGACAGCCCGGCCGGCGACAGCCTCACCGGCTACCTGGCCGGCGCGCTCAAGCCGGAGAACAGCAAGGTGGTCGACGTCCGGGTCGGCGAGGCCTCGCCCGACTACGCGACCGCCGCCCGCAAGGCGCTGGGCGACGACCGCGCCGGGAACTGCGTCAGCGACGCGCTCGAACCCCAGCAGAGCAGCCGCTTCCTGGACGCCCTCCACCAGCTGAACCCCAGGCACACCCAGCTCGGCGCGGTGATCGGCAGCGTCCCGCAGGCCGTGCTCGGCCAAGGCGGCGCCGACGGCGTACTCAACAACGCCTACGTGACCGGCTGGTACCCGCCCGCCTCGTCGCACGCCTGGGACGCGCTGCGCTCGACCATCGGCGGCAACCAGGTCGACCTCTCCGACCTCGCCGTACAGACCACCTGGGTGGCCTACCAGGTGTTCCTCACCGCCGCGGACCGGCTGAACGCCGCCGGCAAGCCACTGACCACCCAGAACCTGCGGGACCTGCTGGAGAGCGGGGACACCCTGAACACCGGTGGCGTCACCCCGCCGCTGAGCTGGAGCGAAATGCTCCCGAACGCCGAGACCCCCCGCCTGGTCAACACCTGGGTGACGTACCAGCAGGTGAAGTCCGGCCAGCTGACCGAGCAGCAGAGCGGCTACCTGGACATGCGCTGGGCCTTCACCGGTGGCAAGCCCGCGCAGTGACCCGGGCCACCGCTGCGCCGCCCGGGCCCCGCCGTCACGGCGGGGCCCGGTGCTGACGCGGCGCTAGTTGTTGCCACCGCCAGTGCCGTTGCCGTTCCCGTTGCCGGGGCTGGTCGAGTCGCCCGGGCTCGGGCTGGCCGGCGGGTTCTGCGGCGGGGCGGCCGGCAGGTTGACCGAGGGGAACGGGGTCGGGTGGACGCCGACCAGCGCGCCGCTCATCGCGCTGCGCCAGAACGGGCCGGCCACCTGGGCGCCGAAGGCCTGGGCGATCGCCGAGCCGCCGAGCTTCTGGCCCTGCAGCGGCTCCTGGGTGCCCATGTCGCTGACCAGGGTGGCCCCCACCAGGTCGGGGGTGTAGCCGACGAACCACACCTGCTTGCCGTCGTTGGTGGTACCGGTCTTGCCCGCGTTGTCGCGGTCGTCCAGGCCGATGCCCAGCGCGGTACCGCCGTCCTGGACCACGCCCTTGAGCATCGCGGTGATGGTGTCGGCGGTGGTCGGCGACATCGCCGGAGCGCACTTGGTCGGCGGCACCGCCAGGTTCTTGCCGTCGGGGCCGGTCACCCCGGTGATCGCGTTCGGCGCGCAGTAGGTGCCGTGCGAGGCGAAGGTGGCGTAGGCGGCGGCCATGCCCAGCGGGGTCAGCGAGTTGACGCCCAGCGTCATCGACGGGACCACCTTCAGCGGCTCGCCGCCGGACTGCTTGGTGATGCCCAGCTTGTTGGCCATCTGCGCGGTGGTGCAGAGGCCGACCTGGCCCTCCAGGGTGGCGAAGTAGGTGTTGATCGAGGCGGCCAGCGCGCCCGGCATCGCGAAGGTGCCGTTCTCGCTCTGCGAGTCGTTGTGCACCGGCGGGTCCGCGGGCTTGGCCACGAACCGCCCGCCCTGGCAGTCCGTCATGGTGGGCCACGGGATGCTGTACGGCGTGTTGATGCTGGTGTCCGGGCCGAGGCCGTTCTCCAGTGCGGCCGCGGCCACGATCGCCTTGAAGGTCGAGCCGGTCGGGAAGCCCTCACCGCCGCCCATCGACTTGTCGACGTTCAGGTTGAGGGTGGTCTGGGAGTTGGGGTCCAGGCCGTAGGGGCGGCTCTGCCCCATCGCCAGGATCTTGCCGGTCCCGGGCTGCACCATGCTCATCACGGCCACCGGCTTGTCGGTCGGCCTGGCCTTGCCGGTGAGCGCCTTGTTCAGCGCGTCCTGCGCCTTGGGGTCCAGGGTGGTGTGGATCTGCAGGCCGCCGCGGTTCCACAGGGCCTGGCGGTCGGCCGCGCTCGCGCCGAAGGCCGGGTCGCCGAGCACCAGCTTCTTCACGTAGTCGCAGAAGAACCCCTCGCCGTTCTTCGCGGTGATGCACCCCTGCTGCGGGCGGCTGACGGCGAGCTGGATCGGGGACGCGATCGCCGCGTCGCCGTCGGCCTTGCTGATGCTGCCGTACTCGACCATCTTCCTCAGCACGGTGTCGCGGCGTTGCTTGGCCGTGTCCTTGTGCAGGATCGGGTCGTAGTTGCTCGGCGACTGCTCGATGCCGGCCAGCAACGCGGCCTGCGGCAGGGTCAGGTCCTTCGCGTGCGTGGTGAAGTACCGCTCGGAGGCCGCCTCGATCCCGTACGCCTGCTCACCGAAGAAGGTGATGTTCAGGTAGTTGGTGAGGATCTGGTCCTTGCTGAGGGTCCTTTCGACCTCGATCGCGTAGCGCATCTCCTGCAGCTTGCGGCCGACGGTCTGCCGTTGCGCCTCGGCGACCTTGGCCGGGTCGTTGCCGGCCTCGTCCACGAAGACGTTCTTCACGTACTGCTGGGTCAGCGTCGAGGCGCCCTGGGTACCGCCGCCGCCCGCGTTGTTGCCGACCGCCCGCAGGATGCCCTTGGGGTCCACCGCGCCGTGCTCGTAGAACCGGTTGTCCTCGATGTCCACCAGCGCCTTGCGGACCAGCGGCGAGATCTGGTCGGCCGGCACCACGGTGCGGTCGCGGTCGTAGGCGGTGGCGATCAGGTTGCCGCCCGCGTCGTAGATCGACGAGGCCTGCGAGAGCGGCGGTGCCTTGAAGTCGTCGGGCAGGTTCTCGAAACTGTCGGCCGACGCCTTGGCGCCCAGCCCGATACCCCCGACGAACGGCACCGCCATTCCAGCCACCAGCACACCGGCGGTTCCGCTGACCAGCAAGAAGCGGAGACCCAGTCCGGTGAGCGCTATGGGGCCGCGAACGCGGCTTGAATTCGTTGACTTCACGTCAGAAGGCTACGGTCTGATCATAAGAAATCTGCTCCGGGGTCGACCTTACTGACAGCGACCCCTCGAGGGCCCTGGTCAGGCCCTATCCGGCGAAGCGGTCCACCAGGACGGTCAGCCGCTGCGCCGCCAGCCGGCGCGGCAGGCGGCCGGAGCGGGTGAGCGAGGCCAGGCCGTGCAGCGCCGACCAGAAGACCTCGACGAACGCGCCCGGGTCGGCCTCCCCCGCGACCGGGCCCAGCGTGGCGACCAGCGTCCCGAAGCCCTCGCGCAGCGGTGCCGGGGTCTGCTCGTCGGCGAACAGCAGGCCGGTGTCGAGCAGGAACATCGCGTCGTACAACGCGGGGTTGCGCTCGGCGAAGTCGAGGTAGGCGGTGGCGAGCGCGGCCACCGCGGCCCGGCCGGCCGGGCCGTCGGCCACCGCTTGGCGGAGCACCGCCGTCAGTTCGGCGAAGCCCTCCAGCGCGACGGCGCCGACGATCTGGCGCTTGCCGTCGGGGAAGTGTCCGTAGATCACGGGCTGGCTGTACTCGATCCGCTCGGCGAGCCGGCGCGTGGTCACGGCCTCCCAGCCCTGGGCCTCGGCGAGCTCGCGGGCGGTGGCGACGATCAGCTGGTGGCGCTGGGCACGCTCCCGTTCCTTGCGTTCCTGAATCGACATGACACGGATCCTAGCACCGCTAGACATTCGAGCACTCGACAATCTAGCATCGAACTCGAACCTAGCGGCGCTAGAAGGCGGCGCCGCTCAGCCGCTTGGGAGGGGACGCAATGCAGCAGGTACTCGCCGTCGTCACGATCGTGGTCACCGGCATGCTGGTGGGCGTGGAGTTCGCGGTGGCGGTCTTCATCAACCCGATCGTCGACGGACTGCCGCACAACGGCGGCCTGACCGCCCGCGCCGCCGGCGGCCGACTGCTCGGCCGGGTGATGCCGTTCTGGTACATCGGCGCCCTGCTGCTCAGCGCCGCCTGGGCCGCGGTGGCCTGGGGCGGGGCCGGCTCCGCGCTCGTCGTCACGGCCGCCGGCCTGCTGGTGCTCAGTGTGGTGCTGTCCGTCGCCCTGCTGGTGCCGATCAACGACCGGGCCAAGCACTGGACCCCCGAGACCGCCCCCGCCGACTGGCGCGAGCAGTTGGGCGCCTGGGACCGCCTCCACTACCTGCGGGTCGCCGTGATCGTCGCGTCCTTCGTCCTGCTGGCCGTCGCCCTCGCCCGCGGCTGAGCACCAGGCGGGGCCGACGGACGGTTCGAACGGTTCCCCGGCGGGCGGGCCCAGCGGCCCGGGCCCGCCGGGGAATTGGCTGTCGCGGTCCGGAGTGCCGCCAGACTATTGACCAGCCCATGACAGCAGGTCATCCTGTACTACCACCCCGAACAGCCACCCCCAGGGGCCGGGTTGGCGTGTCTGCATCCTGATCGTCCCCCACGAAGGAGCCAGTATGCGCAAGTTGCTGATACGCGTCGCCACCCTCGCGGCCGCAGCCACCACCCTTGCCGCCCCCGTCGCCCCCACCACCGCGGCGGCCGCCCAGAACCTGTCGTTCCGTCCGCTGCAGTACAACACCAACGGCTACAACTGGGGTGGCTACGCCGCCACGGGCAGCGGCTTCACCTCCGTCTCGGCCACCTGGACCGAGGCCCGGGCGACCTGCAACTCCACCAACGACCTCTACGCCCCGTGGGTGGGCATCGACGGCTACGGCTCGTCCACCGTCGAGCAGACCGGCGTGGCGACCGACTGCTCCAGCGGCACCGCGGTGCACCAGGCCTGGTACGAGATGTACCCGGCGAACCCGGTCTACCTGAGCACCAGCTCGTACCCGGTCGCGGCCGGTGACGTCATCAACGCCTCGGTGACCTACGCCGGGAGCAACAGGTACACCCTGAAGCTGGTCAACTCCTCGCGGGGCTGGACCTACAGCACCAGCAAGACCCTCTCCGCGAGCCGGACGAGCGCCGAGGTGATCATCGAGTCGCCCACCGGGGCCTACCCCAACTTCGGTACCTTGAACTTCAGTTCGGCTACCGTCAACGGCAAGTCGCTCGGGTCCTTCAACCCGGTCGCGCTCGACCCGTCCAACGGCGCCTACGAAGCCCGCACCAGCGCGCTGGGCTCGGGCGGCACCAGCTTCTCCGACACCTACCTGCGCGAGTAGGCACCCGGCTGAGAACGCGGGCGCCGGGGCGGCACACCCGCCCAGGCGCCCGCGCGCGCTTTAACTGACGGACCGTCAGCAGCTGTAGGTGAAGGAGGCCGCGGCCGACTGCGAGCCCGGGCTGACCACCTCCAGCGTGGCGACGGCGTTCATCGAGCCCTTGCCCTCGAAGGTCCAGCGCAGCGTCACCTGGGTGTGGTGCTCGCCCTTCGGGACCGGCTGGGTGATGTCGGAGGAGATCGTGCCGTCACTGCGGTGCCAGCGGTAGGTGACCGTGCCGGCTCCGCCCTTGGTGTCCAGGGTGCCAGTCACCGTCTGGGTCCCGTTGCAGCCCGGGCCGGCCGGATCGGTCTGCACGGCCACCCCGGTCACGGTCAGGGCCGGCGACCACCACTGCCAGCCCAGGTAGCCGAGCACCAGCAGCAGCACCAGGAGCGGGATCAGCCAGAAGGTGCGGCGGCGGCGCCGTTCGGGCTCGGCGGGTTCGCCGTGCCAGGCGGCCGCGGCGCCCAGCGGCACGGTCGCGGTGGGGACCGGCACCCCGGGCCCGAACCGGCGGAACTCCCCGGTGGCGGGCGTGGGCCAGGCCTCCTCGTCGAGCATGGTGGCGCTGTCCTCCGGCACGGGCACGGGCACGGGCACCGGCTGCGCGGCCCGGGCCGCCGGGGCGGCCGTCAGGGCCGTCGTCCGGTCGACGGGCGGCGAGGCGAGGGCCACGGTCTGGTCCAGGGGCGCGGCATCGAGCACCACGGTCTGGTCCAGCGGGGCGGCATCGAGCACCACGGTCTGGTCCAGCGGGGCGCCGGGCAGGACCACGGTCTGGTCGAGGTGGTCGTCGGGGCTGGGCATGGCGGGCCTGTCCTTGCTCTGGCGGTCGGTCACCGGGGCGGGTTGCACACGACGGTGGAGATCTCCTGGTAGCCGCCCTGACCGCGGACGGCGGCGGGGCTGGTGCTGACCTGGATCCCGTAGCCGACGGAGCCGGAGGTGAAGGAGTAGTGGACCGGAAACGAGAACTTGGTCGTGCCCTTGGTCAGCGTGAAGGTCTGGTTCTGCACCACGGTGCGCACCCCGCCGTTGCTGGTGATCCAACTCACCGTCAGCATGCCGTCGGCGGCGCCGTCCGTGGTCACCCCCACGGTCGCGGCACCGTACAGGTTGTTGCAGGTGTAGCCGCTCGCCAGCACGGTCAGCACCCGCAGCGGGGCCGCCGCCGGCGAGGTGCTCGGGCTGGTCGGGGTGCTGCCGCCCGCCGTGGTCGGCGCACTGGTCGGGGCGCCGGTGGTGCCGCCCGGTGCGGTCGGGGTGGGCCCGGCCGTGGTGGCGTGCGGGGTGGGCGCGCCCGGGCTCGCCGCAGCCGTGGCGGAGGCGGAGGCCGACACCGATACAGAGGCGGACGCACTGGCCGAGGCGCTGACCAGCGCCGACGGCGTGGCCGCGGGGGCGATCCCGTCGGCCGACACCGAACTCGACGCCTGCACCGCGGACCCGACCACCTGGGTGGAACCGGCGGACCCGGTCCCGTCGGCGACCGCGACCCGGGCCATGCCGGCCAGCACCACCACACCGACGGCGCCCGCCATCAGCTTGGCCCGCCGGCTCACCAGTCGGCGCGCACCCGCGGTGGCCGCCCCCGCCCCGAGCACCGTGGTCGCCAGCGAGGTCCCGCCCGCGGCGGGCTCGCCGCCCGAGGGCAGCAGCAGCAACGGCACCAGGGCGAACAGCGCGGCCAGTGCCGCCCGCCCGCGCTCCTCCCAGTCCGGCCCGTACCCGGCCCGGGCGACCCGCTCCAGCTGCTCGACCAGGTCCTCGGCGCTCTCCGGCCGCTGCTCGGGCGCCTTGGCCAGCCCGGCCCGGATCAGCGGACGGACCGTCTCGGGGGCCTGCTCGTCCGGGATCGGCGCCTCGGTGTGCTGCAGCGCCAGCTCCATCAGGGTGGTCCCGTTGTAGGGCTTGGCACCGGTCAGGCACTCGAAGAAGGTCGCGGTGGCGGCGTACACGTCCGAGGAGGGCGTGGCCGGCTCACCCGCCCACTGCTCGGGCGCCATGTACACCGGCGTTCCGGCCACCTTGGCGCTCTCGCCGCTGCGCACCGCGATCCCGAAGTCCACCAGCTTCGACGAGCCGTCCACCGTGACCAGCACGTTGTCCGGCTTGTAGTCGCGGTGCACCACCCCGGCCCGGTGCGCGGCGGCCAGGCCCAGCAGCGAGCCCTTGAGCACCACCAGCGCGGCCTCCGGCCCGGTGGCGCCCTCCTCACGCAGCAGGGTGCGCAGCGAGACGCCGTCGACCAGCTCCATCACGAGCGCGGCGCCCTGCGGGCCCTCCACGTACTCGTACAGCTCGGCCACCTGCGGCGAGTGCAGCGCGCCGAGCAGTTCGGCCTCGTCGCGCAGCCGGGTCCGGTCCTGGACCGCCTCGCTCAGGTACTTGACGGCCACTCGGGTGCCGGTGGCCCGGTGCGTGGCCAGCACCACCCGCCCGCTGCCGCCGCTGCCCAGCTCTCGTTCGTGGTCGTACCCGGGCAGTGTCCACGGGGTCTCGGCCGGGGCCGCCCCGTCCTCGGTCAGGCCGTTCATGCTCGTTGTCAGGTCCCTCGTCGTGTAGCGCCTACGGCGCACCGCGTTCCCCTCGCGGCACTGCCTGCGACGAGCACGGTAGGGCCTCGGTTCCACCCGTCGAACAGCCGGTGGGTCACGATTCGGGTGCTTCGCACACGAGGGTCCGGCGCCCGCCCGCCGAAGGCATACGAACGGTACGGCGGCGCGGTGCGCAGCGGGTACCCCCTCCCCTACCCGGCGCGACCGGGTCGTTCGAACGCCAGGTAGGCTCCCCCGAGTACGCGCGCGCGGGCCGGCTCCCGCACGCGCCATGCGTCCGCGCGCAGACGCGACCGTCCGACGCGCCCGCCGCACCGCCGGCCAGGCTTCGCCTCCAACCGAGAGACCACTGATGACCTCCTCCGCTCCGAAGATCGTTGTCGTCGTCCCCACGTACAACGAGCGGGAGAACCTGCCCGTGCTGGCCGGCCTGCTGGCCGAGCTGGAGCTGCCCAACCTGCACCTGCTCGTGGTGGACGACAACTCTCCGGACGGCACCGGCGAGGTGGCCGACAAGCTGGCCGCGGAGTCCGGCGGCACCGTCGGCGTGCTGCACCGCACCGCCAAGGACGGCCTGGGCCGCGCCTACCTGGCCGGCATGGCCCGGGCGCTGGACGAGGGCGCCGAGATCGTGGTGCAGATGGACGCCGACCTGTCGCACCCGAGCACCGCGATCCCGGCCATGGTGCAGATCCTGGAGACCACCGACGCCGCCGTGGTGCTCGGCTCGCGCTACGTGCCGGGCGGTTCCACGGCGAGCGAGTGGCCCTGGCACCGCAAGGCGCTGTCGGCCTGGGCGAACTTCTACGTGAACACCATCCTGCGGCTGCACGTGAAGGACGCCACCGCGGGCTTCAAGGCCTGGCGGGCCGCGACCCTGCGGGCGATCGACCTGCCGTCGGTGCACTCCAACGGCTACTCGTTCCAGGTCGAGATGAACTACCGGGTGGTCAAGCGCGGCATGACCATCCGCGAGGTGCCGATCCGGTTCGAGGAGCGCGCCATCGGCGTCTCCAAGATGAGCCTCGGCGTCCAGCTGGAGTCGGCGATGGCCCCGTGGAAGCTGCTCTTCAAGCGCTGACCACCGGGGTTCCGGATACCCCACGGGGTACACTCGGCGGTGTCGCGCGCCGAGAGAAGGGGTGACCCCATGAAGGTGGACGAGGACGCGGTCGGCGCGGTGCTCAACCGGCTGCGCCGGGCGCAGGGCCAGCTGGCCGGCGTAATCGCGATGATCGAGGCGGGCCGCGACTGCAAGGACGTGGTCACCCAGCTCGCCGCCGTCTCGCGCGCCCTGGACCGGGCCGGCTTCAAGATCGTCGCCAGCGGGATGCGCCAGTGCCTGGCCGCCGCCGACGAGGGTGCCCCGCCGATGAGCGAGGCCGAGCTGGAGAAGCTCTTCCTGACCCTCGCCTGACCTCGCCCTCCAGCCGGGCCCGGCCTTCGCCCTGCTGCTCGGCCCCCGGGGCCCGGACCGACCGGTCCGGGCCCCGTCGCGTTGCCCCGTCATGACCTTCCGCCCCGCTATGGTGCTTTTTGTCCTGATTGACCGTCAGGGCCACGCATCCCTGACGGACAGTCGGCGCCGAAGCCGCCGCCCGGAGGCCCCATGACGTCCCAGCAGATCCTCACCGGCGCCGGCCTGACCGTGGTACTCGCGGTCGGCGCCCAACTGCTCGCCGGGCGGCTGCGGATCCCGGCCATCATCGTGCTGCTGCCGGCCGGCTTCACCGCCGGTGCGCTCACCCAGGACGTCCACCCGGACCAGCTGCTCGGCGCCGCCTTCGCCCCGCTGGTCTCGCTGGCCGTGGCGGTGATCCTCTACGACGCGGGGCTCGGCCTGGACCTGGGCAAGCTGTCCGGCCACACCCGGCGCACCGTGGTCCGGCTGGTCTGGATCGGCGCGCTGGCCACCGCGCCGATCGCCGCGGCCGCGGCCGCCCCGCTGCTGGGCGTCTCGGCGCAGGCGGCCACCATGCTGGGCACCGTACTGGTGGTCTCCGGGCCCACCGTGGTCGGGCCGCTGCTCGCCTTCGTGCGGCCCAACGAGCGGCTGCAGCGGATCCTGCTCTGGGAGGGGTCGCTGATCGACGCGGTCGGCGGGATCCTCGGCGCGCTGGTCTTCCACGCGCTGCTCAGCGACGCCCGGCACGGCCTGGGCAGCGGGGTGCTGGAGTTCCTGGCCAGCGTGGCGCTCGGGCTGGCCGGCGGCGCGCTGGGGGCGCTGCTGCTCTGGTGGCTGCTGGTGAGACTGGCGGTCGGCGAGGTGCTCGGCACCACCGCCCAGCTGGCGGCGGTGATCGGGGTGGCGGCCGGCTGCGACGTGCTGCGTGACGACACCGGGCTGATCGCGGCGGTGGTGATGGGCGTGGCGGTGGCCACCGTGCCGGCCTTCGACCTGCCCGCCCGGCGGCCGTTCTTCGAGTCGCTGGTCTCGCTGATCGTCGGAGTGCTGTTCGTCTCGATCTCGGCCACCGTCTCCTGGTCGGCACTGCGCCCGGTGGTACTGCCCGGCCTGGCGCTGGTGGCCGTGCTGGTGCTGCTGGCCCGGCCGCTGGTGGCGGCGCTGGCCACCCTGGGCACCGACCTGGGCCGGGGCGAACGGGCGTTCCTGGGCTGGATGGCACCGCGCGGCATCGTGGCCGCCTCCACCGCGGCGACCTTCTCCAGCGAGCTGGCCGCCGGCGGCGTCGGCGGGGCGGAGAAGATCCTGCCGGCCACCTTCCTGGTGATCGTGGCCACCGTGACGCTGTACGGGCTGACCGCGACGCCGGTGGCCCGGTGGCTCGGCGTGGTGCGCCCGGCCCGGTCCCGGCCGCTGCTGGTGGGCGGCGACCCGTGGGTGGTGCAGCTGGCGCTGCTGCTGCGCTCGGCCGGGATCGACGTGCTGATGTGGGCGGGCCGGGCCGCGCACCGGGAGCGGATCGCGGCGGCCGGCCTGGAGCTGGCCCAGGGCGAGCTGCTGGCCGTCGTGGGCACCGAAGGCGCGGAGCAGGAGGGCATCACCGCGGTCTTCCTGCTGACCCGTCAGGAGGATTTCAACGCCCTGGCCGCCTCGGTGCTGCGCGAGGGCGCCGAGCTGCCGGTCTACCGCCTGGCGGCCGTGCACACCGGTGAGCAGGCGGTCGGCGCCGGCTCGCCGGACCAGGTGCTGTTCGACCCGGCGGTGGCCGCCCGGCTGGCCCAGGGCGCCGAGCTGACCAGCACCGCCGACGGCATCCCGGCCGACCACCGGCTGCTCTTCACGGTGGACCCCGCGGGCCGACTGCTCCCGGTGACCGGCCGCCGCCCGCCACAGGGCGCCGGCCTGCACATCCTGCTCGCGCCCTAACCTCGCCGGCTGACGGTGCGCCAGGCCCGGCGCGCCGCCGGCACCGGGTCCCAACTGCCCGGGCGGGCCCGGGCGATCGGGTAGCAGGCCAGGCCCAGCAGCACCGCGGTGAAGTGCCCCACGCTGGTGAAGTCGCGGGAGCGGACCAGCGCCAGCCCGTAGAAGAGGAGCACGCCGGCCACGTACAGGTACCGCCACGCCCGGACGATCAGGTAGGTCAGCACCGCCTCGACGCCGGCCAGCGCGTAGCTGACGCCGTAGTCGAGGGTGTACCTGGCGCGCTCGGGCGCGTAGCCGTGCCGGATCGCCCAGAGCAGCACGCCCTCGCTGATGAAAGTGGCCCCGACGTGCGCGATCAGCAGCACGCCGAGCCAGCGGGCCGTGCCCAGCCAGCGCTCGGCCGGTACGTGGAAGATGTTGTACAGCACGAAGTAGAACCACCAGCCGCCGCCCGCGATCCACATCGCGCTGGTGATCAGCACCCGCACCGGCGAGGTCGACAGTTGGTGCAGGTTGGTCGAGCGCCGCTCCAGCAGGCGGTTGGCGAACTCCGGCGACACGTGGTGGATGATCTGCGTGGTGAGCAGCAGGACGGCCAGCCAGGCGAAGGTGCCCGGGGCCTTGCTGACGTACCGTCGGCAGGCCCGGCCGGCCCGCTTCGCGAACCCCGCCCGCTGCTGCGGACCGCTGACCGGGTCCATCCAGCCCTCCCTCGTCGGCACAGGTGACCCGAACGCTACGGGGCGCACCGGCCGGCGGCTACCGCAGGCGGCTCATGGGGTGACGACGGCGGAGTCCGGATCCGTCAGGCCGGCAGCGCGGTGCCGCGTACGTCCACGGCGGATCCTGCGCCGGCGCGCCGGCTTCGCCTCCCTCGGCGGTGTTCATGCCCCCGTGCACCCGTGACCGCGCCGAACTCGGTGCGCCGAACCGGGTCCCACCAGGGCGTCCAGGGTGCATCATGTCCCCCATGACGCAGACCGCGAGCAGCCAGCGCGAGGCCCCGGCCGCCGAATGCGCGCACTGGGAGCACTACGGCAACGGGCACTACCGTCCCAAGCGGGGGTTCACCGGCGCCGAGATACTCGTCTTCGAAGCGTGCGCGCTGCTGGCCGCGCAGGGCACCGGGTGCTCGGTCTGCGGCGGCAGCGGGGTGGTCTACCGCCAGTCGGTGCTCAGCGACGGACAGGCGGTGGCGGAGCGGATGCGCTGCCCGGCCTGCGCCAACGGCGAGCACGGCATCGACTGGCAGCGGATCACGGGTTGAGCCGCCGGGCACGCCGGCTGAGCGAGTCGCGGATGCCGTCGGCCAGCGTCAGCCCGGGCGCCCAGCCGAGCAGTCGGCGTGCCTTGTCCACCGACGGGTAGCAGCCCGCCACGTCGCCGGGGCGCGAAGCGCCCTCGCGCAGCGGCACCGGCACGCCGACCACCTGCTCGAAGGCCCGGTGCAGTTCGCGCACCGTCGTGCCCGTCCCGGTGCCGAGGTTGACGGCCTCGAAGCCGCCGCGACCGGCCGGCAGCACCTGCGCGAACCGGCGCAGCGCGGCCACGTGGGCCAGCGCCAGGTCCCAGACGTGCACGTAGTCGCGGATCCCGCTGCCGTCCCGGGTGGGCCAGTCGCCGCCGGTCAGTTCGAAGGCGCGGCCCTGCTCGTGCGCCTGGATCAGCTGCCCGAGCGCGTGGGTGGGGGTGGGGTTGCGCAGGCCGGTGCGCAACTGCGGGTCGGCGCCGATCGGGTTGAAGTAGCGCAGCGCGATCACCCGCAGCGGCGTGGCGGCGGCGGTGTCGCGCAGCAGCTGTTCGGCCATCAGCTTGGTCCGGGCGTACGGGCTGGACGGCGCGGTGGCCGCCTCCTCGTCCACCACCAGGGTGCCGCCGGCGGGCGCTGCGTAGACGGCGGCGGAGGAGCTGAAGACCAGTTGCTCGCAGCCGTTGCGCAGCAGGTGCCCGGCCAGCTCGGCGGTCTTGGCCACGTTGACCCGGTAGTAGGCCAGCGGCTCGGCCACCGACTCGGGGACCACGATCAGGGCCGCGCAGTGCACCGCGGCCTCGATCTCGGGGTACTCGGCGAAGATCCGGTCCAGCAGCGGGCCGTCCGCGATGTCGCCCCGGTAGAAGATCCGACCCTCGGTGAACTCCGCCGCGCCGGTGGCGAGGTCGTCCAGCAGGACCGGGGTGATGCCGTGGTCCAGGCAGGCGGTGGCGACGGTGCTGCCGATGAAACCTGCGCCGCCGGTGATGAGGACCTTCAAGGTGGGGCTCCTTCACACGCCGTGATCGACCGTTGGATCAACACGATTCAACAGAACCGAACAGAAGTCAACGGATAGGCGGGGCGAAGTAGGCGGTGACCGGGCCACCCGGGGCCGAGCGCTGGAACCAGATCACCCGGCGCGCACCGCCGATGTAGGCCGGGGCGCTCACCCACAGGTCCCGGCGGGGCGCGGACTCGTTGCCGGGCAGGGTGGCGGCGTCCACCGCTTCGGCGGCGATGGTGCGCAGCAGGGCCAGCGCGGTCCGCTCGGCCGCCGCGGGCACCAGGGCCAGGCCGGCCAGCGCCTGCCACAGCTCCACCGCCACGTAGGCGATCGGCAGGTCGCCCAGTGCCGGGTGCGGCCACGGGTCCGGGCAGGGCAGCACCGGGCCGGCCGCCGCCACCGGCCCCGCGCCGGGTCTGCCCGCGGGTTCGAGGTCCATACCCTGCACGCTAGCGCCTGCGCACCAACGGCGGCCCCCGACCGTCACCTGAGCCGCCGTCGCCGCGTTGGACTGCACGGCCGCCGCCCCGGGCGGCCCAGCACCGCAGGAGGGCCACGATCACCGCACTGCGCAGCCACCCCCGGGACCGCGCACCCCGGGCCCACCGGGCCGGCCCACCGCAGGCCTGCCCGGCCCTCGGGCGCGCCCTGCTCGGCATCCTGCTGCTGTTCCTGCTGGAGACCGCCGCCTTCGCCGCCGCCCCGGCCGTGGTCCGCCCGCTGCTCGGCGGCGCGCTGCTCGGCGCGGGCACCGCGGGCGGCGTGGTGGCGGCCGCCCTGCTCGGCGGCCGCCGACCGGGCCGTGAACTCCCCTCCGTGCCCGACTGGTTCAGCACCGAGGCACTGGAGGGCTTCCCGATGGACGCGGTCCGCCCACTGCTGCACCGCCCGGCCGCGCCCAGCCTGAACCGCCTGTACACCGCCTGGGTGCTGGCCCGCCGCGGCCATGACGCGCTCTGGCTCAGCACCCACCTCGAACTCCCGGCCGAGACCGCGCGGTTGCTCACGACGGCGGCGAACCGGGACTGACCGCCCGCCCGGCGCGGCCCAGTTCGGCCGGGACCGCCGCGAGCACCGGATCCCCCTCCGAGCCCGCGCGCAGCGCGGCGAAGACGTAGCGGGCCGGCCGGCGGGCCCGCGGCTCGCGCAGCACCAGCCCCGGCCGGTGCCTCGGCTGCACCAGGAGCGGGAGCAGCGCGACCCCGGCTCCCGCCGCCACCGGCGCGGCCGACGCCTGCCAGTCGTTCACCACCTGCCGGATGAGTCCTCCGGTACGGGAGTGCCGCGTCAGGCGACCTGCGCGCCCTCGCGGCCCTCGGCGCCCGCTCTGCCGGCGCCCCCCGCCTCGGCCCGGCGCTGGCGGGCCTGCTGGCGGCGCATCCGGATCACCCGGGTGGCCAGCGGCGGCATCAGGTCGAGCACCAGCTTGCGCGCCGCCGACCGGTCGGCCGGGCGCTCGGTGCGCGGCGGCGCCAGGTCCTCCGGGGTCATCAGCTTCGCGACGCCGCGCCCGGACAGCCGGACCAGCTCGTGCCCGGCCACCACGTCCACGTCCAGGTAGCACTCCTCGACGTCGCCGCCCAGCTCCTTCAACTCCCGCTGCAGCGGCTCCGGGTCGCCCCAGGTGCCGTAGAGCTTCTCGGGGGTGACCGCCACCGGGCGCAGGCCGAGGGTGAAGACCGCCTCCCAGGCGGCGGCCGCCACGCCGGGGGTGTGCGGGGAGCGGAAGTCGTCCAGCACCACCAGGCCGTCCCCGGCGAGCGCCCGCTGGGCGGTCCGGATGTCGCCCGCCACGTGCTCGTACAGGTGCGAGGCGTCGATGTGCACGAACCGGCAGCTGCCCGCCGGGATCCGGCCGTCGGCCAGCACCGAGGTGGGCGCCTGCACGATGGTCGGCAGCTCGGGGTGGAACGCCAGGTAGTTGCGCTCGAACGCGGCCCGGGTGAGCGACTTGCGGTAGGACATGTGCATCTCCGCCGCGTTCTCCCCGTCGGGCGCCTCGGAGTCGAACAGGTCACAGACGGTGAACCGCTCGCCGTCCTGCCGGTGCTCGCCGATCAGGATCGCGCTGCGACCCAGATAGCTGCCGAGTTCGAGCAGGTCGCCGGTGACGCCGAGCCGGGTCTGTCGGGCCAGCAGCCAGCTGAACAGCTGCTGGTCGATCGGCCAGAACCATCCGGGCACGTCGTTCAGGGTCTGGGGGACGCCGGCTGTCGCCGGGTCGGCCTCGTTGGGCAGCACGGAGCCTCCTACAGGCAAGAGGATCCGGTGCCACCAGCGCGATTGCCGGTCGGGGGACGACACCGGCCCCTGGGTGGACGCGATCCTAAGACCCTTGGCGGGCAGCTGAGAAGATACCTGACAAGTCGAATTCGATCAGGCACGCTGCGTACACCGGTGCGCCCGGCGGTAACCTCCCCGCTATGGCGATCTCGCGACGGTCCGCGTCCACCGGCGTCACCCTCCAGCAGGTGGCCGACCACGCGGGGGTCTCGATCGCCACCGCCTCCCGGGTCCTGCACGGCAGCAGCGGGCGCTCGGTCGGCGCGGAGCTGCGCCGCCGGGTCGAGGAGGCCGCCGCCGCGCTCGCCTACGTCTCGAACGCGCCCGCCCAGGCGCTGGCCCGGTCCCGCACCTCGGTGGTCGGGCTGATCGTGCACGACGTCGCCGACCCGTACTTCGGCGCGATCGCCACCGGCGTGATGCGCACCGCCCGCGCACACGACCTGATGGTGATGCTGGCCGCCACCTTCCGCGACCCCCGACTCGAGCTGGAGTACCTGGTCCGGCTGCGCACCCAGCGGGCCCGGGCGGTGCTGCTGGCCGGCAGCGGGTTCACCGACCCGGCGTTCGTCGGCGAACTCGGGCACCACCTCGCGGGGTTCACCGCGGACGGCGGCCGGGTCGCGTGCGTGGGGGACCACGGGGTCGAGGCCGACACGGTCACCCCGGACAACCGCCGCGGGGCGGCACTGGCCCTGGCGCACCTGTGGGAGCTGGGCCACCGGCGGATCGGGGTGCTGGCCGGGCCCGACGAACTGGTCACCGTGCGGGAGCGGCTGGCCGGGGTACGCGAGGCGCTGCGGGAGCGCGGCGGGCGGCTGGACCCGGCCGACCTGGCCGCCGCCGACTTCACCCGGGCGGGAGGCCGGCAGGCCGCCGGCGAGCTGTTCCGCCGCCGCCCCGACCTGACCGCTCTGCTTGCCCTCAACGACGGCATGGCCGCCGGCGCCCTGGCCGCGCTGCGCGAGGACCTGGGCCGCGCGGTCCCCGCCGAGGTCTCCGTGGTCGGCTTCGGCGACCTCCCCTACGCCCAGGACCTCCATCCCGCCCTCACCACGGTCCGGCTGCCGCTGGAGCGGACCGGCGAACGGGCGATGGAGCTGATCCTGGACGCCCCGGGGGCCGTGCGGCGCACGGAGTCCCTCCCGGTCGAACTGGTCGTCAGGACGAGTACGGCACCGGCCGCGGCGCCGACCCGCTGACACCCGCCCGCCGACCTCCACCCGCGGCGGCAGGCAGCTCGAGCACTCGGGCGCGCCGACGGGCGAATCGTCACATAATGGCAAAATGGCAGACAGAACGAACGCCCCGAACCGCCCACCGACCGTCACCGTCCGCGGCAAGGCGGTCCGCGTGCGCACGATCGGCTTCGTTGTCCTGGCAGGCCTCGCGATCTGGTTCATCGCGGCCAACACCGCCTCGACCGAGATCCACCTGTGGATCCCCACCGTGACCCTCCCCCTCTGGCTGGTCCTGGCCGTCACCCTGGTGGTCGGCGCCGCCCTCGGCTGGTACCTGTCCCGGCGCCGCCTGCCACGGGAGTAGCCCAACCAGCCGTTCGTCCGTCCTTCGGCCCACAGGCCCCGAGCAGCCCGGCTGCCCGGGGCCTTCGCACTGGCACTCCCGGGACCTCCGGACGGGCGCGCCTGTCCCGCCCGGTTGGCGCCGCCCGTTGACGGCCGTTTGGGAAAGCGCTTACCATCGCGCCCACCCCGACCCGAAGGACCCCCCACATGCCTTCCTTCCTCAGCAGACGGCGCCTCCTCCAACTCGGCGGTGCGGCAGGCGCCGTGGCCCTCACCACGCAGTTCCCCGGCACCGCGTGGGCGGACGGCTACGACACGCTGCGGGCCATCTGGGTGCGCCTGCTCACCGGCACCGGCTTCGACCCCGCCGCCGCGCCCTTCGCCGCCGCACTGGCCCGACTCGGCACCCAGGCGGGCGCCAGTCTGAGCGGCCTGTCCCCCGCCCCCGACTCGCTCTGGCCCGACCTGCCGATCGGCACCGCCTCCGCCAACGTCACCACCAGCTACAAGCGACTGCGGACCATGGCCCTCGCCTATGTGCAGCCCGGTACCGGCCTGACCGGCGACCCGACCCTGGCCGGCGCCGTCAGCACCGGCCTGGACTGGCTGGCCGCCCACGCCTACACCCCGACCACCACGACCTACGGCAACTGGTGGGACTGGCAGATCGGCGCGCCGCAGGCCCTGGAGGACACCTGCGCCCTGCTCTTCGGCCAGTTGACGTCGAGTCAGCTCAGCACCTGCTGCGCCGCCGTCGACCACTTCGTGCCGGACTCCGCGGTGGCGGCCTACACCGGCACCAGCACCGGCGCCAACCGGGTGGACCTGTGCCGGGTGCTGGCCCTGCGCGGCATCCTCGGCCGCTCCCCCGCCAAGCTGACCACCGCGCAGCAGGCGCTCACCCCGGTCTTCCCGTACGTGCTCACCGGCGACGGCCTGTACGCGGACGGCAGCTTCGTGCAGCACACCTACGTGCCCTACACCGGCAGCTACGGCGAGGTCCTGGTGAACGGCCTGAGCAAACTGCTCGCCCTGCTGTCCGGGACGAATTGGGCGGTCACCGATCCGGGCGTCCAGCACCTGTACACCGCCGTCACCGCCGCCTACGCGCCGTTCCTCTACAACGGGCTTGTGATGGACGGGGTTTCGGGCCGCGCGATCAGCCGCGGCACTCAGTTGAGCGACCCGCTGCAGGTCCAGCAGGACGACCACACCCGCGGCCACGCGCTGCTCGGCGACCTGCTGCGGCTGGCCACCGCGGGCGTGGCGCCTGCCGCCCAGGCCGCCGGCTGGCAGTCACTGGTCAAGGGCTCGCTGCAACGCGACTACTACGCGCCGTACTTGTCCGACCAGAGCCTGGACATCCCGGAACTCGCCCGGGCCCAGGCGCTGTTGAACGACAGCACGGTCGCCGCCGCTCCCGAGCCGGTGGACAGCCGGATCTTCGGCATGGACCGGGCCGTGCACCGCCGCGCCGGTTGGGCCGCGCAGCTGAGCATCTGCTCGGCCCGCACGACCTTCTACGAGACCGGCAACGGCGAGAACCTGCGCGGCTGGCACACCAACAGCGGGATGCTCTACTGGTACGGCTCCGACTACGGCGACGGCCAGTACGCGGACGCCTTCTGGCCCACCGTCGACCCGTACCAGCTCCCCGGCACCACCGTGTCCACGATGGTGCTGGCCGACGCGGCCGGCGGCGCCTGGGGCGCGTCCCGTCCGGCCGCGACCTGGGCCGGCGGTGCCACCGACGGCCACTACGCCGTCGTCGGCCAGGACGTGCGCGGCCTGCAGTCCACCCTGACCGGCCGCAAGTCCTGGTTCCTGCTGGACGACTCGATCCTGTGCCTGGGCGCCGGGATCAACAGCACCGACGGCGTCGCCGTGCAGACCACCGTGGACAGCCGCAACCTCGGCAGCGGCAACGGCCAGGTCTTCACCGTGGACGGTGTGGCGCAGCCCAGCACCCTCGGCTGGAGCCGGACCTGCACCGGCAGCCAGGCCATGGCGATCAGCGGGATGGGGGCGTACGTCTTCCCGCCCGGCACCACGGTGCAGGTCAAGCGGGAGGCCCGCACCGGCTCCTGGTCCGCCGTCAACTCCGGCTCCAGCACCGCCCCGCTCACCCGCAACTACCTCTCGCTCTGGTTCGACCACGGCACCGACCCGGTGGACGCCGGCTACCAGTACCTGCTGATGCCGGGCGCCACCGCCGCCGCGGCGGCGGCCCGGGCAGCCGCTCCGACGGCCACCGTGCTGGCCAACTCCGCTACTGTGCAGGCCGTTTCGGTGCCTTCACTGGGGCTGACCATGGCCAACTTCTTCGCCGCCGGCAGTGCCGGTCCGCTGACCGTCTCGGCGCCCTGCTCGGTGCTGGTGAGCGAGCAGGGCGGCACACTGTCGGTGACGGTGAGCGACCCGACCCGGGCGGCGACCACGGTCCAGGTCACCGTGGCCCGCCCGGGGTACGGCACGGTGACCGCTGCCACCGGGATCACCGTGCTGAACAGCGGCGCGAGTGTCACCCTGCTGGCCGAGGTCGGCGGCACCCAAGGGGCCGGCCGGAGCGTCACGCTGGCGAGCGGCGGTACCGTGCCGAGCCGCACGGCCACCCAACTCCCGGCCACGGCCGGCACGTACGTGCGGAACGGCAGCTACGCCGACACCAACTACGGCAACCTGACCACCATGGTGGTGAAGAACGCCAACGCGGGCAACGGCGGGTACGACCGGGAGGCGCTGCTCTCCTTCGACCTCTCCGGGCTGACCGGGACGGTCTCGCGGGCGGTGCTCTGGGTCTACGGCAACGTGCAGGACTCGGGCGGCACCACCACGGCGATGCAGGCCTTCGCGATGGCCGCCGGGTCGTGGTCGGAGCCCTCGGTCACCTGGAACAGCGCGCCTGCCCTGGGCGCCGCCCAGGGCAGCGGCCAACTCTCCCCGGGGGTGGACTGGGTGGCGCTGGACGTGACCGGCGCGGTAGCGGCCGCCCGGAGCGCAGGCACCCCGGCGAACCTCGCGGTCTTCGAACCGCTCGGCGCGGCCGGCCTGGCCGCGGTCCTCAACACCCGTCTGAACACGGTGAATCCGCCCCGTCTGGAGGTCGTGACGGGCTGACCGCCCCTCGCCCCTCCACACCACGGTCCGGCGGCGGCCCGCGACCCGCCGCCGGACCGCAGGCGCGCCAGGCCCGGGGCTCCCGGCAGGTACACGCTGTCCAGCTGGTGCCCCCCGACGAGCGGGCTGGACAGGAGCGGCTCACGGAACGAGACGGGCCGCTGCGGTCCCGGCCGACCCGATAGGGTCGGGGGCGCCCTTTGCATTCGTCCCGCGTCCGTGCAGGTGCGTTCGCGGGGAAGGAGACCGTCATGCCCGCGCCGTCCGCCCCGACCGTCCCGGCAGTCGCCCTCGACCTCGACGCCGCCCGCGCCGAGTACCAGGCACTGCTCGCCGAGGGGCTGGCCCTCGACCTGACCCGCGGCAAGCCCTCGGGCCAGCAGCTGGACCTCTCGGACGCGCTGCTGACGCTCGTCCAGCCGGGCGAGGCGCGCGCGGCGGACGGCACCGACTGCCGCAACTACGGCGGCCTGGTCGGCCTCCCGGAGCTGCGCGCGGTCTTCGCCGAGCTGCTCCAGGTGCCCGCCGAGCAGCTCCTCGCCTGCGGCAACGCCAGCCTGCAGGTGATGTACGACGTGCTGGCGCACGCGATGTTCACCACCCTGCCGGGCGGCGAGCGGCCGTGGGCGCAGGAGTCCGAGGTCCGTTTCCTGTGCCCGGTGCCCGGCTACGACCGGCACTTCACCCTGGCCGCCCGGTTCGGCGTCACCCTGGTCCCGGTCGCGCTGACCGGCGAGGGCCCGGACATGGACGAGGTCGAGCGGCTGGTCGCGGCCGACCCGTCGATCAAGGGCATCTGGTGCGTGCCGAAGTACAGCAACCCGACCGGTGAGACCTACAGCGAGCAGACGGTCCGCCGGCTCGCGGCGATGCCCACCGCGGCACCCGACTTCCGGCTCTTCTGGGACAACGCCTACGCGGTGCACCACCTGACCGAGGACCGGGTCGAACTGCTCCCGGTGCTGCAGGCCTGCGCCGAGGCGGGCCACCCGGACCGCGCCTTCGTCTTCGGCTCCACCTCCAAGATCACCTACGCGGGCGCGGGCGTCGCCTTCTTCGGCTCCTCGACCGCCAACCTCGCCTGGTACAGCGCGCTCGCCTCGGCCCAGACCATCGGCCCGGACAAGGTGAACCAGCTGCGACACGCCCGGTTCTTCCCGTCCACCCAGTCGGTGCTGGAGCACATGGAGCGCCACCGCGAGCTGCTGGCCCCGCGCTTCGCGGCGGTGCACGAGGTGCTGGAGGCGGAGCTGGGCCCGCTCGGCATCGCGTCCTGGACCAAGCCGCTGGGCGGGTACTTCGTCAGCCTCCAGGTGCCGGCGGGCTGCTCGAGCAGGGTGGTCCGGCTGGCGAAGGAGGCCGGGATCGCGCTGACCCCGGCCGGCGCGGCGTTCCCGGGCGGCCTCGACCCGCAGGACAGCCACATCCGGCTGGCGCCCAGCTTCCCCTCGGCAGCCGAGGTGCGCGCGGCGATGCGCGGGGTGGCGGTCTGCGTCCGGCTGGCCGCCGCCGAGCTGGCCGCGCAGTCGGCCGGCTGACCGGCCGGCCGCGCCGCCGCCGGACCAGCTGATCGGGCGTCAGCCGACACCCTCTACCCAGCGAAGGCTACTCTCCGGTAAGTTCCCCGGACCGGCCGGTGCCGCGCGCACCGGCCGGTCCGTCCCGCTGCCTGCCGCCCGCACGGGACCGGCCGTGCGAGCCCGGCGGCCCCACCACGGCGGACCCCACCACGGCCGACCCGGCCCCGGCGGGCCCGCCCCCGGCAGACCAGCGGAGAGCGCATGGACACGTCGATACCGTTCCAGATCCGGGCCCAGGGCGCCGCGGTGCGCGCCGCCTACGCCCTGCCGCGACCGCTGCGCCGCCTGCTGGCCGGCCCGCCGGTCCGGCTGGACGGCCAGCAGCTCGCGCTGGACGCCCAGTTGCTGCTGCGGCTGCAGCGGATCGGCGGCAACCACCTGGTCGACCCGCGCGGCGTGGCGGCCTCCCGGCGCTCCACCGACCTGGGCCGCCACCTGGTCAGCGGGCCGCCGATCGAGCCGGTGGCGACCCGGGAGGTGGTGATCCCGAGCAGCGGCGGCGAGCTGGCCGCCACCCTCTACACCCCCGCGGGCCTGGCCGCGCCCTCCGGCCTGCTGGTCTTCTTCCACGGCGGCGGCTGGGTGGTCGGCAGCCGGACCAGCCACGACAACACGGCCCGTTTCCTGGCCCGGCACGCGGGCGTCCGGGTGCTCTCGGTGGAGTACCGGCTGGCCCCCGAGCACGTCTTCCCGGCCGCCGTGGACGACGCGCTCGCCGCCTTCGACCACGCCCACAAGCACGCCGCCGAACTGGGCGCCGACCCGGCGCGGATCGCGGTCGGCGGGGACAGCGCGGGCGGCAACCTGGCCGCCGTCACGGCCCAGACCACCTGCCGGCGCGGCGGCCCGGCCCCGGCCTTCCAACTGCTCTTCTACCCGGCCACCGACGCCTCGGTGCGCCGCCGCTCGCGCGAGCTGTTCGCCGACGGCCTCTTCCTGACCAGCGCGCACATGGACTGGTTCGCCGACCACTACGCGCCGGCCGGGGTGGACCGCACCGACGTCCGGTTCTCGCCCCACCTGGCCGAGGACCTGACCGGCCTGCCGCCGGCCTACGTGGCCACCGCCGGGTTCGACCCGCTGCGCGACGAGGGCGAGGCGTACGCCGCCCGGCTGGCCGAGGCCGGGGTGCCGGTCGCGCTCAGCCGCCAGCCGGACCTGATCCACGGGTACATCAACTTCCTGGGCATCGGCCACCGGTTCCGCGAGGCCACCGCGGAGGCGGCGGGCGCGCTGCGGATGGCACTGTCGGCCTGACGGTCCGTCAACGGGAGGGCGGGGGTGCGGAGGCACCCCCGCCCTCCCGTTTCCGCAAAAGCCAAAGAAAGCGTTGACATACCCAGAAGCCAAAGTAAGCTTTGGCACATGGAGAACGCAGGAAGCGCGGACAGCACGGACAGCCCGGACGGCACCGGGAGCGCGGCGGACGCCCCGAGCACCGACCCCCGCGCGATCCGGGCCCTGGCCCACCCGCTCCGCCTGGACCTGCTCGAACTGCTCGTCATCCACGGCCCGCTGACCGCCGCCCAGTGCGGCCGCCGGCTGGACGTGCCGCAGGCCAACTGCTCCTTCCACCTGCGCCAGCTCGCCAAGTACGGCTACGTGACCGAGGCCGGCCCGGGCCGGGACCGCCGCGAGCGCCAGTGGCAGGTCACCGCCCGCCGCCCGCAGCTGCGCCTGACCGCCGCCGGGGACCAGCTGCTGCGCCGCCAGCTCGAACGCACCGTGCTGGAGCGCGAGGTGCGCGCCGTGCTGGACCACACCGACCAGGTGGCCCAGGAGGGCCCCGAGTGGCAGGCCGGGGCCGGCGTGCTCAGCGCCCTGGTCCTGCTCACTCCCGCCGAGGCCGCCGGACTGCGCGAGCGCTTCAAGGAGTTGCTCGCCCCTTACCTGGCCCGCACCGAGCAGGCCGAACAAAACGAGCGGGCCCCGTCCGCCGCGGACCGGCGGCACGTCCGGATCCTGCTCGCCGCCACCCCCACCCGACCCGCCACGCCCGAGGAGGGCTCCGCATGACCTCGATCGACTTCCACACCGCCGCCCCCGTGCCGGGCTCGCTCGACGTCACCTGGTACCCCGGCCACCCGCACCTGGCACCGGGCCAGGGTCCGCTGCTCCAGGTCCACCGGTACGAGGCGCACACGGTGATCCTGCGTCAGGACAAGACGGTCAACTACGAGGCCCCGTTCCTCTTCCTGCTCTTCGGCAACGAGCGCGCCCTGCTGCTCGACACCGGCGCCACCGAGGAGGCCGAGCTGTTCCCGCTGCGCGCCACGGTGGACCAGCTGATCAGCGAGTGGCTGGTCGACCACCCGCGCGAGCGCTACGAGCTGGTGGTCGCCCACACCCACGGGCACGGCGACCACGTGGCCGCCGACGGCCAGTTCGCCGACCGCCCGGACACCCGGATCGTGGGACGCGAGGAGGAGGCGGTGCGGGAGTTCTTCGGGTTCGGGGAGAACTGGCCCGCCGGCGAGGTGGGCTTCGACCTCGGCGGCCGCGAGCTGCGGCTGATCGGCTCGCCGGGACACCACGCGGCCTCGGTCACCGTCTACGACCCGTGGACCGGGCTACTGCTCACCGGCGACACCGTGCTGCCCGGCCGGCTCTACATCGCCGACACCGCGGCCTTCCTGGCCACCATGGACCGCCTCACCGCCTTCGCCGCGAGCCACCCCGTCACCCACGTGCTCGGCTGCCACGTCGAGATGACCGCCCGGCCCGGCCGCGACTTCCCGATCGGCGCGCAGTACCAGCCCGGCGAACTCCCGCTCCAGCTGACCCCCGCCCACCTGACGGCGATCCGGGAGGCCGCCGCCGCCGTGGCCGACCGGCCGGGGGTCTACCCGCACCAGGACTTCGTGGTCTACAACCGCCCCACCGAGCGCGACATGCAGCGCCTGGTCCGGCGCGGCGAGCTCAACCGGGTCCTCACCGCGCAGCGCCCGGCCCTCTGATCGCGACCCCGTCACCTCCGGTGCGGAATGATCGCTCCGAATCCCGCATCTGACGGCACATCAGTTTATCGTGCGGCGTTCACCATTTCGACGCATTCCATTGACCCTGACAGTGAAATATCACATTGCAACGGCGCGGACCTCCTCGCGTCGTCGCAGGTCCGACGTACCAAGGCACACCACATGCCGATCACTTCAGGGAGAACCGACTCATGACCCGCTCGCTCCTGCTCGCCGCCGGCTCCGCCGCGCTCGCCCTGCTCGGCGCCGCCCCGGCGACCGCCGTTGCCGCGCCTGCCGACCCCGCGCCCGTCACCACGTGTGGGTACGGCGGCCTGCAGTCGGGGCTGTGGACCAAGGTCTGCGGCACGGTCTACGGCGGTACTGTCACGCTGACCGGCCAGATCAGCCTGGCCGGGCCGCCCAGCCCGGGCAGCCCGGCCCCGCAGCCGCAGCAGCTCTCCACCACGCTGACCGCCTACCAGGGCACCCAGCAGCTGGGCCAGGCGCAGCAGGGTGTCGTCTTCACCGCCAGCACGGTGCAGACCAACCCGCTCACCGTGAACGCCTCCTGCGGCAGCACGGTGCACGCCGTCTTCAGCGTCTCGTCCTACCCCTGGTACAACACCCCCGTCACGGTGGACCTGCCCACCACCTGCTGACCTCCGCCCGGTCCCTGGTCCCCCGCCCAGCGCGGCGGGGGACCCGGCCCCGGGGCGGCCCGCGCCGCCCCGCCCAGCTGCCCCCCGTTCGCTCACACAGAGTGGCAGCCGAGCCAAGATCACGGGAGAATTGAGGCGACACTTCCGCACAGGAGGGCTCGCCGATGTCCGGCTCGGACAGCTTCGACCGCCAGGCCGCGGCCCTCCCGTTCGATCTGCTGCCCACCGCCGGCGCGGTGCTGGACGAGCACGGGACGGTGGTCGGCTGGTCCGACGCCGCCGCCGCGCTGCTGGGCCGCCCTCCGGCGGAGGTGCTGGGCCGCCCGGCCACCGAGCTGCTGGCCCCCGACGAACGGCTGGACCCGGGCTGGAGCGCGCTCGGCGCCGCGCCCGCCGGGGTGCTGAGGGTCGGCCGCGCGGACGGGACCGTGCTCACGCTGGGTGTCCAGGCCGCCCGGTTCACCGACCTCTCCGGCCGGCCGCGCTGGCAGCTGGCCGCGCTCGACCTGGCCGCCACCCCCTGGTGGGGCGCCAGCTACTCGGTGCTCTCCCGCTTCCTGGCCCACTCCCCGTACGGCATCGCGGTGCTCGACACCGACCTGCGCTACCTGTGGCTCAACGAGACCCTGGAGCAGATGGCCGGGCTCGACCTGCCCGCCCGGTTCGGGCGGCGGATGTCCGAGGTGCTGCCCGACGTCGCGCCCGAGGCGATCGAGGCCCAGATGCGCCAGGTGCTGGCCACCGGCGTCCCGGTGCGCGGCTTCGAGTACCTGGGCCGGCTGCCCGCCGACCCCGAGCACGAGCGGGCCTACTCCACCTCCTTCCTGCGCCTGGACGACGGCGCCGGGCGGGTGCTGGGCATCTGCTACATGGCGGTGGACATCACCGACCGCTGGCGCTCGCGCCAACGCCTGGCCCTGCTCACCGACTCCGGCGCGCGGATCGGCACCACGCTGGACTTCACCACCACCGCCGAGGAACTCCTCTCGGTCGCGGTCCCCCGGCTGGCCGACTTCGCCACCGTGGACCTGCTGGAACCGGTGCTGCGCGGCGAGGAGCCGACGCTGGTCCCGGGCGGGCGGCCGCCGCTGCGCCGGATGGCCCACCTGTCGGTGCGTCCGGGCAGCCCCGAGGTGGTCACCGCCCCCGGCGAGGCGCCCGAGTACGCGGCGAGCTCGCCGATGGTGCGCTGCCTGTGGGAGGGCTCGGCGGTGCTGCACGTACCGTCCGACCCGCGCTCGCAGAACTGGCTGGCCGAGGACCCCCGCCGCCGCGAGACCCTGGAGCGGCTGAGGCTGCACTCGCTGATGGCGGTGCCGCTGCGGGCCCGCGGCGTGGTGCAGGGGGTGGTGGTCTTCGTCCGCTCGGCGGGCTCCGACCCGTTCGAGCCGGAGGACCTCTCGCTCGCCGAGGAGCTGGTCTCCCGGGCCGCGGTCTGCCTGGACAACGCCCGGCGCTACACCCGCGAGCACGACACCGCGCTCACCCTGCAGCGCAGCCTGCTGCCCCGGGCGCTGCCGGTCACCCGGGCGCTGGAGGTGGCGCACCGCTACCTGCCCGGCTCCTCGCGCGGCGGCGTGGGCGGCGACTGGTTCGACGTGATCCCGCTCTCCGGTGCCCGGGTGGCGCTGGTGGTCGGCGACGTGGCCGGGCACGGGATCAACGCGGCCGCGGCGATGGGCCGGCTGCGCACCGCGGTGCACACCCTGGCGGACATGGACCTGCCGCCGGACGAACTGCTGGCCCACCTGGACGACCTGGTGCTGCGGCTGATGGACGAGGAGTCCCGGATCGGCGCCCCGGGGGCGGACCAGCCGCACAGCGCCAAGTGCCTGTACGCGGTGTACGACCCGGCCAACCGGCACTGCGTGATGGCCAGGGCCGGGCACGTGCCGCCCGCGCTGCGCACCCCGGACGGGCAGGTCTCGTTCCTGGACGTGCCGCTCGGCCCGCCGTTGGGGGTCGGCTCGCTGCCGTTCGAGGCCGCCGAGTTCGAGCTCCCGGAGGGCAGCGTGCTGGCGCTCTACACGGACGGGCTGCTCGGGCACGCCACCCGGGACCCGGACCTGGCGGCCGAGCGGCTGCACCGGGCGCTGGCCACCGCGCGGCCCGGCCTGGAGGACGCCTGTGAGGACCTGCTGGGCGCGATGACCCCGGAGCGGCGCGAGGACGACATCGCGCTGCTGCTGGCCCGCACCCGCGCGCTGGCCCCGCAGGCGGTCGTCACCTGGGAGCTGCCCGCCGACCCGGCCGTGGTGGCCGACGCGCGGGCCCGGGTGGCCGCCACGCTGGCGGGGTGGGGGCTGGCGGAACTGGTCTTCACCACCGAACTGATCGTCAGCGAGCTGGTCACCAACGCGATCCGGTACGGCGCTCCGCCGCTGACCCTGCGGCTGATCCACCACACCTCGCTCAGCTGCGAGGTCTCGGACGCCTCCAACACCTCGCCCCGGCTGCGCCACGCCCGCACCACCGACGAGGGCGGCCGCGGCCTCTACCTGGTCGCCCAGCTCTCCCGGCGCTGGGGCACCCGCTACACCGACACCGGCAAGATCATCTGGGCCGAGCAGAACCTCTGACCCGCCGCCCCGGCCCCCCGGGCTGGCCCGCGGGCCTGAGCCACGACCGCCGGCTCGGGCCCGACCCGCTGCCCCATCCGTTCGACCGGCCCGCAGCCCCGGCGCCCTGCCGCGCAGTCAGCCCTGAGCCACCGGCTCCAGCAACGCCCGCACCGTCGCCAGGACGAACTGCTCGTCCTGCTCCACCCGCACCGCCGCCCGCACCTGCTCCGCCCCGGCCAGTTCCTCGCCACCGTCGAAGAAGAGGGTCAGGAACGCCCGGTGGAAGCAGGCCCCGATCAGCAGCATGGCCAGCGCCGCCGGATCCACCGCCGCCGAGATCCGCCCGAGCGCCTGCTCCGCGCGCAGGTACTCGGCCAGGTGTGCCGAGGGCATGTGCGGCCCGGCCACCGCCAGGTCCAGCTTGGCCCGGTGCGCGGCCAGCAGGTCGGCGCTGGCCGCGACGGCACCCGCCATCGGGAAGGCCCGCCGGTAGAACGGCACCGCTGCCCGGGCCACCTCCGTCAGGTGCGCGGCCACCGTCGAACTCCCCGCCTGGGCCGGCAGCTCGGCCAGCATCTCGGCGAACGGGGGCAGCCGCTCGTGCAGCACCCGGACGAAGATCTCCTCCTTGTCCCGGAAGTGCTTGTAGAGGGTCGCCTCCGAGCAGCCCGCCTCCCGGGCGATCTCCTTGGTGGTGGTCCGGGTGATGCCGATCGAGCTCATCAGCCGGGCCGCCGCGTCGAGGATCCGCGCCTGGGTGAGCGCGCCGCCGGTCAGAGGTGGGTTCGCAGCCATTGGTAGTCAGGGGCGCGGTGTCCTTGCGGACCCGTTTCCCCATTCCCCTTTCAATCCGTGCGTGCGGTTTTCCCGCACACGGCTTACCGATGATCTTCTTGACTGGGTTACGCAGCCTTCGGATAGCGAATCGTGCCACGCAGACGGTGCAGGCCGTGCCCGTTGAACCACTCTTCCGTCCATACAGCAGTCTGCCCCGCACGCAGGTTACGCCCCCGCTTCTTCACCATCAGTCTACGGAGACGCCACGCTACATACCGGTCTATCTGGATGAACTTCCGGGCGGCATTCCCGGTTCGGAAGTAGGCGCCCCAGCCGCGCAGGATCGGATTCAACTCCGCGATCACGTCACGGATATCCGCCCCCGACCGGCGGCGGTCGGTCCGATCACGGACCTTGTCCCGGAGTCGCTTCATCGCCGCCTGCGAAGGCCATCGATGCAGGTAGAAACGCACCCTTCGGTACTTCTCCCACATCCGGCCCGAGAAGCGGGCTCTGAAGTGGCAGCCGAGGAAGTCGAGTCCTTCCCGGCCCTCTCTGAGGTCAACCACCTTCGTCTTGTCCGGGTGCAACTCCAGCCCCAGCCCGCCGAGGATCTCCCCGACCGCCACCAAGACCGCCTGAGCATTGGCCACCGACCGGCACAGGACGACACCATCGTCCGCGTACCGCACCAGCTCACCAACACCACGCCGAGCAAGCTCGGTATCCAGAACGTGCAGGTAGATGTTGGCCAACAGGGGTGAAATCACCCCGCCCTGGGGAGTACCGGCGACCGTCCGCCGAACCTCCCCGTCCACCATCACACCCGCCTGGAGCCACAACCGCAGCAGCTTGAGCACCCGACGGTCCGACACCCGCCGACCCACCTCCACGAGCAGTCGACCGTGGTCGATCTCGCCGAAGAAGTTGCGAATGTCGAACTCCACGACAACCCAGCGACCCTCGATGAAACCCGTCCGAAGACGCTCCATTGCCTGCGTCGCCGACCGCTTGGGCCGGTACCCGTACGAGGACGGCAGGAAATCCGCCTCGAACACCGGCTCCAAAACAATCTTCGCCGCCTGCTGGGCCACTCGGTCACGCACCGTGGGAATACCCAGCGGCCGCTTGCCACCCTGTGGTTTCGGGATATCCACACCCCTGGCCGGCGCGGGACGATACGTACCTGAACGGAGAGCTTGCTGGAGTTCGCCGAGCAACCGCCGAACCCCATACTCCTTCTCCACGAACTCCAGGGTGACCCGATCCACCCCGGCGCTCCCACTGTTGGCCCGGACCCGCTCCCACGCCTCCCACAGGACGTCACCCCTGTGAATACGGTCGTACAGGGCATGGAAACGCCGCTCCGGAGACTGCTTGGCCGCAGCCCATAGCGCGCGTTGAAGTTGTCGCACTTTCAGAACGGACGCACGCCCATCCACTACAACGGGCAATTGCCCGCCGGGGTAGTTGACCAGACTCTCTCCGGCCATGCCCTCGCACTTACCTCCGCCACGAACGTGATCAAAGTTGGGGCCCTTCCCTCCCGGCGCGTTGTGTTGCACGCCGATCAGCGGTACTACGACCCCATCGGACTCCCGCTGCCCTCCGGACGACTTCACCATCGGCTTATACGTCCGGTCTCTTGCCCGACGTCAGACGTGGTCAGACGGGTCTCTCCTGATCCGGCCCAGACTGTGCACA
>NZ_PYBW01000058.1:0-80136 GCF_003205575.1 Streptomyces tateyamensis
CCGCGCCCTGCGGCGTTCGCCGCTGCTGCTCTGCTGCGCCGCTGCGGCGCCGTGGTGCCGGCGCGTCACGGCTCCTGCGGCAGCAGCAGCCAGAGCGCCAGGTAGAGCAGGAACTGCGGCCCCGGCAGCAGCAGCGAGGCCAGGAAGATCAGCCGCACGGTCGACGGCGTCAGGCCGAAGCGCTCGGCGACCCCGGCGCAGACGCCGGCGATCAGGCGGTTGTGGCGAGGGCGGGCGAGGGTGCGCATGACGGGCTCCTGCGAGGTCGGTGACCGGGTGAACAGCTCCATCCTCGGCCCGCGGGGTGCGTTCAGGCGTCCATCCGGATGCCGATCCGCGACCCCCGGGTCTCACCGGGGCGGTCGGCCGGGATCTGCGGGTCCGGCTCAGGGTCTTCCCTGAGAGGAGCGGTCGGCCGCGCCGGTCGGCCGCGCAGCGCGGCCCGCCCGACGGGCACCACCAGCAGGTGGGCCAGGGCCGCGCCGATCACCCCGAGCAGGATGTCGTCCACGTTCAGCACCTGGTCGCCGAGGGCCGTGCGCATCCCCTCGAATCCGGTGGCCACCAGGGCGGCGCAGGCGGTCGCGTGCACGAAGGACGGGAACCAGGCGGTGCGCAGCCGGCCGCCGGCCAGCGGCACCAGCACGCCGAGCGGGGCGGCCGGCGCCAGGGCGCCGAGCAGTTGGTCCAGGTCGCCGTCGGCCAGCGAGCGCTGCACGCTGGCGAACGGGGTCAGGTTGGCGTCGTACGCCCAGGCGGGCGGCGCCTGGCGGACCGCCAGCCAGCAGAGCAGCAGGAAGTAGAGCCCGATCAGGACCAGGCCGAGCGAGCGCAACGGCAGTTCGCGGTCCCTGGGGAGCGCCGGAGCCGGCGGACCTGAGCCGTCCGGCGGGGCCTGCTGCCCCTGCCGTCGATCGCTGATCCGCACCCCGTCGCGCGCCTGTCGCCTGCCGGTGCCATCTCGCTGCACGCCACCGAGGACGCGAGGGCGGCGACCTGCGGTTCCCGGGGCACCCGAACGGATCAGCCGGGACGGGGCAGCCGGGCCGGATCGAGTCCGCCGGGACGGGGCAGCCGGGCCGATCAGGTCAGGCCGGCCCGGGTCACTGGCAGCGCAGCGTGCCGCTCGGGCTCGGACTCGGGCTGGGCGCCGCCGAGGGCTGGGCGCTGAACAGGCTGCCGCCGGGCGCGGCCGGCGACGCCTGCGGGCCGGCCTCGGCGGACGGGCGGCCGGTGCCCTTCGGGGGTCCGGAGCCGGGCCCCTTCAGCGCGCCGGCGGCGGGGCTGCTGGGCGCCGCGGGCGGGCGCACCGGGCTGGGGCAGGCGGTCCTGCTGGCCGGCGCCCCGGCGTCCACCGGCACCGCGGTCGGCCGGATCCCGCAGCCGGTGGCCAGCAGCGCCAGCAGTCCCACCGCCCCCGCGAGGGCTAGGCGCCGTCCCGCGCCGCGCGGCTCAGCCATGGTCACCAGCTCCGTTCGGTGCCGCGTCGGCCGGGTCGTCCCCGGGCCGCGGCGGCGGTTTGAGCGGCAGCCACAGGGTGAACACCGCACCGCCCTGCGGTGCGTTGGCGGCGGTGATGGTGCCGCCGTGGATCTGCGCGTTGGCCATCGCGATGGACAGGCCCAGCCCGCTGCCCTCGGAGCGGGCCCGGCCCTTGTCGGCCTTGTAGAACCGGTCGAAGACGTGCGGCAGCACGTCCGGCGGGATGCCGGGGCCGCTGTCGCTGACCCGCACCTCCACCCCGGCCGGCTCCTGCGACACCTGCACCCGCACCGGCGAGCCGCCGTGCTTGAGCGCGTTGCCGATCAGGTTGGCGAAGACCACGTCCAGGCGGCGCGGGTCGACCATCGCCCGCACTCCGCGCGGGGCGTCCAGCTCGACCGCGTCGTACCAGGCCCGGCCGTCGATGCAGGACATCACCAGGTCGGCGATGTCCACCTCGTCGGCGACCAGCTTGGCGGTGCCGGCGTCGAACCGGGTCACTTCCATCAGGTTCTCCACCAGGTCGGAGAGCCGGCGGGTCTCGCTGACCACCAGGCGCACGGCGGGCTCGATCATCGGGTCCAGCGCGTCGGCCTCGTCCTCCAGGATGTCGGTCACCGCGGTCATCGCGGTCAGCGGGGTGCGCAGCTCGTGCGACATGTCGGCGACGAAGCGGCGGCTCTGCGCCTCCCGGGCGCTCAGCTCCTCGACCTGGGCCGCCAGCGCCTCGGCGGTGCTGTTGAAGGTGCGGGCCAGGTCGGCGAGTTCGTCCGCGCCGCTGACGGTGAGTCGGGTGTCCAGCTTGCCCTCGCCCAACCGCCTTGCGGCGTCGGCGAGCTGACGGACCGGGCGGAGCACGGTGGCGGAGGCGGCCTGGGCCAGCAGGGTGGCCGCGATCAGCGCCAGCAGGGTGGCCACCGCCAGCGACCAGCCGAGCGTGTCCAGGTCGGCCCGCTCGTTGTCCAGCGACTTGAACATGTAGGCGGTCGGCCCGGTGGGGACCACCTTGGTGCCGCCGACCAGGTAGGGCGCGCCGCCCAGGTCCACCCGCTGCCAGTACAGGTGGTAGGCGTACGGGTTGCCCTCGCCGACCGGGCGCGGCCGGTCGACCGCGGCGACCAGCGTGGAGGGCACCTGGGTCAGGGTGAACCGCGAGTCGGAGGTGGCGGTGCAGCCGGGCTGCGCCTCGTCCACCACGACCACGGTGTAGCCCAGGCCCGAGCTCGCGACGTCGTTGGCCAGCCCGGTCAGGTCCGGGCAGGAGGCGCCCAGCGGCAGCCCGGAGACGTTGCGGCTGAGCGAGACCCGGAAGTCCTTCAGCGCGCTGTCCTGGGCGCGCTTGAGCACCGCGTCCCGGTTCAGCCAGTAGGCGATCCCGGAGGCGGAGACGGCCGCGGTCAGCGCGACCACGGCGAAGACCGCGACCAGCCGCACCCGCAGCGAGCCCAGGCGCAGCGTGGTCATCAGCAGCCGGCGCCCCAGCGTGGACAGCGGGCGGTCGCCGTCGTGGTGATCGGTCACGTCGTCAGGTCAGCCATTCGCTCGGGGCCTGCTCCTCAGGCGGGCGGGTCGAGACGATAGCCGACGCCGCGGACGGTGCGGATCAGGGTGGGGGCCGAGGGCACGTCCTCCACCTTGGCCCGCAGCCGCTGCACGCAGGCGTCCACCAGGCGGGAGTCGCCCAGGTAGTCGTGCTCCCAGACCAGGCGCAGCAGTTGCTGGCGGGACAGCGCCTGGCCGGGCCGGCGGCTGAGCTCCAGCAGCAGCCGCAGCTCGGTCGGGGTCAGCTGGAGGTCCTGGCCGTCCTTGGTGACGGTCATCGCCGAGCGGTCGATGACCACCGAGCCGTAGGCGGAGGAGTCGGAGCTCTCCCGCTCGCCGCGGCGCAGCACGGCCCGGATCCGGGCGTCGAGCACCCGTGGCTGGACCGGCTTGACCACGTAGTCGTCCGCGCCGGACTCCAGGCCGACCACCACGTCGATGTCGTCCGAGCGGGCGGTCAGCAGGATGATCGGCAGTTGGTCGGAGCGGCGGATCCGGCGGCAGACCTCGAAGCCGTCGATTCCGGGCAGCATCACGTCCAGCACGATGAGGTCGGGGCGCTGCTCCTTGAACAGCCGCAGCCCGTCCTCGCCGGAGGCGGCGGTGGCCACGCGGTGGCCCTGGCGGGTGAGGGCGAGTTCGAGGCCGGTACGGATGGCGTCGTCGTCCTCGATCAGAAGCAGGAATGGCACCCGGTCATTCTGGCCCACCGGGTGCACCGCCGGGAACCGCCGGAGCCGCAACGGGCGTCAAGGGTGTCGAGGACCACTGCGGGACCAAGGACCCCCTCCTTGTGACACCGCTGTGACAGTCGCCGGACACCGCCATGACGGGCGGCGGGCAGGATTTTCCTTGTCACCGCGACGGGGCCGCAGGTCAGAGCCCCGGGCGGCGGCACCGAACGGACCCGCACGTACCGACCATGGGGGCGCAATGATGAACGCAACGCTCGAGACCAGGAAGATCTGGGACGCGCAGTGTTCATCTCCGCGCGGTCGGGTCGAGAACTGCTCGGGGGGCCGCCGGGGGAACGCGGCGAGCAGGACGCACGGGACCGCCAAGGGCACCACCCTCTTCCAGCTGCTGCCGGTGGAGGAGCGCCCGCAGGTCGTCGGACAGGGAGGCGCGCAGGAGGAGCACTCGGCCGCCGAGGTGGACCACCTCACGGAGTTCACCGCGTACGTGCGCGAGCGCCGCGCCTCCCTGTACGCCACCGCCTACCACCTGACCGGTGACCGGTTCGAGGCCGAGGACCTGCTGCAGACCGCACTGTTCTCCACCTACCGCGCCTGGGGCCGGATCACCGACAAGGCCGCGGTGGGGGGCTACCTGCGGCGCACCATGACCAACCTGCACATCTCGGCCTGGCGTCGGCGCAAGCTGAACGAGTACCCGACCGAGGAGCTGCCGGAGACCGTCGGCGACACCGACGCGATGGGCGGCACCGAGCTGCGCGCCGTGCTCTGGCAGGCGCTGGCGAAGCTGCCGGAGAACCAGCGCACCATGCTGGTACTGCGTTACTACGAGGGCCGCACCGACCCGGAGATCGCCGACATCCTGGACATCAGCGTCGGCACCGTGAAGTCCAGCATCTGGCGCGCCCTGCGCCGGCTGCGCGACGACGAGCAGCTCAACCGCACCGGCGACACCAGCCGCGCCTTCGGCGAACTGGTGGCCTGACCGGAGCCCGGTGAACTCCCGTCGGGGGACGGGGAAACGGGCGCACAGCCGCGCGAGGCTCGGGGGAGCCCCCGCGCGTGACCTCAGTTGCGCCCACCGAACAGTCGGACCCGGCGTCTCGGGAGAGGACGCCGGGTCCGACTGCTTCGCACGCTGCTCAGAGCTCGACGAGGCGCTGGAGGTTGATCTCGACCGGGAAAGGCAGTTCGGTCTTGAGCGTCCTGACATGGTGTCCGCCACCGGGTGCAGGTGTGTAGACACCCGCCTCGCGGTCCAGCCAGAACTCGAACACCTCGGGCAGGTCGTCCGTGCCGCGCTCCACCCGCCAGAAGTACGGGATGCCGGCCTCGGCGTAGAGCCCGGGCTTGCGGAACCTGTCGTCCGAGCGCGAGCCGGGGGAGACCACTTCGACGGCCAGGGACACCGAGGCGACCGGCAGGCACTCCAGCGAGAAGACGTTCAGGCCGGCCTTGTCGAACACCACCACGTCGGGCTTGGGCGGGTTGTACTCGTCGATCAGGACGCACTGCTCGGAGTTGACCGCGAACGGGGCCCGCCGGGCGAGTTCAAGGTGCAGGTACAGCTTGTCCCGAACGGTGTTGTGCCAGTGACTGGTCATCCCCCGAGGCACGATCTCCCCATCCACCAGGTCGAAGTCGAAGGGCAGGTCGAGGTCCTTGACCTGCTCGTACGTCCATCTACGGCCTGGCGGGTTTATCCAGTCGATCGGCGCGGCTGCCACGGCTTCCTCCTCGCGGTACGGGACCGACAGCGTCTGATGCCCAATCTAGCCGCACGGTGAGGCCGGGGAACCGGTTGCCGGGCCGGGTCCTCCGCAGGGGTGACGGTCAGCGGCCGGCCGGGACCGCCTGCGGGGACGGGAGGGCCGCGACCGCGCGGATGCGGTCGGCGGCCTCAGGGACGTCGCAGGGGTGGGCGCCGAGGTCGGTCTGGCGGGACACGATGGAGCGCTCGGCGCGCATCAGGCGCCACCCGCGGCGCAGCAGCACCGGGACCGACTTGCGGCCCTCCCGCACGTCCCGGCGGAACCGCCGCCAGGCCGTGGTGAGCGGGCGGTTGCGCAGGCAGAGCGCGTCGCCCAAGAGGCCCTCGGCCCGGCACTGGGCCACCAGTTCGGCGGCGAAGATGCCCTCGGCGACGAAGGCGTCGGCGCCGCCGAGGTCGAGCAGGTGGGTGCCGTCGCGGCCGTTGGCCCGGATCGAGTAGACCGGCACCTGGGCCCGGCCGAACTCGGTCAGCACCCGGATCGCGGCCAGCGCGTCGGCCCGGTGCCAGCTGAGCGGCGAGTCCCAGTCGGTGCCGCTGCCGTCCGGCAGCCGGGGCAGGGTGGGGTCGTCGCCGTCCTTGTAGAAGTCGTCCAGCTGGAGCACCGGCAGGCCGCACCGCTGGGCCAGCGAGGACTTCCCCGATCCCGACGGCCCGGAGAGCAAAATCACCCGGGCGCGGGCAGGAGGGAGAGGGTTCAGCGAGGAGTCACTCACGGGACACCAGTCTGATGCATGGAGGCCCGCTGACGGAACCGCCCGGGGCACAACTGGCATAGTCCGGGGATGACATGCGCCACAGCACCGGTGACGCGCGGTCGGCAGCCGGACAAGGCAGGACGGACCCGCGCCAGGGGGGAGAGGCGCGGGTCCGTCGGGGCCGCCCCGGCCCCTGGGGGGGTGGGGGCAGGTGGGACGGCCGTCTTCGGGGGTGGGTCCGGACTACTGGCCCATCGGGTGCCAGACCGTCTTGGTCTCCAGGAAGGAGAGCAGCCGGTCGGTCCCCGGGGCGAGAGTCCAGTCCTGCGCCGACGGATCCACCGCCGGGCGCAGCACCCGCTTCAATGTATCGGCCGCCAGCGCCTCCAGCGAAGCCGCCGCGCCGGGTCCTTCGCCTGCGATCGCTCCGGCCAGGTCCAGCGCGTTCACGTCCTGGTGCGAGGCCAGGGTGGGCGCCAGGTCGGCGGTGCGGCCGGAGACCAGGTTGACCACGCCACCGGGCACGTCCGAGGTGGCCAGCACCTCGCCCAGCGACAGGGCCGGCAGCGGCGCGTCGGCGGCCACCGCGACCACCGCGGTGTTGCCGGTGGCGATCACCGGGGCGAGCACCGAGACCAGGCCAAGGAAGGAGTGGCCGTGGCCCGCCTGCGGGGCCACGATGCCCACCACGCCGGTGGGCTCGGGCACCGAGAGGTTGAAGAACGGGCCGGCCACCGGGTTGGCGGCGCCGGCGATCTGGGACACCTTGTCGGTCCAGCCCGCGTACCAGACCCAGCGGTCGATCGCCTGGTCGACCAGCGCGGCCGCCTTCTTGGCGCCCAGGCCCTCGGCGGCGGCCACCTCGGCGGTGAACTGCTCGCGCCGGCCCTGCAGCATCTCGGCCACCCGGTAGAGCACCTGGCCGCGGTTGTACGCGGTGGTGCCGGACCAGCCCTTGACGGCGGCCCGGGCGGCCAGCACGGCGTCCCGGGTGTCCTTGCGGGTGCCCAGCGGGGCGTTGGCCAGCCACTGGCCCTTTGCGTCGGTCACCTCGTACACCCGTCCGCTCTCGGAGCGCGGGAACTTCCCGCCGACGAACAGCTTGTACGTCTTGAAGACGTCAAGACGCGTCACGACATCAGACATCGAGGTAGGCCTCCAGACCGTGGCGGCCACCCTCGCGGCCGTAGCCCGACTCCTTGTAGCCGCCGAACGGCGAGGTCGGGTCGAACTTGTTGAAGGTGTTGGCCCAGACGACGCCGGCCCGCAGCCGGTCGGCCGTCCAGAGGATCCGCGAGCCCTTCTCGGTCCAGATGCCGGCCGAGAGCCCGTACTGGGTGTTGTTGGCCTTCTCCACCGCCTCGGCCGGGGTGCGGAAGGTCAGCACCGACAGCACCGGCCCGAAGATCTCCTCCCGGGCGATCCGGTGCGCCTGGCTCACCCCGGTGAACAGGGTGGGGCGGAACCAGTAGCCGGCGGCGGGCAGTTCGCAGGCGGGGGCCCAGCGCTCGGCACCCTCGGCCTCGCCGGCCGCGGCCAGCTCGGTGATCCGGGCCAGCTGGGCGGCCGAGTTGATGGCGCCGACGTCGGTGTTCTTGTCCAGCGGGTCGCCGACCCGCAGGGTGGCCATCCGGCGCTTCAGCGCGTCCAGCAGCTCGTCCTGGACCGACTCCTGGACCAGCAGCCGGGAGCCCGCGCAGCAGACGTGGCCCTGGTTGAAGAAGATCCCGTTGACGATGCCCTCGACCGCCTGGTCGATCGGCGCGTCGTCGAAGACGATGTTGGCCGCCTTGCCGCCCAGCTCCAGCGAGAGCTTCTTGCGGCTGCCGGCCAGCTGCTTGGCGATCGCCCGGCCGACCGCGGTCGAGCCGGTGAAGGCGACCTTGCTGACGTCCGGGTGGGCGGTCAGCGCGGCGCCGGTGCGGCCGTCGCCGGTGACGATGTTGACCACGCCCTTGGGCAGACCGGCCTGGCGGCAGATCTCGGCGAACCGCAGCGCGGTCAGCGGGGTGGTCTCGGCCGGCTTGAGCACCACGGTGTTGCCGGTGGCCAGGGCCGGGGCGATCTTCCAGGCCAGCATCAGCAGCGGGAAGTTCCACGGGATGACCTGGCCGGCCACGCCGAGCGGCTTCGGGTTCGGGCCGAAGCCGGCGAAGTCCAGCTTGTCCGCCCAGCCCGCGTAGTAGAAGAAGTGCGCGGCGACCAGCGGCAGGTCGACGTCGCGGGTCTCCTTGATCGGCTTGCCGTTGTCGATCGACTCCAGCACGGCCAGCTCGCGGGAGCGCTCCTGGACGATCCGGGCGATCCGGAACAGGTACTTGGCCCGCTCGCTGCCGGGCAGCGCGGACCAGTCGGCGAAGGCGGCCCGGGCGGCGGCGACCGCGCGGTCCACGTCCTCCTCGGTGCCCTGGGCGAACTCGGCCAGCACCTGCTCGGTGGCCGGGTTGACGGTCTTCAGCGCCTCGCTGCCGCTGGAGTCGACGAACTCGCCGCCGATGAAGTGGCCGTAGGAGGTGGCGAGCTCCCCGGCCGCGGCGGGGGACTCCGGCGCGGGCGCGTACTCGAACACCGGCCGCGCGGCGGCGGGGACGTCCTTGGCGACGTTCTTCTTGGCCATGGTGATCAGTCCACCGTCACGTAGTCGGGACCGGAGTACCGGCCGGTGCGCAGCTTCTGGCGCTGCATCAGCAGGTCGTTGAGCAGGCTGGAGGCGCCGAAGCGGAACCAGTTCGGGGACAGCCAGTCGTCGCCGAGCGTCTCGTTGACCATCACCAGGTACTTCATCGCGTCCTTGGTGGTGCGGATCCCGCCGGCCGGCTTCACGCCGATCTGGGTGCCGGTGGCGGCCTTGAAGTCGCGCACCGCCTCCAGCATCAGCAGGGTCACCGGCGGGGTGGCGTTGACCGCGACCTTGCCGGTGGAGGTCTTGATGAAGTCGGCGCCGGCCAGCATCGCCAGCCAGGAGGCGCGCCGCACGTTGTCGTAGGTCTGCAGCTCGCCGGTCTCGAAGATCACCTTGAGGTGGGCGGCCGTGCCGTCCCCGCGCTCGCAGGCCTGCCTGACGGCGCGGATCTCCTCGAAGACCTCCAGGTAGCGGCCGGAGAGGAAGGCGCCGCGGTCGATCACCATGTCGATCTCGTCGGCACCGGCGGCCACCGCGTCGGCGGTGTCGGCCAGCTTGACCGGCAGCGCGGCGCGGCCGGCCGGGAAGGCGGTGGCGACCGAGGCGACCTGGACCGCGGTCCCGGCCAGCGCCGCCTTGGCGGTGGCGACCATGTCCGGGTAGACGCAGATCGCGGCCACCTGCGGGGTGTCCGGGTCGGTGGGGTCCGGGTGCTTGCCCTTGATGCAGAGCGAGCGCACCTTGCCGACCGTGTCCGCGCCTTCCAGCGTGGTCAGGTCGATCATCGAGATGGCGAGGTCGATGGCGAAGGCCTTGGCGGTGGTCTTGATCGACCGGGTGCCCAGCGCGGCCGCGCGGGCCTCCAGGCCGACCGCGTCGACGCCGGGAAGGCCGTGCAGGAAGCGGCGGAGCGAGGCCTCGGAGGCGGCGACGTCGCTCAGGCCGCCGCCCGCAACGCCGGGGGCATGGGCTGCGAGAGTGGACATAGTCACCAGATCAGCATATCTACGCGCGTAGGCAAGTGGTAGCGGGGGCTGCTCTTTCGATGCGTGACCGAGACCTGCCCGGTCGGGGAGCGCCCTCCTCGCCGATTGCGGGCGGAATATGCCAGATGACCTGAGCCCCTGTCACGAGAAACGGCGAGAAAGCTCAAATCTCGCGCAGATCAAGCCAATCGCTGGACTCGGCGGGACGCTAGCCGGGTAGCGTCCCTGTCAAGGGGAGGCCCCTCTGTACGGCGGGGGCGGCCGGGGGAGGTGGCACGGTGTTCGACTCGGCACAGTGGCCCATGGTCTGGACCGGGTTCCTGATGATCGCGGTGAGCGTGCGGCTCGCGGTGACGGTCCGCGGCTACCGGCACCGGCGGACCGGTCCGGCCCGCCGGCCCAGCCACCTGGAGTGGCTGCCGGGGCTGGCCGGACTGATCGGCGTGGTGGGGGCGGGGCCGCGGGTGCTGCGGGCCAGCGACTCGGTGCTGGTGGTCACGGACGACCTGGCCGGGGCGGCCACCGGTGCGGTGCTGGTGCTGCTGCTCTACGGCGCGGTGGTGCTGCTGCGCCGGCAGCGCGGCTGACCGGCCGGCCCTGACCCGTTCAGGTGACCGGTTCGGGTAGCCCGTTCAGGGCCGGGCGCCCTGGCCTGAACGGGGCCCCGCAGAGCCGGTCCCTGCCGCGGCCGAGCGGCCCTGGCCTGCGCCGTTTCGGGCGCCCGCGAACCGGCCGGTCCGGGTCGCGGCCGAAAAGTGACCGACGCGCCCCGCTGGAAGCCGGGTCGGATTTGGCAGAATCGTCCTCATGACCGATTCCCACGGCCTGCCGCACCACGGCGCAGCCGCCCCCGCCGACGGGCCGAAGACCGCTGACCAGGTCTTCCGCTCCACCCCCGGCATGATCTCCGGCATCCTGCTGCTGCTGACCGCCGGCTGGCTGGTGGTCGACGCGATCCTCAACGGGACCGGCCGGACGCCGTGGATCGCGGTCGCCGCGCTCCTGGTCTTCGGCCTGCCGATCTTCGCCTACACGCTGCGGCCGGCCGTGCTGGCCGGCCGCGACCGGATGGTGGTGCGCAACCCGCTGCGCACCATCACGGTGCCCTGGGCGGCCCTCGAGGGGCTGCGCTCCGGCTACTCGGCCGAGCTGACCACCGGCGGCCGGACCTACCAGGTGTGGGCCGTGCCGGTCTCGCTGCGCCAGCGCAAGAAGGCGATGCGCCGCGACGCGATGTCCGCCGGGGCCGGCGACCCGCGGGCCGCCCGGGTGGGCGCGGTGAGCCGCGCGGGCCGCAACTCGGTGCTCGGCGCGCCGGACCCGACCCGGGCCTGGTCCGACCAGGTGGTCGACTTCCTGCGTGAGCGCGCGGAGATCAACGCGTCGCTGCCGACCGCCCAGGGCGAGACCCAGGTGCGCTGGTGCTGGCCGGTGATCGTGCCGGCGGTGGCCGGCCTGGTCGCGCTGATCGTGCTGATCAACATCTGAGCTGTCCTGAGGTACGGCTGAGGCCGCCCACCCCCGCGGGGGTGGGCGGCCTCAGCCGTACCTCAGGACAGCCGGTCAGATCCCGGCCGCCGCCGCCAGGTCCCGCTTGAGCGCGGCCAGCAGCCCGGCCGCGGCCCGGCGGGCGTCGGCCAGCTCGGCGGCGCCGGCCACCGGCAGCACCACCTCCAGGTAGCACTTGAGCTTCGGCTCGGTGCCCGAGGGGCGGACCACGATCCGGGCCGAGCGCACCTGCTCGCCGGCCAGGTAGTAGCGCAGCCCGTCGGTCGGCGGCAGCTCGGCCGAGCCGGCGCTCAGGTCGTCGGCCCGGGTGACCCGCAGGCCGGCCAGCGCGGTCGGCGGCTGCTCGCGCAGCCGGCCCATGGCGGCGGTGATCAGCGACAGGTCCTCGACCCGGGCCGAGAGTTGGTCGGTGGCGTGCAGGCCGTGGGTCAGCGCCAGGTCGTCCAGCAGGTCGGTCAGGGTGCGCCCGGACCGCTTGAGGGTGGCGGCCAGCTCGGCGATCAGCAGCGCGGCGGTGATCCCGTCCTTGTCCCGCACGCCCTCGGGGTCCACGCAGTAGCCCAGCGCCTCCTCGTAGCCGTAGCGCAGGCCCTCGGCGCGGGAGAGCCACTTGAAGCCCGTCAGCGTCTCGGCGTAGTCCAGGCCGGCCGCCTCGGCGATCCGGCCGAGCAGGGTGGCCGAGACGATGGTGGTGGCGAAGGTGCCGGTGGCGTGCTTGGCCACCAGCGCGGCGCCGAGCAGCGCGCCGACCTCGTCGCCGCGCAGCATCCGCCAGCCGCTGCCGGCCGCCGGGTCCGGCACCGCGACGGCGCAGCGGTCCGCGTCCGGGTCGTTGGCGATCACCAGGTCGGGGCCGACGGTGGCGGCGGTGGCGAAGGCCAGGTCCATCGCCCCGGGCTCCTCCGGGTTGGGGAAGGCCACGGTCGGGAAGTCCGGGTCCGGCTCGGCCTGGGCGGCCACCACGGTGGGAGCCGGGAACCCGGCCTGCTTCCAGGCGGCCAGCAGGGTGTCCCGGCCGACCCCGTGCAGCGGCGTGTAGACCACCTCCAGCTCGCGCGGGCCGGCCGGGTCCAGCACGGTGAGCGCGCGGGCCAGGTAGGCGTCCAGCACCTCCTCGCCGAGCACCTGCCAGCCGTCGGCGGCCAGCGGCACCTCGGTCAGCGAGGCGACCGCGTCGATCCGGGCGGCGATCCCGGCGTCGGCCGGCGGCACGATCTGCGCGCCGTCGCCCAGGTAGACCTTGTAGCCGTTGTCCCGGGGCGGGTTGTGACTGGCCGTCACCATCACGCCGGCCGCCGCACCCAGCTCGCGGATCGCGAAGGCCAACACCGGGGTGGGCAGCGGGCGCGGCAGCAGCGCGGCGCGCAGGCCGGCGCCGACCATCACCGCGGCGGTGTCCCGGGCGAACTCGTAGGACTTGTGGCGGGCGTCGTAGCCGACCACCACCAGGCCGCCGTCCCCGTTCGCGCGCAGGTAGGAGGCCAGGCCGGCGGCGGCCCGGATCACCACGGCGCGGTTCATCCGCATCGGGCCCGCGCCCAGCTCGCCGCGCAGGCCCGCGGTGCCGAACTGGAGCCGGTCGGCGAACCGCTCGGCGAGCTCGGCGGCCACCGCGGGCTCCGCGGCGCGTGCCAGCAGGGCGGCGAGCTCCTCGCGGGTGTCGGGGTCGGGGTCCTCGGCCAGCCACTGGCGGGCCCGGTCGAGCAGGAGGGTGGTCTCGGCCATCGCTAACTCCGTAACTGGTCGTCAGGGCTCAGGGATCGGCCCGGGCACCCGCACAGTGCGGGTGCCCGGGCCGCAGGGTGGTCAGATCCGCTCCAGGACCTTCGCCAGCAGGGCGCCCATCCGCTCGGCGGAGGCCTTGCCGGCCTCCAGCACCTCGGCGTGGTTCAGCGGCTCGCCGGTGATGCCGGCCGCCAGGTTGGTGACCAGCGAGATGCCGAGCACCTCGGCGCCGGCCTCGCGGGCGGCGATCGCCTCCAGCGTGGTGGACATGCCGACCAGCTCGCCGCCGATCACCCGGGCCATGTTGACCTCGGCCGGGGTTTCGTAGTGCGGGCCGCGGAACTGGACGTAGACGGCCTCGTCCAGGGTCGGGTCCACCTCGAGGCACAGCTCGCGCAGCCGCTTGGCGTACAGGTCGGTGAGGTCGACGAAGTTGGCGCCGACGATCGGCGAGTCGGCGGTCAGGTTGATGTGGTCGCTGATCAGCACCGGCTGGCCGGGCTGCCAGCCCTCGCGGAGGCCGCCGCAGCCGTTGGTCAGCACGACGATCCCGCAGCCGGCGGCGGCGGCGGTGCGCACCCCGTGCACCACGGTGGCCACGCCGTGGCCCTCGTAGTAGTGGTTGCGGCCGAGGAAGACCAGGGCGTACTTGCCGCCCACCCTGACGGAGCGGATCTTGCCGGCGTGCCCGGCCACGGCGGGGGGCGGGAAGCCCGGCAGGTCGGTCACCGAGATCTCGGCCACCGTCTCGCCGAGCAGGTCGGCGGCCGGCACCCAGCCGGAGCCCATCACCAGGGCGACGTCGTGCCGCTCGACACCGGTCAGCTCGCGCAGGCGGGCAGCGGCGGCCTGGGCGGCTGCGTAGGGGTCGTCGGACACGGCGGTCTGAGGAGAAGCGTTCACACCGCGAGGATAGACAAGAAAACCCTACGCGCGTAGAACCCGGGGTCGGACCATGCCGGATCGTTACCCGTTTGACCGGAAAACACCGGTTATCGGCAGTGGCCGGGGGGTGCCTTCGGTGGAAACTCCAGTTGTCCGCGCGGCGGCCGGGGCCCCCGGGCCGGCCGGTCAGCAGGGGCGGCGGCGCAGCTCGTGCACGTAGTCGTCGGGCGCCCCGGCGCTCTCCGCGGCATCCGCGATCAGGCCCAGGTAGCGGGCGGCCGGCAGCCCGCCCTCGTAGTCGTTCAGCACGTAGGTCCAGACCGGGATCGAGCCGTCCAGGGTCTGCGCGCGCAGCCGCACCTTGCGGTAGATGCCCAGTTGCAGGCCCTCCCAGCGGTCCAAGCCTTCCAGGTCCATCGGCGCCACGTCGTACAGCGAGACGAAGACCCGCTCCTTCTCGTCCTCCGCCACCGTGGCCAGCGAGCCCTCCCAGCCCAGGTGCTCGCCGCCGAAGGTCAGCCGCCACCCGTCCAGCCAGCCGGTGCCGCGCAACGGCGAGTGCGGCGCGCGGCGGCTCATCTGCCGGGCGTCGAGGTTGGTGGCGTACGCGGCGTAGAGCGACATGGGCGTCAGCCTACGGGAGTTGGCAACCCGATCAAGGGCCCGCCGGGCCGGGGTGCGCGCTGTGCGGTGCGTCACACCGATTGGTGACCCGCACGAACCAGCGGCCCGCTGCACGTGTGTGCGTCGGCGTGCGGGACAATGGTGCACGTGACTCGGATCGTGATCATCGGTGGTGGACCCGGCGGCTACGAGGCGGCCCTGGTGGCGGCTCAGCTCGGCGCGGAGGTGACCGTCGTCGACCGCGACGGCCTGGGCGGCGCGGCGGTGCTGACCGACTGCGTGCCCTCGAAGACCCTGATCGCCACGGCGGAGGTGATGACCGGCTTCGACGCCTCCTACCAGGAGCTCGGCATCCGGCTGGCCTGCGACAGTGAGCGCGCGATCAGCGTGGACCTGGGCAAGGTCAACCGACGGGTGAAGCGGCTGGCGATCGCCCAGTCGCACGACATCACCCAGTCGGTCACCCGCGCCGGGGTCACGGTGCTGCGCGGCGCCGGCCGGCTCGGCGCCGGCGGCCAGGCGGCGGACGGTTCGCGCGAGGTGGTGGTGGCGTCCCCGGACGGGTCGACCCAGTCGCTGCGGGCCGACGCGGTGCTGATCGCCACCGGGGTGCGCCCGCGCGAGCTGCCGGACGCCCAGCCGGACGGCGAGCGGATCCTCAACTGGAAGCAGGTCTACGACCTGGAGGAGCTGCCCCAGGAGCTGATCGTGGTCGGCTCCGGCGTCACCGGCGCCGAGTTCGCCGGCGCCTACCAGGCGCTGGGCTCCAAGGTCACCCTGATCTCCAGCCGGGACCGGGTGCTGCCGGGCGAGGACCCGGACGCCGCCGAGGTGCTGGAGGACGTGTTCCGCCGCCGCGGCATGAACGTGCTCGGCCGCTCGCGCGCCGAGAGCGTCAAGAGGGTGGGCGACCGGGTCGAGGCGCAGCTCGGCGACGGCACGGTGGTCAGCGGCACGCACTGCCTGATGGCGGTCGGCTCGATCCCCAACACCTCGGAACTGGGCCTGGAGGAGGCCGGGGTCAAGCTGAACGACTGGGGCCAGATCAAGGTGGACCGGGTCTCCCGCACCTCCGCCCCCGGCGTCTATGCGGCCGGCGACTGCACCGGCGTCTTCATGCTCGCCTCGGTTGCGGCCATGCAGGGCCGGATCGCGATGTACCACGCGCTGGGCGACGCGGTGCAGCCGCTCAACCTGAAGACCATCGCCTCCAACATCTTCACCGACCCGGAGATCGCCACCGTGGGCTACACCGCGGCGGACGTGTCCTGCGGAAAGATGGACGCGGTCGAGGTCAAGCTGCCGCTGCGGGGCAACCCGCGGGCCAAGATGCAGGGCATCCGGGACGGCTTCGTGAAGCTGTTCTGCCGCCCGGGCACCGGCATCGTGGTGGGCGGTGTGGTGGTCGCGCCGCGCGCGAGCGAACTGATTCACTCGATCTCGCTCGCGGTGGACAACAACTTGACGGTCGAGCAGGTGGCGAGCGCTTTCACGGTGTACCCCTCGCTGTCCGGTTCGACTGCCGAAGCCGCCCGCCAGCTGCACATTCGCAAGCGGGCCGAGAGCGAATCCTGATCGTTTCACCCCCTCGCGCGGGCGGTTCGCCCACTCGGCCGGGGTACGCCGGAGCTCCGCGGCGCGCATTGTAAGCCCGCGCGCCGCCGAGCGGGGCGGAGTTCCTCTTACTAGCGGCAAACGCCTGAAAGCCGACCGCCCAGGGGGTTACCGTCGGTTCTGTGTTTGCTGCAGAACGTCGCCAGTTGATTCTCGAAATGGTGCGCGCCAACGGAGCCGTGTCGCTCCGCGAGTTGGCACGCGTGGTCCAGACCTCCGAAGTGACCGTCCGCCGGGACGTGCGGGCGCTCGAGGCCGAGGGGCTGCTCGACCGCCGGCACGGCGGCGCGGTGCTCCCCGGCGGCTTCAGCCGTGAGCCCGGGTACCCCCAGAAGACCCACCTCGCCGCCGCCGAGAAGAGCGCGATCGCCGATCTGGCGGCCACGCTGGTCGAGGAGGGGGATGCGGTGGTGATCGGGGCCGGCACCACCACCCAGGAGTTGGCCCGTCGGTTGGCCCGGGTGCCGGGCCTGACCGTGGTCACCAACTCGCTGCTGGTCGCCCAGGCCCTCGCGCACGCCAACCGGGTCGAGGTGGTGATGACCGGCGGCACCCTGCGCGGCTCCAACTACGCCCTGGTGGGCAGCGGAGCCGAACAGGCCCTGAGCGGCCTGCGGGTGACCAAGGCATTCATCTCCGGCAGCGGACTGACCGCCGAGCGCGGCCTCTCTACGGCCAACATGCTCTCCGCGAGCGTGGACCGGGCGTTGGTGCAGTCGGCCGCCGAGGTAATCGTCCTCGCCGACCACACCAAGCTCGGCGCGGACAGCATGTTCCAGACGGTGCCGACCGAGGCGATCACCCGCCTGGTCACCGACGAGCAGGCCGCCGGGCACGACCCGACCGCCCGCGAGCTGGACGCGCTGGCCGACTGCGGAGTGCAGATCGCCCTGGCCCCGCTGGGCCTGGTCGCCGAGCCGCCCGGCCACCCCGGCCTGGAGCGCCACCCGCAGCAGGTCCAGCCGCCCGGCGCGCCGCGCCGCGCGCCCGGTCCCGGCAGCGCCCCGCTGCCCGGACCGCGCCGCCCGGCCCCGCACCAGGCGCCACCGGGCCACCTGCCCACCCGCCTGGCCGCCGGGGCCAGGTGAGGGCGCCGCGCGGGCCGGGGCGGCCCGGGAACCCGATGGCCCGCCGGTCGGAGTCGACCAGCGGGCCATCCAGAGGGAGCTGACGCGGGGTCAGCCCGGGGCCGTTACTCGGCGTCCTTGATCTCGCAGAGGGCGGCGCCGCTGCTGACGCTGGCGCCGACCTCGGCCTTGAGGCCGACGACGGTGCCGGCCTTGTGGGCGTTGAGGGGCTGTTCCATCTTCATGGCTTCCAGGACGACGATCAGGTCGCCTTCGGCGACGACCTGGCCCTCTTCCACCGCGACCTTGACGATGGTGCCCTGCATCGGTGAGGCGAGGGTGTCGCCGGAGACGGCCGCGCCGGCCTTCTTCGCGCCGACACGGCGCTTGGCCTTGCCCGCCCCGGCGCTGCCGGGGGCGGAGGCGGAGGCGGTGGCCGCGCCGAGGGAGGCGGGCAGCGAGACCTCGATCCGCTTGCCGCCGACCTCGACGACCACGGTCTCGCGTCCGTCGGGCTCCTCGCCCTCGACCGCACCGCCGGCGAACGGCTTGATGGTGTTGTCGAACTCGGTCTCGATCCAGCGGGTGTAGACCGTGAACGGCGCCTGGGAGCCGTGGACCTCGGGGGCGAACGCGGGGTCGGTGACCACGGCCCGGTGGAAGGGCAGGGCGGTGGCCATGCCCTCGACCTTGAACTCGGCCAGCGCCCGGTGGGCGCGCTGCAGGGCCTGCTTGCGGTCGGTGCCGGTGACGATGAGCTTGGCCAGCAGGGAGTCCCAGGCGGGGCCGATCACCGAGCCGGACTCCACGCCGGCGTCCAGGCGCACGCCGGGCCCGGAGGGCGGGGCGAACAGGGTGACGGTGCCGGGGGCGGGCAGGAAGTTGCGGCCCGGGTCCTCGCCGTTGATCCGGAACTCGAAGGAGTGGCCGCGCACCGGCGGGTCGTCGTAGCCCAGTTCCTCGCCGTCGGCGATGCGGAACATCTCGCGGACCAGGTCGATGCCGGTGACCTCCTCGGAGACCGGGTGCTCGACCTGCAGGCGGGTGTTGACCTCGAGGAAGGAGATCAGGCCGTCCTGGGCGACGAGGAACTCGCAGGTGCCGGCACCGACGTAGCCGGCCTCGCGCAGGATCGCCTTGGACGCCCGGTACAGCTCGGCGTTCTGCTCGGCGGTCAGGAACGGGGCGGGGGCTTCCTCGACCAGCTTCTGGTGGCGGCGCTGCAGGGAGCAGTCGCGGGTGGACACGACGACGACGTTGCCGTGCCGGTCGGCCAGGCACTGGGTCTCGACGTGGCGCGGGTTGTCGAGGTAGCGCTCGACGAAGCACTCGCCGCGGCCGAAGGCGGCCACCGCCTCGCGGACCGCGGACTCGTACAGCTCCGGGATCTCCTCCAGGGTGCGGGCGACCTTGAGGCCGCGGCCGCCGCCGCCGAAGGCGGCCTTGATCGCGACGGGCAGGCCGTGCTCGGCGGCGAAGGCCACCACCTCGTCCGGCCCGGAGACCGGGTCGGGGGTGCCGGCCACCAGCGGCGCGCCGGCGCGCTGGGCCACGTGCCGGGCGGTGACCTTGTCACCGAGGTCGCGGATGGCCTGCGGGGGCGGGCCGATCCAGACCAGGCCGGCGTCGAGCACGGCCTGGGCGAACTCGGCGTTCTCGGAGAGGAACCCGTAGCCGGGGTGGACGGCGTCCGCACCGGAGTCGGCGGCCGCCTTGAGGACCTTCGCGATGTCCAGGTAGCTGGTCGCGGGCGTGTCGCCGCCGAGAGCGTAGGCCTCGTCGGCCACGCGCACGTGCAGCGCGTCCCGGTCGGGCTCGGCATAGACGGCGACACTGGCGATACCGGCGTCCGAGCACGCCCTGGCAACGCGGACAGCGATTTCTCCGCGGTTGGCGATGAGCACCTTGCGCACTGTGGCTCCCTTCTTGAACCTCGATGGAGTTTAGGGATGAGGGGGTAGTACCGGCGAGTAGCCCCAGGTGGTGAGCTTGCCCACACGGAGCGTCACGCACATGGTGATCATGCGCGCACACAGCGGGAGGGTCGCAGGTGGCAACGGTACGCCGGGGGCTTGGGGTATCACTGGAGCGCCCTTGAGGCTGCGGTGGTCTTCGCCACATCAGGGGGCGAGCGCGGCCGGACTCTGGGAGGTGGCGGAGGGTGCTGGGGTGGTCGCGGCAGCCGTCACGTCGGCCACCAGCTCGACCTCGTCAGGTCCGTACTTGCCCGGATTGATCACCCGCAGCATCAGGACGAAGCTGCCGTGCGGGCCGTAACGGCGCATCAGCTCGTGCTGGCGGCGCACCAGGAAGCGCACCGCCGCGTGGTTGGCGATCGCGGCCTGACCCAGGATCAGGAAGGTGGGCCGGCGCCCGGCGCCCGGGTCCAGCCGGGCCAGCAGCGCGTAGCTCCAGCCCGGCGAGGTCTGGCTGGAGGGCTCGCCGTGGTACTCGTCCTCGCCCACGGTGACCGAGCCCCAGGTGCCCGGGGCGTACTGGAAAGTGACGTTGGGCAGTCGCCACAGCAGGTGGGCCGCGGCGCGCTCGTTGCTGTGCGGGCCGCCCAGGCAGAACTCGGCCTTCTCGCCGAGGCCCTCGTGCACCTGGTCGTGCGAAACGATCTCCGGGCGGGCGCCGCAGGAGCTGACCAGCACCGCGAGCTCCATCAGGGCGCTGACGTCGCTGCGGTGCACGCTCTGGCCGCTGTTCGCGCTGACGTGCCGGTTGACCACCAGCAGGCAGTCGCTGCCGCCGGGCATCCCGAAGAAGGTGCGCAGCCGGTCCAACCGCCGTCGCCGGCGCAGGAACTGGACCAGCCAGCCGACCGCCGCGCCGATCGCGCTGGTGAGCAGTCCCAGCACGAGGTTGAGCACCATGTCCGCCATCCGGCCCTCCCCCTGTGCGACGGCGGCGCCAGCCTAGCGGTGAGGCTCCGTCAGCTCCACAGGTCGGTGATGCGCAGGTCGAGTTCGCCCAGCAGGGTGCGCAGCAGCGGCAGCGACAGGCCGATCACGTTGCCGTGGTCGCCCTCGATGCCGGTCACGAAGGGGGCCGAGCGGCCGTCCAGGGTGAAGGCGCCGGCCACGTGCAGCGGTTCGCCGCTGGCCACGTAGGCCGCGATCTCGGCGTCGTCGGGCTCGGCGAAGTGCACGGTGGTGGAGGCGGTGGCGCCGGCCTGCCGGCCGGTGGCGGTGTCGATCAGGCAGTGTCCGGTGCGCAGCACGCCGGAGCGCCCGCGCATCGCGTGCCAGCGGCGCACCGCCTCGGCGGCGTCGGCGGGCTTGCCGAGCGCCTGGCCGTCCAGTTCGAGCACCGAGTCGCAGCCGATCACCAGCTCGCCGCCGGTGAGGCGGTCGGCCACCGCGGCGGCCTTGGCCCGGGCCAGCACCAGGGCCAGCTCGGCCGGGCTGTCGGCGGTCAGCGCGTCCTCGTCCACCCCGCTGACGATCACCTGCGGGTCGAGCCCGGCCTGGCGCAGCAGGCCCAGGCGGGCGGGGGAGGCGGAGGCGAGCACGAGCGGGCGGCGATCAGTCATGCCGCCCAGCCTAGGGCGTGCCAATCGGATGACTCGCCCTGGAGCCCGTCGCTCCCCCGCCGCCGGAGCGGGAAGGGAGCGACGGTTCAGTTCAGCGCGCCCAGCCCGAGGTGCGCCAGGCGTGTGCGCCGGGACGGGGCAGCGGGTGCATGGCGCGGGCGCGGTCGGTCCACGCGGAGGCCGGGCCGCTCGCCGTGGCGGCCGCGTCGAGCGCGGCCTGGCCGGCGGCGGCCCGGGCTTGGACCACCGCCAGGACGGTGGCCAGCTCCTCGGGGGTCGGCTGACCGTGCAGCACCTGGAACTCGGACATCGCTTGCAGCTCTCCTCGCCGGGGTCGTTACAGGGGGATGTTGCCGTGCTTCTTCGGCGGCAGCACCTCGCGCTTGCCGCGCAGCGCACGCAGCCCGCGGACGATGTGGGTACGGGTCTCGGAGGGCGCGATCACCGCGTCCACGTAGCCGCGCTCGGCCGCCAGGTACGGGTTGAGCAGGGTGTCCTCGTACTCGGCCACCAGCTCGGCCCGGCGGGCCTCCACATCCTGCCCGGCCGCGGCGGCCTCGGCCAGTTCGCGCCGGTAGACGATGTTGGCCGCGCCCTGCGCACCCATCACCGCGATCTGCGCGGTCGGCCAGGCCAGGTTGAGGTCGGCACCCAGGTGCTTGGAGCCCATCACGTCGTAGGCGCCGCCGAAGGCCTTGCGGGTGATGACGGTGATCAGCGGCACGGTCGCCTCGGCGTAGGCGAAGATCAGCTTGGCGCCGCGGCGGATGATGCCGTCCCACTCCTGCCCGGTGCCGGGCAGGAAGCCGGGCACGTCCACGAAGGTCAGCACCGGGACGTTGAAGGCGTCGCAGGTGCGCACGAAGCGGGCGGCCTTCTCGCTGGCGGCGATGTCCAGGCAGCCGGCCAGGTCCATCGGCTGGTTGCCCACCACGCCGACCGGGTGGCCCTCGACCCGGCCGAAGCCGGTGACGATGTTGCCCGCGTACAGCGGCTGCGTCTCCAGGAACTCGCCGTCGTCGAGCACGTGCTCGATCACCTTGCGCATGTCGTACGGCTGGTTGGCCGAGTCCGGCACGATGGTGTCGAGCTCCAGGTCCTCCTCGGTCACCGCCAGGTCGGCGGCCTGCGGGAAGACCGGCGGCTCGGCGAGGTTGTTGGAGGGCAGGTAGGAGAGCAGGTTCTTGACGTACTCGATGGCGTCCTTCTCGTCGGCCGCCAGGTAGTGCGCGTTGCCTGACTTGGTGTTGTGGGTCCGGGCGCCGCCGAGCTCCTCCATCCCGACGTCCTCGCCGGTGACCGTCTTGATCACGTCCGGGCCGGTGATGAACATGTGCGAGGTCTGGTCGGCCATCACCACGAAGTCGGTGACCGCGGGGGAGTAGACCGCACCGCCCGCGCACGGGCCCATGATCAGCGAGATCTGCGGGATCACACCGGAGGCGTGCACGTTGCGGCGGAAGATCTCGCCGTACAGGCCGAGCGAGACCACGCCCTCCTGGATCCGGGCACCGCCGGAGTCGTTGATGCCGATGACCGGGCAGCCGGTCTTCAGCGCGAAGTCCATCACCTTCACGATCTTCTCGCCGAACACCTCGCCGAGCGAGCCGCCGAAGACGGTGAAGTCCTGGGCGAAGACCGCGACCTGGCGGCCGTCGACGGTGCCGTAGCCGGTCACCACGCCGTCGCCGTAGGGGCGGTTCTTCTGCTGGCCGAAGTTGATGGAGCGGTGCCGGGCGAACTCGTCGAACTCCACGAAGGAGTCCTCGTCGAGCAGTTCGAGCACGCGCTCGCGGGCCGTCAACTTGCCTTTGGCGTGCTGCTTCTCGACCGCCGCAGCGGAGCCGGAGTGCACCGCCTCGTCGATCCGGCGGCGCAGATCGGCGAGCTTGCCGGCAGTGGTGTGCGGGTCCGGCGAGGTGGGCAGGTCGGTCATCCCGTGGGGTTCCTCACGTGAACAGTCAGGGGTGGAGGGCAGGTGGAACGGGCAGCTGCCACGAACTACCGTCGGGTAGCCTAGCCAGCCGCGCGGCACCGGTGTTATGGCCAGCGACACAGTGTGTTAACGAGCGTTGCTGCGGGACGATGGGTCGGCGTACGGCTACCGGCAGTCCCTCCGCGTCGGCCCGGCCGAGCGGCCCCCGCCCCCTACGCTGGGCCCATGACCGAGGCTGATCGACCCCGCCGCAGTGGACTGCGTGGCTTCGGCCACGCCGGTCCGTCCCCCTGGACCGATCTGGACCGCCCGCCGCTGGACGCCGAGGCGCTGCGCCGCGACCTGCTGGTGCCCGGCGGCCGGTGGACGGCGCTGGACGTGGTGGAGGAGACCGGCTCCACCAACTCCGACCTGACCGCCCGCTCGCGCGAGGGCGAGCCCGAGGGTGCGGTGCTGGTGGCCGAGCGCCAGTACGCCGGGCGCGGCCGGCTCGACCGGGCGTGGAGCGCCCCGGCGCGCTCCGGCCTCTTCCTGTCGATGCTGCTGCGTCCCACCGTGCCGCGCGAACGGCTGGGCTGGCTGCCGATCCTGGTCGGCGTGTCGGTGGCCGCGACCGTGCACCGGGTGTCGGGCGTGTCGGTGGGCCTGAAGTGGCCCAACGACCTGCAGGTGGAGATCGACGGCGAGGAGCGAAAGCTCGGCGGCATCCTCACCGAGCTGACCGGCGAGGCCGTGGTCGCGGGCCTGGGTCTGAACGTCACGCTGCGCGCGGACGAGCTGCCGGTGCCCACCGCCGCCTCGCTCGCGCTGGCCGGTGCCGAGGTGACCGACCGGGCCACCCTGCTGCGCGCGCTGCTGCGCGAGTTCGCCGAGCTGTACGGGGAGTGGCAGGGGGCGGCCGGCGACCCGCAGGCCAGCGGGCTGCTGCCGGCCTACGCCGCGCGCTGCACCACGCTGGGCCGCCAGGTGCTGGTCCAACTGCCCGGGGACCGCGAACTGCGCGGCGAGGCGGTGGCGCTGGACACCGACGGGCGGCTGGTGGTGCGCACCGCGGACGGCAGCCGGCAGGCGGTCGGCGCGGGTGACGTGGTGCACGTGCGACCGGAGCCGCGCAGCGCCTGACGTGGCAGTGTTCGCTCCCGGATGCTCCGGATCGGCGGATTCCGTGCGACGATGCCACCTGGCACGGTGTGAGGCGCGCCACTGTCGTGTGCGACCGCGCGTCGCGCCTCACCGCAGGATGGGACCTCACGGCAAGTGCGGCGACCGCACGGGGACGGACCGGTGGCAGACGACGACGGCGGGCAGGAGCCCAGGGCCGGCACCCGCGGCAACGCGGGGTCCGAGGACGCGGACCAGACCGTGGCCCTGGACCTGGAGGAGCTGATCCTGGGGGCCCCGCGGCGCTACACCCCGTACCAGGCCGCCCGCACCGCCGAGGTGCCGATGGAGCTGGCCACCCGGTTCTGGCGGGCGATGGGCTTCCCGGACATCGGCCAGTCCCGGGCGCTCAACGACGGCGACGTGATCGCGCTGCGCCGCCTGGCCGGCCTGGTGGAGTCCGGGCTGATCAACGAGTCGATGGCGATCCAGGTGGCCCGCTCCACCGGCCAGACCACCGCGCGGCTGGCCGGCTGGCAGATGGACACCTTCCTGGAGAACCTCACCCAGGCCGCCGAGCCCGGCCTGACCCGGGCCGAGGTGGCCTACCCGCTGGTCGAGCTGCTGCTGCCGGAGCTGGAGCAGTTCCTCGTCTACGTCTGGCGCCGGCAGCTGGCCGCGGTCACCGGACGGGTGGTGCAGGCCGCCGAGGACGCCGAGATCACCAGCGGCCGGCTCGCGGTGGGCTTCGCCGACCTGGTCGGCTTCACCCGGCTCTCCCGCCGGCTGGAGGAGGAGGAGCTCGGCTCGCTGGTGGAGACCTTCGAGTCCACCTGCGCCGACCTGATCGCCGGTCAGGGCGGCCGGCTGATCAAGACCCTGGGCGACGAGATCCTGTTCGTCTCGGAGGACCCGGTGACGGCCGCGGAGATCGCGCTCAGCCTGGTCGAGACGCTGACCGGGGAGGAGAACATCCCGGCGCTGCGGGTCGGGATGGCCTTCGGCACGGTCACCTCGCGGATGGGCGACGTGTTCGGCACGACGGTCAACCTGGCCAGCCGGCTCACCTCGATCGCGCAGCGGGACGCGGTGCTGATCGACGGGGAGTTCGCCGCCGTACTGGAGCAGGCCGGCGCGGCCGCCCAGGGCGCCGCGGACGGCACCGGGACGGCGCAGGCCCAGCTGGCCGAGGCACTGGCCGCGCACTCCGGGGCGCCGCTGGGGGCGCTGGGCGCACCGGCCGCGCCCGGCGGGCAGCCGCGCTTCCACCTGCAGGCGATGTGGCGCCGACCGGTGCGCGGGCTCGGCCTGGTCGAGCCCTGGCTGCTGACCCGGCGCGGCCGGCCCGCGGCCTGACCCGGCGGATCCGGTCGGGCGACCGGACGCGCGGCGGCCTGACGGATGTTTTTCCGACGAATTCGGGCATTTCACTCCGTCATCGCCCTAGTCTGGTCTCGTGATGGCCGAGCTCGAACACCCCGATGGGTCGCCCGAAGACGCGGTGGTGGCCAGCGGCCTGGACCAGCGGCTGCAAGCCGTGGTCGAGCTGGCCCAGGACATGGCGGCGGCGCAGAGCGCGCTGGAGGCGGTGCGGGCGGCGGCCGCCCGGGCCACCGCGGCGCTGGGCGCGACGATGGCGGCGGTCTCGGTCTGGGACCGGGAGTCGGGGCGGCTGCGGGTGCTGGTGAACCACGGCGAGCTGGCCGCGGGGGAGGAGGAGGTCCCGGAGGACGAGTCCTACCCGGTGGCCGACTTCCCCGAGATCGTCACCTACCTGGACGAGCACTGGAGCACCGGCCGGCTGCCCCGGGCCTGGGTGCAGACGGCGGAGGAGCTGGTGCCGCACGCCGCCACCGCGCACCCGGGCGCCGGCCCGTTCTGCCAGCAGCGCGCCGCCGGTCTGCGCCGGCGCGGGCGGTCCTGCTGCCTGGTGGCGCCGATCGTGCTGCACGGGCAGGCCTGGGGCGAGCTCTACCTGGCCCGCGGCGCCGGACTGCCGGTCTTCACCGAGGCCGACGCCCAGTACGCGACCCTGCTGGCCGCGCAGATCTCGGCCGGCCTGGCGCAGACCGAGCGGCTGGCCGACCTGCGCCGGCTCGCCTTCACCGACCCGCTGACCGGGCTGGCCAACCGGCGCGCGGTGGACGCCCGGCTGGAGGCCGCGCTGGCCGCCCACAACCGCGACAACACCGTGGTCTCGCTGGTGGTCTGCGACGTCAACGGGCTCAAGCGGATCAACGACCAGCACGGCCACGAGATGGGCGACCGGCTGCTGGAACGGTTCGCCAACCAGCTCTCGATGGCCGGGGCCAAGCTGCCCGGCTCGCTGGCCGCCCGGCTCGGCGGGGACGAGTTCTGCCTGCTGGCGGAGGGTCAGAAGGCGGACGAGGTGGTCGCGGTGGCCGAGGAGCTGTGCGCCAAGGCGCTGCAGCTGGCCCACGGGGAGGGGGTGGCCTGCGGGGTGGCCTCCACCGGGGACGCGATCGGGCCGGTCTCCACCCCGGACCGCCTCTTCCGGCTGGCCGACGCCGCGCAGTACCGGGCCAAGGCGGCCCGCGCCGCGCACCCGGTGGTGGCCGGGCGCAGCCACGGCCCGGGCCTGGCCCCCGACCCCACCGTGCTGCTGGCCGACGCGGCCGACCCGCACCACCGGGCGGACGGGCGGGCGCCGCGGCCCGGCAGCGGGGTGCGGCTGCCGCACGCCGACCGGCGGCGCTTCCGCGGCGCCGCGCACAGCGCCGACCCCGGGCAGCTGCTGTCGGTGGTGCTCGCCGCGCTGGACCAGGAGCACGGCCCGCGGCTGCACCACCCGGCGGACACCCTGGGGCGCCTGGCCGCGGTGGCGGAGACGGCGGCCCGGCTGCTGGACGCGGTGGCCTGGTGGATCTCCTACGTGCCGCCCGGCTCGCGGCTGATGCACACCGCCCGGCACGCCGTGTACCGGATGACCAGCGGTCCCGCCCTGCGCGGCGAGGAGCTGTCCCCCGCGGCGGCCCGCCGGCTGGAGAGCCAGCGGGCCCGGATCGAGGCGCCGGACGCGGTCTTCGACCTGGAGCACTACCCGCTCACCCGGCGGGCGGTGCGCGGCGGCAGCTTCGCGCTGCGCACCGGGGCGGTGGGCAACGACCCGGCCGAGGAGGCGGTGCTCATGGTCGGCGGCTACCGCGGCATGGTGGCGGCGGGCGGGGTCAACCCGGCCGGCGGCTGGCTGGTCGAGCTGTTCGCCGACGAGGCGACGCTGCCGCTGGGCCAGGTCGCTCCGGCGCTGCGGGCGCTGGTGGCGGTCGCCCTGGCCGGACCGGCCTCACCGCCGCCGAGCTGAGTTCGGTCCTGTGGGAACAGCCGAACAGCCGAACAGGCGGTTGTCATATCTTCATTCAGCTGATCTGATAGTGCATATGGATATGCACAGTGCTCCGGCCGCCGACGCGCCGCTTGTTCAGGTCGGCAAGGCCGACGTCACCGCCGAGGACGTGCTCGCCGTCGCGCGCGGCGACGCCCGGGTGGAGATCGGCCCCGACGCGCTCGCCGAGATGGCCGTCTCGCGGGCCCGGATCGACGCGCTGGCCGCCGAGCCGCGCCCGGTCTACGGCGTCTCCACCGGATTCGGCGCGCTCGCCGTGCGCCACATCAGCCCCGAGCTGCGCGCCCAGCTGCAGCGCTCGCTGGTCCGCTCGCACGCGGCCGGCATGGGCCCGGCGGTGGAGCGCGAGGTCACCCGCGCCCTGATGTTCCTGCGGATGAAGACCCTGGCGTCCGGCCGCACCGGCGTGCGCCCGCTGGTCGCCGAGACGATGGCCGCGATCCTCAACGCCGGCATCACCCCCGTGGTGCGCGAGTACGGCTCGCTGGGCTGCTCCGGCGACCTGGCCCCGCTCTCGCACTGCGCCCTGGTGCTGATGGGGGAGGGCCTGGCCTACGGCCCGGACGGCGCCGAGCGCCCGGCCAACGAGCTGCTGGCCGAGGCCGAGATCGCCCCGATCGAGCTGCTGGAGAAGGAGGGCCTGGCCCTCATCAACGGCACCGACGGCATGCTCGGCATGCTGGTGATGGCCATCGCCGACCTGCAGCGCCTGTTCACCACCGCCGACATCACCGCCGCGATGAGCCTGGAGGCGCTGCTCGGCACCGACAAGGTGCTCGCCCCGGAGCTGCACGGGCCGATCCGCCCCCACCCGGGCCAGGCGCTCAGCGCCGCCAACATGCTCGCCGTGCTCAAGGGGTCCGGCCTGACCGGCCACCACCAGGACGACGCGCCGCGGGTGCAGGACGCCTACTCGATCCGCTGCGCCCCCCAGGTGGCCGGCGCCGGCCGCGACACCGTGGCGCACGCCCGCACGGTGGCCGAGCGCGAGCTGGCCGCCGCCGTCGACAACCCGGTGGTGCTGCCGGACGGCCGGGTGGAGTCCAACGGCAACTTCCACGGCGCCCCGGTCGCCTACGTGCTGGACTTCCTGGCGATCGCGGCCGCCGACCTCGGTTCGATCTCCGAGCGCCGCACCGACCGGCTGCTGGACAAGGGCCGCTCGCACGGCCTGCCGGCCTTCCTGGCCGACGACCCGGGCGTGGACTCCGGTCTGATGATCGCTCAGTACACCCAGGCGGCCCTGGTCAGCGAGAACAAGCGGCTGGCCGTGCCGGCCTCGGTGGACTCGATCCCGTCCTCCGCGATGCAGGAGGACCACGTCTCGATGGGCTGGTCGGCGGCCCGCAAGCTGCGCCAGGCGGTCGAGAACCTGGGCCGGATCCTGGCCGTGGAGCTGACCGCCGCCGCCCGCGCCCTGGAGATCCGCACCGCCGACGGCACCGTGGCATCGGCTCCGGCCACCGCCGCGGCGCTGGCCGCCGCCCGCGAGGCCGGGGTCGGCGGGGCCGGCCGGGACCGGTTCCTGGCGCCGGACCTGGCCGCCGCCGAGGCGTTCGTCGCCTCCGGCGCGCTGATCCGCGCGGTCGAGCAGGTCACCGGCCCGCTGGCCTGACCCGTCGTCAGGAGCGGGTGGGCCGTCAGGCCCACTCGCTCCGGCGCGCGTTGGCCGCCTGGCGCTGCTGCTCGCGCTGCTCGGCCCCGACGGCCGCGAGGTTGACGCCGACGATGCCGGCCCAGGAGATCAGCATCCCGGGCAGGCCGTGGCTGGCGCCGATCGCGGTCAGCGGGATCGCGAAGACCAGCGAGACGATCGGCATCGCGCCCCAACCGCGCTTGCCGTCCCGCTCGCGGCGGGTGCGGGGGCCCCGGCCGCCGCGGTCGGACTCGTAGGCGTCCAGCCGCTCGGCCACCCGGTGCTCCACCCGGGCGTCCAGGCGGGCGTCGATCCGGGAGAGGAACGAGTCGACCAACTCGGTCTCGTACTCGGGCCCCAGCTCCTTGCGGGCCTGCAGAGCGGCGTCGAGTTCGCTGCGGAATTCGGTGGGGCGGCTGTCGTCCATGGCACCAGCCTGGCCGCTGGTGGTGAGCGGGGTCCAGCCGCAGTCACCGCGCTATCGGGGAGAAATCAGGGTGACCCTGAGGAGCCCCGGGTCGGTTCCGGTCCGGCCGACGAGACATCATTGCCCCTCGTACCGCGGCTGCTGCACAGTCGATCGGACACCCACCGCCGAAGGGACCCCGTACATGAGCGAGCCGTCGCCCGGCCCGTCCGCCCGGCTGCTGGTGCTGTTCGACGGCCACCGCCTGACGCCCACCCAGCGCCGGATCGCGCACGCCCTGGTGCGGCACGCCGCCGAGGCGCCGTTCCTGTCCAGCGTGGAGGTGGCCGAGCTGGCCGGGGTCAGCCAGCCCTCGGTGACCAGGTTCGCGGTCGCCCTCGGCTACGACGGCTACCCGGCACTGCGCCGGCGGCTGCGCGAGCTCGGCGGCGGGGAGACGGCGGTGCCGGAGAGCCCCGCCGAGGTGGTGCGCAACGAGCACCAGCAGGCGGTGCTGGCCGAGATCGCGCACCTGCAGCGGCTGGCCGCGCTGCTGGCCGACCCGGAGCCGATCGTGCGCGCGGCCCGGCTGCTGGCCGCCTCCCGGCCGCTGCCGGTGCTGGGCCTGCGGGCAGCCTCCGCCCAGGCCTACGGCTTCGCCTACTTCGCCGCCAAGGTGCACCCGGACATCCGGCTGATCTCCGAAGGCGGCTCGATGCTGGCCGACCGGATCGAGCAGGCCCGTGCGGCCGGGGCCACCGCGCTGCTCTGCTTCGCGCTGCCGCGCTACCCGCGCGAGCTGATGGACGCGCTCGCGGTGGCCCGGGACTGCGGACTGACCGTGCTCACCGTGGCGGACAGCGCCTTCGCGCCGGTGGCCGCGCTCTCCGACCTGATGCTGCCGGCCGAGGTCGGCACCGGCCTGGTCTTCGACACCGCCTGTGCGCCGATGGTGCTGGGCCGGGTGCTGCTGCAGACCATGTGCGACGAACTGCCGGGCGCCGAGGCCCGGTTGGAGGCGATCGAGCAGTCGGCGGCGGCCCGAGGCTTGTTCCTGGAGTAATCCGGGCATCCCCTGGACAGGACGAACGGGGGTGTCCGCGATGCGCGTGATCCACGAAATGCGGCCGGTCGGCAAGCTCGCCACGGGCGCCGAGGAGTGGGCCTGTCCGAGCTGCGGCCGCCGGGTGGCGCTGGCCGGTCCGCCGCGCCCCGGACTGACCGTGCTGGAGCCGGGGGACGAGAGCGTGGTGCACGTGGGCCTGAGCGAGCCCGCCACCGCCGTCACCAACCCCGGCGAGCCCTACGGCCTGGGCCCGATCGAGGAGATCCCGCGCCCGCCCGGCCTGCCGATGCTCCCGCTCGACACCGCCGACACCGCCGCCCGCGACCGCGCCTGGCTGGCCGAGATCGGCATCGACTGGGACGGCGACGAGGCGGCCTGAGCGGGGAGCGCCGCCCGTCCGCCCCGGGCTGGGCGCCGCCCGCCTGGGCGGGTGAACACCGCGTGCCGCCATCACGGTGGCGACCGCAGGATTGGGACTGCGGAGCCTCTGGCCTGGCTCCGGATGATTGGATATATTCAGTCCAGTCAATCGTGAATGAAACCATCCGCAAGGAGGCCGGCAGCATGACGGAGCAGCAGGTGAGTGGTCCGCGAGAGGTGCGCGCGGCGCGCGGGACGAAGCTGACGGCCCAGGGCTGGCAGCAGGAGGCCGCCCTGCGGATGCTGATGAACAACCTCGACCCCGAGGTGGCCGAGCACCCCTCCAAGCTCGTCGTCTACGGCGGCACGGGCAAGGCCGCGCGCGACTGGCGCTCCTTCGACGCGATGGTGCGCACCCTGCAGGGCCTCAAGCAGGACGAGACCATGCTGGTCCAGTCCGGCCGCCCGGTCGGCGTGATGCAGACCCACGAGTGGGCCCCCCGGGTGCTGATCGCCAACTCCAACCTGGTCGGCGACTGGGCCAACTGGGAGGAGTTCCGCCGGCTGGAGAGCCTGGGGCTCACCATGTACGGCCAGATGACCGCCGGATCCTGGATCTACATCGGCACCCAGGGCATCCTGCAGGGCACCTACGAGACCTTCGCCGCCGTCGCCAACAAGCGCTTCAACGGCACGCTGGCGGGCACCGTCACCCTCACCGCCGGCCTCGGCGGGATGGGCGGCGCCCAGCCGCTGGCCGTCACCATGAACGGCGGCGTGGCGATCTGCGTCGACTGCGACCCGTCCCGGATCGCCCGCCGGATCGAGCACCGCTACCTGGACGTCGAGGCGACCAGCCTGGAGCACGCCCTGGAGCTGGCCGCCGCCGCCCGGGACAAGAAGCAGCCGCTCTCCATCGGCCTGCTCGGCAACGCCGCCGAGGTCTTCCCGCAGCTGCTCGCGATGGACGCACCGATCGACATCGTCACCGACCAGACCAGCGCGCACGACCCGCTCTCCTACCTGCCGACCGGCGTGGCCTTCGAGGACATGGCCGACTACGCGGCCGCCAAGCCCGCCGAGTTCACCCAGCGCTCGCGCGAGTCGATGGCCAGGCACGTCGAGGCGATGGTCGGCTTCCAGGACCGCGGCGCCGAGGTCTTCGACTACGGCAACTCGATCCGCGGCGAGGCCCAGCAGGCCGGCTACGACCGCGCCTTCGCCTTCCCCGGCTTCGTGCCGGCCTACATCCGCCCGCTGTTCTGCGAGGGCAAGGGCCCGTTCCGCTGGGCCGCGCTCTCCGGCGACCCGCAGGACATCGCCAAGACCGACAAGGCCGTGCTCGACCTGTTCCCGGAGAACGAGTCGCTGCACCGCTGGATCAAGATGGCTCAGGAGAAGGTGCACTTCCAGGGCCTGCCGGCGCGGATCTGCTGGCTCGGCTACGGCGAGCGGGACAAGGCCGGCGAGCGGTTCAACGACATGGTCGCCAGCGGCGAGCTGTCCGCCCCGATCGTGATCGGCCGCGACCACCTGGACTGCGGCTCGGTCGCCTCCCCGTACCGCGAGACCGAGGCGATGCTGGACGGCTCCGACGCGATCGCCGACTGGCCGCTGCTCAACGCCATGGTCAACGTCGCCTCCGGCGCGTCCTGGGTCTCCATCCACCACGGCGGCGGCGTTGGCATCGGCCGCTCGATCCACGCCGGCCAGGTCACGGTCGCCGACGGCACCGCGCTGGCCGGCGAGAAGATCCGCCGGGTGCTCACCAACGACCCGGGCATGGGCGTGATCCGGCACGTGGACGCCGGCTACGACCGTGCCGACGAGGTCGCCGGCGAGCGGGGCGTTCGCATCCCCATGGGCGAGCTGTGACCCTGCCGTCCTTCGAGGAGATGTGGGCGGAGCTGCTCCCCGTGGGCCGCTCCGCCGCGTCCGGCGGCTACCGTCGGCACGCCTGGAACGGCGCCGACGCCGAGTGCCGGGCCTGGTTCGAGCAGCAGGCCCGCGACCGCGGCCTGCACTACGAGCTGGACCGCAACGGCAACCAGTGGGCCTGGCTGGGCGACCCGCAGGGCACGGGCGCGATCGTCACCGGCTCGCACCTGGACTCGGTGCCGGACGGCGGCGCCTTCGACGGCCCGCTCGGCGTGGTCTCCTCCTTCGCCGCCCTGGACGAACTGCGCGGGAGGGGAGCGCGGTTCGCCAAGCCGTTGGCGATCGTCAACTTCGGCGACGAGGAGGGGGCCCGGTTCGGCGTGGCCTGCATCGGCTCCCGGCTCGCCGCCGGGGTGCTGGCGCCCGAGCAGGCCGTCGAGCTGCGCGACGCCGACGGGGTGCGGCTGCCGGACGCGATGGAGCGGGCCGGCTACGACCCGACCGCGATCGGCGCCGACCGCGATCGGCTGGCCCGGATCGGCGCCTTCGTCGAGCTGCACGTCGAGCAGGGCCGGTACCTGGCCGAGGATCAGCCGGTCGGGGTGGCCTCCGCGATCTGGCCGCACGGCCGCTGGCGGTTCGACTTCCACGGCGAGGCCAACCACGCCGGCACCACCTGGCTGGACGACCGGCGCGACCCGATGCTCACCTACGCCAACACGGTGCTGGCGGCCCGCAAGAAGGCCCGGCTGGCCGGTGCGCTGGCCACCTTCGGCAAGATCGCGGTGGAGCCCAACGGCACCAACGCGATCGCCTCCCTGGTGCGCGGCTGGCTGGACTCCCGGGCGGCCGACGAGGCGACGCTGACCGAGCTGGTCGAGCAGATCCACCAGGCCGCCGCCGAGCGCGGCGAGCGCGACGGGGTCAAGGTCGAGCTGACCCGCGAGTCCTACACCCCCGTGGTGGACTTCGACGTGCCGCTGCGCGACCGGATCGCCGCCACCCTGCACGGCGCCCCCGTACTGCCCACCGGGGCAGGACACGACGCCGGAATCCTGGCCTCGGCGGTGCCGACCGCCATGCTGTTCGTACGGAACCCGAGCGGTGTCTCGCACTCGCCGGCCGAGCACGCCGAACTGCCCGACTGCCTGGCGGGCGTCTCGGCCCTCGCGGACGTCCTGGAGGACCTCGCATGTCAGTAGGCACGTCAGCGGCGACGACGTACTGGGCCGAGCACGCCTGGCTGCCGCACGTCAACGGTCCCGTGGTGGAGCCGGACGTCCTGGTGCGGGTGGCCGCCGACGGGCGGATCGCCGAGGTGCTGCCGGACAGCGGGCCCTGCCCGGACGGCGCGGTGCGGCTGCGCGGCCTGACGGTGCCCGGGCAGGCCAACGCGCACTCGCACGCCTTCCACCGGGCGCTGCGCAGCACCGTGCAGGTCGGCTCCGGGACCTTCTGGACGTGGCGCGACACCATGTACCGGTTCGCCGGCGCACTGGACCCGGACAGCTACCTGGCGCTGGCCACCGCCGTCTACGCGGAGATGGCGCTGGCGGGGATCACCGCGGTGGGGGAGTTCCACTACCTGCACCACGCACCGGGCGGCGCCCGCTACGCCGACCCGAACGCGATGGGCGAGGCGCTGATCGAGGCCGCCGCCCGGGCCGGGATCCGGATCACCCTGCTGGACACCTGCTACCTCTCCTCGGGCTTCGGAGCGGACCTGACCAAGCCTCAGCTGCGCTTCGGCGACGGCACGGCCGAGGCCTGGGCGGAGCGCGCCGCCGCCCTGACGCCCCGTCCGCACGCCCGGATCGGGGCCGCCGTGCACTCGGTGCGCGCGGTGCCGGCCGATCAGTTGAGCACGGTCGCGCACTGGGCCTCGATGCGCAAGGCGCCGTTGCACGTGCACCTGTCGGAGCAGACCGCCGAGAACGACGCCTGCCTGGCCGCGCACGGCGTCACCCCGACCCGGCTGCTGGCCGACCACGGGGTGCTCGGCCCGCGCACCAGCGCGGTGCACGCGACCCACCTGACGGAGGAGGACATCAAGCTGCTGTCCGACTCCTCCACCGTGATCTGCATGTGCCCGACCACCGAGCGGGACCTGGCGGACGGGATCGGCCCGGCCCGCACCCTGGCCAGCGCCGGCTGCCCGGTCACCCTGGGCAGCGACAGCCACGCGGTGATCGACCCGTTCGAGGAGGCGCGGGCGCTGGAGCTGAACGAGCGCCTGCGCACCCGCACCCGGGGCCACTGGACGGCCAACGCGCTGCTGCGCGCGGGCACCGAGGACGGGCACGCCTCGCTGGGCTGGCCGGAGGCGGGCCGGATCGAGGCCGGGGCGCTGGCCGACTTCACGGTGCTGGCGCTGGACTCGGTGCGGACCGCGGGCTCGGTGCCCCGGCTGGGCGCCGAGATCGCCGTCTTCGCCGCCTCGGCCGCCGACGTGCGGGACGTGGTGGTCGGCGGCCGGCGGATCGTCGCCGACGGCGTACACACCCTGGTGCCGGACGCCGGTGCCGCCCTGCAGACCGCCGTCTCCTCCCTGAAGGTGTCATGACCAGCACGCTCATCACCAACATCGGCACCCTGGTCACCAACGACCCGTCATGCCCGGGGCTGCTGGGCCTGGTCGAGGACGCCGCCGTGGTGATCGACGGCTCGGTGGTCACCTGGACCGGCCGCGCCGCCGAGGCGCCGGCCGCCGACCAGGCCTTCGACGCCGAGGGGCGGGCACTGCTGCCCGGCTTCGTCGACTCGCACGCCCACCTGGTCTTCGCCGGGGACCGGACGGCGGAGTTCAACGCCCGGATGTCCGGCCAGAGTTACACGGCGGGCGGGATCCGCACCACGGTCGCGGCGACCCGTTCCGCATCCGACGCACAGCTCTCCGCGAACGTCTCCCGGTTCATCACCGAGGCGCTGCGCCAAGGCACGACGACCGTCGAGTGCAAGTCCGGCTACGGCCTGACGGTCGAGGACGAGGCCCGCTCGCTGCGGATCGCCGCCACGTACACCTCCGAGACCACCTACCTGGGCGCCCACGTGGTGGCCCCCGAGTTCGCTGACGACCCGTCGGCGTACGTGGACCTGGTCACGGGCGAGATGCTCGACGCCTGCGCCCCGTACGCCCGCTGGGTGGACGTCTTCTGCGAGCAGGGCGCCTTCGACGGCGACCAGGCGAGGGCCGTCCTGACCGCGGGCATCGAGCGCGGCCTCACCCCCCGGGTGCACGCCAACCAGCTCTCGCACGGCCCGGGCGTCCAGCTCGCGGTCGAACTGGGCGCCGCCTCGGCCGACCACTGCACCCACCTGACCGACGCCGACGTGGCCGCCCTGGCCGGCTCCGCCACGGTGGCCACCCTGCTCCCCGGCGCCGAGTTCTCCACCCGGGCCCCCTACCCGAACGCCCGCCGCCTCCTCGACGCGGGCGCCACGGTGGCCCTCTCGACGGACTGCAACCCGGGTTCGTCGTTCACCACCTCGATGGCCTTCTGCATCGCGGTAGCGGTCCGGGAGATGGGCATGACCCCGGACGAGGCCGTCCACGCCGCCACCACAGGCGGCGCCCGCGCCCTGCGCCGCACCGACGTCGGCCACATCTCCCCGGGCGCCCGCGCCGACCTGCTGCTCCTCGACGCCCCCAGCCCGGTCCACCTGGCCTACCGCCCTGGCGTCCCCCTGACGGCAGCGGTCTGGCGCGCGGGCGTCCGGGAGCTCTGAGACTCAGGCCGACCCGGTTCCGCGCCACCTCGCTCCGCTGCGGGGTGGCGCGGATGGGCCGCGGGCTGGTCGGGCGCGGGCAGTCCGTTCAGGAGCAGCCGTTGTGCGGAGCGGCGGTTGAGCTCTCGGACCCTCTCCCGAAGCCCTGTCAGGACCTCTGAATCGCCGGGTGGTTCGAATCCGGTCACCCCCCACCGCGAAGCCACGGGCCGAGCGGGCGGCCCTCGGCGCGGGTGCACAGACCCGCGCTCTGATGCCGGGCACGCAGGACCCGCACGTCGGTGACGGCGGAGTGGTCGAACAAGGCTCGTGCCTTGGCGGCCAGCGTGTCGAAGGCATCGCACTCGGCGCACTCGTCAACGGCGTTGTCAGGCAACGTCATCGCTCCACCCCTTGTTCGGGCACTTCTCCCCGCCGCACTCGCAGAACGGATACCCGTGCGGAGCGCCGCGCAGGTGGGCCACGACCGTGCTGCTGCGGCGGCCCCGGCGCTCGAAGTAGAGGGGGTCGTACTCGGCGAGGACAGCAGCCATCTCGGCCGGGGAGGCGGTCTTTCGGTCGGAAACGGGCACGGTGGGGCTCCTCCCGACGGGGGGTCTGGATGCGGAGCCAACGTAAGGTGCCGTGGGGCATATTTCTAGCTGTTTTCGCGTCCCCGCAAGAAGCTGTCTCGGATATCAGCGGCCAGCTCCCGCATGGCGCTTCCAGAAACCGCCAATTCCTCGAAGCGCTGGAATTTTTCCAGGTACAGCTCGACGTCTCTCGGCTCGCTGGTCGTGATCTCCGCATGCGGGATTTCCACGATCACCATGCGACTGTCATAGACAACGAACGACGAAGTCGGCGCCTCGGTCATATCAGCAGCGAGCGGGAGAATTCCGACCCGTACGTTCGGCAGCCTTGACAGGGTGATCAATCGGTCCAGCTGTACGGCCATGGCCAGTGGTGGCAGCAGGCGCCATCTGAGCACGGATTCGGTGATGAGGTACCGGAACGATTTTTCGGTGTCGTAAAGTACTTCCTGCCGCCTGGCCCGTGCGCTGACCATGCGCGAAATGGCCTCCTCCGTCAGTTCGCGCTGACGGAGGAGGCCTCGAATGTATTCCGGTGTCTGACACAGGCCGGGAACGCAGGAGATCTGAAAGACTCGCTGCAGCCGGGTGTCGTGCTCCATAGATCGGATGGCGTCCTGGTGATGGTGCAGTCCGCTCCGGCGGTAGAGCCGCCATGCCGTAGCCTCGGTCGCCTCTCGCCGGGCCAAATCGGTCAGTTTCGCTCTTATCTCGGCCGACACGCCGAGCGCTGTCAGGATCCGGTCCACGTCCAGGGCTGTCGGGGCGAGCTTGCCGGTTTCGATCCGACTCAACTTGGACTGGGACATGGCAGCGCTACGGGCCACGACTTTAGCCTCTTTTCCGCTGGCCTGCCGCAGTTCCCGTAGCGTGCTGCCGATGTCGCTTTTCACGCCTTCCCGTACCGCTCCCACCACTTGGGGAACGGCTCGGCCTGGCTCATGGCGAGGTCCCGCCACTTCTGCCACTTCTCGGGCTCGTCCTCGGGAAGCGCACCGAGGAAGGCTCCATCACTGTCATAGGTCATGGAGACGACCGTTGCGTTGTCGAACATCCAGAAGTCCGGCACGCCTTCCAGTGGGTTCGGCCTGTTGGTGACATCCAGGATGAAGAACTCCTCACCCGCCGTTTGGTTGCTCCGGTAGCCCCAACCAAGCTCGTAGCGCAGGTAGTCGGTTAGTGGTCGGGTCAAGATGTGCACCCGGTACATGCGCTTGCCCACCTCGGTGTTCGACCGGATCTGCGCAAGCCAGGCGGCACTGAAGTCGGCCGGCTTCTCCTCGCCGGCGAAGAAAGCACGAAGGTTCTCGGGGTTGGAGGAGCCGGTGTAGTCGTCCAAGGTCTCCAGCCGGAAGGCTTCCTCCTGGAAGCCGTCGAACAGTGCGTCGAACGAGTCACGTGAGATGGTCACGAGCCACCCGCCTCAGGAGCGCCACGGGGATGCGAACGGCCGTCTCATTCTCCGGGAGCTGCATTGCCGCGAGTGCTTCCGGGTCGTCGATCCTGAACCCCTGCACAACCAGTTCGTCGGTGTCCGTGGCGTAGATCGTCGGACATGGGCCGACTTCACACTCGCTGTCCAACTGTGTGAGCTTCACCGTCACTCCCCTTCGTCTGTATCCCCATCGATGCTCTCCGTAGTGATGCGGTTGAGGCAAGAGGGTCTCTTTGCGGTAACGCGCAATCACCACGAGCGCGTTGGGGGAGCCGGGGGCGCGAGGGGCGCGCGGGGGTGGTGCGTGGCTGTGGTGTGATCACCCTATGTGGCTATTCGACTACGCAGACGTGTACTGTCCGCCGTGAACGGGTCGCCCCTGCGGAAAAGGGGCGAGCCCGGCCGGTGTTCACAGCACCAGTGCCGGGCTCTTCACCCGTGAGTGGAAGAGGCCACTGAAGGATGCTCAGGAATGTTATCGCGCCTGCGGGCGCCCACACCCGGATTGCCGACGCGCACATCTGGGATGACGAACTGTCAGACACCGCCTTCCGGCTGCTGGTACGGGCGCTCGCCCTGTCCGGCGAGGCCGCACGGGCGACCACCGTGACTGAGCTGGCGGCCGGGTTGGCCGGCGGGCGGCTCACGGTGGACCGGGCGCGGCGGCAGCTGGGCCGGGCCGGGCTGCTGCACAGCGTGGTGAAGCGCAGCAAGGCCGGGCGGTTGCGGACTGAGTCGCTGGTGTCGAGCGTGCCGCTGACCGAGGCCGAGGCGGAGGCGATCTTCCTCGGGCGGCGCCCTGCTGACCGGGTACCGGATGTCGGGAAGCGGCAGGACGGTCCGCCGGACATCCCGTCGCCCGGCACCGTAACCCCGGTAGTGGAACTACCGGAGGAGAAGGAATCCCCCCTACCGGTCCCGCCGCGCGAGAAGCCCGAGAAGCGAGGCGAGCCCGAGCCCGAGTCGCGCGCTCCCGGCGAGGCCGCCGCCGAGCAGCTGCTGCTGTCGCTGCGTCAGGTCGCGCCCGGCTTGGCGCTGGGTGCCCGCCAGGCAGCCCGGCTCGCCCCCCTCGCCGCCGAGTGGCTGGCCCGGGGCGCGACCCCGGCGGAGTTGCGGCACGCGCTCACCTCTGCGCTCCCGCAGCCGGTCAAGTCCCCTGCGGCCCTGCTCCGCTGGCGGCTGCGCGAGCTGATGCCCGAGCCGAGGCGAGCCCGTCCGGCAGCACCCCCACTGACCACCTGCGAGGACTGCGACCGCGCGTTCCGACCAGTGCTGGGCGAGCAGCGCTGCGGGAGCTGCCGGACGGCCGCGCCACAACCGGTGGCAAGCGCAGCGCCAACGAACATCAGCTGGCGCGACCGCATCCGCCTGGCCACCTGAAACGCCGGTGGCCCGGTACGCGAACCGCGTACCGGGCCACCGACCAGCCGAGCGACGGGCGTCAGTGCACGTCGCCCATCAGCCGGATCACGTTCTTGCGGTACATCACCAGCGCGACACCGGCGACGATCGCCGCCGCGCCCTGGATGGCGAAGTAGACCGTGGATCCGGTCGCGTCGCCCAGACCCAGCTGGATCACGGCGGCCACGCAGTCACCGGCGGTGACGGCGAGGAACCAGACGCCCATCATCTGGCTGGCGTACTTGGCCGGGGCCAGCTTGGTGGTGACCGACAGGCCGACCGGAGACAGGGTCAGCTCGCCGACCGTCTGGACCAGGTAGACCAGGGCCAGCCAGAGCGGGCTGACCTTGACGCCGCCGGAGGCCGCGGCCATCGCCAGCATCATGACGAAGAACGAGGCACCGATCATCAGCAGGCCGATGGCGAACTTCATGGTGGTGCTGGGGTTCTTGGCGCGGCGCGCCAGCCACACCCAGAGCCAGGCGAAGACCGGGGCCAGCGCCATGATGTACAGCGGGTTCAGCGACTGGAACCAGCTGGACGGGAAGTGCCAGCCGAGGAGCGACAGGTTGGTGTTGTCGTCGGCGAACACGCTCAGGGTGGAGCCGGACTGGTCGTAGATCATCCAGAACACGGCGGCGACCACGAAGAACCAGATGTAGCCGCTGATCTTGGACTGCTCGGACTCGGTCAGTTCCTTGTCCCGCTTGAAGCGGGCGAAGACCAGCACCGGGATCGCGATGCCGGCGATCGACAGCGGCCAGACCGCCCAGGAGATGGTGAAGTGGCCGGTCAGCACCACGACCGCGTAGAAGGCCAGGGCCAGCGCGACCCAGAAGGCGCCCTTCTTGAGCAGCGCGCTCTTCTCGGCGGCGGTGATCGGCGAGCCGACCACGTCGCTCTTGGCGCTCAGGTGGCGGGTGCCCATCAGGTACTGGCCCAGGCCCAGCGCCATGCCTACGCCGGCCAGCGCGAAGCCCAGGTGCCAGTCGACGCTCTGGCCGACGGTGCCGATGACCAGCGGGGCGGCGAAGGCACCGAGGTTGATGCCCATGTAGAAGATGGTGAAGCCGCCGTCCCGGCGGGGGTCGTTCGGGCCGTCGTACAGGTGGCCGACCATGGTGGAGATGTTGGCCTTGAGCAGGCCGGAGCCGGCCGCGATGAAGACCAGGCCGACGAAGAACGAGGCCTTGACCGGGACCGCCAGCAGGAAGTGGCCGATCATGATCACGGCGCCGCCGAGGGCCACCGTCTTGCGGGCCCCGAGGAAGCGGTCGGCTATCCAGCCGCCCGGCAGGGCGAGCAGGTAGACCATCGCGTTGTAGACGCTGTAGATCGCCGTCGCGAGCGCGACCTTCATGCCCAGGCCGCCGTGGTTGGTCCCGGCGACCATGTAGAGCACGAGCAGGGCCCGCATGCCGTAGAAGCTGAACCGCTCCCAGGTCTCGGTCATGAAGAGCGTGGCGAGTCCGCGGGGGTGCCCGAGGAAGGTCTTGCCGCCGCCGGACTGGTGCCCGGGCTGTACGCCGGGCTCCCAGGTGGTGGTTGACGCCATCTGTTGTGGTTCCTTGCCTGACTGTCCGGGACTCCGTGCGCCCTGTGGTGTGGCGGCGGGTCCGGTGCACCGCGCGGCCTGGGGCTGCTCGCCCAGGGGGGATCCGCGGTACATGACATGGGGACCGGACCACTGTACGTCGCGATATTCCACGACATGACGGGACAAAAGACGCCGAATGAATAACAGATAGGTCAAGCGAGTCCGCTTGGAGTGCGGGAATCGATGGTACGGCAGGAACAACGCCTTCGAAGACAAGGTCCAATCGCAGATTCTCTCCCTTCAGCGGGCGTGTCACCGAACGTGTCCGTGATCGCCGGGGCTCCGGGCCCGGTTACCCGCTGTGTCCTTCTTCACAGGAACCGGCGGCCGGCGCGGGGCGTCGCGTGACCCCGCGCGCTCGGTCGTGCACTCCGCCGCTACCGGGCCCGACCGCCGGAAAGCCGTCACCGGACCACTACGATCGGCCCATGACCTGTGTGCTGCTCGCCGAGGACGACCCGGCTATCTCGGAACCGCTGGCCCGTGCGCTGCGCCGCGAGGGCTACGAGGTCCTGGTCCGCGAGGACGGCCCCTCGGCGCTGGAGGCGGGGCTGGAGGAGGAGGTCGACCTGGTCGTCCTCGACCTCGGCCTGCCGCAGATGGACGGCCTGGAGGTGTGCCGCCGGCTGCGCGCGGACGGCCGCAGCTGCCCGGTACTGGTGCTCACCGCCCGGGCCGACGAGGTCGACACCGTGGTCGGCCTGGACGCAGGTGCCGACGACTACGTGACCAAGCCGTTCCGGCTGGCCGAACTGCTGGCCCGGGTCCGGGCCCTGCTGCGGCGCGGCAACGTGGACTCGCTCTCCACCGGCGCGCACGGCGTGCGGATCGACATCGAGTCCCACCGGGCCTGGCTGGGCGAGGAGGAACTGACCCTCTCCGCCAAGGAGTTCGAGCTGCTGCGGGTGCTGGTGCGAGACGCCGGCCGGGTGGTGACCCGGGAGGACATCATGCGCCAGGTCTGGGACACCACCTGGTGGACCTCCACCAAGACCCTGGACATGCACATCTCCTGGCTGCGCAAGAAGCTCGGCGACGACGCGACCAACCCGCGCTACATCGCCACCGTGCGCGGCGTGGGCTTCCGCTTCGAGAAGAACTAGTACCGCTCCGTTGAAACGCCGCATGATCAACTCGCTGCTCGGCGTGGTGCTGGTGGTGGTGGCGGTGTTCTGCGTACCGCTCGCCCTGCTCGAGAAGCGCAGCATCGTCAGCAACGCCCAGGACCGGGTGGACGCCGCAGCGGTCCGGCTGCTCGGACTGGTGGAGACCCGGTTGGCGGCCGGCGAGCCGGTGACCGGCGAGCGGATCGGCAGCCAGGTGATCGAGGGCGACTACGCGGAGATCCGGATCCCGGGCCAGCCGGTGATCACCATCGGCACCCCGCCGGCCGGGCACCCGCTGACCGCCAGCGAGAGCGGTCCCAGCAGCGAGACGGTGACGGTCGAGCAGTCCCGGCACAACGTCGACCACGAGATCGGCAACATGCTGCTGCTGCTCGGCCTGGTCGCACTGCTGGCCGTGCAGGCCGCGGTGGCCCTGGCGGTCTGGCAGGCCCGCCGGCTGGCCCGGCCGCTCACCGACCTGGCCGAGACCGCCGAGCGGCTCGGCTCCGGCGACCCGCGCCCGCGCGACCGCCGCTACGGAGTGCCCGAACTGGACCGGGTGGCCGAGGTGCTGGACGCCAGCGCCGAGCGGATCGGCCGGATGCTCACCGCCGAGCGGCGGCTGGCCGCCGACGCCTCGCACCAGCTGCGCACCCCGCTGACCGCGCTCTCCATGCGGCTGGAGGAGATCACCGCGCTCTGCGACCAGCCGGAGACGGTCCGCGAGGAGGCCAGCATCGCGCTGCAGCAGGTGGAGCGGCTGACCGACGTGGTGCAGCGGCTGCTCACCAACCAGCGCGACACCCACGGCCCGAGCGCGGCCGGCTTCGACCTGGACGAGGTGGTCAAGCAGCAGCACGAGGAGTGGGCCGCCTCGATGCGCGGCACCGGCCGGCGGCTGGTGATCGAGGGGCTGGAGCACGTCACGGCGACCGGCACCCCCGGCACGGTCTCCCAGGTGCTGGCCACCCTGATCGAGAACTCGCTGATGCACGGCGGCGGCACGGTGACCCTGCGGGTGCGCTCCTCGGGCAGCTCGGCGGTGATCGAGGTCCAGGACGAGGGGCCGGGCGTGCCGCCGGAGCTCGGCAACCGGGTCTTCGAACGGGCCGTCAGCGGCCGCAACTCCACCGGCATCGGCCTGGCAGTGGCCCGCGACCTGGCGGAGGCGGACGGCGGGCGGCTGGAGCTGCTCTCGCTCAAGCCTCCGGTCTTCGCGCTCTTCCTGCCCCGAACCCGACCCGGCCAGGACCGGGCCTAGCAGGCCAGGCGCAGCAGGCCGGGCGCAGCGGCGGCTACCGCGCGAACTGCGGGCTGTCCTCGATGCTCAGGAGCCGCTCGGCCTCGGCCACCACCTCGGTCGGCTCGGCCAGCTCCGGCAGCGCGCGGAACACCCAGGTGCGGTAGGAGAAGAACCGGAACAGCGTGGCGATGCCGGTACCCAGCACCTTGGCGCCGTTGTAGGCGAGGGTGCTCGTCATGCCCAGGCCGTAGACGGCGAACCAGACGGCGCCGTTCTCGATCAGCAGGCCGATCCCGCTGAACAGCAGGAACAGGGTGATCTCCCGGCGCCGCGAGGCCGCGTCGCTGTCCTTGTAGACCCAGTAGCGGTAGCCCAGGTAGTTGACCACGATCGCGACCAGGGTGCCGATCACCGAGCAGCGCACCGGCGCCCAGTGGGTCAGGTGCAGCACCGCGTTGGAGAGGCCGAAGTTCACCGCGAAGCCGACCAGACCGACCACGGCGAACTGCACTACCTCGCCCGAGACGCCGCGCAGCCGCTGGAGCAGGGAGGGACGTCGGTGGGTGCGATTGGCGGTCATCCGGTGAGTTCTCCGTACTGTCCGGGCACTGGGCCATCCAGGCTACCCGCCCCGCAGTACCGCCAAGTCCGCCCAACGGCCGCCCGGCCGCGGAGCGGGTCGGGCAGCCCGCCGCTGCACCCCCTTCGACCGGCCCGGATATCCTTGCCTCCGTGACTCTCCCCGGCAGCGCAAAATTTCCCGTCGTGGGCATGGTGGGCGGCGGTCAGCTGTCCCGCATGACGCACGAGGCCGGCATTCCGCTCGGCATCCGCTTCAGGCTCCTCGCCGACACCCCGCAGGACTCGGCGGCCCAAGTCGTCGGCGACACCGTGCTCGGCGACTACCGCGACCTGGACACCCTGCGCCGGTTCGCCGCCGACTGCGCCGTGGTCACCTTCGACCACGAGCACGTCCCCACCGAGCACCTGCGGGTCCTCCAGGCCGAGGGCGTCGCGGTCCGCCCGGGCCCGGACGCGCTGGTCAACGCGCAGGACAAGGGCGTGATGCGGGCCAAGCTGGACGCGATCGGCGTGCCCTGCCCGCGGCACCGGCTGGTCGCCGACCCGGCCGACGTGACGGCCTTCGCCGCCGAGGGCGACGGCTACCCCGTGGTGCTCAAGACGGTGCGCGGCGGCTACGACGGCAAGGGCGTCTGGGTGGTGGCCGACGAGACCGAGGCACAGGCCCCGTTCCTGGCCGGCGTCGCGGTGCTGGCCGAGGAGAAGGTGGACTTCCTGCGCGAGCTGGCCGCCAACGTGGTCCGCTCACCCAGCGGCCAGGCGGTCGCCTACCCGGTGGTGGAGAGCGTCCAGGAGCACGGGGTGTGCGCCGAGGTCACCGCGCCCGCCCCCGGCCTGGACCCGGCCCTCGCCAACGAGGCCCAGGAGCTGGCGCTGCGGATCGCCGGCGAGCTGGAGATCACCGGCCACCTGGCGGTGGAGCTGTTCCAGACCAGGGACGGCCGGATCCTGGTCAACGAGCTGGCGATGCGACCGCACAACTCCGGCCACTGGTCGATCGACGGCGCGGTCACCTCGCAGTTCGAGAACCACCTGCGCGCGGTACTGGACCTGCCGCTGGGCGACCCGCGCCCGCGGGCCAAGTGGACCGTGATGGTCAACGTGCTCGGCGGCGACTACCCGGACATGTACCACGCCTACCTGCACTGCATGGCCCGCGACCCGGGCCTGCGGATCCACATGTACGGCAAGGACGTGAAGCCCGGCCGCAAGGTGGGCCACGTCACCGTCTTCGGGGACGACCTCGAGGACGTGCGCGAGCGGGCGCGCCACGCGGCCGCGTACCTGAGAGGCACGATCACCGAATGACGAGCAATCCCGTTGTCGGCATCGCGATGGGCTCCGACTCCGACTGGTCGGTGATGGAGGCCGCGGCCCAGGCGCTGGACGAGTTCGAGGTGCCCTACGAGGTGAACGTCCTGTCGGCGCACCGGATGCCGCGCGAGATGATCGCCTACGGCGAGCAGGCGCACACCCGCGGCCTGAAGGCGATCATCGCGGGCGCCGGCGGTGCGGCCCACCTGCCGGGCATGCTGGCCTCGGTCACCCCGCTGCCGGTGATCGGCGTGCCGGTGCCGCTGCGCTACCTGGACGGCATGGACAGCCTGCTCTCGATCGTGCAGATGCCGGCCGGTGTGCCGGTGGCCACCGTCTCGGTCGCCGGGGCCCGCAACGCCGGCCTGCTCGCGGTGCGCATGGTGGCCGCCTTCGACCCGGAGCTGACCGAGAAGATGGTCGACTTCCAGACCGAGCTGAACCACCAGGCGACCGAGAAGGGCGCCAAGCTGCGCGCCAAGGTCGCCGGTTCGACCTCCTTCGGCTTCAGCCGCTGACGGTCCTTAAGTCGCTGACGGCCTTTCAGCTGCTGACGGTCCGTCGCCCCGGGGCACGGCTACAGCTGCGGGATCTCGATGGCCGGGCAGCGGTCCATGACCATCCGCAGCCCGGCCGCCGTGGTCCGCGCGTAGGCCGCCTCGTCGATCACGTCGAGCTGGAACCAGACCGCGCGGGCCCCGGCCGCCACCGCCTGGTCGGCCACCTCGCCGGCCAGCGAGCTGTTGACGAAGACGTCCACCACGTCGACCGGGAAGGGGATCTCGGCCAGCGAGGCGTACCCCTGCTCGCCGAGCACCGACTCGGCCTTGGGGTGCACCGGCACGATCCGCTTGCCGTACCGCTGCAGCACCTGCGCCACCCCGTAGGCGGCGCGCCGCTGGTTGCTGGACAGGCCCACCACGGCCCAGGTGTCCCCGGTGCGGGTGAGGATCTCGCGGACGGCGTCAAGGTCGCGGTAGTCGGTCATGCCGGTGACAACCGACCTGGCCGGGCCGCCATTCCGCGCCGGCACGGGAGCGCTCAGCTGGGCCGGCCCATCGCCCGGTAGGTCCAGCCGGCCTCGCGCCAGCGCGGGCCGTCGAGCACGTTGCGCCCGTCCAGGATCCGCCGCTCGGCGACCACCGCACCCAGCGCCACCGGGTCCAGCTCGCGGAACTCCTGCCACTCCGTCAGGTGCAGCACCACGTGGGCGCCGACCGCGGCCTCGGCGGGGGAGGCGGCGTAGGAGAGCGAGGGGAACATCTTGCGGGCGTTGTCCATCGCGCGCGGGTCGTAGACGGTCACCTCGGCGCCCTGCAGCTGGATCTGGGCGGCCACGTTGAGCGCGGGCGAGTCGCGGATGTCGTCCGAGTCCGGCTTGAACGCCGCGCCCAGCACCGCCACCCGGCGGTCCAGGAAACCGCCGCCGCACTGCTCGCGGGCCAGCTCCACCATCCGGGAGCGGCGCCGCATGTTGATCGAGTCCACCTCGCGCAGGAAGGTGAGCGCCTGGTCGGCGCCCAGCTCGCCGGCCCGGGCCATGAAGGCGCGGATGTCCTTGGGCAGGCAGCCGCCGCCGAAGCCGAGGCCGGCGTTGAGGAACCGGCCGCCGATCCGGTCGTCGTAGGAGAGCGCCTTGCTGAGCAGCGTGACGTCCGCGCCGGAGGCCTCGCAGACCTCGGCCATCGCGTTGATGAAGGAGATCTTGGTGGCCAGGAAGGAGTTGGCGGCGGCCTTGACCAGCTCGGCGGTCGGGTAGTCGGTGACCACCATCGGCACGCCCTCGGCCATCGGCGTCGCGTAGACCTCGCGCAGCAGTTCCTCGGCCCGGCCGCCCTCGCGCACCCCGATCACGATCCGGTCCGGGTGCAGGGTGTCGCCGACCGCGAAGCCCTCGCGCAGGAACTCCGGGTTCCAGGCCAGCTCCACCTGCTCACCGGCCGGGGCCAGCGCGGCCAGCCGCTCGGCCAGCCGGCCGGCGCTGCCCACCGGCACGGTCGACTTGCCGACCACCAGGGCCGGGCGGGTCAGCTGCGGGGCCAGCGCGTCCACCGCGGCGTCCACGTAGGACATGTCGGCGGCGAATTCGCCCTTGCGCTGCGGAGTGTTCACACAGATGAAGTGCACGTCCGCGAATTCCGCGACCTCGGCGACCGAGGAGGTGAAGCGCAGCCGCCCGGTCGAACCGGGGTGGCCCACCACGTGCTTGACCAGCAGGTCGGACAGCCCGGGCTCGTACATCGGCACCCGGCCGGCCGCCAGGGCGGCGAGCTTGTCCTGGTCCACGTCCAGGCCGATCACCTCGAACCCGAGCTCCGCCAGGCAGGCCGCGTGGGTCGCGCCGAGGTAGCCGGTACCGATGACCGAGATGCGCAGGGCCACAGGGGTTCCCCTTTACGGGCCGCCGGGGGTAGACCGGCAGGAGCGGGACGGGATGCAGGGACCGATGGTAACGGCTGCCGGTTGCGTGTCATCCACGTCACGTCCCCCGCGAGCAGGGGCAAGCCCTAGAATGTTGTCCTACTTAACAGTAACTAACGGGTACGAATCCTGAGAGGCGCACACCATGGCGAGCAGTGCCGATTTCGACCTCTTCAAGCTCTCGGAGGAGCACGAGATGCTCCGCGAGACGGTCCGTGCGCTCGCCGAGGCGAAGATCGCGCCTTTCGCCGCCGAGGTGGACGAGCAGGGCCGCTTCCCGCAGGAGGCCCGGGACGCACTGGAGGCCAACGAGCTGCACGCGGTGCACGTCCCCGAGGAGTACGGCGGCGCCGGTGCCGACGCGCTCGCCACCGTCCTGGTGATCGAGGAGGTGGCCCGGGTCTGCGCCTCCTCCTCGCTGATCCCCGCCGTCAACAAGCTCGGCTCGCTGCCGGTCCAGCTCTCCGGCTCCGAGGAGCTCAAGGCCAAGTACCTGGGCGCGCTGGCCCGTGGCGAGGGCATGTTCTCCTACTGCCTCTCCGAGCCGGACGCCGGCTCGGACGCGGCCGGCATGAAGACCCGCGCGGTGCGCGACGGCGACTTCTGGGTGCTCAACGGCGTCAAGCGGTGGATCACCAACGCCGGCGTCTCCGAGTTCTACACGGTGATGGCCGTCACCGACCCCGAGAAGCGCTCCAAGGGCATCTCCGCCTTCGTGGTGGAGAAGGGCGACGAGGGCGTCTCGTTCGGCGCCCCGGAGAAGAAGCTCGGCATCAAGGGCTCGCCGACCCGCGAGGTCTACCTGGACAACGTGCGGATCCCGGCCGACCGCATGATCGGCGCCGAGGGCACCGGCTTCGCCACCGCGATGAAGACCCTGGACCACACCCGGATCACCATCGCCGCCCAGGCCCTCGGCATCGCCCAGGGCGCGCTCGACTACGCCAGCGGCTACGTCAAGGAGCGCAAGCAGTTCGGCAAGGCGATCGCCGAGTTCCAGGGCGTCCAGTTCATGCTGGCCGACATGGCGATGAAGCTGGAGGCGGCCCGCCAGCTCACCTACGCCGCCGCCGCCAAGTCGCAGCGGGTCGACGCCGACCTGACCTTCTTCGGTGCCGCCGCGAAGTGCTTCGCCTCGGACGTGGCGATGGAGGTCACCACCGACGCGGTCCAGCTGCTCGGCGGCTACGGCTACACCCGCGACTACCCGGTCGAGCGGATGATGCGCGACGCCAAGATCACCCAGATCTACGAGGGGACGAACCAGGTCCAGCGGATCGTCATGGCGCGCAACCTGCCCAGCGCCTGATCCCGAGTCGGCCGAGCCCCCGTCACCTGCCAGTGGCGGGGGCTCGCCCATGCTGTTACCCAGTACGGACACGGGCGGCCGAACCGCCGGCCCCGGGCGCGACGTGTTGATCGACGGCAGAGCGGAACGACTTGGGCGGGGAGCGATCATGCGGTGGAGCAGGGGAGCGGCGGCGGCCGCCACGGTGGCGGTGCTGGCGCTCGGAGCGGTGGCCTGCAACGACGAGGCGCCGGCGGCGCCCGCACCATCCTCGACGGCGGGCAGGCCGAGCGCTGCCGGCGCCACGGGCAGCGCCCGCCCCACCGGCAGCGCCGAGCCGACGGCGAGCGCGCAGGCCGGCGGCCGCTGCCACACGGGGGAGCTGACCGTCGACATCCAGATCCAGCCCGACCTGGTCGACTCCGCGATGGTGCTGCTGACCAACAAGGGCAGCCGCACCTGCACCGTCCAGGGCTACCTCGGCTACGACGGCCTGGAGGCGAGCGACCGCCCGCTCAAGCTGGCGACCAACCGGGTCGCCCACCCCGGGGCGCCGGTCGCGGTCACGCTGAAGCCCGGGACCACCGCTTTCTCGGGGCTCAAGTGGGCCTCGTGCGACAAGGCCTCGCCGACCTGCCCCTCGGTGGCGACCATCGTGGTGACCCCGCCGGACGAGACCACCCGGCTGACCGCCCGGGTGCTGGGCACCGACGGCAAGCCGCTGACCGAGCAGATGCTCGCGGTCTCGCCCGCCGGGTTCACGGTCGGCTCGCTGCAGCCCAGCAACCAGGGCGTGGTCTTCCCCTGAGCCGTGGCTGCCCCCGAGCAGTCACTTGCCCGGCGGTCGCGCCCCCGCCACGGTGCTGGCCGCCGAGCTGCGCCGCCGACGCTCCGTCAGTCCGGTACCGCAGCCGGTCGGTCCCGGGTCGGTCCGTCCCGGGGCGGTCGGCGCTGAATCGGCCGGTCCTGAGCCGGTCAGCTCCGAGCCGTTGCCGGTGCCGAGTAGCGGCTCAGGAAGAGGTCCACTCCCGAGGTGATCACCCGGGTCAGCTCGGCCTCCGCCAGCTCGGCCTCGGGCCGGAAGGTGCGGACCAGCTGCGGCACGCCGACGGTGCAGGCGACCAGCTGCTGCACGGCCAGCGCCGGGTCCGGGACGTCCAGCACGCCGCGCTCGCCGAGCTCGGTGAACGCCTCGATCAGCGGGCCGTTGTTCATGTCGTAGCTGACCCGGTACCAGAGCTGGCCCAGCTGCGGGAACCGGTCGATCTCGCCGATCACCAGGCGGCGCAGCGACATGATGTCCGGGCGCAGCAGGATCCGGGTCCAGTCGAGGGTCAGCCGGATCAGCGCCGCCCGCAGGTCGGTGGCCTGCGCGATGGTGGAGTTGAACGGCTCCAGGTCGGCGTAGGTGGTGGGCAGTATCCCGCCGATCACCGCGAGGAAGAGCCGTTCCTTGCTGCCGAAGTGCTTGTAGATGGTGGCCTTGGAGACGCCGGACCGTGCGGTGATGGCGTCCATCGAGGCGGCCGAGTAGCCCTCGCGCAGGAACTCCACCAGGGCGGCGTCGATGATCGCCCGGCGCTTGCGCTGGGCGGCGTCCACCGGCTCCGGGATGATCGGGATGCCGTACTCGTCGGTCGGCCCGGCGGTGTTGGCGGCCATGGGGATCCTTACTCGGGACTGCGGGGCGGGTCTCAGTGTATGAACTGAACGGTTTGGTGTGCTACTGCGGGCAAGCTGGGTGCCGAGCACGGTACCGACCAGGAAGACCAGGTTGAACAGGCCGATCGCGCCGGCCCGCCGCTGCGGCCAGCGCGGCCAGCAGCGGTGCGCGCCCGACGCCCGTGCCGCACCGGCCCGCGCCCCGCCGCAAGGCGCCCGCGGCCGGCCGCCGCACGAGCCGCGAACCCCCTGCCGGAGCCTGCCGGCAGGGGGTTCGGCCGTCCTGGTCGGCGGCTACTTGACGTCGGGCACGGTCGTGTCGTTCTGGATCGCGTCGAACACCTGCTTGGACTTGGCCGCATCCCACTTGACCGCGGACTCGCCGGTGGAGGTGCGGTAGTCGGCGTTGCCGATCGGCACCGTGATGCTGCGCCCGTCGCCGCTGCTGACCGAGCGCATCGCGTCGAAGAGCCCGGCCAGGTCGGTCAGTCCGGCGTTCTTGTCCACGATCAGGGTGTCCAGGCCCGAGCCGATCAGCGGGTAGAGCGTGAACGGGTCGAGCAGGGTGCTCGGGGTGGCGGCCTGGTGGGCCAGTGCGGAGAGGAACTTCTGCTGGTTGCGCATCCGGCCCAGGTCCTGGTCGGCCATCTGGTGGCGCTGGCGGACGAAGGCGAGCGACTGCTGGCCGGTCAGGGTCTGGCAGCCGGCCTTGAGGTTGAGCCCGGAGTCCTTGTCCTGGACGGCCTGGTCGATACACATGTGCACGCCGCCCACCGCGTCCACGATGCCGACGAACCCGGCGAAGCCGACCTCGGCGTAGTGGTCGAGGTGGATACCGGTGTTCTGCTCGACGGTGCGGGTCAGCAGTTCGCCGCCGCCGTTGTTGAAGGCCGAGTTGATCTTGCTGGTGGTGGCCGGAATGGTCTTGCCGGTGCCCGCGGTGTCCAGGTGGGCCGGGATCGGCACCCAGGAGTCGCGCGGGATGCTCATCAGCGTGTTCCCGTGGTCGCCGATGTGCAGGATCATCATCGAGTCGCTGCGCTTGCCGTCGTCCGACCCGGTGTGCAGGTCCTGCTTCTGGGTGTCGCTCAGGCCGTTGCGGCTGTCCGAGCCGACGATCAGCCAGTTGGTGCCCTTGCCCGCCTTCGGCCGGCCCGACCAGTCCTTGAGCACGTCCTGCTGGTTGAGCTTGGAGTCGGCCCACAGGTAGGTGCCGACGCCGGTGCCGAGCAGCACCAGGACCAGGCCGAGCACGACCCACCGCACCACGCGCCAGCGGGACCGGCGCCGGGCGGTCGGCGCACCCGGCCGACCGGGTCCGCCCGCTCCGCCCGGTCCGCCCGCTCCGCCCGCTCCGGCGGGTCCGCCCGGTCCGCGCTGGGCCGGGGGCCGGGCCCCGGGACCACGAGGGTTCAGGCCGGGCGGCAGCGGCGGCTCGGCGCCGCTGCCGAAGGCGCCACCGCCGGCTGCCCCCTGGGGCCGGTGACCGCCCTGAGCTCCGTAACCGTCGCCGCCCGGGCGGCCCTGCTGCCTGTCATCCATGCCACAGAGGATGCCCGAGCCGGGGCCGCCACACGGGCTTTCGGCCGCTGTTGTAGCAGAGTTGATGCAGCTCACGGACCTGGACCGGGCAGTATCACGGACCGGGACGAATCTTGACCGGTTCGCGCGGCCCGTGCTGTCATGACTGGCATGGACCAGCAGCCCAGCCTCACGCGTCGGCGCCACGTCGACCTCAAGCGTGTCAGCGGCTCGCTCTGTCGTTCCCTCGCCCGCGGCTGATCCCCGTCGCCCGCAGTACTCCCCGCGGTCCCCACCCGCGGTCCGCCCTGCCCCGAGGTGAACCCCCCATGGCCACCGTCCTCGCCCTCACCGGCTCGCCCTCCGCTGGCTCCCGCACCGCCCGCCTGGTGCACCACGTCGGCGCCCGGCTCGCCGACCACGGGCACCGGGTGGTGACCCTGCACGCCCGCGAGCTGCCGGCCGAGGCGCTGCTCGCCGCCGACACCGGAAACCCCGCGATAGCCCGGGCCGTCGAGCTGGTGGCCGCCGCGGACGGCCTGGTGATCGGCACCCCGGTCTACAAGGCCGCCTACTCAGGCCTGTTGAAGACCTTGCTGGACCTGCTGCCGCAGCACGCGCTGCGCGGCAAGACGGTGCTCCCGCTGGCCACCGGCGGCTCCGCCGCGCACATGCTCGCGGTCGACTACGCGCTGCGCCCGGTGCTCGCCTCGATGGGCGCCCCGCACATCACCCACGGCTGGTTCGTGCTGGACCGTCACATCGGCACCGGCCCGGACGGGGCGACGGTGCTGGAGCCGGAGACCGAGGTGCTGCTCGCCCCGGTGGTGGACGCCTTCGCGGCAGCGCTGTCGGGCCGCGCCGAACCCGCGCTGTCGGGGCGGCCCGAACCGGCGCTGGCGGCGGGCCGCTGACCGGTCGTCGGCGGTGCTCGCAAGGGCGCCCCTGACAGCGGGCGCGCGTCCCCTAGGGGAGGCCGTCCGCGTCCCGTACGACTCCCGTCGCCCAGGGTCCTCCCGGCGGATGACGAGTTGTACGCCGTAAGGCTCTACTTTGGTGACATCGGCTCGGCCACCCTCTCTTCCGGGGCCGGGCTCGGGGGATCACTTCACCAAGGAGCACACCGTGACGACGGCATCCGCAGCCGTGCAGACATCCGAGAACCCTGGCGGCCCGTCCGCCAACGCCGCCGCGGCGCGGCAGGTGACCAAGGCGTACGGCCAGGGCGAGACCCGCGTCACGGCGCTCGATGCGGTCGACGTGGACATCCAGCGCGGCCGGTTCACCGCGATCATGGGCCCCTCCGGCTCCGGCAAGTCCACCCTGATGCACTGCCTGGCCGGCCTGGACAGTGTGACGGACGGTCGGATCTGGATCGGCGACACCGAGATCACCGGGCTGCGGGACAAGCAGCTGACCCAGCTGCGCCGGGACAAGATCGGCTTCATCTTCCAGGCCTTCAACCTGCTCCCGACGCTGAACGCGCTGGAGAACATCACGCTGCCGATGGACATAGCCGGCCGCAAGCCCGACCAGGCCTGGCTGGACCAGGTGGTGGACACGGTGGGCCTGGCCGACCGGCTCAAGCACCGCCCGACCCAGCTGTCCGGTGGTCAGCAGCAGCGCGTCGCGGTGGCCCGGGCGCTGGCCGCCCGCCCCGAGATCATCTTCGGCGACGAGCCGACCGGCAACCTCGACTCCCGCTCCGGCGCCGAGGTGCTCACCTTCCTGCGCCGCTCGGTGGACGAGCTCGCCCAGACCATCGTCATGGTGACGCACGACCCGGTGGCCGCGGGCTACGCGGACCGGGTGCTGTTCCTGGCCGACGGCTCGATCGTGGACGAGATGAACTCTCCGACCGCGGACTCCGTCCTCGAGCGCATGCGCCGTTTCGACGGCAAGCGCACCAGCTGAGGCGGGGTCAGGACTCATGCTGCTCAAGACTTCACTACGGAGCTTCGTCGCCCACAAGGGCCGGATGGTGCTCTCCCTGATCGCGATCGTGCTGTCGGTGGCCTTCGTCTCCGGCACCCTGGTCTTCTCCAACACCGCGACCAGCACCTTCGACAAGCTGTTCGCCTCCACCGCCTCGGACATCCAGATCAGCCAGGCGCCCGCCAAGAAGGACGCCGGGGCGGGGCAGGGCGGCCCGAGCGCCAAGACGCTGACGGTGCCGGCCTCGGCGGTCCAGCAGATCGCCGCCCAGCCCGGCGTGAAGAGCGCCCAGGGTGACATCTCGGTGGTCGACGCCACCCTGGTCAACCCGAAGACCAAGAAGCAGGCGGGCCCGGTTAGCGGTGCTCCGACCATCGTCGGCTCCTGGACCCCTGGTCCGCGCAGCCCGATGAAGATCACCTCCGGCGCGGCACCGGCCGGCGCCCAGCAGGCGATGCTCGACGCGGACACCGCCAAGAAGGCCAAGCTCGGCCTCGGCGACCCGATCGAGGTGATCGACGCGCTGGGCACCTACACCTACACCGTCTCCGGAATCGCCACCTTCACCGGCACCAACCCCGGTGCGGCGCTGGTCTTCCTGGACGTCCCGACCGCCCAGCACGACCTGCTCGGCCAGAGCGACGTCTACACCTCGATCGCCGCGTTCGGCGACGGCAGCGTCTCCAACGACCAGCTCAAGAGCGAGGCGCTCGGCGCCCTCGGCAGCGGCTACCAGGTCAAGACCGCGGCCGAGCAGCAGGCCGACGGCAGCAAGGGGATCGGGTCCGTCCTCGACTTCATGAAGTACGTGATGCTCGGCTTCGCCGGCGTCTCGCTGCTGGTCGGCGGCTTCCTGATCATCAACACCTTCTCCATGCTGGTGGCCCAGCGGACCAGGGAGATCGGCCTGCTGCGGGCCCTCGGCGGCAGCCGCGGGCAGGTCAACGGCTCGGTGCTGATCGAGGCGCTGGTGCTCGCCGTGGTCGGCTCCACGATCGGCATGCTGGCCGGGCTGGGCCTGGCCCAGTTGCTGATCGGGTTGATGAAGCTGGTCGGGATGAACATCAGCTCCTCGCTGGAGTTCACCGCCACGGTGCCGATCGCCTCCTACACGGTGGGCATCGTGATCACCGTGGTCTCCGCGATCATCCCGGCCTTCCGGGCCTCCAGGGTCGCCCCGATGGCCGCGCTGCGCGACCACGGCACTCCGAGCGAGGGCGCCTCCAACAAGGTCCGGGTGATCATCGGCCTGGTGCTGACGCTCGGCGGGGCCGGGCTGCTGGTGGCCGGCGGCCTCGCGAGCAAGGCCGGCACCGGCGGTTCGCTGCTGGGCCTGGGGGTGCCGTTCACCCTGATCGGCTTCGTGGTGCTCGGCCCGTTGCTGGCCACCGGCCTGATCCGGCTGCTCGGCGGCTTCCTGCCGAAGCTGTTCGGACCGGCCGGCAAGCTCGCCCAGCGCAACGCGATGCGCAACCCGCGCCGCACCGGCGCCACCGCGGCCGCGCTGATGATCGGCCTGGCCCTGGTCACCGGCGCCGCGGTGGTCACCTCCTCGATGGTCAGCTCGACCAACTCGCAGATCGAGAAGCAGGTCGGCGCGGACTACCTGGCCTTCGCCAATCGGACCGGCATCACCCCGGCCATGGTGGCCGCGGCCCAGAAGGCCTCGGGGATCGACCACATCACCGAGGAGAAGTACCTGCCGGCCACCTTCACCACGCCGGACGGCAAGACCACCGAGGCCGAGGTCGCGGCGGAGTCCTCGACCTTCGCCGGTGACTTCCACTTCCCGGTCAGCTCGGGTTCGCCGCAGGACGCGATCACCGGTGGCGGCATCTCGGTCGACGAGACCTTCGCCAAGGACCACGGCCTCAAGCTCGGGGACAAGCTGGCGATCGACTACGGCAAGGGCCGCACCCAGTCCCTGCCGGTCGCGGTGATCACCAGCAAGGGCAGCCAGATCTTCGACGGGCACTTCTACACCGGTCTCGAGACCGTCACCCAGGTGGTCCCGGCCGACCAGCAGCCGGTCGACCGCGCCTTCTACGGGATGGCTGCTGCCGGGGCCGACAAGGGCAAGACCTACCAGGCCCTGCAGGACGCGCTGATCGACTACCCGCAGGTGACGGTGAAGGACCAGGAGGGACTCAAGCAGCTCTTCCAGGCGAACGTGAACGTCCTGCTGTACCTGGTCTACGGCCTGCTCGGGCTGGCGATCCTGGTCGCGGTGCTCGGTGTGATCAACACGCTGGCGCTCTCGGTGGTCGAGCGGACCCGGGAGATCGGCCTGATGCGGGCGATCGGCATCTCCCGTCGGCAGCTGCGGCGGATGATCCGGCTGGAGTCGGTGGTGATCGCGGTCTTCGGTGCCGTGCTCGGCACCGGGTTGGGCCTGGCCTGGGGCGTCACCGCCCAGCAGGTGCTGCGCAACAGCGGCCTGGACACGCTGACCATTCCGGTCGTCACCATCATCGGGGTGCTGCTCGCCTCGGCGGTGATCGGTCTGCTGGCCGCGGTGGTGCCGGCTTTCCGGGCCTCCCGGATGAACGTGCTGGACGCCATCGCCACCGGCTGACGGTCACTCAGGCAGTACGAGGACCGGGCGTTCCTGCAAGGGCAGGAGCGCCCGGTTCGGTGTTTCCCGGGGTCCGGTACGGTTGGCCCCGATGAACACCATGGCTGCTGAGGAGCTGCCGGCGGTCTCCGTGATCATGCCGGTGCTCAACGAGGAACGACACCTCCGCTCCGCCGTGCGGCGGATCCTGGAGCAGGAGTACGCCGGTGCCATGGAGGTGGTGCTCGCGCTGGGTCCGTCCACCGACCGGACCGACGCGATCGCCGCCGAACTGGCGGCCGAGGACCCGCGGGTGCGCACCGTGCCCAACCCCACCGGGCGCACCCCCGCCGGGCTGAACGCGGCGATCCGCGCCTCCAGTCACCCGATAGTGGTGCGGGTGGACGGGCACGGGCTGCTCACGCCCGGGTACGTCGCCACCGCGGTGCGGTTGCTGCGCGAGATGGACGCGGCCAACGTCGGCGGGATCATGCACGCCGAGGGCGAGACCGAGTGGGAGCACGCGGTGGCCGCCGCGATGACCGCCAAGATCGGGGTCGGCAACGCCGCCTTCCACACCGGCGGCCTGGCCGGCGAGGCCGAGACGGTCTACCTCGGGGTGTTCCGCCGCGAGGTGCTGGAGAAGCTCGGCGGCTACAACGAGGAGTTCATCCGGGCCCAGGACTGGGAGCTCAACTACCGGATCCGCCAGGACGGCGGCCTGATCTGGTTCACCCCGCAGCTCAAGGTCACCTACCGGCCGCGCCCCAGCGTGCGGGCGCTGGCCAAGCAGTACAAGGACTACGGCCGCTGGCGCCGGGTGGTCACCCGCTACCACCGCGGCTCGGTCAACCTGCGCTACCTGGCCCCGCCGACCGCGCTGCTCGCGGTGCTGCTCGGCCTGGTGCTGGGTGCCGCGGTGCACCCGGCCTTCCTGGTGCTGCCCGGCGGCTACGCGGCCGGGATCCTGGCCGGCTCGGTGCCGGCCGGGCGCGGGCTGTCCGCCAAGGCCCGGCTGCTGCTGCCGGTGGCACTGGCCACCATGCACTTCAGCTGGGGCTTCGGCTTCCTCACCTCGCCGCGCAAGCTGGCCGACAAGGTGATCGCCTCCACCCTCCCGGGCGCGGCCCGCGGTCTGGAGCGCACCGCCTGAGGCGCTACCTTCAGTGGCGTGAGCGAAGCAGTACGTGTCGAACCCAGCGCGGACGTCGATCCGCGCGCCCGCCTCGGCGCCGGCACCACCGTCTGGCACCTCGCCCAGATCCGCGAGGAGGCGGTGGTCGGCGCCGAGTGCGTGATCGGGCGCGGCGCCTACCTGGGCCCGGGGGTGCGACTCGGCGACCGGGTGAAGGTGCAGAACCACGCCCTGGTCTACGAGCCAGCGGTGGTCGAGGACGGGGTCTTCATCGGCCCGGCCGTGGTGCTGACCAATGACCTGTACCCGCGCGCGGTCGGGGTGGACGGGCGGCTCAAGCGGGCCGCCGACTGGCGGGCCGACGGCGTGCTGCTGCGCGAGGGCTGCTCGATCGGCGCCCGTGCGGTGCTGGTGGCCGGGGTGACGGTGGGCCGCTGGGCGCTGGTGGCGGCCGGCGCGGTGGTGCGCCGGGACGTGCCGGACCACGCGCTGGTGGCCGGGGTGCCGGCCCGCCGGATCGGCTGGGTCGGCCGGGCCGGGCAGCCGCTGGCCGCGCGCGGGCCCGGGCACTGGGAGTGCCCGGCCACCGGGGAGCGGTACGCGGAGGAGCAGCCCGGCGCCCTGGTGCTGCGCTGAGCCGGCCCGGCAGCGGCCTGCCGGGCCGACCCGGGGTCAGCTCAGGCGCAGCGTGACCTTCTCGGCCTCGATCCGGGACTTCCACTGCTCCTCGGTCAGCTCCGCGGAGTTGCGGCACAGCACCACCGAGCCGCCGGCCACCAGCGGGGCCAGCAGCCCGGCCTCCAGGCCCGCCCAGTCGTCGAAGGAGAGGGTGCTGAGCACCCGGGAGCCGCGCTCCAGGCCGAGCCGGGCGGCGCCCTCGCGGGCCAGCTGCACGGTCTGACCGGCGCTCAGCTTGAGCGGCAGCCCGTCCACCACGGTCTCCAGCGCGGGGGTGTCGGCCACCACCGGCGAGTACGGCGCGAACCGGTCGCCCTGGCCGGGCACCTCGGCCGCGTAGTCCAGGAAGCCGTCGGGGCGCTGCGGGAACCGGCCGCCGAGCGGGCGCAGCGCCAGCGCCACCCGTTCGCCGGAACAGGCCTGCGCGGCCGCCAGCCCGTCCGGCCCGCTGACCACCAGGGAGGCCTCGGCCGGATCGCCGGCCGGGACCGCGGTGACCCCGACCGACCAGCAGGCGAGCAGCCAGACCGCGCTCTGCCAGTGGGCCGGCAGCAGAAGTGCCGCCGTGTCCTCCGGGCCCGCGTTCAGCTCGTCCTGGAGCAGGTTGGCGGTCTTGGCGACCCAGTTGTCGAAGGTCTTGACCGAGAGTTCGACCCGCTCGCCGGTGTCGTCGTCGTAGAACGTGACGAGCGGGCGGGCGGGGTCCTCACCGAGGGCGGCTCGCAGCAGCTCGGCGGGGGTACGGGCGTCGGCAGCGAAAGGCGCAGTCATGGTGCGGACCAGCCTAAGGCCTGCCGGGTACGCCGGGGGAGGGGGTCGGCCCGGTACGACGGGCGCGGCCGACGGCCTGTCAGGTCGTCGCGGGCGGCGGGTGGCGGCCGAGGCATTGTGAGCTGATTATCCGTTTTATGCGGATTCACCAGGTCTCCTTGTTCGGCGCCGCCTGCGCGCTCGCCCTGTCCCTGACCGCTGCCGGCTCCACCGCCGTGCCCGCCGCATCCGCGCCGGCCCGGACCAGCACGCTGGCCCTGGTCCCGCTGGCCGGTCCGCGGGCGGCGGGCACGGTGCTGCTCGGCCTGCCGGCCCGAGCCACCACCGGCTACTCACTGCTCGGCGTCAGCTGGGACGACCCCGCCGCCGAACTGCCCGGCACGGTCCAGGTGCGCACCCGTTCAGCCGGTCGGTGGAGCGGCTGGCAGCAGTTGGCCGCCGATTCCGAGGACCGTCCCGACCGCCCCGAGACCTCCGGTGCGCGCGGCGCCACTGCGCCGCGCTGGGTCGGCCCGAGCGACGGGGTGCAGGTGCGGGTGGTCGGTGACGGGCCGCTGCCGGCCGGCCTGCGGGTCGACCTGGTGGACCCGGGTGACGGCCCGTCGGCCCCCGCGGCCCCGGCGGCGGCCGAGCCCGCCGAGCGTGCGCTGCCGGCGGCGGCCCACCAGGCACCGCGCCCGGGTATCGTCGTGCGGGCCGGCTGGGGCGCGGACGAGTCGCTGCGCAGGCCGGGGTTCGACTACACCGGTGACGTGCGCGCGGTCTTCGTCCACCACACCGACACCGGCAACGACTACCGCTGCTCGGACTCCGCCAAGCTGATCCGGTCGATCTACCAGTACCACGTGCGCTCCAACGGCTGGCGCGACCTGGGCTACAACTTCCTGGTGGACCGCTGCGGGATCATCTTCGAGGGCCGGGCCGGCGGGGTGGCCCGGTCGGTGCTGGGCGCGCACACGCTGGGCTTCAACACCGGCTCGGCGGGGGTGGCCGCGCTCGGCACCTACGTCTCGGGCCCGGTACCGCAGGCCCAGCTGGACGGCATCGCCAAGATCGCCGCCTGGAAGCTCGGGCTCACCGGCCAGGACGCCACCGGCCGCACCATGCTCACCTCGGCGAGCAACGGCAGCCGCTACCCGAGCGGTACCGCGCACACCTTCGACGCCGTCTCCGGCCACCGGGACGCCTTCGACACCGAGTGCCCGGGCAACGCGCTGTTCGCCGAGCTGCCGGCGATCCGCGAACGGGCCGCGCACCTGCAGGGCCGCCGGTAGCGGCCGGTTGTCGGTGGCCCGGGCCAGACTGGTCGGGTGACCGCCCAAGCCCAGGAGCGGGTCTGGCGCCCCGGCTACCCGCTCGACCTGACCCGCACCCTGTTCCCGCTGCGCCGCGGCCCCGCCGACCCGGCCCTGCGCCGCACCCCGGACGGGGCGCTGTGGCGGGCCGCGCGCACCCCGGGCGGCCCGGTGGCGCTGCGGCTGCGCGCGGTCGGCGGCCAGGTGCTGGCGCAGGCCTGGGGGCCGGGCGCCGAGTGGCAGCTGGACCAGCTGCCCGAGCTGCTCGGCGCGGCCGACGACCCGTCAGGCCTGCTGCTGCCGCCCGGCCCGCTGCGCGAGGCCCAGCGGGCCAACCCAGGGCTGCGGCTGTGCCGTACCGGGCTGGTGCTGGACTCGCTGGTACCCGCCATCCTGGAGCAGAAGGTCACCACCGACGAGGCCTACCGCGCCTGGCGCACGCTGCTGCACGCGTTCGGCACCCCCGCCCCGGGGCCGGCCGCCGAGCTGCGGATGCGGGTGGCGCCCTCGGCCCGGGAGTGGGCGCTGATCCCCTCCTGGGAGTGGCACAAGGCCGGCGTCGACCCCAAGCGCTCGGCCACCGTGCTGCGCGCGGTCCGGCTGGCGCCGCGGCTGGAGCAGGCCGCGGGGATGGACCACCTGGCGGCCTACGCCCGGCTCACCGCCGTCCCCGGGATCGGCGAGTGGACCGCCGCGGAGACCATGCAGCGCAGCAACGGGGACGCGGACGCGGTCTCGGTCGGCGACTACCACCTGCCCAACATCGTCGGCTGGGCGCTGGCCGGCCGCCCCCGCTCCTCCGACGCAGACCTGCTCACCCTGCTCGCCCCCTACACCCCGCACCGCCACCGCACCTGCCGCGTGATCGGCCTCACCGGCCTGCGTCCGCCCAAGTACGGCCCCAGGCTGACCCCGAACGACCACCGCGGGCGGTGAGACGCTGCCCTGTGTACACCGTGCTGTGTGTGCTGCGGGCAGGACCGACTCACTGAGCCGCGAGGTCTACCGCAAGCTCTGATCCTGCGTCACCGCACCACCACGAACCCCGACGCGTCCCGCTCGCCCCGCTCCGGCGGGACGGTGGCCGGGCGGCCGACTGCGACGGCGCCCATCGGGTCCCAGTGGGACGGCAGGTCGAGGACCTCGCGGACGGTGTCGCGGCAGAACATCGTGGAGGAGACCCAGGCCGTCCCGTAGCCCTCGCCGCTCAGGGTGACCAGCAGGTTCTGCACCGCGGCCCCGATCGCGACGGTGAACATCTCCCGCTCGGCGGCGGCCCGGCGCGGGTCGGGGTAGGCGTGCGAGCCCTCCATCACCAGGCACGGGACCACCAGGTACGGCGCCCGGCGCAGCACGTCGCCGCGGGCGGTGCGACGGGCGATCCGCTGCTCGTCCCAGCCGTCCAGCTCGCGCAGGTCGCGCTGCCAGGCGGCGAGCATCGCGTCCAGCAGGGCGGTGCGGGCCGCGGCCGACTCCAGCAGCACGAACCGCCACGGCGTGGTGTGGTGCGGGGCCGGCGCGGTCACCGCGGCGGCCACCGCGCGGCGCACCGCCTCGGGGTGCACCGGCTCGTCGCTGAACTCGCGCACGGTGCGCCGCAGGGTCACCGCGGCCCGCACCGCCTCCGAGGTGCCGAGCCGGAACATGTCCTCCTCCAGCGGCCGGATCAGCGGCCCGCTCCCGGCCCCGTCCGCCTCGGAGACCCGCTCGGCCAGGCCCCGGACCACCGCCACCGGGGTGCCGGTGGCCTTGCCCTTGACCAGGTCGCCGGCCGCGGCCAGCTCGTCGGCGATCGCGGTGACGGTCATGCTCAGCTCGTTGCCGTGGCTGTCCCGGGTGCCGCGGTGGTCCAGCAGCACGTCCAGGCCGGCGGCGCCGATCGCCACGTCGGTCAGCCCGGTGCGCCAGGCCCGGCCGAAGGTGTCGGTGACGATCACCGCGACCTGACGCCCGGTCAGCTCGCGGATCCGGGCCCGGATCGCCCGTGCCGAGGCGTCCGGGTCCAGCGGCAGCAGCAGGACGGTGCCGGGCGCGGTGTTGGACGCGTCCACCCCGGCGGCGGCCAGCACCAGGCCCTGGCGGTTCTGCACGATCCGGGTCCGGCCGCGCCGGGCCACCACCCGCACCGCCTCGGCGTCGATCGCCGCCTCTCGGTCGGCGGCGTGCACCAGGCGGCCCTCGGCCTTGCTGACGATCTTCGAGGTGACGACCAGGATGTCGCCGTGCCGCAGCTCGACGGCCTTGGCGATCAGTGCGCCCAGGTCGGCGTCCCGCTCGATCTCGGGCAGCCCCTCGACCGGCAGCAGCTGCAGGCCCGGGGCCGGGGCCGGGTTCATCCGCGCACCTGCTCGGCCAGCTCCAGGGCCGCCCGGGCCATCGCGGCGGTGGCGGCCGGGTCGGTCATCAGCAGCGGGACCGCCCGGCAGGCGATCCCACCGGCCGTCACCCGGTCCACCGCGTCGGCGTCGGCCGGGTCCACCAGCCAGCCGTCCAGCAGCTCGGGGCCGTAGTGCAGCGCGACCGCCGCAGCGGTGGCCTCGACCCCGACCGCGGCCAGCACCTTGTCGGCCATCCCGCGCACCGGCGCGCCGCCGATGATCGGGGACAGGCCGACCACCGGCGCCGGTGCCGCGGCCACCGCCGCCCGGATGCCGGGGACGGCCAGAATGGTGCCGATGCTCACCACCGGGTTGGAGGGCGGGAAGAGGATCACGTCCGCCGCGGCGATCGCCTCCAGCACCCCGGGGCCCGGCTTCGCGGTGTCGGCGCCGACCGGGACGATCGCCTCGGCCGGCAGCTCGGCGTGCAGCCTGACCCAGTACTCCTGGAAGTGGACGGCCCGGCTGCCCTGCTCGTCGGTGATCCGCACGTGGGTCTCGACCCGGTCGTCGCTCATCGGCAGCAGGCGGACCCCCGGCTGCCAGCGGTGGCAGAGCGCCTCGGTCACCGCGCTGAGCGGGTAGCCGGCGGCGAGCATCTGGGTGCGCACGATGTGGGTGGCGAAGTCCTTGTCGCCCAGGCCGAACCAGGACGGCCCGACGCCGTAGGCGGCCAGCTCGGCCTTGACCGCGAAGCTCTCCCCGGCCCGGCCCCAGCCCTGCTCCTCGTGGATGCCGCCGCCCAGGGTGTACATCACGGTGTCGAGGTCGGGGCAGACCTTCAACCCGAAGAGGTGAATGTCGTCACCGGTGTTGCCGATGACGGTGATCTCGTCGCCAGGGGCGACCACGTCCTTGAGCCCGCGCAGGAAGCGGGCCCCGCCGATCCCCCCGGCCAGTGCCACGATACGCATGCGCTCATCCTGCCAGGCGCCGGCGGTGCCGCGGACCGCGCCGGGTGCCCGCTCAGGCCGGCTCTGCGGCCAACTCCGCCACCGCTGCCGCGGGGTGCTGGTTCATCTCGGTGAGGCCGGGGGCGTACAGGTGGATGCTGACCGCGGGCTCCAGCGAGGCGTTGACCACCTCGTGCACGTACCCGGGGGCGAAGACGCGCTGCCCGCCCGGGCGCAGGGTGCGGCCGTCCGCGCCGTCCCGGCCCGGCGAGCGCTCGACCAGCTCGCCCTGAACCACCGTCAGCACACCCGAGGACCCGCCGTGGTCGTGCCGCCCGCTGCTCTGGCCCGGCAGCCAGCTGAGCAGCCAGACCTCGTAGCCGGGCCCGGTCTCCAGCCGCGCGTACCAGCGGGTCAGCGCGTCGTAGCGGACCAGCGGGGCCCAGCGCGCGGTGTCGGCGGCGAGTTCGCGGACCAGGCGGGTGTAGTCGGCCACGGTGCTGGGGTGGCGCGCCGCGTCGGTGCGGGCCAGGTGCGGGAAGGCCAGCGGGTCGCCGGCGATCGAGACGTCGCTCAGGCCGTCGGCCCAGGGGCGCGCGGGCGAGGGCAGTCGGCCGGCCTGCCCGGCGGCGGTGCGGCGGGCGGCCTTGTTGCGGTCGCGGTGGCGCTTGCGGGGGCGGATCGGGCGCATCGGTGGAGTCCTCGCGGTGGAGTCGGCGTGAGCGGCCGGATCCGCGCGGAGCTGCGGCGACGGTATCGGCCTCGGGGTTGCGGGGTAGGCGCGCCGAGACCGGGAAGAAGGGTCCGAGAGGAGGGGGCCGACGCGCCTATCGACAACAGGGGCGACAACACCGGAACAGAGTGCTCGCGGCACGGCGGAGCACGGCCTGGCGGCTCCGCGGGGCGAGGGACTCTGACATGCGGACCAGCAGACAGGTTCGGCAGGCTCCATGTCAAGTCCTCCCTTTACTCCACCAGGGCGACAACTGGGACGAAACGCCTGATCAGGCGATAAGTCAGGCTCTATGTTTCGATGTGCGGATCGCCGGGAAGGCAGGGCGATGACCGGGTTGATCACGGCTCGTGGCGGTGTGTCGGCTGACGCCGCGTCAGCTCGGCCGCTCGCGGTCCCGAGGGCACTGTGGCCCGCGGTGCCGGCGTCGGCAACCGGATCGATCCGTGGAACGTCTCCCCGGGCGGGGGATGCACCCGGTCCGGACCTGCCGTGTGGGCCGCGAGCTGCGGAAAGTCCGTTCTGTCCGGATATGTACACTATTTGTAGTGGCTTGGTTCCGGGGAGTGAATTCGGCAGCCAATACCAGAGCTCGGCTTGACTGAGCCAGAGTGACGCACATGTAATTTCAGTCGTGTCGTTCGGCCGAACCAAGCCGGCGGCCACACGCACGGGGACGCCAAGAGGGGCAGAGGAGGCGCGCCAATGAGCGAGCTCTTTGAGCTGTTGATCGGTGAGGACATCGAAGAGGAAGAGGAGCTCGGCTGGCAGGAGCGCGCGCTGTGCGCCCAGACCGACCCGGAGTCGTTCTTCCCGGAGAAGGGCGGGTCCACCCGCGAGGCCAAGAAAGTCTGCCTCGCCTGTGAGGTGCGCTCCGAATGCCTCGAGTACGCCCTCGCCAACGACGAGCGTTTCGGAATCTGGGGCGGTCTGTCCGAACGCGAACGCCGGCGGCTCAAGAAGAGCGCGGTCTGACCCGTCCGCGCGGGCGCGGTGGCCGGGCTCCAATGCACGGCAGATTGGCATCGACTTTCTTCTTCGCAGAATCTGTGCGGAATCCACCGCGGTTGTGCAAGCGCCTCGCCGGTGCGGCGGGGCGCTTTTGCATATTCACGCGCCCGCCCTCGGCGGGCCGCACACCAGCTGGTTGTCCACAGGTCGGCAGTTGTCCACAGCCGCCGACCGGGTGGCCACCGCCCCAAGGCGAAGCCGTTAGTGTGGTGCGCCACCTGCCGTCCACTCGGAACCGGGGCCTGCGCACTCGATGACTGCCTACAGCCACCAGCACGGCTACCCTGACCAGCCGTCCGCCCCCGCCGTGTCCGGGGGGTTCGGCGGCGGGTCGCGTCCGCCCGCCTACCCGCGCCACCTGGTCACCGCCGTCGTCGTCAGCCATGACGGCGCCCGCTGGCTGCCGCAGGCGTTGGCCGGTCTGCTCGGCCAGGACCGGCAGGTGCAGCGGATCCTCGCGGTGGACACCGGCAGCACCGACACCTCCCCCCAGCTGCTGCGCGACACCCTGGGCGACTGGCTGCCGGAGAGCGGTCCGACCGTGCTCGGCCGGCGGGCCGGCTTCGGCACCGCGGTGGGCGAGGCGGTCTTCAACTCCCCGCCGCTGCGCCCGGAGGACCTGCCCTACAGTCTCGACCCGTCCGGCTACGACCCGGTCACCGGCGGCTGGGACGACTTCGGCGACCCGCTCTCCGCCGAGGACGACGGCCTGCGCTCGGACGGCCCCCGGCAGACCGAGCCGGTCGAGTGGCTCTGGCTCCTGCACGACGACTGCGAGCCGCACACCGACGCGCTGCGCCGGCTGCTCCAGGTCGCCGACACCACCCCCTCGGCCGCCGTGATCGGCCCCAAGCTGCGCAGCTGGTACGACCGCCGCCAGCTGCTGGAGGTCGGCGTCACCATCGCCCGCTCCGGCCGCCGGTGGACCGGCCTGGACCGGCGCGAGCAGGACCAGGGCCAGCACGACCAGGTCCGCCCGGTGCTCGCGGTCTCCACCGCCGGGATGCTGGTCCGCCGCGACGTCTTCGAGCAGCTCGGGGGCTTCGACCGGGCCCTGCCCCTGATGCGCGACGACACCGACTTCTGCTGGCGGGTCAACGCCGCCGGCCACCGCGTGGTGATCGCCCCGGACGCGGTGCTGCGGCACGCCGAGGCGGCCAGCCGCGAGCGCCGCGCGATCGACTGCGCCGCCAACCACCCGCACCGGGTGGACAAGGCCGGCGCGGTCTACACCCTGCTGGCGAACTCGCGCGGCCTGGTCATCCCCTACGTGCTGCTGCGGCTGGTGCTCGGCACCCTGCTGCGGGTGCTGACCAACCTGGTCGGCAAGGACCCGCGCCAGGCCTACGACGAGATCGCCGGCCTGGGCCACGAACTGCTGCGGCTGCCGCGCCTGCTGCTGGCCCGCAAGCGCCGGGCCCGCACCCGCTCGGTCGACCCGCTGGACGACCGCACCCTCTTCCCCCCGCCCGGCGCCACCGCCCGCCTCGCCGTCGAGGGCGTGATCAGCTCGCTGGGCATCGGCGGCTCGGACGACAGCACGGTCGGCCGGCACGGCGGCGCCGGCGAGGCCACCGGCGGTGACGAGGACAACGAGGTCCTGGAGGTCGAGCAGTTCGCCCTGCTCAAGAAGCTGGCCAGGCGCCCGGCGCCGATGCTCTTCGCCGCGCTGCTGGTCTTCGCCCTGCTCGCCGCGCGCGGCCTGCTGGGCAGCGGCTCGCTGCTCGGCGGCGCGCTGCTGCCCGCCGCTGACGGCGCCTCAGGCCTGTGGGACATGTACGCCGGCAGCTGGCACGGCGTCGGCACCGGCAGTACCGCCGCCGCCCCGCCGTACCTCGCGGTGCTCTCGGTCTTCTCCTGGCTGCTCTTCGACCACGCGGACCTCGCGGTCACCCTGCTGCTGATGCTCTCGGTGCCGCTGGCCGCCGTCAGCGCCTACCTGGTCTCGCGCCCGCTGCTCGGCTCCAAGCTGGTGCGGGCCTGGGCCAGCGCGACCTACGCGCTGCTGCCCGCCGCCACCGGCGCGATCGCCCAGGGCCGGCTCGGCACCGCGGTGCTGATGGTGCTGCTGCCCCCGCTGGCCCGGGCCGCCGCGATCGCGGCCGGCCTCGGCATCCGCCGGGAGACGGCCGCCAGGGGTGCCCGGCCCGGCTGGCGGTCCACCTGGATGACGGTGCTGCTGCTCACCCTGTGCACCGCCTTCGTGCCGCTGACCTGGGCCATCGCGGTCCCGCTGACGCTGGCCGCGCTGGTCGCCGCGATACTGCGCGGTGGTGCCTACGGCACCGGGCTGGAGGCGCTTCGGCTGCTCGGCAGCCGGGTCGCCGCGATCCTGGTGCTGCCCGTCGTGGTGCTGGCCCCGTGGTCGTTGCAGGTGCTCGCGCACCCCTCGCGGCTGCTGCTGGAGGCCGGGCTGCCGGTGTTCAGCGGCCCGCGGGCCAGTGCGCTCGGGCTGCTGCTGGCCAACCCCGGCGGTTCCGGCGTGCCGCCCGTCTGGCTCTCGACCGGCGTGGTGCTGGCCGCGCTGGCCGCGCTGCTGCGGGCCGACCGGCGCCGCGCGGTGCTCGCCGCCTGGGCTGCGGCCGGGGCCGGCCTGGTCTTCTCGGTCGCGGTGGCCGGCACCCACGTGACCCCGGCCTCCGGCGGCCTGCCGGTGGCTGCCTGGGCCGGCCCGGCCAGCCTGCTCAGCGGCATCGCGCTGCTGGCCGCCGCCGCGATCGGCGCCGACGGGGCGAACGCCCGGGTGGCCGGGATCGCCTTCGGCTGGCGCCAGCCGGTGGCCGCGCTGGTGGTGGCCGCCGCCGTGCTGGCCCCGCTCGGCACCGCGCTCTGGTGGGCGGTGGGCGGCGCCCAGGGCCCGCTGCGCCGCACCGCCGACGGTCAGGTGCCCGCCTTCATCGCGGTGGAGGCCGGCACCGGCGACCGCGCCCGCACCCTGGTGCTCTCCGGCGACGGCAAGGGCGGCGCGGTCCACTACGCGCTGGTCCGCGGCGCCGGCCTGACCCTGGGTCAGGCCGAGGGCACGGTGGACTCCGGCGGCTCCACCAAGGACGGCGTGACCAAGCTGGTCGGCAGCCTGCTGGCCGGTTCCGGGGCCGACCAGGCCGGTGCGCTGGCCGGCTTCGGCGTGGCCTACGTGGTCGTCAAGGACCCGCTGACCGCCCAGGTGCACGACCAGCTGGACACCACCCCGGGCCTGGTCCGGCTCAGCCAGGACAAGGGCACTTCGATCTGGCAGGTCGCCGGCGTGCCCGCGACCCGGGCCGTGATTACCGCGCCGAACGCGCTGCCGGTGGCCGTGCCGGCCGGCGGCGAGGCGGTGCACACCACGGTGCCGGCGGGTCCGGCCGGCCGGGTGCTGCGGCTGGCCGAGCAGGCCGACCCCGGTTGGCGCGCCACGCTGGACGGCACCGCGCTGACCCCCGTCACGGTGGACGGCTGGGCCCAGGGCTTCCAGCTGCCGGCCGGCGGCGGCGTGCTGGCCGTCACCCGTGTCGTCCCGGTGGCGCACACCGGCTGGATCGGCGCCCAACTGCTGCTCGGCGTGGTGATCCTGGTGCTCGCGCTGCCCGGTCGCCGCAACACCAGGGACGACGACCTGCCCGAGGAGGTGGTGGCCGCCGCCGCGCTGGCCGCCCAGGCGCAGGCCCAGGCGCCGATCCCCGGCAGCCGCCGGGCCCGCCGGATGGCCGAACGCGGCGAGGGCGGCGAGGGCGCGGAGGCGGACGAGGACCTCGAGCCCGGCGTCTACGGCGCCACCCCCGGCATCCCGGCCCAGCCGGGCAGCGAGGCCTACCCGGGCGCCGAGCAGCCGGTGCTCCACCAGGACCCGTACGCCCAGGACGGCTACGCCGAGGACTACCAGCAGGCCGATCCCTACAGCTACGACCCGTACGCCGCCCAGCAGTCCTACCAGACCTATGCCGCGGCCCAGCCCGAGGCCGGCCAGTACGCCGACCAGTCGCAGTCGCAGTACGGCGACCAGGGGCAGTACGCCGAGCAGTCGCAGTACGGCGACCAGGGGCAGTACGCCGAGCAGTCGCAGTACGGCGGCCAGGGGCACTACGCCGAGCAGTCGCAGTACGCCGAGCAGCCGCAGTACGGCGACCAGTCGCCCTACTCGGAGCAGGCGGGTTACCCGGAGCAGTCGCAGTACCGCGACCAGGGGCACTACGGCGAGCAGCAGTCCTACCCGGCCGCCGACCCGTACGCCGGCGACTACCCGACGGACCCGTACGCGCCCGGCTACGGCTACCAGGGCCAGGGTCAGCAGGACCACGGCCAGGGCCAGGCACACGGGCAGGACCAGGGCCACGGCGAGCCGCAACCCTGGCTGCCGGGTCAGTCCGGCCCCTACGACCCGCAGGACCCCGGCTACGGCAGCCACCCGCACCACGACGGAGCTGACCCGCGATGAAGAAGATCCCCAGCCTCTCGCTCGACCGGGTCAGCGCGATGGCCCGCTCCGCCGACCCCGGCACCGGCGGTGCCGGCGGCGGGCGGACCGGCCGCTCGCTGCTGGCCTGCGTCGCCGTGCTGGCCGTGGTGTTCGGGGTGGCCGAGCTGCGCCCGCCCGCCGCCGCCAGCTCCGCGGCCACCGGTGCGCCCACCGCCGCCCAGGTGGAGCGGACCGCCGCGGTCTGCCCGCAGCCGATGCAGGGCCTGAGCGGCACCACCCAGCTGACCGCCTTCACCCCGGGCACCGGCGGTACCGCCCCCGGCGGCACCGCCACGGTGCGCGACATCACGCCGCAGGCCTTCGCCGCCCCCGCTGCCCCGGCCGCGCCCAGCGGCTCCCCGGCCAGTGGCTCACCCGCCCCCAGCGGCTCCCCGGCCGGCTCGGCTCCCGCCCAGCAGCAGGTGAGCGACGCCCGGATCAGCCTGGCCAAGCCGGGCACCCCGGTCAGCGCCCAGGCCGCGGCGACCGACACCGCGGCCGGCACCTTCGCAGTGGCCACCGGCGCCTACGCCCCCGGCTTCACCGTCACCCAGACCACCACCATCACCGACCAGCGCGGCATGGGCGTCTCCGGCGTGACCTGCGTGCCCTCCGGCACCCACTTCTGGTTCGCCGGCGCCAGCACCAGCGGTGACCGCAAGGACTACCTGAGCCTGAACGACGCCGAGCCCACCGCCGCCGTGGTCGACGTCCACCTGTACGGCGACAAGGGCCCGATCGACACCGGCGACGCCGGTACCGGCATCAAGGTCGACCCCGGCACCTCGCTCTCGGTGCTGCTGTCGAGCCTGACCGTCCAGCAGAACAGCGACCTGGCGGTCGAGGTGACGGTGCGCAGCGGCCGCCTGGGCGTCTACCTGCACGCGGCCGACGGATCGGCCGGCACCGACTGGATCCCCGCCTCGGTGAACCCGGCGCCCACCGTGGTGCTGCCCGGTCTGCCCGCCGACCTGTCCGGTGCCCGGCTGATCGTGGCCGCCCCCCGCGGTGACGACGACGCGGACCTGAAGATCCAGCTCTCCGGCCCGAACGGCTGGTTCGTCCCCGCCGGCCACGAGTCGATCCACGTCAAGGCCGGCATGGTGGCCGCGGTCGACCTGGACCAGACGACCCACCAGCAGATCTCCGCGCTGCGGCTGACGCCCAGTGACCCGAGCCACGCCACCCCGGTGCTGGCCACCGTGCGGATCAACCGGGCCAACGGCTCCAAGTCCGACGCCGCCTGGGTCACCGGAACCGCCCCGGTCGGCAAGCGCGCCTCGGTGGCCGACGCCCGCGCCGGCGGCAGCACCACGCTGCTGCTCACCGCCACGGGTGACAGCGCCGCGAGCGTTCGAGTGACGGCCTCGGCCGGCTCCGGCGGCGGCACCCCCGCCACCAAGGACGTGGACATCCCGGCGGGCAGCACGGTCTCGCTCCCCGCGCCGGAGCCCGGCGGTGGCAGCGGCAACTTCGGCCTGACGGTGGAGACGGTGAAGGGCGGGCCGGTGGTGGCGGCCCGGATGCTGGCGCTGACCACCAAGGACGTGCCGATGTTCACCGTCCAGACCCTGCAGGACGACCACAGCTTCGTGCAGGTCCCGCCCGCGGCGCCCGATCCGGGCCTGCTGGTGCACTGAGGCCGGTCCGGGGCGACGGCCGGTGAGTGGCCGGCCGACGTCCCGTCAGTCGACCTGCCGTCAGCCAACGCCCGGTCAGTCGACGCCCGGTCAGTCCTCGTCGTAGCGCGGGTCGATCGCGTCGGGGGAGAGGCCGAGCAGCTCGGCCACCTGCTCGATCATGATCTCGTGCACCAGGGCCGCCCGGTCCTCCCGGCTCTTGGCCCGGATCTCCACCGGCCGGCGGTACACGGTGATCCGGCTGCGGTGCCCCTGCGCGGCCGGGACCACCCGGCCCAGCGGCACCCCCGCACCGTCCGGCAGCGGCGACTCGGGGTCCTCGTCGGGTACCTCGGTGACCTCGAACTCCACGTCGATCAACTGCGGCCAGCGGCGCTCCAGCCGTTCGACCGACTCGCGCACGTAGTCCTCGAACAGCTCGGACCGGCTCAGCGAGAGCGGCACCTGCGGCGGCGCCAGCGGTCCGCGCAGGCCACGGCCGTGCCGGTCGCGGCGCCGGGGGCGCGGCGGTCCGGCCGGGGCGGGGTCGGCCGGCGGTTGGGGTGCGGAGCTGTCCATATCAACACGAGCGTAGTCCTTGGAGGCCAGGAAATGGACCACACGAACACGGTTGCGGGCGCGCTCCCACGCGACACGCGGCAGCATCCCCCGGGTGGTCTTAGCGAGCTGGGCCCGGGTGCGGTACCGTCCACCCTCGTGAGCCCTGTACGTCGTTGTTCGCGGACCGCGTGCGGCCGACCGGCCGTGGCGACGCTGACGTACGTGTACGCCGATTCCACCGCCGTCCTGGGCCCCCTCGCCACCTACGCCGAGCCGCACTGCTACGACCTGTGCGCCGAGCACGCCGAGCGGCTGACCGCCCCGCGCGGCTGGGAGGTGGTCCGGCTCGCCACCGACACCGGACCGCTGCGCCGCAGCAGCGACGACCTGGAGGCGCTGGCCAATGCCGTCCGCGAGGCGGCCCGCCCGCAGGAGCGCGGCCCGCGCCCGGTCCGCGGCGCCGGGAGCGACCCGGCCGAGGTAGGCCGCCGCGGCCACCTGCGGGTGCTCCGCTCGCCCGAGAACTGACGCAGTCCCAGCAAGAATCGACACCCCCGCTCCGCAACCCGACCGCGGAGCGACAACCGCGCGTTCCCGAGCGGTCACGCGCATTGGGTACGCTGCTGCCCTCTCGGTCGTGCACCCTCAGGGACTCACCCGCACCCGAGCCGACAGACCGTGACCGAGGGCGTCGAAGCCCGATCCAGAACACACCAAGGTGGAGCCGCAGTGCGCGACCTCAAGCAGCTCGTGAAGGCGTACGACGTCCGAGGCGTCGTCCCGGACCAGTGGGACGAGAGCCTCTCCCGTGCCTTCGGCGCCGCATTCGTGCAGGTCACCGGCGCGACCGCGATCGTGGTCGGCCACGACATGCGCCCGTCCTCGCCGAGCCTGACGCGTGCCTTCGCCGAGGGCGCGGCCGCCCGCGGCGCCGACGTCACCGAGATCGGGCTGTGCTCCACCGACCAGCTCTACTACGCCAGCGGCAAGCTCGACCTGCCCGGCGCGATGTTCACCGCCAGCCACAACCCGGCGCAGTACAACGGCATCAAGATGTGCCGCAAGGGTGCGGCCCCGGTCGGCGAGGACACCGGCCTGGCCGACATCCGCGAGCTGGTGCAGAGCTGGCTGAACGAGGACGGCAGCGTCTCCGTCCCGACCGTCGAGGGCGTCACCGAGGGCAAGCTGACCCAGCAGGACACCCTGCAGGGCTACACCGACCACCTGCGCGGCCTGGTCGACCTGTCGGGCATCCGTCCGCTCAAGGTCGCGGTGGACGCGGGCAACGGCATGGGCGGCCACACCGTGCCGACCGTCTTCGACGGCCTGCCGCTGGACGTCGTCCCGATGTACTTCGAGCTGGACGGCACCTTCCCGAACCACGAGGCCAACCCGCTCGACCCGAAGAACCTGGTCGACCTGCAGGCCAAGGTGAGGGAGGTCGGCGCCGACATCGGCCTGGCCTTCGACGGCGACGCCGACCGCTGCTTCGTGATCGACGAGCGCGGCGAGCCGGTCTCCCCGTCCGCGATCACCGCCCTGGTCGCGGTCCGCGAGCTGGCCCGCGCCAAGGCGGCCGGCGAGGAGAACGCCACCATCATCCACAACCTGATCACCTCCTGGACCGTCCCCGAGGTGGTCGCCGAGCACGGCGGCAAGGCCGTGCGCACCCGGGTCGGCCACTCCTTCATCAAGCAGCGGATGGCCGAGACCGACGCGATCTTCGGTGGCGAGCACTCCGCGCACTACTACTTCCGCGACTTCTGGCGGGCCGACACCGGCATGCTGGCCGCGCTGCACGTGCTCGCCGCGCTCGGCGGCCAGCCGGGCACGCTGTCCGCGCTGACCGAGGAGTACGACCGCTACGCCGCCTCCGGCGAGATCAACAGCGAGGTCGCCGACCAGGCCGCCAAGACCGCCGAGGTCAAGGCCGCCTACGGCAGCGGCGAGGGCGTCAGCGTCGACGAGCTGGACGGTCTGACGGTCGCGGGCGCCGACTGGTGGTTCAACCTGCGCGCCTCCAACACCGAGCCGCTGCTGCGCCTGAACGTCGAGGCCAAGGACCCGGCCCGGATGGCCGAGCTGCGCGACGCGGTGCTGGCGATCGTCCGCGCCTGACCTGCGCCCCCGGCGCGCCTGACCCCGCGCCTGGACGACGCACCGCGCGCCCCGGCCGGTAGGGTACCTACCGGCCGGGGCGCCGTCATGTCCCGCTCGACCCACGGAGATGCTGACGATGACGCTGGAACCCTTCCTGCTGGAGATCCTGGTCTGCCCGCGCTGCCACGCCAAGCTGAGCGAGCGCAGCGAGGACGGCAACGCGGAGCTGGTCTGCACCGGCGCCGACTGCGGCCTGATCTACGAGATCCGCGACGGCATCCCGCTGCTGCTGGTGGACGAGGCCCGCCACCCCGCCTGACCCTGTCTGATCCCGCCTGAACCGGCCACAGCCCGGCGCCCCCAGGAGGCCAGCCGCATGCTCGACGACAGTCTGCTCGACGACCCGGCCGCCCTGGCGCGCGCCGACCGCGACCACGCCCTGCTCGCCCTGGCCGGCGCCGGCGCCCGGGTGCGCACCGCGCTGCGCCTGGCCGAGCCCGCTCTCGCCCAGCTGCGCCCCGAGGGCCGCCCCCGGGCGGTGCTGGTGGCCGGCCACGGCGCGGCGCTGACGGCTGGTCAGGTGCTCGGCGCGCTGGCCGGCGGGTCCATCCTGGTGCACCCGCTGGCTGCCGCCGACGCGCTGCCCAGCGACCCGATCAGCGCCGGGTTCGGCTGGCAACTGCCGGGCTGGGCAGGACCGTTGGACTTGGTGGTCGCGGTCAGTTCGACCGGCGTCGAGGACGGCCTGATCCGGCTGGTCGAACAGGCCTACGCGCGCGGCTGCGCCATCGCCGTGCTCGCCCCCGAGGACCGCCCGCTGGCCGAGGCCGCCCAGCAGGTGCGCGCGCTCCCACTGCCGTACGTGCCCGCGGCGATCGAGGAGCCGACCGGCCCGGAACCGGAGGCCGACCTGCCGGCCGAGGACCCGGCCCTGTTCTGGGCCGTGCTGGCCCCGCTGCTGGCACTCGCCGACCGGATCGGCGTGCTGCGCCTGGGCGAGGGCGAACTGCCGGGCCTGGCCGACCTGCTCGACGAGCTCGCGGTCGGCTTCCGCCCGGACGCCGCCGCCTATCTCAACCCCGCCAAGGGCCTGGCCGCCCAGCTGGCCGACACCGTCCCGCTGCTGTGGGGCGAGGGCGAGCCGGCCGCGGTGGCCGCCGAGCGGTTCGCCGCGATGCTGGCCGACCGGGCCGGCAGCCCCGCCGTCACCGGGCGGCTGCCGCAGGCGCTCAGCAGCCACCGCGGCATGTTCACCGGGCGGTTGGGGGCCGGTGCCGACCCGGACGACTTCTTCCGGGACCGGGTGGACGAGGCGGAGGCGCTCACCCTGCAGGTGCTGCTGCTGCGGCACACCCCGCAGCAGCCCGACAGCGACCCGACCGAGCCCGCCCCGGCGGCCCACCCGGTCCGCCGGGCCCGCCGGCTGGCCGCCGACCACGAGGTGCGGCTGACCGAGTTCGCCGGCACCCGCCCCGGGCAGCTGGCCGCGCTGGCCGAACTGGTCGTGCTGACCGACTTCGCCGCCGTCTACCTGGGACTGGCCACCGGCACCGAGCACTGACGGTTGCCCCGAGGTTCGCCCGGGGGTGTCTTTCCGATCCCCCCGGGGGTCGCCGGCGGGGCACCTCCCGGCCGAAAGCCGGGGGAGACGCCCGCTGATCCGACGTGTTCCGAAAGACACCCCCCAGGTCGGCTAGGGTCACCCCAGACACGCCCGACCGAGAACAGGAGCAGGCCCCGCCATGGACCGCCTCGCCAACACCGTCCGCCCGTACGCCTGGGGCTCGACCACCGCGATCCCGGCGCTGCTCGGCACGCCGGCCACCGGTGAGCCGCAGGCCGAGCTCTGGCTGGGCGCCCACCCCGGCGACTCCTCCCGGGTGGACCGCGGCGACGGTCCGGTCGAGCTCGCCGCGGTGATCGCCGCCGACCCGGTCGGCGAGCTGGGCGAGGCCGCCGTCGCGCACTTCGGCCCCACCCTGCCGTTCCTGCTCAAGGTGCTGGCGGCCGAGCTGCCGCTCTCGCTCCAGGTGCACCCCACCCGGGAGCAGGCCCAGCAGGGCTTCGCCGCCGAGGAGGCCGCCGGGATCCCGGTCGAGGCCGGCCACCGCAACTACAAGGACGCCAACCACAAGCCCGAACTCATCTGCGCGCTGGAGGACTTCGACGGCCTCTGCGGTTTCCGCGAGCCGCTCGGCACGGCCGCGCTGATGGAGGAGCTGGCGGTGCCGGGCCTGGCGCCGCTGATCGACCTGCTGCGCACCAAGCCGGCCGAGCAGGCGCTGCGCGAGACCCTGGTCACCGTGCTCGCCGCCGACCCGCTGGTGGTCGAGGCCACCGTGGCCGAGCTGGCCCAGGCACTGGCCGACAAGCTGGCCGCCGAGCCCGAGTCGCCCAACGCCCCGGCCTGGGCGGGCTACGCGCACTGCGCCCGGCACTTCCCCGGCGACCCGGGCGTGCTGGCCGCGCTGCTGTTCAACTTCGTCCGGCTGCGCGCCGGCGAGGCGCTCTACCTGGGCGCCGGTGTGCCGCACGCCTACCTCAACGGCACCGGCGTGGAGATCATGGCCAACTCCGACAACGTGCTGCGCTGCGGACTGACGCCCAAGCACGTGGACGTGCCGGAGCTGCTCAAGGTGGTCCGGTTCGAGGCGGGCGAGGCCGAGGTGCTGCGCCCGGTGGCCGGTGCGGACGGCGAGGAGCTCTTCCCGGTCCCGATCGACGAGTTCCGCCTGTCCCGGTTCGAGCTGACCGCCGACGCCCCGCAGCGCCGGGTGGACGGCCGCACCGCGCAGATCCTGCTCTGCACCGAGGGCACCGTGCTGCTGACCGACGCGGCCGGCGAGAAGCTGGAGCTGGCCAAGGGCCAGTCCGCCTTCCTGCCTGCCACCGGCTCCGGCACCGAACTCTCCGGCGAGGGCGTGCTGTTCCGGGCCACCGTCACCCTCTGAACCCATCCCGGCTTTCCCCAGAAACCGATTGCAGAAGGAGCGAACCGAGTTGAGCGCCGAAGGCGGTACCAAGGCCCTGATCGCGGCACTGAGCGCCAACTTGGCGATCGCGGTCAGCAAGTTCACCGCCTTCGCGTTCACCGGCTCCTCCTCGATGCTGGCCGAGGGGGTGCACTCGGTGGCCGACTCCGGCAACCAGGTGCTGCTGCTGATCGGCGGCAAGCGGGCGGCCCGCGAGGCCGACGAGGAGCACCCGTTCGGCTACGGCCGCGAGCGCTACCTCTACGGCTTCCTGGTCTCCGTCGTGCTGTTCAGCGTCGGCGGGCTGTTCGCCCTCTACGAGGGCGTGGACAAGATCCGCCACCCGCACGAACTGCACGGCTGGTACTGGGCGGTGGGCGTGCTGGTGTTCGCCGTCGCGATGGAGGGCTGGTCGTTCGCCACCGCCTTCCGGGAGGCCGGCCGGGACAAGGGCCGGCTCAGCTGGGTCGGCTACATCCGCCGGGCCAAGGCCCCCGAGCTGCCGGTGGTGCTGCTGGAGGACGCCGGCGCTCTGGTCGGCCTGGTGCTGGCCCTGCTCGGCGTCGGCCTGACGGTGCTCACCGGCAGCGGGGTCTGGGACGGGGCCGCCACGGTGGCCATCGGCCTGCTGCTCGCCACCATCGCGGTGGTCCTGGCCCTGGAGACCAAGTCGCTGCTGATCGGGGAGAGCGCCGACCCGGTGATGGTGCGCCGGATCCGCGAAGTGCTGCTGGCCGACGGATCGATCACCTCGGTGATCCACCTGCGCACCCTGCACGTCGGTCCCGAGGAGCTGCTGGTCGCGGCGAAGATCGGGGTGCACCCCGAGGAGACCGCCGAGCAGATCGCCCGCACCATCGACGCGGCCGAGGAGCGGATGCGCGCTGCCGTCCCGATCGCCCGCGCGGTGTACCTGGAGCCGGACGTCTACTCCGCGGCCAAGGCGGCGGCCGGCCCCGACCCGGAGGCCACCCCGGGCGGCCCCGGGCGCGCCTCGCACTGAACCGCCGCGCGGTCCGGACCGGTTGTTGTAGATTCGTCACCAGTGCCAAACGTCGCTGCTGATGGCGGTCGGTCCGAGCCGCGTGCCCGGGTCGAGGGAGAGAGGTCCTCCGACGGATTGTGCCGCAGCAGCAGGGCGTCCGCCGTCGGTGAGCCGCTCTGCCGCCGAGCACACCCGTACGCAGCAGGCCCACGCAGCGAGGAGTTTCCCGCATGTCGTCCAACCTCAACGGTGACTTCAAGGTCGCCGACCTCTCCCAGGCCCCGTTCGGCCGCAAGGAGATCCAGCTCGCCGAGCACGAGATGCCCGGCCTGATGTCGATCCGCAAGGAGTACGCGGCCAGCCGCCCGCTGGCCGGTGCCCGGATCACCGGTTCGCTGCACATGACCGTGCAGACCGCCGTGCTGATCGAGACCCTGGTCGCGCTGGGCGCCGAGGTCCGCTGGTGCTCCTGCAACATCTTCTCCACCCAGGACCACGCCGCCGCGGCGATCGCGGTCGGCCCCGAGGGCACCGTGGAGAACCCCGCCGGCGTCCCGGTCTTCGCCTGGAAGGGCGAGACCCTGGAGGAGTACTGGTGGTGCACCGAGCAGGCGCTCACCTGGCCGGACGGCCAGACCCCGAACATGATCCTGGACGACGGCGGTGACGCCACCCTGCTGATCCACAAGGGCGTCGAGTTCGAGAAGGCCGGCGCCGCGCCGGACCCGTCGACCGCCGACAACGACGAGTTCCGGATCATCCTGGAGCTGCTCAACCGCACCCTGGTCGAGTCGCCGCAGAAGTGGACCGAGGTCGCCGCCACCATCAAGGGCGTCACCGAGGAGACCACCACCGGCGTGCACCGCCTGTACGAGATGCACCGGGACGGCAAGCTGCTCTTCCCGGCGATCAACGTCAACGACGCCGTCACCAAGTCGAAGTTCGACAACAAGTACGGCTGCCGCCACTCGCTGATCGACGGCATCAACCGCGCCACCGACGTGCTGATCGGCGGCAAGGTCGCGGTCGTCTGCGGCTACGGCGACGTGGGCAAGGGCTGCGCCGAGTCGCTGCGCGGCCAGGGCGCCCGGGTCATCATCACCGAGATCGACCCGATCTGCGCGCTGCAGGCCGCGATGGACGGCTACCAGGTCACCACCCTGGAGGACGTCGTCTCGATCGCCGACATCTTCATCACCACCACGGGCAACAAGGACATCATCCTTGCCTCGCACATGGAGCAGATGAAGCACCAGGCCATCGTCGGCAACATCGGCCACTTCGACAACGAGATCGACATGGCCGGCCTCGCCGCGCTGCCCGGCGTGGTGAAGACCGAGGTCAAGCCGCAGGTCCACGAGTGGCGCAAGGCCGACGGCAAGACGATCATCGTGCTCTCCGAGGGCCGGCTGCTGAATCTGGGCAACGCGACCGGGCACCCGTCCTTCGTGATGTCCAACTCCTTCGCCAACCAGACGATCGCCCAGATCGAGCTGTTCACCAAGACCGAGCAGTACCCGGTCGGCGTCTACGTGCTCCCCAAGCACCTGGACGAGAAGGTGGCCCGCCTCCACCTGGACGCGCTCGGCGTCAAGCTCACCACCCTGACCCAGAGCCAGGCCGACTACATCGGCGTCCCGGTCGAGGGCCCGTACAAGGCGGAGCAGTACCGGTACTGACCTCCCGTCAACCGACTGCGGGCCGGGG
>NZ_PYBW01000058.1:80154-83458 GCF_003205575.1 Streptomyces tateyamensis
CCCCGGCCCGCAGTCGGTTGTTTCTGCACCACTGTCTTTCTGCACCACTGTGTTTCCGCACCGCCCGCAGCCGGACGCCGCCGGTGCTTCGCCGTGGCCCTCGGCTGTCGACTCCGCTCCGCCACATAGGCTTCGATCCATGCCCAACGGCCGCTACACCCACCACGACCCGCACCACGGGACCGCACTCGGCGAGGAGCGGTTCAGCTGCGCGCCCGGGCCGGCCGGGTGGCGGTACGTCTCGAAGACCTACGCCCCTGACGGCACCGTGCTCAGCACCGTCGACCTCACCCTCGACTCGCGCAGCCGCCCGCTGCGGATGGAGCTGCGGTCCGGCGGCTGGCAGGTGCGCGGCGGCGCGGTGGACGGGGTGGCCTGGGTACGCACCGACCCCGCCGATCCGACCGGCGCGGCCGGCCAGGAGGGGCATGACCGGGCGCACGGCTTCACCGGCGAGTCGCCGGCCTTCCTGATCGCCACCGCCCGCCTGCTCGGCCTGGCCGAGGGGGCCGCGGCCCGGGTGCGGCTGGTCTCCTTCACCGGCGCGGCGCTGGCCCCGCGCACCGTCGACCAGGGCTGGCGGCTGGCCGGCACCGAGGAGCATCCGACCGACACCGGCCCGCTGCTGGTCGAGCGGTACCAGGTGACCGACCTGGCCACCGGCGAGCAGCAGGAGGTCCACCTGGCCGGGGACGTCCTGCTGGCCGCGCCCGGCATCGAGCTGGAGGAGCTGGAGTCGCCGCCGAACCCGCGGCCGGTCCGGGGCCTCGGCCAGGGCTGACCCGGAGTCAGCCCGGCAGGGCGAAGCCGTTCCCCGGCTCGTCGGCCGGAGCCGGGGAGGCCGGGGGAGTGGCGGGCGCGGCCGGTGCGCTGGGCATGACCGGCGGCGGGGTGACCGGCTGGTACTGGACCGCCGGAGGCTGCTGCGGCTGCTGCGGCGGGGCGGGCTGGGGATAGCCGAGCGTGCGGACCGGGGCACCGGGCTGCGGGACGAACGGCTGCGGCGGGCCCGCGAACGGTGCGGCCTGCGGCGCGTAGGGCATCGGCGGCGCGTACGGCGACCGCGCCATCGGCAGGGCGAAGGCACCGGCCGCCGTGGCGCGGGCGAACTCGCGGCGCTGCCGCTCGGTCAGGACCGCGCTCAGGTAGAGCGCCGGGTGCAGCCCGGCCGGTATCGGCCAGTGCACCCGCGCCGACAGGTCCCCGGCCAGCTGCTGCGCCATCCGCAGCGCCACCGCCTGGTCCAAGTCGCCGGTCCGGGAGATCAGTTGGCGAGACGCCAGCCACAGGCCCTCGGGCACCGCGGAGAAGTCCAGGCGCACCAGCTCGGTCCCCAGCATGGCCATCAGCTGCGGCGGCGGAGCCACCATCGGCCCGCCCGCCTGCCCGGCCGGGATCCGCTCCCGCACCACCACGGTCCCCGCGAAGATGTCGCCGAGCCGCCGGCCGTCGGAGTTCACCAGCGAGGTGATGAGCGCCGGCATCCCGCCGAACGTGATGATCTCGAAGAACCCGACCAGCCCGCGCACCAGCGCGTGCCGGAACCGGATCGGCCCGCCGTCCAGCCGCACCACCCGCAACCCGAGCGCCAGCTTCCCGAGCGAGCGCCCGTGCGACAGCGTCTCGAACCCGACCGGCACCCCGACCAGCAGCAGCACTGTCAGCGCGATCAGCAGCGCCGCCGCGGCCGCCGCGTCCAGGTTGTCCAGGAACGCGGTGAGGCCAAGCATCACGAGAAAGAGGACGACGAACTCCGCTGCCAGATCCAGGAACTGCGCCAACGCCCGGCTCGGCAGCTTCGCCGTCCGCAGCCCGAGGACTACGGCCTCCCCCGTCACCAGCTCGCTCACTGAACCCCGCCCCGTCCACTCGATCGTTCGACGCGCCAACCCTACGGACCCGATCGATGCCGGGGAAGGGCGGTCCCACCGCTGTCGGACTCTGGCAAGCTGTGGCTGCCCGTCCGCCTGTTCGCCGGTCTGCGCTCGCCGAAACGCGTTCGTCGAGCCGCCCTCGTCTCTGGAGCTGACCCGTCATGGACCTGGATGTCTTCGTCGCCGCCCACCAGGCCCAGTGGGCGCGCCTGGAGACGCTCAGCAGGCAGCGGCGGCTGACCGGCGAGGAGGTCGACGAGCTGGTGGCGCTCTACCAGCGGGTCACCGGCCACCTGGCCCGGGTCCAGGCCACCGCGCCCGACCCGGCGCTGGTCGGGCGGCTGACCACCCTGGTGGCCCGCGCCCGCACCGCCGTCACCGGCAGCCGGGCCGCCGGCTGGCGGGACGCCGCGCGGTACTTCACCGTCAGTTTCCCGGCGGCGCTCTACCGCTCCCGCCGCTGGTGGATACCGATCGCCGTGGTCTCCCTGCTCGGTGCGGCGCTGATCGCCTGGTGGGTCGCCACCCACCCCGAGGTCCGCGACAGCCTGGCCACCCCCGCCGAACTGCGCCAGATGACCCGCCCCGGCGGCGAGTACGAGACCTATTACACCGACCGCCCCGCCAGCTCCTTCGCCGCCCAGGTCTGGACGAACAACGCCTGGATCGCCGCCATGTGCCTGGTCTTCGGGGTCTTCCTCGGCATCCCGGTGCTGATGATCCTCTTCAGCAACGTGCTCAACCTGGGCGTCGGCCTGGGCCTGATGGCCTCGGCCGGCCGCCTCGACCTCTTCCTCGGCCTGCTGCTGCCGCACGGCCTGCTGGAGCTCACCGCCGTCTTCGTCGCGGCGGGCCTGGGCCTGCGCCTGGGCTGGACGGTGATCGACCCCGGCCCGCGGTCCCGCTCGGTCGCGCTCGCCGAGCAGGGCCGGGCCATCATCGGCATGGCGATCGGCCTGGCGGTGGTCCTGTTCGTCAGCGGTCTGCTGGAAGCCTTCGTCACCCCCTCCGGCCTGCCCACCTGGGCCCGGATCAGCATCGGCGCCATCGCCGAGGCGCTCTTCCTCGTCTACGCCCTGGTACTGGGCCGGCGCGTCGCCGCCGCGGGAGAGGTCGGCGACCTGGAGGCGGCCGACCAGGGCGACCTGCAGCCCGTGGCGGGATGACCCTTCACGAGCTGGTACTCTTTCCTTCGCCGACAGAGCCATTGACACGGATCTGACCGGCTAGTAGATTCGAACGGTTGGGACGGGCTGGACAAACCACCTGATCCGAGCGTAGTGTCTACGACACGGCCAAGCCGAGGCGAGGCATCCAGTCGGATGCGGCCCGGCGAGCCCCTCGCTCAGCGGGAAATTCGGATGAGAAATCGACCGGTAAAACGGTGCGAATCGGGTCTGATAAGCTGAGAACACGAAAGAACGAAGCCC
>NZ_PYBW01000059.1 GCF_003205575.1 Streptomyces tateyamensis
GAGGTCGGCCCCGACGCCGCCCTGACCCCCATGGGCCTGGACGACCCCGCCCTGTCGTTCATCGCCACCACCCGCCGCGACCGCGACGAGGTGCGCGAACTGCTCGCCGGCCTCGGCGCCCTGCACGCGAACGGCGCCGGCGTCGACTGGGCCGCCTTCTTCGCCGGCACCGGCGCCCGCCGGGTCGACCTGCCCACCTACGCCTTCCAGCGCCGCTACTACTGGCTGGAGCACGACCCGGCCCCAGGCCCCGTGGCTCTGCCGGGTGCGGCCGACCCAGTGGACACCGCGCTCTGGCAGGTGCTGGAGCAGGAGGACCCGGCCGCGCTCGCCGAGCGGCTGGGCGTCGACGCCGAGGCCGCCGGTGCGGTGCTGCCCGCGATCGCTGCCTGGCGCCGACGCGGGCAGCGGCAGGCCAAGCTGGATTCCTGGCGCTACCGGATCGACTGGCAGCAGCTGACCGACCGCCAGTCTGCGTCCCCTTCCGGAAGCTGGCTGGTCGCCGTCCCGGCCGTCCCCGGCGCGCCGGCCGAGCAGGCAGAGCACCCGCTGGTCGTGGCCGTGCTGACCGGGCTGGCCGAGCAGGGCGTCCCGGTCCAGGTGCTGCCGGTCGACCCCACCGCCGACCGGGCGGCCCTCACCGCCCAGCTACGCGCTGCCACCGCCACCGCCCCTGAGGTCCCCGCCGGCCTGCTCTCGCTGCTCGCCCTGGACGACCGCCCACACCCCGAGCACCCTGCCCTCTCGCTCGGCTGCGCCGTCACCGTCACGCTCGCCCAGGCCGTGGTCGACGCCGAACTCGCCTCCCGCTTCTGGGTGGTGACCACCGGCGCGGTCGCGGTGGCCGGCTCCGCCGAACTGGTACACCCGTACCAGGCGGCGGTCTGGGGTCTGGGCATCGGCCTCGCACTGGAGCGGCCCGCGCACTGGGGCGGCCTGCTCGACCTGCCCGCCGAGCCGGACGCGGTCGCCGTGCGCCGCCTGGCCGGTGCATTGGCCGCAACCGACGACGAGGACCAACTCGCGGTCCGTGCCCAGGGGGTGTACGGCCGTCGACTGGTCCGCCACCCCGTCGCGGCCGACCCGCGCAGCGAGGCCGCCGACCTGCGCCCGACCGGCACCACGCTGATCACCGGCGGCACCGGCGGCCTGGGTGCGCACGTGGCCCGGATGCTCGCCGAGCAGGGCGCCGAGCACCTGCTGCTGACCAGCCGTCGCGGCCTGGCCGCCGAGGGCGCGGCCGAACTGGCCGAACAGCTGCGCGGGCTCGGCGCCGAGGTGACGGTGGCCGCGTGCGACGTGGCCGACCGCGCGGCGGTTGCCGAACTGCTCGCCGCCGTCCCGGCCCAGTACCCGCTGACCGCCGTGGTCCATGCCGCTGGTGTAGCCCAACGCCTCGCCCCGCTGGAGGAGTTGACGTTGGACGAGTTCGCCGAGGTGGGCCACGCCAAGATCCAGGGCGCCCGCCACCTGGACGAGCTGCTCGGCGACACCGAACTGGCCGCCTTCGTGCTCTTCTCCTCCGGCGCCGCCGTCTGGGGCAGCGCCGGGCAGGCCGGGTACGCCAGCGCCAACGCCTACCTGGACGCCCTCGCCCACCAGCGCCGGGCCCGCGGTCTGGCCGCCACCGCGATCGCCTGGAGCTCCTGGGACGGCGGCATGGTCGGTCCCGAGCTGCGCGCCGTTCTGGAGCGGATCGGCGCTCCCGCGATGGCCCCCGACCTGGCCCTGGACGCGCTGCGTCAGGCCCTGGCCCGCGACGAGAGCCACCTGGTGGTGGCCGAGTTCGACTGGCCGCGGTTCGCCCCGACCTACACCCTGGCCCGCCCGCGCCCGCTGCTGGACGCGCTGCCCGAGGTCCGGGCCGCGCTGGCCACCGACGAGCCCGCCAGTTCGTCGAACTCGCTGGCCGACCGGCTGGCCGGCCTGCCCGAGGCCGAGCAGTCCCGCGCGGTGCTGGACGTGGTGCGCGGCGAGGTGGCTGCCGTGCTCGGCTACCAGGACGGCGCCGCCGTCGACGCCGGCCGGGCCTTCGAGGACCTCGGCTTCGACTCGGTGGCCGCCGCCGACTTCGGCAAGCGGCTGAGCGCGGCGGTCGGCCGCAAGCAGCCCGCCACCCTGGTCTTCGACTACGCCACCCCGCACGCGCTGGCCGAGCACCTGCGCGCCGAGCTCTGCCCCGGTGGGCCCGCCTCCTCGGCACTCACCCTGCTGGCCGAACTCGACCGGCTGGAGGAGGCGGTGACCGCGCTGGACCCGGCCGAGCTGGACCGCCACCGGATCCCGTCCCGCCTGCAGACGCTGCTCGGCCGCCTGAACGAGGCGATCGGCGCGGCCAACGGAAGCGACGTCGGCGAACAACTGGAAGCCGCCAGCGCCGACGACCTCTTCGACTTCATCGACAAAGAGCTCGGACTCGCCTGATCCGGCACGTGACCGGTCCCGCACTCTGTTCGGCCAACGGAACTAAAAGGATGCTGTGAGATGGCGAACGACGACGGCAAGCTCCTCGACTACCTCAAGCGGGTCACCGCCGACCTGGCCCAGACCCGCCGTCGGCTGCAGGAGGTCGAGGCCGGGGACCAGGAGCCGATCGCCATCGTGGCGATGGCCTGCCGTTACCCGGGCGGCATCCAGTCGCCGGAGGACCTGTGGCGGGTGGTCGCGGACGGCGTCGACGCCGTCTCGCCGTTCCCGACCGACCGCGGCTGGCCGCTGGACTCGCTGCTGAACGCCGATTCCGGCGGCGCCGAGACGAGTTACGTCAGCCACGGCGGATTCGTGCACGAGGCCGCGCAGTTCGACCCGGTGCTGTTCGGCATCTCGCCGCGCGAGGCGGCCGCGATGGACCCCCAGCAGCGGCTGATGCTGGAGGTCTCCTGGGAGGTGCTTGAGCGGGCCGGCCTCGATCCGGAGTCCCTGCACGGTGCGCCGGTCGGCGTCTTCACCGGGTCCGGCATCCAGGACTACGCCAACGTGCTGGACGAGGCACCCGAGGCCTCGGGCGCCTACCGGGCCACCGCCACCGCCTCCGCGGTGATCGCGGGCCGGGTCTCCTACACCCTGGGCCTGGAGGGCCCGGCGGTCACGGTGGACACCGCCTGCTCCTCCTCGCTGGTCGCGCTGCACCTGGCCGCCCAGGCGCTGCGCCGGCGCGAGTGCACGCTGGCGCTGGCCGGCGGTGTGATGGTGATGTCCACCCCCGGTCCGTTCATCGCGTTCAGCAAGCAGAAGGGCCTGGCCGCCGACGGCCGGATCAAGGCCTTCGCCGAGGCGGCCGACGGCACCAGCTGGGCCGAGGGCGCGGGTGTCCTGCTGGTCGAGCGGCTCTCGGATGCGCGGCGCAACGGGCACCCGGTGCTGGCGATCGTGCGCGGGTCGGCGATCAACCAGGACGGTGCGTCCAACGGCCTGACCGCTCCCAACGGCCCCGCCCAGCAGCGGGTGATCCGGGCCGCGCTGGCGGACAGCCGGCTGACGTCCGGTCAGATCGACGTGGTCGAGGGGCACGGGACCGGCACGGTACTGGGTGACCCGATCGAGGCCCAGGCACTGCTCGCCACCTACGGCCAGGACCGGTCGCCCGAACGGCCGCTCTGGCTCGGCTCGTTCAAGTCCAACATCGGGCATGCGCAGGCCGCGGCGGGCGTGGCCGGGATCATCAAGATGGTCCAGGCCCTGCAGCACGGTGTGCTGCCCCGCACCCTCCACGTCGACCAGCCGTCATCGCAGGTCGACTGGTCGGCCGGACAGGTCAGGCTGCTCACCGAGGCCCGGGAGTGGCAGCGCAACGGCGAGCAGGCCCGCCGGGCGGGCATCTCCTCGTTCGGCGTCAGCGGGACCAACGCGCACGTGATCATCGAGGAGGCGCCGGCCGCCGAGCCGGTGGCGGCGGAGCCGGTCAGCGCCCCGGTGCGCCCTGCCGCCCTGCCGCTGCCGCTGGCGGCCCGCACCCCCGAGGCGCTGGCCGGGCAGGCCGCCAAGCTGGCCGAACGGCTGCGTGCGGACGAGGCGCTCGACCTGGTCGACGTGGGCTACTCGCTGGCCACCGGGCGTGCCGCGCTGGACCACCGCGCGGTGCTGCTCGGCGGCGACCGGGCCGCCACCCTGGCGGCACTGGACGCGCTCGCCGAGGGCCGCGCGACGGCCGACGTGGTGCGCGGCGCGATCGGCACCGGACTGACGGCGTTCCTGTTCACGGGTCAGGGCAGTCAGCGGGTGGGGATGGGCCGTCAGCTGGCGGCTGCGTTCCCGGTGTTCGCGGCGGCGTGGGATGAGCTTGCGCAGCATCTTGACCTGGGTTCTGACGAGGAGTTGAACCAGACGCAGTTCGCGCAGCCGGCGATCTTTGCGTTCGAGGTGGCGTTGTTCCGGTTGTTGGAGTCGTGGGGTGTGAAGCCGGATTATCTGGCGGGTCACTCGATCGGTGAGATTGCGGCTGCGCATGTGGCTGGGGTGTTCTCGTTGGAGGATGCCGCGAAGCTGGTCACGGCGCGTGGTCGCCTGATGCAGGCACTGCCCGCGGGTGGGGCGATGCTGGCGGTGGAGGCAACCGAGGCCGAGGTTGCCGGTCTCGGTGTGGATATCGCGGCGGTGAACGGTCCGCGTGCGGTGGTGCTGTCCGGTCCCGAGGCGGACATCGAGCGGGTTGCGGAGCGCTTTGCGGATCGTCGTACGAAGCGGTTGACGGTCTCTCACGCGTTCCACTCGTCACTGATGGATCCGATGTTGGACGAGTTCCGTGCGGTGGTTGACGGGTTGACCATCAATCAACCGTTGATTCCCCTGGTCAATGATGTAGCGTCCGTCGACTACTGGGTCAACCATGTACGCGGCACCGTCAGGTTCGCGGATGCGTTGACCACCCTCGCGTCCAACGGGGTGACCCGTTTCCTGGAGGTCGGCCCCGACGCCGCCCTGACCCCCATGGGCCTGGACGACCCCGCCCTGTCCTTCATCGCCACCGCTCGCCGCGACCGCGACGAGACCGCCACCGCGGTCGCCGCCTTGGCCCAACTGCACGTCGTCGGCGTGCCGGTGGACTGGCGAGCCTTCTACGCAGGTCGTGGCGCCCAGCGGGTCGAGCTGCCCACTTACGCATTCGAGAACCGCCGCTACTGGCTGGACGCCGAACTCGCCGGCAGCGACGTCTCCTCGGCCGGTCTGGACGCCACCGACCACTTGCTGCTCGGCGCCGCGGTAGCTCTCGCCGACTCCGACGGCGCCGTACTGACCGGTCGCCTCTCGCTCGCCACCCACCCCTGGCTGGCCGACCACGCGGTCGGCGGCGCGGTGATCTTCCCGGGCACCGGTTTCGTCGAACTGGCCGTCCGAGCCGGCGACCAGGTCGGCTGCGACCTGCTGGAGGAGCTGACCCTGCAGGCCCCGCTGATCCTGCCGGAGCGCGGCGCGGTCCAGCTCCAGGTGGTGGTCGGCGCCCCCGACGCGACCGACGCCCGTCCCCTGACCATCTACTCGCGCCCGCAGGACGCCCCGACCGAGCAGCCGTGGACCCTGCACGTGACCGGCCTGGTCGCGGTCGCACCCGTCGGCACTCCCGGCACCGAGCTGACCGCCTGGCCCCCAGTTGGTGCCACCCCGGTCGAGCTGGCCGACTTCTACCCGACCCTGGCTGCCACCGGTCTCGGCTACGGCCCGGTCTTCCAGGGCCTGCACGCGGCCTGGACGCTCGACGGCGCGGTCTACGCCGAGGTCTCCCTGCCCGAGGCCGCCCAGCCGCAGGCGCACCGGATGGGCCTGCACCCGGCGCTGCTGGACGCCTCGCTGCACGGCGTCGCCTTCACCGGCGCGATCGGCGAGCAGGCCGTGCTGCCGTTCGCCTGGTCCGGGGTCCGGCTGCACGCCACCGGCGCCTCGGCGCTGCGGGTCCGGCTCACCCCCAAGGGCGAGGGCACGATCACGCTGGCGATCTGCGACCCGGCCGGCCGGCCGGTTGCCACCGTCGGCTCGCTGGTGCTGCGGCCGGTGGACACCGGCCAACTCGCCGCCGCGCGGACGGCGTTCCACGACTCGCTGTTCCAGGTCGGCTGGTCCCCGGTGACGGTCGGTCAGGCACCGGCGGTGAGTTCGGCCGACTGGCGCGACCTCGGCACCCAGGCCCCCGAGGTGGTGGTGCTCCAGGTGACCGGCGGCAACACCGCCGCCGACGTGCACCGGGCCACCGCCGAGGCGCTGACCGCCGTGCAGAGCTGGTTGGCCGACGACCGGCTGGCCGACTCCCGCCTGCTGGTGGTGACCCGGGGCGCGGTCGCGCTCCCCGGCGAGGACGTCACCGACCTGGCTGCCGCCGCCGTGGCGGGTCTGGTCCGCTCGGCCAACTCGGAGAACCCGGGCCGCCTGCTGCTGGCCGACCTGGACTCCGCCTCCGCGCTGGACCCCGCCGTGCTGGTGGCGGCCGGCGAGTCCCAGGTCGCGGTCCGGTCCGGGGTGGTGCACGCGCCGCGCCTGGTCCGGGTCCCGACCGCCACCGAGGAGACCGTGCCCGCCGCCGAGTTCGGCGCGGGACCGGTGCTGGTCACCGGTGCCACCGGCACCCTGGGCCGACTGCTGGCCCGCCACCTGGTCACCGCGCACGGGGTGCGCGAACTGGTCCTGGTCAGCCGCTCGGGCCCGGCTGCCGCCGGGGCCGCCGAGCTGACCGAGCTCGGCGCCCAGGTCAAGGTGGTGGCCTGTGATGTGACTGACCGTCAAGCTGTCGCAGAGCTGCTGGCCGAGACCGCGCCGCGCGCCGTCGTGCATGTGGCCGGGGTGCTGGACGACGGGGTGATCGGCTCGCTCACCCCCGAGCGGCTGGCTGCCGTGCTGCGCCCGAAGGTGGATGCCGCGCTCAACCTGCACGAGCTGACCAGGGAGTCGGAGCTCACCGGCTTCGTCCTGTTCTCCTCGGCGGCCGGCCTGCTCGGTGCACCCGGCCAGGGCAACTACGCGGCCGCCAATGCCTTCCTGGACGCGCTGGCCACCCACCGCCGCGCCCAGGGCCTGCCCGCGCAGTCGCTGGCCTGGGGTCTTTGGGCGCAGGACGGCGGCATGGCGGGCTCGCTGGCCGGCTCCGACCGGTCCCGGCTGTCCCGCGGCGGCATGATCGCACTCGCGCCGGAGGAGGGGCTGGCGCTGTTCGACGCGGCTGCCGCTGCGGAGCCCGCCGCCGTGGTCCCGGTCAACCTGGACCTGGCCGCACTGCGCGCCCAGGGCGACGAACTGTCCGACCTGTTCCGCGGCCTGGTCCCGGCAGTGCGCCGCCGCACCGCGAGCAACCGCGCCGACACCGGCGCTCTTCGCACCAGGCTGGCCGGCCTCGGTGAGGCCGAACGAACCGCCGCACTGCTGGAGTTGGTCCAGGACGAGGTGGCCCGGGTGCTCGGCTTCGGCTCCGGCCGGGCGGTCGAGCCGGAGCGCGCCTTCAGCGAGGTCGGCTTCGACTCGCTGTCCGCGGTGGAGTTCCGCAACGCGCTCGGCGAGGCGGTCGGCATGCGGCTGCCCGCGACCCTGGTCTTCGACTACCCGAACCCGGCCGTGCTCGCCCGCTACCTGCTCGACGAGGTCTGGGGCACCGGCGAGGCGGCAGCAGCCGCGGTGGCCACCACGGTCGACGGCGACGAGCCGATCGCGATCGTCGGCATGGCCTGCCGCTACCCGGGCGGTGTGAGCACGCCCGATGGCCTGTGGCAGCTGGTGGCCGACGGGGTGGACGCGATCAGCGAGTTCCCCGCTGACCGCGGTTGGGACCTGGAGCGGCTCTACGACCCCACCGCCGAGCGCCCGAACACCAGTTACACCCGTCAGGGCGGATTCCTGCACGAGGCGGCCGAGTTCGACCCGGCGTTCTTCGGGATCTCGCCGAACGAGGCACTGATCATGGACCCGCAGCAGCGCCTGCTGCTCGAAGCCTCCTGGGAGGCGTTCGAGCGGGCGGGTATCGACCCGGGGACGCTCAAGGGCTCCAACACCGGCGTGTTCGCCGGGATGATGTACCACGACTACGCGGCCAACAGCAGCACCGGCGCCATCGCCTCGGGCCGGATCTCCTACGTCTTCGGCCTGGAAGGCCCGGCGGTCACCATCGACACCGCCTGCTCCTCCTCGCTGGTCGGCCTGCACCTGGCGGTGCAGGCGCTGCGCAGCGGCGAGTGCTCGCTGGCCCTGGCCGGCGGCGTCGCCGTGATGGCCACGCCCGAGGTCTTCGTGGAGTTCAGCCGGCAGAAGGGCCTGGCGCACGACGGCCGCGCCAAGTCCTTCGCTGCGGCCACCGACGGGACCGCCTGGGGCGAGGGCGTCGGCATGCTGCTGGTCGAGCGGCTCTCGGACGCCCGGAAGAACGGGCACCCGGTGCTGGCGATCGTCAAGGGCACGGCGGTCAACCAGGACGGTGCGTCCAACGGGCTGACTGCGCCCAACGGTCCCTCGCAGCGGCGGGTGATCCGGCAGGCGCTGGCCAACGCCCGGTTGACGGTGGACCAGGTCGACCTGGTGGAGGCGCACGGAACCGGGACCACGCTGGGCGACCCGATCGAGGCGCAGGCCCTGTTGGCCACCTACGGGCAGGACCGTCCGGGCGACCAGCCGCTGTGGCTCGGCTCGATCAAGTCGAACATGGGCCACACCCAGGCGGCGGCCGGTGTCGCGGGCATCATCAAGGTGGTCGAGGCGATCCGGCACGCGGTGCTGCCGAAGACTCTGCACGTGGACGAGCCGACCCCGCACGTGGACTGGGCGGCGGGCAACATCGAGCTGCTCACCGAGTCCCGTCCCTGGCCCGAACTTGGCCGGCCGCGCCGGGCGGGCGTCTCGTCCTTCGGTATCAGCGGCACCAACGCCCACGTGATCATCGAGCAGGCGCCCGCCGAGGCCGCCGCACCCGTGGTCGAGGCCGCGCCGGTGACGGTGCCGTGGGTCCTTTCGGGCAAGACCCCGGAGGCGCTGCGGGCCCAGGCGCAGCGGCTGGCGGCCGAGCTGACGGACACCGAGTTCGTGCCGCTGGACGTGGCGTACACGCTGGCGACCCGGCGCGCCCGGCTGGAGCACCGCGCGGTGGCGGTCGGCCGCACCCGCGAAGAGCTGCTGGCCGCGCTGGCGGCGGTGGCCGAGGGTCGGGGTGCGAGCTTGGCTCGGGCTGGCGGGGGGACGGCGTTCCTGTTCACGGGGCAGGGCAGCCAGCGGGTGGGGATGGGCCGCGAATTGGCGGCTGCGTTCCCGGTGTTTGCGGCGGCGTGGGAGGAGCTTGCGCAGCATCTGGACCTGGGCAGCGATGAGGAGTTGAACCAGACGCAGTTCGCGCAGCCGGCGATCTTCGCGTTCGAGGTGGCGTTGTTCCGGCTGCTGGAGTCGTGGGGGGTTAAGCCGGATTATCTGGCGGGTCACTCCATCGGTGAGATCGCGGCTGCGCACGTCGCTGGGGTGTTCTCGTTGGAGGATGCTGCGAAGCTGGTGACCGCGCGTGGCCGCCTGATGCAGGCCCTGCCCGCGGGTGGGGCGATGCTGGCGGTGGAGGCCACCGAGGAGGAGGTTACCGGCCTCGGTGTGGATATCGCTGCGGTGAACGGTCCGCGTGCGGTGGTGCTGTCCGGTCCCGAGGCGGACATCGAGCGGGTTGCTGAGCACTTTGCGGATCGTCGTACCAAGCGGTTGACGGTCTCCCACGCGTTCCACTCGTCACTGATGGATCCGATGCTGGACGAGTTCCGTGCGGTGGTTGACGGGTTGACCATCAATCAACCGTTGATTCCCCTGGTCAATGATGTAGCGTCCGTCGACTACTGGGTCAACCATGTACGCGGCACCGTC
>NZ_PYBW01000006.1:0-30202 GCF_003205575.1 Streptomyces tateyamensis
GGGGGGGACCGGGCCCCCCCCCCGCCCGCCCCCCCGCCCGCGCGGCCGCGCGCAGGCCGGAGCCGGGGCCGCTCCCAACCGGCCGACCACCCGCCGGCTCTCCCGCCGCCAGCGCCCGCCGTAGCCCTGCGCGCCCTCGCCGCGCACCGAGCGCCAGACCTGCGCCAACTCGTCGCCCAGCGCGCGCGGCGGCTCCTCGCTCAGCAGGGCGACCAGCTCGGCGGCCTGCCGGGCACCGACCAGCGGCGCGCCGTCGTGCAGGGCCCGGGCCAGCCGCGGGTGCAGGCCGGTGCGGGCGAACAGCTTGCCCCGCCCGGTGGGCCGCCCGGCCTCGTCCACCGCGCCCAGGGCCAGCAGCACCTGGCGGGCGGCGGCCAGCGCGCCGGCCGGCGGCGGGTCCAGCAGGGCCAGTGAGGCGGCGCCCGGATCGCCCCAGCAGGCGGCCTGCAGCGCGAACGGCGCGAGGTCGGCCAGCGCGATCTCCGGGCGCGGGAACTGCGGCGCGCGGGCGTCCTCGACCTCGGCCCAGCAGCGGTAGACCACCCCGGGCGCCTCGCGTCCGGCCCGCCCGGCCCGCTGGCGCCCGGCCGCCAGCGAGGCCCGCACGGTGACCAGCCCGGCCAGCCCGCGGGCGTGGTCGGTGCGCGGCTCCCGGGCCAGCCCGCAGTCCACCACGGTGCGCACCCCGGGCACGGTCAGCGAGGACTCGGCCACCGAGGTGGACAGGATCACCCGGCGCCGCTCGCCCACGGCCAGCGCGGCGTCCTGCACCGGCTGCGGGGCCTGCCCGTGCAGCTGCAGCACCTCGGCGTCCACCGGCCCCAGCAGGCCGGCCACCCTGGCGATCTCGCCCACTCCGGGCAGGAAGCAGAGCAGGTCGCCCTCGTGCTCGGCCAGCGCCCGGCGCACGGTGGCCGCGACGTGCTCCAGCAGCGCCGGGTCCACCCTGGTGCCCTGCGGCGGGCGCACCGCGCGCGGCGGCGGCGCCCACACGGCCTGGACCGGGTGGGCCGTCCCATGGGCCGTCACCACCGGTGCACCGCCCAGTAGTTCGGCCCAGGCGGCGGTGTCGGAGGTGGCCGAGGCGACCAGCAGCCGCAGCTCGGGGCGGAGCGCCGCGCGCACGTCCAGCAGGAAGGCCAGCGCGGTGTCCGCGTCCAGGTGCCGTTCGTGGCACTCGTCCAGCAGCACCGCGTCCACGCCCGGCAGTTCGGCGTCCCGCTGCAGGCGCTGCAGCAGTACGCCGGTGGTCACCACCTCGACCGCGGTGGCGGGGCCCACCACGCGCTCGCCGCGCACCGTGTACCCGATCCGCCCGCCCACCTGCTCGCCGAGCAGCCAGGCCATCCGCCGGGCAGCGGCCCGCACCGCGAGCCGGCGCGGCTCGGCCACCAGCACCCGCCGCACCGGGGCGCCGGGCCCCTCCAGCAGCCCGGCCAGCGCGAGCGGCACCAGGGTGGTCTTGCCGGTGCCGGGCGGCGCGGCCAGCACGGCGGCGCCGGCGGTGTCCAGCGCGCGGGCCAGTTCGGGCAGCGCGGCCCGCACCGGCAGGTCGGCACGGAGGTGCCTCCCGGCCGAGGGCTGGGGGTGGGCGGTCGAATCGGCGGTCACCGCACCAGTATTCAGTCCCGCCGGGCGACGAAGATCGCCGTCCCCGGCAGGTGCCGCCCGCGCAGCGGGCTCCAGCCGCCCCACTCGGCGGTCAGTTCGGCCGGCCACTCCGGCTCCACCAGGTCGAGCAGCGTGAAGCCGGCCGCGACCAGCTCGCGGATCCGGTCGCCCAGGGTGCGGTGGTGCTCGACGTAGCTGGCCCGCCCGTGCTCGTCCTGCTCGACGTAGGGGGTGCGGTCGAAGTAGGAGCCGGTGGCGGTCAGACCCTCCTCGCCGGGCTCGTCGGGGAAGGCCCAGCGGATCGGGTGGGTGGTGGAGAAGACCCAGCGGCCGCCGGGGCGCAGCACCCGGTGCACCTCGCGCATCAGCGCGGCGGTGTCGGCGCTGAACGGCACCGCGCCGTAGGCCGAGCAGGCCAGGTCGAAGGCGCGGTCGGCGAACGGCAGCACGGCCGCGTCCGCCTGCACCAGTGGGACGGGCGCGCTCTGGCGGCCCAGGTCGATCCGGCGGGCGTGCTGGAGCTGACGGTAGGACAGGTCCAGGGCGACCGGGCGGGCGCCCTGGGCGGCCAGCCAGCGTGAGCACTGGGCGGCGCCGGCGCCGATCTCCAGCACGTCCAGGCCGGTCAGCGAGCCGGCCGGCCCGAGCAGCCGGGCCTCCTCCTCGTCCAGGCCCTCGGGGCACCAGGTGAACCGGTCGTCGCCGAGGAAGGCGCCGTGCTCCTCCTGGTAGTCGTCGGCGTTGCGGTCCCACCACTGCCGGCTGGCCCGCGAGCTCTCGCCGGGCGCCGCCGGGCGGCGCACCGCCGCGTCCTCCTCGGCCTGCCCGCCGTCGAGCAGGGCTGGGGTGGTGTCCAACGTCATCGTCCGCCTCGCGTAGGGTAGGGGCTGCGGAAAGCGCCGCTGCGTGGAACCGGCCCTCGCGGGACTCGGGACCAGGCGGTGGCATCCGGGGAAGCGGGCCCCAGCGGCTGCCACCCCACACCACGGCTCCAGGCCGGGTGAGGTGCGCAGTTGGAGGATATGGCCTGATCCATACCGGCCTGGACGGTCTCGCCAGCTTCGGCGTTGACCGTGCCTGGCTGTCCCCGTATGCTACAAGTTGCGCTGCGGGCCTGCGCGCCTCGGACGGAGCAGGTCGCGCTCGCATCTGTCGAAGAACTCCAGGGCTTTTCGGTGGTAGCGATACGGGCCCCCGCGTGGCATTACCTACGACTTCATGTCCGTACCGGAGCCCTTTTCCTAATGACGAGCCCCACCGACACCTCTGTCAGCACCACCCCGCAGGTCGCGGTCAACGACATCGGCGACGCGGATGCTTTCCTCGCCGCGATCGACGAGACCATCAAGTACTTCAACGATGGCGACATCGTCGAGGGCATCATCGTGAAGGTCGACCGTGACGAGGTGCTCCTCGACATCGGTTACAAGACCGAGGGTGTCATCCCCTCCCGTGAGCTCTCGATCAAGCACGACGTCGACCCGCACGAGGTCGTCAAGGTCGGCGATGAGATCGAGGCCCTGGTTCTCCAGAAGGAGGACAAGGAGGGTCGTCTGATCCTGTCCAAGAAGCGCGCGCAGTACGAGCGCGCCTGGGGCACGATCGAGAAGATCAAGGAAGAGGACGGGATCGTCACCGGTACCGTCATCGAGGTCGTCAAGGGTGGTCTCATCCTCGACATCGGCCTGCGCGGCTTCCTCCCCGCCTCCCTGGTCGAGATGCGCCGCGTGCGCGACCTGCAGCCCTACGTGGGCAAGGAGCTCGAGGCCAAGATCATCGAGCTGGACAAGAACCGCAACAACGTGGTCCTGTCCCGCCGTGCCTGGCTGGAGCAGACCCAGAGCGAGGTCCGTCAGACCTTCCTCACCACCCTGCAGAAGGGCCAGGTGCGCTCCGGCGTCGTCTCCTCGATCGTCAACTTCGGTGCCTTCGTGGACCTGGGTGGCGTCGACGGCCTGGTGCACGTCTCCGAGCTGTCCTGGAAGCACATCGACCACCCGTCCGAGGTCGTCGAGGTCGGCCAGGAGGTCACGGTCGAGGTCCTGGACGTCGACATGGACCGCGAGCGCGTCTCCCTGTCGCTGAAGGCGACCCAGGAGGACCCGTGGCAGCAGTTCGCCCGGACCCACCAGATCAGCCAGGTCGTCCCGGGTAAGGTCACCAAGCTGGTTCCGTTCGGTGCGTTCGTCCGCGTGGACGAGGGCATCGAGGGCCTGGTCCACATCTCCGAGCTGGCCGAGCGCCACGTCGAGATCCCGGAGCAGGTCGTCCAGGTCGGCGACGAGATCTTCGTCAAGGTCATCGACATCGACCTCGACCGTCGCCGCATCAGCCTCTCGCTGAAGCAGGCCAACGAGTCGCTCGGTGCCGACCCGGCCACGGTCGAGTTCGACCCGACCCTGTACGGCATGGCTGCCTCGTACGACGACCAGGGCAACTACATCTACCCGGAGGGCTTCGACCCCGAGGCGAACGACTGGCTGCCCGGCTTTGAGAAGCAGCGCGAGGAGTGGGAGCGCCAGTACGCCGAGGCGCAGTCCCGCTTCGAGCAGCACCAGGCCCAGGTCATCAAGAGCCGCGAGGCCGACGCCGAGGCCGCTGCCGAGTCCGGTGAGGCGGTTGCCGCCTCCGCCGGTGGCTCCTACTCGTCCTCCAGCGACGAGGGCTCCGGCGCTCTCGCCTCGGACGAGGCGCTGGCCGCCCTGCGCGAGAAGCTGGCCGGCGGCCAGAGCTGATCACGCAGTAGCCGGCTGACTGCTGGTTCGTTGGGCCCCACCCGGGATTCCGGGTGGGGCCCGCGTGCGTTTGACGCCGGTTCAGCGGCCGTGTGGGATCAACTGCGGAAAGTGGTGTGATCAGGGGCTCATCACATTTTTATGGGTCTTTTAGGACAGAACACCTAGCGTGGGATGAGTTGCCCGAAGGGTTCACGCCCCGCACGCTAGGCAGTTTCCGCTTGATGCGCCTTCGTACTGCTTCCCCCGCCACCCCCGCCGCCCCGGGCCGGCTCGCCGGCCTGGGCCGGGTCTGCCGCCGGTACCGGCGCTGGGTACTGGCGTTCTGGCTGGTCGTGCTCGCCCTCGGGGTGCTGATCGGTGGCCGGGTCTTCGAGGGCTCGGTCACCCACACCGCCGCCGGCGGGGCCGAGTCGGCCCGGGGCAGCGCGGTGGTCGCCGCCGCCGACCCCTCGGCCGGCACCGTCACCGCCGTGGTGAGCGGACGCCCGGTGGACACCCCCGAGGTCCGCCAGGCGGTCACCGCCGCCGCCCACGACCTGGCCGCACTGCCCGCGGTGCTCTCGGTCAGCGACTACTACCAGGGCGGCCCGCAGGCCGCCGCGCTCAAGGCGCAGGACGGCAACGGCAGCCTGGTCACCGTGAAGATGGCCGACTCGGCCACCGCCAAGCAGCAGGACGCGGTGGCCCAGCGGCTGAAGGCCGTTCAGGCGCCCGGTGCCCAGGTCGCGGTCGGCGGCGACCTGGTGGTGCAGCAGCAGGTCAAGGCGCAGACCCAGTCCGACACCACCTTCGGCGAGCTCGTCACGCTGCCGCTGACCCTGGTCGTCATGGTGCTGGTCTTCGGCGGCCTGGCCGCGGCCAGCCTGCCGGTGATCGGCGCGGTGGCCTCGGTGGGCGGGGCGCTGCTGGCCATGTTCGGGTTCAGCCGGATCATGGACCTGGACACCTCGGTGCTGCCGATCGCCACCGTGCTGGGCCTTGGACTGTCGATCGACTACGCGCTGCTGATGGTCAACCGGTTCCGCGAGGAGCGCGGCGCCGGGGTGGAGTTGGCCGCCGCGATCGAGCGCACGGCGGCCACCGCCGGGCGCACGGTGGCGTTCTCGGGCCTGACCGTGGCGGTGGCGCTCAGCGGCCTGTTCGTCTTCAGGAGCCCGGTCTTCCGCGCGGTCGCGGCGGCCGGGGTGTCCGTGGTGGTGATCGCGGTGCTGGCCGCGCTCACCCTGGTCCCCGCGCTGCTCGGCTTCGCCGGGCACCGGATCAAACCGCCCAAGCACCGCGAGCCGGACGAGGGCTTCTTCGCCCGCACCGTGCGCCGGGTGCAGCGCCGGGCGGTGCCGGTGGCACTGGTCTGCGTCGCGCTGCTGATGGCGGCCGGCGCGCCGTTCCTGAGCGCCGAGATGCGCAGCACCGGTGTCGGCGCACTGCCGGCCTCCTCCTCCGGGCGCCAGGTGGCGCAGACCATCCAGCAGCAGTACCCGCAGGCCGCGCCGGCCCCGGTGACCGTGGTGGTCGAGGCGGGGGCGCAGGCCGCGCAGCAGTACGCGGACACGGTGGTGGCCAAGCTGCCGGGCGTGTCGGGGGTGCGGGCCGTGCAGCCGGTGGGCTCGGGGAAGGTCAGCACGGTCGAGGTGCTGGTTCCCGGCGACCCGCAGGGCGGGGCGGCCAAGCACGTGGTGGAGGAGCTGCGCGCCGAGCGGGGCGGGCTGACCACCTACGTGACCGGGGACGCGGCCGGGGTGGTGGACTTCCAGCACGAGCTGGTCGACCGCGGTCCGTGGGCGCTGGGCCTGGTCGCGGTCGGCACCCTGGTGCTGCTCTTCCTGATGACCGGCTCGGTGGTGATGCCGGTCAAGGCGCTGGCGATGAACGTGCTGTCGCTGGGCGCCTCGCTGGGTGCGCTGACCCTGGTCTTCCAGCACGGCTGGTTCGCCGGTGCGCTCGGCTTCACCCCCACCGGCGGGCTGGAGACCTTCATCCCGGTGCTGGTCTTCGCCTTCGCCTTCGGGCTGTCGATGGACTACGAGGTCTTCCTGCTGGCCCGGATCAAGGAGCTGACCGACCAGGGGTACGGCTGCCGGCAGGCGGTGCAGCTGGGGCTGCAGCGCAGCGGTCGGATCATCACCTCCGCGGCGCTGCTGATGGTGATCGTCTTCGCCGGGTTCGCCGCCGGGCAGATGCTGATGGTCAAACAGATGGGGATCGCCCTGGCGGTGGCCGTCGCGGTGGACGCGACGCTGGTGCGCTGCCTGCTGGTGCCCGCCACCATGTCCTTCTTCGGCGAGTTCAACTGGTGGGCGCCGGCGCCGCTGAAGCGGCTGTACCGGCGGTACGGGCTGCGCGAGCACGTGGAGCTGCCGCCGGCCGCACCGGTGGCCCGGCCGGCCGCGGGCGCGGGTGTGGTGCCCGCGCCGCGCGCTCCCCGGGCCGCGGAGCCGGTGGTCGGCGTCCGCTGAGCCGGGTGCCGACGGCGGTCAGTGGCCGCCGTTGACGCAGGCGTTGCCGAAGTCCGAGCCGAGCGCGCCGACCAGGGTGTCGCTGGTGCAGGCCGCGGCCGTGCCGGCGCCGGTCAGGATCAGCGCGCACAGGGCGGCGGCGAGCAGCATCGAGGAGCGCAGCGGGTTCATCGGGGACGTCCTTCGTTCGCGGGCAGGGGAGTTGCCCTGGGTGCCCTGCTCAACGCGCGAGCGGCGCGGAGGTGACTGCGGTCACAGGTGCGCGGGCGGCGGGGTGATCCGGCGCACCAGGGCCAGCGCCTCGGCCAGGGTGCGCTGCTCCTCGGGCGAGAGCTGCTCGGCGATGGCGGCGGCCAGGCGGGCCTCGCGGCGGGTGCGCTGTTCGTGCAGGGTGGCGGTGCCGGTCTCGGTGGCGTGCAGCACCAGTTTGCGCCCGTCGGTGGGGTGCGGCCGCTGGGTGACCAGGCCGGCCGCCAGCAGCTGGGAGACGGTGCGGGCCATCGACTGGTGGCGCACCTTCTGACGCTGCGCCAGCTCGGCGGTGGTGTGCGGCCCTTCGCGGACCAGCCAGCCGAGCGCGCCGGCCTGCGGCTGGGGCAGCACCGATTCCTCGGTCCTCAGATGGCGCACCAGGTTGCCCAGCGCGCCGCGCAGGTCGGCGGCGAGCTGGTGCGGGTCGATCTCACTGCTGGTCATGGAGCCCAGTCTAGTCCTCCAGCAAAACTGTGCAGTTTGGCTGTATGGTTATCGGCATGCGACTGACCAAGTGCGGGCACGCGTGCGTGCGGATCGAACAGGACGGCACCACCCTGGTGATCGACCCGGGGCTCTTCACCGAGCCCGAGGCGGTGCGCGGGGCCGACGCGCTGCTGATCACCCACGAGCACTGGGACCACTTCGCCGAGGAGCGGGTGCGGGCCGCGCTGGCCGCCGATCCGGGCCTGCGGATCTGGACCAACCCGGTGGTGGCGCACCAGTTGGCCGGGCTCGGGCCGCGGATCACCGCGGTGGGCGAGGGGGACGCCTTCGAGGTGGGCGGCATCGAGGTCTCGGTGCACGGCCAGTGGCACGAGCTGATCCACCCGGACGTGCCGCAGGTCGCCAACGTGGGCTTCCTGGTGGGCGGCCGGCTCTTCCACCCCGGTGACGCGCTGACCCTGCCCGGGTGCGCGGTGGACACCCTGATGGTGCCGCTGGCCGGTCCGTGGACCAGGACCGGGGACCTGATCGACTACCTGCGCGCGGTCGGTCCGGCCCGGGCGCTGGGCATGCACGAGGCGATGCTGAGCGAGATCGGGCTCATGGTCACCGGGGAGAACTGGCTGGGCGCGAAGGGGCCGGGGACCGGGACCGACTACCGGTACCTGACGGTGGGTGAGTCGCTGGAGTTGACCGGCGAGTAGCCAGTTGCCATCCTGCCGCCATGCGGAAGATCGGACTGACGGGCGGCATCGGGGCGGGCAAGAGCGCGGTCGCCGAGCTGCTGGTGGCGCACGGCGCCGTGCTGGTGGACTCGGACCGGATCGCGCGCGAGGTGGTGGCCCCGGGCACGCCGGGGCTGGCCGCGGTGGTGGCCGAGTTCGGCCCGGGCGTGCTGGCGGCGGACGGCAGCCTGGACCGCCCGGCGCTGGGCGCGGTGGTCTTCGCCGACCCCGAGCGGCTGCGGGCGCTGAACGCGATCGTGCACCCGCTGGTGCGCGATCGCTCCGCCGAGTTGGAGGCGGCCGCGGCGGACGACGCGGTGGTGGTGCACGACGTGCCGCTGCTGGCGGAGAACGGGCTGGCGCCGCTGTTCGAGCGGGTGGTGGTGGTGGACGCCACCGAGCAGGTGCGACTGGACCGGCTGACCCGGCTGCGCGGCATGACCGAGTCCGAGGCGCGCTCGCGGATGGCCGCGCAGGCCACCCGCGAGCAGCGGCTGGCCGTCGCGGACCTGGTGGTGGCGAACAACGGCACCCGCGAGCAGCTGGCGCAGCGGGTCGCGGAGCTGTGGGCGGAGCTGACGCAGGCTCAGTAGCCTGTCATTGTCCGTCTGCTGCCCCTCAGCGGGCTCGGCGGGGCAGCAGCTTGCGGGCGCCCGGCCCCTCGGCGCCCTGGACGTCCCGCGGGTTGTACAGGGCGCAGCGCTCCAGCGAGAGGCAGCCGCAGCCGATGCAGCCGTCCAGGCGGTCGCGCAGCCGCCGCAGGTCCTCGATCTGCTCGTCGATCCGCTGCTGCCAGGTGGCCGCCACCGGCTGCCACTGGGCCTGGGTGGGCGCGCGGTCCGGCGGCAGCGCGGCCAGGGTGGCCGCCACCTCGTCCAGCGACAGTCCCACCGTCTGTGCCGCCCGCACGAAGGCGATCCGGCGCAGCGTGTGCCGCTGGTAGCGCCGCTGACCGCCCGCCGAGCGCTCGGCGTGGATCAGGCCCAGCTCCTCGTAGTAGCGCAGCGCGGAAGGGGCCACGCCGGCGCGGGCGGCGAGCTCCCCGATGGTCAGGACGGTGGACACCATGCGCACGATGATAATCGCTTGACTTCAAGTCGACTTGAAGTTGCAGGCTGTGCCCATGACCACGAGCTACGCGCAGCTGCCCGCACTGATCAGCCGGATGACCGGCGCCGAGAAGCACGGCCCGGCCGCGCTCTCCACCCTGGACGCGCTCTGGGTGCTCTACGACCGGGTGCTGACCGGCACCCCCGAGGACCCCGACCGGGACCGCTTCCTGCTCTCCAAGGGCCACGGCCCGATGGCCTACTACGCGGTGCTGGCCGCCAAGGGCCTGCTGCCGGTCGAGTGGCTGGACGGCTTCGGCGACTACGACTCGCCGCTCGGCCACCACCCGGACCGGCTGCTGATCCCGGCCGCCGAGATCGGCTCCGGCTCGCTGGGCCACGGCCTGCCGCTGGCCGTCGGCACCGCGCTCGGCCTGCGGGCCCAGGGCCGCACCGCCGCCGTCTGGACCCTGATCGGCGACGCCGAGTTCGACGAGGGTTCCAACCACGAGGCGCTCGCCTACGCCGGCGCGCTCGGACTGGAGCGCCTGCACGCCGTGGTGATCGACAACAGCTCGGCCACCCACGGCTGGGCCGGCGGCATCGCGGCCCGGTTCGCGGCCCACAACTGGTCCACCGCGACCGTGGACGGCCACGACCACCAGGCGTTGTTCGAGGCGTACACCGCCCGGCACCCGGGCCGCCCGCACGCCGTCATCGCCCGCGTCGAGCCCAAGAACTGACACCGCGACACCACGAGGGGGACCCTGCCATGGACACCATGCGCGAACGCTTCACCACCGTCACCACCGAGCTGCTCGAGCAGGACCCGCGCACCGCCCTGGTGCTCGCCGACATCGGCGCCGCCCCGTTCGAGGAGGCCGCCCGCCGCCACCCCGACCGGGTGCTCAACGTCGGCATCCGCGAGCAGCTGATGATCGGGGTCACCGGCGGCCTGGCGCTGGCCGGGATGCGCCCGATCGCGCACACCTTCGCCAGCTTCCTGATCGAGCGCCCCTTCGAGCAGGTCAAGCTCGACCTGGGCCACCAGGGCGTGGGCGCGGTGCTGGTCAGCGCACTGGGCTCGTACGACTGGCCGACCGGCGGCCGCACCCACATGGCCCCGGGCGACGTGGCGCTGCTGGACACCCTGCCGGACTGGACGGTGCACGTGCCCGGCCACCCCGACGAGGCCGAGACGCTGCTGCGGCACGCGGTGGCCGACGGCGACAGCCTGGTGTACGTGCGGCTCTCCGCGCACCAGAACGCCGAGCCCCAGCCGGTCGAGCCGGGCCGGTTCCTGACCCTGCGCCAGGGCGGGCGCGGCACCGTGCTGGCGGTCGGCCCGATGCTGGACGCGGTGCTGGCCGCCACCGAGGGGCTGGACCTGACCGTGCTCTACGCCGCCTCGGTGCGCCCCTTCGACGGCGCCGCGCTGCGGGCGGCCGGCCACGCCGACGTGGTGCTGGTCGAGCCCTACCTGGCCGGCACCTCCAACAACGAGGCCCACCAGGCGCTGGCCGACCTGCCGCACCGGGTGCTCGGGCTCGGCGTCCCCCGCGCCGAGCACCGCCACTACGGGACCATGGAGGAGCACCTGCGGGCCTACGGCCTGGACGCCGCCGGCCTGCGGGCCCGGATCACCGCCTTCATCCCTCGCTGATCACGCAGGACCGTGCCCCGAGCGTATGGGCCGTCAGCTCGCCCCAGTGCGCGACGGGGCGCCCAGGCGGCAGCTCGGTGGGCTTGTCGGCGAAGTTGACGGTGATCCGCAGCCGCCCCCGGTGCACCGTCAGCTCGCTGGGCCCGGTGTCCACCCGCACGGCGGACAGGTCGCCGTCGGTCAGCTCCGGATACTCGCGCCGCAGCCGGATCAGCCGCCGGTACCAGTCCAGCAGTTCGGCGTGCCGGCCCGAGCGCGGCTCGGTCCAGTCCAGGGTGGAGGAGAGCACGGTGGCCGGCGCCTGCGGGTCGGGCACCTCCTCGGCCGTCCAGCCGTAGGCGGCGAACTCGCGGCGCCGGCCCTGGCGCACCGCCTCGGCCAGGTCCGGGTCGGTGTGGTCGGTGAAGTACTGCCAGGGGGTGCTCGCGCCCCACTCCTCGCCCATGAAGAGCATCGGGGTGAACGGCGAGGTGAGCACCAGTGGTGCGGTCAGGGCCAGCTGGTCCAGCGTCAGGCGGTCGCCGATGGCCCGGTTGCCGACCTGGTCGTGGGTCTGGGCGTAGCCGAGCAGCCGGTGGGCGGGCACGGCCGGGAACGGGCGGCCGTGGTGGCGCTCGCGGAACGAGGACCAGGTGCCGTCGTGGAACCAGCCCCGGGTCAGGGTGCGGGCCAGGGCCGCGGTCGGGTCGGCGCCGAAGTCGGCGTAGTAGCCCTTCGACTCGCCGGTGACGGCGGCGTGCAGCGCGTGGTGGAAGTCGTCGCTCCACTGGGCGGTCAGGCCGTAGCCGCCGGAGCGCACCGGGTCGGTGTGCCGAGGGTTGTTGAGGTCCGACTCGCCGATCAGGAACAGCGGGCGGCCGGTGGCGGCGGCCAGGGAGACCACCGCCGAGCTCAGCTCCTCCAGGAAGTGCACGGCCCGGTCGTCCACCAGGGCGTGCACCGCGTCCAGCCGCAGGCCGTCGATCCGGTAGTCGCGCAGCCAGGCCAGCGCGCTGCCGATCAGGTAGGCGCGCACCTCGTCGGAGCCGGGCGCGTCCAGGTTCACCGCCGAGCCCCACGGGGTCTGGTGCCGGTCGGTGAAGTACGGGCCGAACTGCGGCAGGTAGTTGCCGGACGGGCCGAGGTGGTTGTGCACCACGTCCAGGATCACGCCCAGGCCCTTGCGGTGCGCGGCGTCCACGAAGCGCTTGAGGCCGTCCGGGCCGCCGTAGGGCTCGTGCACCGCCCAGAGCGAGACCCCGTCGTAGCCCCAGCCGTGCCGGCCGGGGAAGGGGCAGACCGGCAGCAGCTCGACGAAGTCGATGCCGAGCTCGACCAGGTGGTCCAGGCGCTCGATCGCCCCGTCGAAGGTGCCGGCGGGGGTGAAGGTGCCCACGTGCAGCTCGTAGACGACGGAACCGGGCAGCGCCCGGCCCCGCCAGCCGGTCTCGGACCAGCGGAAGGCGGCGTGGTCGACCGCCCGGCTCGGGCCGTCCGGCCCGTGCGGCTGGCGCGGCGAGCGCGGATCGGGCAGCAGCTGCCCGCCGTCCAGCCGGAACCCGTAGTCGCCCTGGGCCGGGGCCTCGCCGCGCCACCAGCCGCCCTGCTCGGCGGTCAGCGGGTGGCGCTGCCCGTCGACCTCGACCTCGACCTGCCGGCGCGCGTGCGGCGCCCAGACCTGGTACTTCACTGCGACTCCCGGATCAGTAGGGCGACCGTGTCCACCACTCCGGTGAACTGACGGCCGGTCAGCTCGTCGCGCCACCGGCCCGGCAGGTCGAGGGTGGCCGGGGTCCCGCGCCGGGCGAGGGCGTACGGCAGCCGGGTGACGGCCACCGCCAGGTCGGGGCCGCGCCGGTAGGCGACCAGGTGCTCGTCGGCGGGCAGCGGGCTGTACTCGCCGAGCGGGCGGGGCAGGTGCAGCGCGGTGCGGGTCAGCTGGAGCTTGCGCTGGGCGAACACGGTCAGCTCCGCCTCCGGCACGGTGAAGTCCACCGGCGCCCGGTTGTCCGGGTCGACCAAGGTGTACAGCGGGCGCTCGCCGCCCTGGTAGAGGTCGGGCACGCCCGGCATGGTCAGCTGCAGCAGGGTCGCGGCCAGGCTGTTGGACTGCGCGAACGGCTCCAGGAAGGCGACGAACCGCTCGATCCGCCCAGACAGCTCGGGGTCGGCCAGGACCGCACGGGTGTAGTCGGCCAGCGCCTCCTCGTACTGCGGGTCGGCGGCGGTCCAGCTGGTGGCCAGCTTCGCCTCGCGCACCGACTTCAGCAGCACCCCGACCAGCCGGTCCGGCTCGATCGGCCAGGCCGCCACCAGGGTCTGCCACAGCAGCCACTCGGCGTTGCGGTCCGCCAGCCCGCCGGCCAGCTCGGACCAGGCCGAGCACTCGGCGAGCCACAGGTCGGGCAGCTCGGCCAGCACCGCCAGGCGGGCCCGGGCGTCCGCGCTGCGCTTGGTGTCGTGGGTGGACAGCGCGGTCATGGTGTGCGGCCAGTCGCGCTGCATCGACTCGCACCAGCCGTGGAAGTCGGCCACCGAGATGCCCGGGTGCGCCGGGTCGCCGCCCACCTCGTTGACGCTCAGCAGCGGGTACCAGCGGTAGAAGGCGGTGTCCTCGACGCCCTTGGCCGCCACCGCCGAGGCGGTCTGGGCGAACCGGGTGCGGAACTCGTCCTTGGCCGGGCTGTTGCCCAGGTGGCCCTGGGTGAGCAGTTCGACGAACTGCTTGGTGGACTCCGGGGTCACTATGGTCCGCTCGGCCGGGAAGGGGTAGGGCCGGTAGACGGTGTAGTGGGTGAACAGCTCGCACAGCGCGGCCCGCACCGCCAGCGGCTCGTGGTCGGCCAGCGCCGGCTCCTCGGCGCAGATCCGCTCGGCCAGCCGGACCAGGCGGTTCATCTCGGAGGCCAGCTCGCCGTGCGGGGCGGTCATCTCGGAGCGGCCCCGGCGGGCGGCCGCCATCGCGGTCGATTCCACCCCGGTGTACTCGGCGTAGTGCTCGGTGAGCCGGGCCGTCCCCTCGCAGTCGGTGAGCACCGCTCCGATGTGGCGCAGCGCGTCGTAGCCGGTGGTGCCCGCGCACGGCCAGTCGGCGGGCAGCCGCTCCAGGCCGGTGAGGATCTTCTCCACCACCACGTAGGCGTTGCCACTGGCCTCGGCCAGGCAGCGCAGGTAGCCGCGCGGGTCCGCCAGCCCGTCCGGGTGGTCCACCCGGAAGCCGTCGATCACCCCCTCGGCGTGCAGCCGCAGCAGCACCGCGTGGGTGGCCCGGAACACCTCGTGCCGCTCCACCCGCAGGGCGATCAGCTCGTTGATGGTGAAGAACCGGCGGTAGTTGAGCTGGGTGTCGGCCAGGCGCCACCAGGCCAGCCGGTAGTGCTGACGGTTCAGCAGCTCGGGCAGCGGCAGCTGCGCGGTGCCCGGGCGCAGCGGGAAGACGTGGTCGTAGTAGCGCAGGGTGTCCTGGTCGACCTTCAGCTGGTCGAGCACCGCGCCCAGCCGGTCGCCCAGCACCGGAAGCAGGATCCGCCCGCCGTGGGCCGCCCAGTCGATGTCGAACCAGTGCGCGTACTCGGACTGCGGGCCGTCCCGCAGCACGTGCCAGAGCGGGGAGTTGAGCCGTTCGGGGACCGGCAGGGCCATGTGGTTGGGCACCACGTCGGCGATCAGCCCCAGGCCGTGGCGCCGGGCGGTGGCGGCGAGCGAGCGCAACGCCCGCTCGCCGCCCAGCTGTTCGCTGATCCGGGTGTGGTCGACGGTGTCGTAGCCGTGGGTCGAACCCGGGGTGGCCTCCAGCAGCGGTGACAGGTGCAGGTGGGACACCCCGAGTCCGGCCAGGTACGGGACGGCGGCTTCGGCATCCGCGAGCGTGAAGGCGGGCTGGAGTTGCAGCCGATAGCTCGCAGTGGGAGGAGAGATCACACGCCATGCCTACCCGGTCGACCGGCCCCGTATGACCCGATTCGATCAGACGGCGCAGGACTGTGCCTCATGCGGGCCGCTGAAGTACCAGCAAGGAGCGGTCGGCGAGCCGTAGGGACTCGCCCTGGCGGACCCGAACTCCGCTCCCCGGGGTCGGGAGTGTCGCAAGCGTGGTGTCCACCACCACCTGCCACTGCTCGCCGTGGTCCTTCGGCACGGTGAACTGCAGCGCCTCGCTGTGGGCGTTGAACATCAGCAGGAAGGAGTCGTCGGTGATCCGCCCGCCGCGCCGGTCCGGCTCGGAGATGGCCGCGCCGTTCAGGAAGACCGTCAGCGACTTGGCGTAGCTGGTGCTCCAGTCCTGCTCGGTCATCTCCCCGCCGCCCGGGGTGAACCAGGCGATGTCGGTCAGCTCGTCCTGGGCGGTGGCCACCGGGCGGCCGCGGAAGAAGCGGCGGCGGCGGAAGACCGGGTGGTTGCGGCGCAGCCAGACCATGCCCCGGGTGAACTCCAGCAGGTCGGTGTCGCCGCCTTCCCAGTCCACCCAGGAGAGCTCGTTGTCCTGGCAGTAGGCGTTGTTGTTGCCCAGCTGGGTGCGGCCCAGCTCGTCCCCGTGCGAGAGCATCGGCACGCCCTGGGAGAGCAGCAGGGTGGCGATGAAGTTGCGCTGCTGGCGGCCCCGCAGCGCCAGCACCTGGGGATCGCGGGTGGGGCCCTCGGCGCCGCAGTTCCACGAGCGGTTGAAGGACTCGCCGTCCCGGTTCTGCTCGCCGTTGGCCTCGTTGTGCTTGTCGTTGTAGGAGACCAGGTCGCGCAGGGTGAAGCCGTCGTGGCAGGTGACGAAGTTGATCGAGGCGATCGGGCGGCGCCCGTCGTGCTGGTAGAGGTCGGAGGAACCGGTCAGCCGGGAGCCGAACTCGGCCAGTGTGGCGTTCTCGCCGCGCCACAGGTCGCGCACGGTGTCGCGGTACTTGCCGTTCCACTCCGTCCACAGCGGCGGGAAGTTGCCCACCTGGTAGCCGCCCTCGCCGACGTCCCACGGCTCGGCGATCAGCTTGGTCTGGGAGACCACCGGGTCCTGCTGGACCAGGTCGAAGAACGAGGAGAGCCGGTCCACCTCGTGGAACTGGCGGGCCAGGGTGGCGGCCAGGTCGAAGCGGAAGCCGTCCACGTGCATCTCGGTGACCCAGTAGCGCAGCGAGTCCATGATCAGCTGCAGCACGTGCGGGGAGCGCATCAGCAGGCTGTTGCCGGTGCCGGTGGTGTCCATGTAGTAACGGCGGTCGGCGGCCAGCCGGTAGTAGGAGGCGTTGTCCAGGCCGCGCATGGACAGGGTCGGGCCCAGGTGGTTGCCCTCGGCGGTGTGGTTGTAGACCACGTCGAGGATCACCTCGATGCCGGCCGCGTGCAGCGCCTTGACCATCGACTTGAACTCCTGCACCTGCTGGCCGCGGTCGCCCAGCGAGGAGAACGAGCCGTGCGGGGCGAAGAAGCCGATGGTGTTGTAGCCCCAGTAGTTGGACAGGCCCAAATCGCGCAGCCGGTGGTCGCGGACGAACTGGTGCACCGGCATCAGCTCGATCGCGGTGACGCCCAGCGTGGCCAGGTGCTCGATCAGCGCCGGGTGGGCCAGCGCCGCGTAGCTGCCGCGGATCTCCTCCGGGATGCCGGGGTGATGCCTGGTCAGCCCCTTGACGTGCGCCTCGTAGATCACCGACCGGTGGTAGTCGGTGCGCGGCGGTCGGTCGTTGCCCCAGTCGAAGTAGGGGTTGATCACCACCGAGTGCATGGTGTGCGGTCCCGAGTCCAGGTCGTTGCGCCGCTCCGGGGCACCGAAGTGGTAGCCGTAGACCGACTCGTCCCAGTCGATGGTGCCGCTCATCGCCTTGGCGTACGGGTCCAGCAACAGCTTGGCGCTGTTGTGGCGGCGACCGCGCGCCGGGTCGTACGGACCGTGCACCCGGAAGCCGTACCGCTGGCCCGGCTGGATGCCCGGCAAGTAGGCGTGGCGGACGAACGCATCGGTCTCGCGCAGCTCGACCGCCTGCTCGGTCCCGTCCGGTCCGAGCAGGCAGAGCTCGATCCGGTCGGCGCTCTCGGAGAACACCGCGAAGTTGGTGCCGACCCCGTCATAGGTGGCACCCAGCGGGTACGGCTGCCCTGGCCAGACCTGCATATAGCCTCAACTTCCCTGGTGTCACGAGGAGCTGATGCTCCTTCGGGAAACGTTGGCGCACCGCTGGCTGCGGTATGCCCAGCGAGGCGCGGAGCATGTCTGATCCGAACCTCTTGGTGACGGACGGCACGGTGCCGTCGACACTCTGTCAGGTGGCATCGTTGCCGCATATTCGGCCGGCTGATGCCCTTTCGGCTCGCATTCGCCCGAACGGGTGTCCGGAGGAATGCTTCTGACTCACCTTGCGCGGAGGCAGTACCCTTGATCGTCGCGTCGCCTCCGCCCGGGAGGGGCCGGGGGAGAGGCGAGGTGGTGGATGGGCGTCGTCGGCGGTGGCGGTCCCGCCGACGAGTGGCCCCAGGGGGCCGGCCCGGCGGCCCGTACCGAAGCGCCCACCGTGGTGCTCGGCCCGCCCGGCGGGGGCCGGCTGATCCCCGCCCAGTCCGGCGGCGCCGACCCGGGCGCGCCCGGTTGGAGCCCCGAGCGGTGGCAGCAGGCCTACCAGCGGGTCCGGCTGACCGGGCGGGCGTACGTCTGGCTCAACCTGGTCGAGCAGCGGCTGCGCGCCCTGCTGGACGAGCTGCTGCGCCCGGTCTACGCCCCCGCGCACGGTGCGGACTGGGTGACGGCGGCGGCCGGCCCGGTCGGCGAGGAGTGGGTGCGCCGGGCCGCCGCGGTGCGCGAGGTGAGCCGGCGCAAGGGCTACCTGCTGGACCCGGACGACGACGACCCGCTGGTCTTCCTGACCCTGCCCCAGCTGCGCGAGCTGATGGTGCAGCACTGGCCGTGCTTCGAGCCGTACCTGGACGACCGCCGCGAGATCGAGCTGGCGCTGGACGAGCTGGAGGTCGCCCGGCACGTGGTCTCGCGCAACCGCAGCCTGTCGGCCACCGTGCTGGCGCAGACCGAGCGGGCCGCGGCCCGGGTGCTCGGCCTGCTGGACGGGCGCCCGGCCCAGTCGGTGGGCCTGCCCGCCGACGTGGTCGAGGAGCTGGTGGCCGGCCGCTACGCGGACGTGGCCGCGGTGCACGCCGACCGGGTCCGGCTGCAGCGCGAGCTGCCCGTGGAGGACCTGCTGGAGGGGGCCCGCCGGCTGGACGCGCTGGGCATCGGGCTGGGCATGCTCTGCCAGAACTTCACCGGCAAGCGGCTGGTGCGGCTGGCGGCCGGCGGCTGCCGGGTGCGGCTGCTCTTCCTCAATCCGGCCAGCAGCGCGGTGCGCCGGCGCGAGCGGGAGCTGGGGCTGGGGCGCGGCGAGCTGTCCCGGTCGATCGAGATGAACATCATGCACGTGCGCCGGGTCCGGGCCCGGCTGCGCGACCAGGGCGGCTTTGAGATCCGGGTCTTCGACGAGACCCCCCGGTTCACCGCGTACCTGGTCGAGGGCGCCCGGCTGCCCGGCTCGCGCCGGCGCACCGGCGACCTCGGAGTGGTGCAGCCCTACCTGCGGCGGGCGCGCGGGATCGAGTCCCCGGCGCTGGTGCTGCGGGCCGCGCCGGTGGGCGCCGAGGGCGGCGAGCCGGGGTTGCTGGAGGTCTACCGCGAGGAGTTCGAGGGGGTTTGGGCCGATTCACGGCCCGTCAGCTGACACCTCCCCAGGGGTTAGCTAAGGCTTAGCTAAGTTGTGACCGACCCCGCGTGGACGGCCGTTCCGGCCCCTGAGTAAGGTATGCCTAAGCTAAGCGCGACTGCGCTAGCGGTCACGCACGCCTAGGGGAGTTCAGCACCCATGTGGGACGACGCTTTTCCAAGCTTTCTGATCGGGCTCAGGGAGGGCCTGGAGGCCGGACTCATCGTGTCGATCCTGGTCGCCACCCTGGTCCGCTCGGACCAGAAGAGCCGGCTGCCCCAGGTGTGGACCGGCGTGCTGGCCGCCGTCGCGCTCGCGCTGAGCTTCGGTGCGGTGCTCACCTTCACCGCCGCCAACCTCTCCGGCACCGCCCAGGAGGCCTTCGGCGGCACGCTGAGCGTGGTCGCGGTGGCCTTCGTCACCGGCATGGTCTTCTGGATGCGCCGCTCGGCCCGCAACCTCTCCTCGGAGATCCGCGAGAAGGTCACCGCGGCGCTGGCCATGGGCAGCGGGATGCTGGTCCTCACCAGCTTCCTGGCGGTGGGTCGGGAGGGCCTGGAGACCTCGCTCTTCCTGTGGACCACCGCCCGCTCCGCCGGTGAGGCCACCGGCCCCGCGATCGGCGCCGCGATCGGCCTGCTGCTGGCCACCGGGCTCTGCTGGGGCCTGTACCGCCGGGTGCTGAAGATCAACCTGACCAGGTTCTTCACCGGCACCGGCCTGGTGCTGATCGTGATCGCGGCCGGGGTGCTCAGCTATGGCCTGCGCGACCTGCAGGAGGGCGGGGTGCTGCCCGGCGGGCACGCCTACGCCTTCGACCTGAGCGGTTCGCTGGACGCCGGCTCCTGGTACGCGACGCTGGTGCAGGGCGTGTTCAACCTGACCGTCACCATGACCTGGCTCCAGGTGGCCGGCTACCTCGGCTACCTCGCGGTGGTGCTGACCCTGTTCGTGCGCGGGCTGCGGCCCGCCGCGCCGAAGCCGGCCCCGGCCGTGGTCGAGCAGGCCGCGGGCGAGGAGGCCGCCGAGCCGGCCCCCGCCGCGACCCCGGCCGCCGGCCGCCGCTGGCTGCTGCCCGCCGCTCTGGTGACCGTGCCCGCCGTGGCCGCCGCCGCCGTGATCGCGTTCAGCGACGGCAAGCCGGCCGGTGCCGCCACCGTGACCGTCTCCGACGCCCAGGCCGAGTGCGGCAAGGGCTTCACCGTCCCGCAGCCGGGCCGGCAGACCTTCCAGATGCACAACACCGGCAGCAAGACCTCCGAGGTGTACCTGGTCAACCCGGCCACCAGCGCGGTCTACGGGGAGATCGAGGGCCTGGCCCCCGGCACCACCCGCCCGCTGACCGCCACCATCGGCAGCGGCGACCTGGCCTGGCGCTGCGTGCCCACCGGCGGCGACCCGGTCACCTCGGCCAGCGTGCACGTCACCGGTGGAACCGCCGTCAAGGCCGTGCTGCCGGTGGCCGAGGACGACCTGAAGGCCCCGCTGGACCAGTACAAGGGCTACGTCAACGGCGGCCTGGCCGAACTGCTGACGCTGACCCAGAAGCTGCAGGCCGACGTGCACGGCGGCGACCTGACGGCGGCGAAGGCCGACTGGCTCACCGCCCACCTGCGGTACTCCTCGCTCGGCGCCGCCTACGGCACCTTCGCCGACCTGGACAAGAAGATCAACGGCCGGGCCGACGGCCTGCCCGCCGGCGTCGCCGACCAGGACTTCACCGGTTTCCACCGGGTCGAGTACGGCCTGTGGCACGGCCAGAGCGCCGCCGACCTGACCCCGGCCGCCGACCGGCTCAGCGCCGATGTCGCCGACCTGGTGCAGAAGTTCCCCGGCCAGGACTTCGACGCCGCGGACCTGCCGCTGCGCAGCCACGAGATCCTGGAGAACACCCTCCAGTTCGAGCTGTCCGGCGGCACCGACGAGGGCAGCGGCACCAACCTGGCCACCGCCGAGGCAAACGTGGCCGGCACCCGCGAACTGCTGACGGTGCTCCAGCCGCTGATCGAGCAGCGCAGCCCCGAGCTGCTGGCCACCGTGAACGCCGGGATGAAGCGGGTCGGCGACCTGCTGGCCGGCGCGCACCGGGCCGACGGCAGCTGGACCCCGGTGCAGCAGCTGGACCCGAGGACCCGGGCGCAGCTCAACGGCGCCACCGGGCAGCTGCTCGAAGACCTCGCCCCGATCCCCGACCTGCTTGAGATCCGGAAGTCCGCCTGATGACTGAGAGCCACGTTCCCGCCGGGACCTGCCCGTTCCCGCACCAGGCGATGGCCGCCGCGGCGGCCGCCGAGGCCGCCGGCTGCCCGGCCGGCCCGGCCCGGCGCAGCTTCCTCGGCACCGCCCTCGGGGTCGGCGCGGCCGGCGCCGCGCTGGCCGGCGGAGCCCTCGCCCTCGGCGGCGGCTCGCAGCCGGCCGCCGCGGCCGACACCAGGGGCGCCGACGCGGTGGTCCCCTTCCACGGCGAGCACCAGGCCGGGGTGCTGACCGCGCAGCAGATGTCGGCGATGTTCGTCTCGTTCGACGTGATCGCCCCCGACCGTGCGGCGCTGGAGCAGCTGTTCCACACCCTGACCGACCGGATCCGCTTCCTGACCGCCGGCGGCACCCCGCCGGACCTGGGCGTGGGCGCCCCGCCTGCCGACAACGGGATCCTCGGCCCGGCCGTGCCCAGCGACAACCTGACCGTCACCGTCGGGGTCGGCGCCTCGCTCTTCGACGACCGCTACGGGCTGGCCAAGGCCAAGCCGGTCAAGCTCGGCCCGATGAAGACCTTCCCCAACGACAACCTGCAGGCCGACGAGCTGCACGGCGACCTCTCGCTGCAGATCTGCGCCAACAGCCAGGACACCGTGCTGCACGCGCTGCGCGACATCGCCCGGCACACCCGCGGCGCCATGCAGGTCAAGTGGCGGATCGACGGCTTCCAGAGCGCCCCGCGCCCGGCCGGCGCGCAGCGCAACCTGCTCGGCTTCAAGGACGGCATCGTCAACCCCGACGTCAAGTCCGGCCGGGAGATGGACCGGCTGGTCTGGGTCAAGGACGGCATGGGCGAGCCGGCCTGGGCCACCGGCGGCAGCTACCAGGTGATCCGGATCATCCGGATGCTGGTGGAGTTCTGGGACCGGGTCTCGCTGGCCGAGCAGGAGAAGATGTTCGGCCGCCGCAAGGACACCGGTGCCCCGCTGGACGGTGCCGACGAGAACGACGCGCCGGACTACGCCAAGGACCCGGAGGGCCACGCGATCCCGCTGGACGCGCACATCCGGCTGGCCAACCCGCGCGACGCCAAGACCGACGACTCGCGGATCCTGCGCCGCGGCTACAACTACGACCGGGGCGTGGACAAGGTCGGCAACCTGGACATGGGCCTGGCCTTCTGCTGCTACCAGCAGGACGTCACCCGGCAGTTCGAGGCCACCCAGACCCGGCTGATCGACGAGCCGCTGGTGGACTACATCTCGCCGACCGGCGGCGGCTACTTCTTCGTGCTGCCGGGCGTGCGGGACGGTTCCGACTGGCTCGGGCGGGGCCTGTTCGCCGCCGCCTGACCCCGCGTCGACAACGCCGCCACCGGGCCCCGGCGGCGGCGTTGTCACAGGCAGCCGCGATGATGGGCGGCGACCGAGCGAGCTGCGAACCGAAGGGGCGCCGGCGATGAGTGAACCGAGCTGGGCCAGCGGACCGCTGGCGGCGTTCGACCTGGAGACCACCGGGACGGACGTCGAGCGGGACCGGATCGTCACGGCCGCCCTGGTCGTGCTGGACCACCCGGGCGCCGTACCGCGCACCCGGGGGTGGCTGCTGGACCCGGGGGTGGCGATACCCGAGGGGGCCAGCGCGATCCACGGCATCAGCACCGAACAGGCCCGCGCCCAGGGCGCACCGGCCGCCGCCGGGGTGGCCGAGATCACCGCCGCGGTGGCCGGCGTGCTGGCCACCTGCACCCCGCTGGTGATCATGAACGCGCCGTACGACCTGTCCCTGCTTGACCGCGAGTGCCGCCGACACGGCGTCACCCCGCTGTCAGCACGCCTGGGTGGCGCCCCCTCACCGGTGATCGACCCGCTGGTGCTGGACAAGAACCTGGACCGCTACCGCAAGGGCAAGCGCAACCTGCAGGCGCTCTGCGCGCACTACGGGGTGCCGCTGGAGCGCGCGCACGAGGCCGGGGCGGACGCGCTGGCGGCCGCCGGGGTGGCGCGCCGGCTCGGCGAGCTCTTCCCGTCCGCCGCCGCGTTCTCGCCGGCCGAGCTGCACGAGCTGCAGGTGCGGGCGGCGGCCGAGCAGGCCGCGGCCTTCGAGAGCTACCTGCGCCGCACGGCCGATCCGCGTGCCGTGGTGGCGCCCGGGTGGCCGGTGATCCCGTTCGCGGCAGCGTCCTGACGGCTCGTCGGCCGACGCCCCCTCGGGTGAGGGGTGCTCAGGCGGCCGGCCGGTCCGCCGCTCAGGCGGCCGCTCAGACCGCCGGGAAGGCGAAGGTGTAGCCCTGCTGGACCAGCCACGGCAGCAACTGGGCCAGGGCGGCCACGGTCTGGCTGCGGTCGCCGCCCCCGTCGTGCATGAGGATGATCCCGCCGGGGTGCAACTCCCGCTGGGCGGTGGACACGATCTTGTCCACGCCCGGCTTGGCCCAGTCCCGGGTGTCCACGGTCCAGCCCAGCGGGCGCAGCCCGGCATCCGCCGCGATCTGCCGGTTGTCGGCGCTGAAGTCGCCGCCCGGCGCGCGGAACCAGCTGACCTGGGTGCCCGGCCCGCCGGCCTGGACGATCATGTCCTTGGCCGCGGTGATCTCGTAGACCTGGCGGTCGTGCGGCAGCGTGTGCATCGGCTGCGGGTGGTGCACGGTGTGGTCGCACAGCCGGTGGCCCTCGGCCCGGATCCGCTGCACCAGCGCCGGGTTGGCGCTGGCCTGCGGGCCGATCTCGCAGAAGGTCGCCTTGGCTCCGTACCGCGCCAGCAGGTCGAGCACCTGGCCGGTGGCCGGGCCCGGCCCGTCGTCGAAGGTGAGCGCCACGGTCCGGCCGCCGGTCGCGGTGGAGTAGACGATCGAGGTGCCGGGCGCGTCGGGCGCCGGCAGCGGGGCCGCGGCGGTGGTGCCGCCGCCCGAGGGGGTGCGGCCGGGGGCCGGAGTGGGGGTGGCGGTACTCCCGGCGGGGCCGCTCGGCCTGGCGGTGCTCGGCGCAGCGGCGCCCGAGGTGGCGGAGCCGGGGGCGGCGCTCGCGGGAGTGCTCGGGGTGGGGCTTGCGGCAGTGCTCGGGGTGGTGCTCGGGGTGGCACCCGCGCTGGTGCCGCCGGCCGGGCTCGGGCTGCCCAGCGCCTGGGGCTGGGCGCCCTGGGCGGCCCCGCAGGCACAGGCGAGCGCCAGCGAGAGGACGGCTGCGCCGCCGCCGAGGGCGCGGCGCAGGGTGCGGCGGGTGCCGGGAATCGACATGCGGCAGCTCCTCACTGGGGGACCAGCCGCCCGGGGCGGTCGCGGCTGCTCCCTACGACGATGGCCGCCCGAAGGACAGTTCCGAAACGATGAAAGTATCTTGAGAGCTTTCTCACCCGGCTCACAGCGTCCTGGACTCCCGGTCAGACCGCGTGCCAGCGGCCTGCCCGGCCGGGTTCGCGCAGGCCGGCCATCCGGTGCCGGAACTCGGCGAGCACCGCCGGATCGCCCGGCACCCGCTGCGCGAGCCAGGCGGTGGCCGCGATCTCCCGAGCCGCCCGCAGCACCGGCCAGCCAGCCCACTCCCGCACGTCCCAGCCGTAGCCGCGGGTGAACTCCAGGTACTCCCGCTCCGGCACGCCGTAGCGGTGGTGGGCCAGCGCGAGCACCACCAGGTCGTGCTCGCGCAGGTCGTCCGCCACCGTCTCCAGGTCCAGCAGCACCGGCCCGCCCGGCCCGACGTGGACGTTGCGCGGCAGCGCGTCGCCGTGGATCACCCCCGGCGGCAGCAGCGGCTGCTGGGCGGCCACCGCGGCGGCCTGGTCGGCGGCGAGCGCGCGCAGCTGGTCCGCGTCCGCCGGGTCCAGGTGGCCCTCGGCGGCCCCCAGCCACCGCTCGACCGGGGCCAGCAGGTCCCGCCGGGGCAGCGGGGCGGGCGGCGCCGGCGGGTCGGCCAGCAGGTGCAGGGCGCGCAGCAGCGGGCCCAGGTCGGCGGCGTTGGCCGGGCGAACGGCCGGGGCCAGCCGGTGCCAGAAGGTGACCGGGTGCCCCTGAGCGGTGGCCGGCTGCTCGGCCAGGTCGTCGGCGGGGCGGACCACCGGGATGCCGGAGCGGTCCAGCCAGCGGGCCACCGCCAGTTCGCGGGCCGCCCGCTCGGCCAGCACCGGGTCGCGGCCCACCTTGGCCACCAGGGCCGGCCGGCCGAGGTCGAAGACGGCGTTCTCGCCCAGGGCCAGCAGCCGGGCGCGGGCGGGCTCGGGCAGCCCGGCGCCGGTGCAGGCCACGCTCAGCAGCCGGCGGGCCCGGTCCTCGTCGAACACGGTGTGCATGGCCACGAACGTACCGGCCGCCTCCCCGTGAACGGGAGACGGCCGGTACTGGAGTGGCGTGGTGTCACCTGGCCCCGGGTCGGCGGGGCCCGCGGGTCAGGCGTCGATCCGGCGGTGCCGGGCGCCGGCCAGCGAGGGCTCCGCCGGCTCGGCCGGCGGGCCGGCCACCGGGGTGATCGGCGGCGCCGGCAGCTCCTTCTCCAGGTTCGGCAGCCAGTTCAGCCAGCGCGGCAGGTACCAGTTGGCCTCGCCCAGCAGGCTCATCGCCGAGGGCAGCAGCACACCGCGGATGATCGTGGCGTCGATCAGCACCGCGACCGCCAGGCCCACGCCCATCTGCTTCATGGACTGCATGGACAGGGTGCCGAAGACCGCGAAGACCGCCACCATGATGATCGCCGCGCTGGTCACCACACCGGCCGTGGAGCGGATGCCGTGCGCCACCGCCTGCTTGGTCGGCAGGCCCCGGTCGTGCGCCTCCTTGATCCGGGAGACCACGAAGACGTGGTAGTCCATGCTCAGCCCGAACAGGATCACGAAGAGGAAGAGCGGCACCCAGGACTCCACCGCGCCCACCCCGGCGGTGCCCAGCAGCGAGGCGCCCACCCCGTGCTGGAAGACCAGGGTCAGCACGCCGTAGGCTGCGCCCACCGAGAGCAGGTTGAGCAGCACCGCGGTGACCGCGATGGCCAGCGAGCGGAACGAGGCGAGCATCAGCAGGAAGGCGAAGACCACCACGAAGGCGAAGACCGGCAGCATGCTGGAACTCATCTTCGCGTTGAAGTCGTGCGAGCCGGCCGTGCTGCCGGTCACCGGCGCCTCGGTGCCGGGGACCTTGAGCAGCGTGTCGGGGATCACCTGGTGGCGCAGCGCGTCGAGCGCGGCCACGCTGGTGGCGTCGTTGCCGCTGCCGTTGAGCGGGACGGCGATGGTGGCGACGTTCGCCTGCGGGTAGGGGGTCACGTCGATCGGGCCGTGCATCTTCCGGGTGGCCAGCGCCTGGGCCTGGAAGTCGGTGAGCGCCTGCCGCATCGCGGGCGAGCCGAGGTCCGCGGCCTTGACCACCACGATGGCGGGGGAGGGGCTGCCGGGGAAGGCGGCCTCGATCCGCTCCGAGGTCTGCACCAGGGCGTTGCCCTTGGGCAGCGTCTGGTTGAACGTCAGGTTGGCGGTGTGCATGGTGAGCAGCGGGGCGGCCAGCGCCAGCAGCACGCCGGCGGCCAGCACGGTGGCGGCCAGCGGGCGGCGCAGCACGGGGGTGAGGATCGCGTTCCAGACCCGGCTGCCACTGGCCGGGTCCTTGGCCTTGAGCTTGTGCAGGAAGGGCAGCCGGCCCTTGTCCACCCGGTCGCCGAGCATCGACAGCAGGGCGGGCAGCACGGTCAGCGAGCCGAGCACGGCGGTGACCACCACCACGATGGTCGCGTAGCTCATCGCCTGGAAGTCGGCGATGCCGGTGAGGAACATGCCGGCCATCGCGACCACCACGGTGATCCCGGAGACCAGCACGGCCCGGCCGGAGGTGGCGGCCGCCACCTTGAGCGCGGTCGCGGCGTCGCGGCCGGCGGCCCGCTCCTCCCGCTCGCGGCGCAGGTAGAACAGGCAGTAGTCGACGCCGACCGCCAGGCCCACCAGCAGCATCACCGAGCTGGCGTCGTTGCTGGTGTGCAGGAACCTGCTGCTCAGTGCGACCAGACCGGTGGCCGCCATGAAGGCGGTGAGCGCCAGCCCGACCGGCAGCACGGCGGCCACCACGGCGCCGAAGGCGATCAGCAGGATGCCCAGGGCGAGCGGCACGGCGGTCCACTCGGCGCTGGCGAAGTCGTTGCTGAACTGGGCCTGGATCCACTTGTCCGCGGTCGCCTCGCCGAACTCCTCGACCCTGAGCGAGGGGTTGGCCTTCTGCACCCCGGCGACGGCGTCCAGGGTCTTGGTGACCTTGCCGCTGACGGCGTCCTTGTCACCGGGCAGGTTGAACTGGACCAGGGCGGAGTGCCGGTCGGCCGAGATCGCCTTGGTGTCGTAGGGCGAGCGGACGTCGGCGGCCTGCCCGGTGCCGTTGACGGCGGCCACCACCTGGGCCACCGCCTGCTGGAAGGCGGGGGCGTCGGCGGTCAGGGTGGAGCTCTGGACCAGTACGGTCTCGCCGGACGGTGACTTGATCCCGGCCTGGTCGAGGATGGTGGCGGCTCGGGAGACCTCTCCGGGCTGCTGCTCGGAGTTGGTGATCTGGTGGGTGCCGGCCGCGCCGCCGAGGAAGACGGCGAGCACGACGAAGATCAGCCAGCCGAACACGGCGGTCTTGCGGTGGCGGGCGCTCCAGGCACCCATCGTGGCGGCCAGGCCTAGCTTCGGTGACCCTGCTGTGGATGGCACGGGAAGTCTCCCCCTGAGGACGCGACGGCGCGGGTCGCGGTGGTGGGCGGCGGCCCGGGACGGCTTCCGGGCTCGCAACAGAGCCTAGGAAAGCTGCACTTGACGGGTAATCCGGCCAGCGGGTGAGTGCACCCTGGGTCTGCCCCCAGGTGCGTGGTGGGGTTATCCCCACCCCTGGCTCCACCCTGGGTATCGGCGAAGCTCCACCCTGAGGGGGAGGGATCTCCACCCGGGGGACGAGGCCTGCCCGCCTCATGGCAGGTCAGGATTGTTCGGGGCCGTCGGAAGGGCCCCTAGGGGACCGTCGTTCGGATCTTGGTGACCGGACCAGGTGGGGTGGAAGTCACTTGCCGGTCGGCCAGTAAGTTCTCGTATGATGCTCCCTCCGACCTTTTACTTACCTGCCGACCGGCTAAGGCCTTCGGCCGGAGCCGTCTGCCGTCGCCCGGCGTCCCGTCCCCCAGGGCTGCGGTGAACCATGCCAGGAGGAAGAACCAGCATGTTCCACCGAATCGGACAATTCGTCGTCCAGAAGGCGTGGTGGGTGATCGCCGGCTGGGTGATCGCCGCCATCGCCATCGTGGCCACCGCGCCCACGCTGACGGCCCAGACGGACGAGAGCGCCTTCCTGCCGAAGCACTACGAGTCCATCCAGGCGATGGACGTGCAGCAGAAGGCCTTCCCGGACAACTTCACCCCCAGTGCGATGCTGCTCTTCGAGCGCACTGACGGGGGGCAGCTCACCGCCGAGGACAAGGCGGCGATGCAGAAGGCCACCGACGGCCTGACCGCGGAGCACCTCAAGTACGTCGACAAGATCGTGCCGGTCTCCGACAAGACCACGTCGAAGGACGGCAAGTACGCGCTGTCCATGGTGGGCTTCGACAAGAACGCGCCGAAGCAGGGCACCGAGACCGCCGACACCGCCAAGAAGCTGCGCGAGGACGGCAAGACGCTGGTCCAGGGCAGCAACCTCAAGGTCCAGGTCGGCGGCCAGGCCGCGCAGAACCTCGACCAGCAGGACTCCTCCAAGCTGGCCAACGCGCTGATCGGCGTCGGCACCGTCGTCATCATCCTGCTGACGCTCTTCCTGATCTTCCGCAGCCCGCTGATCGCCTTCCTGCCGGTGGCCCTGATCGCCGTCTTCTCGATGGTCGCCAACGGCCTGATCGCCGACGCCAGCAAGGCCTTCGGCCTCAAGGCCGACAGTTCGGTCTCGGCGATCCTGATCGTGGTGCTCTTCGGCGTCGGTACCGACTACTTCCTCTTCCTGATCTTCCGCTACCGCGAGCGGCTGCGAGCAGGCGAGGAGCGACAGACCGCGATGGTCAACGCGGTCGGCCGGGTCGGCGAGGCGATCTCCTCGGCTGCCGGTGCGGTCATCGTGGCCTTCAGCGTCCTGGTCCTGTCCAGCCTGGGCATGTTCAAGGCGATGGGCCCCTCGCTGGCCATCGCGGTCGGCGTCACCGCGCTGGCCTCGGTCACCCTGGTGCCGGCAGTGCTTGTCAAGATCCCCGAGCGGGTGCTGTTCTGGGAGAAGGGCCTGATCTACGCGGTCCGCAAGGTGATTCTGCGTCACCAGCCCAAGCCGCGTACCAAGTGGCGCCTGGAGCCGACCGGTGCCACCTTCGCCAGGTTCGGCCACGCCGTGCAGCGCCGCCCCGGCATGGTGGCCGCGGTCTCCGGCCTGATCCTGGTGGCCCTGGCGCTCGGCGCCACCGGCTACAAGGGCACCTTCGACCTGGCCTCCAGTTCGATGCCGAAGACGAAGGAGTCGATGGTCGTCCAGAGCACCCTGGCGAGCTCTTTCTCGGCCGGCGCCGCCGACCCGTCGGACGTCTACGTCACCTCGTCCAACGGCACCCCGCTGGACAAGAGCACCTTCCCGGCCTACGTCAAGGCGCTCGGCGAGGTGCGTGGCATCGGCTCGGTCGCTCCGCAGCCCAAGGTCAACGCCGACGGCACCACGGCCGACTTCACCGTGATGCTCAACGACGACCCGGCCTCCAACCACGCCATCGACACCATCGGCAAGCTGCGCAGCGTGGCTCACAGCCAGGCGCCGGAAAACACCCAGGTCTACGTGGGCGGTCTGACCTCCGTCTACAAGGACATCAACACCGCGATGGCGCACGACTATTCGCTGGTCTTCCCGATCGCCGCGCTGCTGATCATGCTGATCCTCGGCCTGCTGCTGCGCAGCGTGGTGGCCCCCTGGTACCTGATGGCGGCGGTCGGCCTCGGGTTCGGCGCCACCGTCGGTGCCACCACCCTCGTGTTCCAGAACATGAAGGGTGAGCCCGGTCTGATGTTCATGCTGCCGATGTTCATCTACCTGTTCGTGGTGGCCATCGGTACCGACTACAACATCCTGATGATCGCCCGATTGCGGGAGGAGGCCCAGGAGGGCCGCAGCCCGCGCGAGGCGGCCAGCATGGCGCTGCGCCACGGCGGTCCGACCGTTGCCGCGGCCGGTGGCATCCTGGCGGCGACCTTCGCCACGATGTGCTTCGCCGGGAACACGCTGTTCAGCGAGATCGGCTTCTCGGTGGCCTTCGGCATCGCCGTGTCGGCCTTCGTGATGGCGATGTTCTTCACCCCGGCGCTGACCGCGATGCTGGGCCGCAAGGCCTGGTGGCCGGGCCACCAGGGGCTTGCCGGCCACGGCACCAGTCACGTGGTCGCCGGTTCCGCCCCGCAGCCGGACGCGCAGCCGGCCGGGCGCCGCTGACTCGGACGGGTGCGTGGCGGGGCGC
>NZ_PYBW01000006.1:30258-62398 GCF_003205575.1 Streptomyces tateyamensis
AGCCGCCTGTCTGCGTTCATCCGCTGGTCAACGAGTTGTCACCGGAGCAGATGCCGTAGTCCGGTAGTGACCAAACCGGTCAAAAATTATCCGATCATCCCGGGGGCCAGCGTGCTACAGTCGAAGCAGTTGCAGTTTTGGTTCCCATGAACGTTTGTGTGCGCCTGCTGGTATCAACCGACAGGCGCATTTGTTTTGTCCGGTGGTCATCTTCCGGATGGGGATCGCGGCGACGCGAGGTTCATGCAGTGTGGATCTCGTTGCCCCAGTAGTAAAGGAAACGGATATGGCTTCCGGTACCGTCAAGTGGTTCAACAGCGAAAAGGGCTTCGGCTTCATCGAGCAGGAGGGTGGCGGCCCGGACGTGTTCGCCCACTACTCCAACATCGCCGCGCAGGGCTTCCGTGAGCTGCTCGAGGGTCAGAAGGTCAACTTCGACGTGACCCAGGGCCCCAAGGGCCCGCAGGCCGAGAACATCACCATCGTCGGCTGACGTTCGGCACACGCTGGACTCGCCTGACGAGCGAAGGCCCGTACCGCACGGTGCGGGCCTTCGTCCATGCCGCCCACCGGCCGGGGCGGCGATTCTCTTCCTACGCGGCCGACCCCATGGGTCACCCATCGACGGTGACGGCGCAGGACGGAGAAGTACCGCATGACTGATCAGGCACGCCCCGACGGAGGCCGTGGACGCGGACGCAGCCAGGGTGGGCGCCCGCAGGGCACCCGCTCGCAGGCCGCCGAGGGCCAGGGCGGCCACCGCCAGGGCACCCGCGGCCAGGGCGCCCGCACCCCGGAGCAGGGCAGCCGCCCCGCCCGCGCGCCGCGCGGCACCGCCAAGGTGCGCATCGCCGAGCCGGCCGAGTTCACCACGGTGACCGGCACCCCGGCCCGGCCGCCGGCCGAGACCTTCGCCGAGCTGGAGATGCCCAAGGGCCTGCTCTCGGCGCTGACCCGGGAGGGCGTCACCGCGCCGTTCCCGATCCAGGCCGCCACCCTGCCCGACTCGCTGGCCGGGCGCGACGTGCTCGGCCGCGGCCGCACCGGCTCCGGCAAGACGCTCGCCTTCGGCCTGCCGCTGCTGGCCCGGGTGGCCGGACGCCGGGCCGACGCCCGCCGTCCGATCGCCATGGTGCTGGTCCCCACCCGCGAGCTCGCCCAGCAGGTGACCGACGCGCTCACCCCGTACGCGACCGCCGTCAACCTGCGGATCGCCACCGTGGTCGGCGGCATGTCGATCACCCGTCAGGCCAACCAGCTGCGCCGGGGCGCAGAGGTACTGGTCGCCACCCCGGGCCGGCTGGACGACCTGATCAACCGTCAGGACGTGCAGCTGGACCAGGTGGAGATCACCGTCCTGGACGAGGCCGACCAGATGGCCGACATGGGCTTCCTGCCCCAGGTCACCAAGCTGCTGGACCAGGTGGTCGAGGGCGGGCAGCGGATGCTCTTCTCGGCCACCCTGGACCGCAACATCGACCGCCTGGTGCAGCGGTTCCTGACCGACCCGGTGGTCCACTCGGTCGACCCCTCGGCCAGCGCGGTCACCACGATGGAGCACCACGTGCTCCAGATCGACCCCGCGGACAAGGCCTCGGCCACCGCGCACATCGCCGCCCGCGAAGGCCGGGTGATCATGTTCGTGCACACCAAGCACGGCGCCGACCGGCTGGCCAAGCAGCTGCTGGCGAGCGGCGTCCGGGCGGCGGCGCTGCACGGCGGCAAGTCGCAGCCGCAGCGCAACCGGGTGCTGGACCAGTTCCGCGAGGGTCAGGTCAGCGCGCTGATCGCCACCAACGTCGCGGCGCGCGGCATCCACATCGACGGCCTCGACTTGGTCGTCAACGTCGATCCGCCGATCGACCACAAGGACTACGTGCACCGTGGCGGCCGCACCGCCCGGGCCGGCGAGTCCGGCACCGTGGTCACCCTGGTGCTGCCCGAGCAGCGGCGCGACATGACCAAGCTGATGACCAACGCGGGCATCCGTCCGTTCACCACCAAGGTCCGCCCCGGCGATGCCGAGCTGACCCGGATCACCGGTGCCCGTACGCCCACCGGCGTCGCGGTCTCGCTGGCCCCGGTGGTGGTGGCCCCGGTGGCCGAGTCGGCGACGGACAAGTCGGCCGGGCGCTCGCGCGGCGGGGCCGACGGCGACAAGGACCGGGCCGGCGCCCCGCGCAACCGGCGCCGTTCGGGCGCTCGCTCCGGACTGCCGGCGGACGTGGACATGAACGGCAACCCGAAGCAGCGCCGCCCCAAGCAGCGCCTGGGCAGCGGCACCGCCGGCGCCACCACCGGCGACGGCCGCCGGATGGCCGCCGGCTTCATCGGCAAGACCAGCGGCAACGCGGCGCCGGGCAGCGGCTCGAAGAGCGGCTCCAACTACGGCACCGGGCGTCAGCGGCGCGCGGCGCGCTGACGCTCCGCCACCACGGCGAAGAGGGCCGATCCCGTTGGGGGTCGGCCCTCTCGGCGTTTCTCGAGGTGGGGTGGGGTGGTGCCGGGTGACGTGGTGCGGTGCCGGTCAGCCGCAGTCGGCGGGGGAGACCGTCGGCAGGGCAGTGGCGTCCAGGGTGGCGGTCAGGCGGGTGATCCGCTCGCGCAGGTCGGTGATCTCGCCCAGGTCGAGCCCGGTGGCGGCCGAGATCCGCGCGGGCAGCCGGGCGGCCTGCTCGCGCAGCGCCGTGCCCGCCGCGGTGGGGCGCACGATGACCGAGCGCTCGTCCTGCGCGCTGCGCTCGCGGACCACCAGGCCGGCCGCCTCCAGCCGCTTCAGCAGCGGTGACAGCGTGCCGGAGTCCAGCCGCAGCTGTTCGCCTATCTGCTTGACCCCCAGCTCCTGGTGCTCCCAGAGCACCAGCATCACCAGGTACTGCGGGTAGGTCAGGCCCAGCTCCTGGAGGGCGTCGCGGTACAGCGCGTTGAACGCCCGGGAGGCGGCGTGCAGGGCGAAGCAGATCTGGTTGTCCAGCAGCAGCCAGCTCGGGTCCACCCGGTCCTCGGTCATGGATCAACGGTACCACTGAGCGCTATCGAGTTGCGCACAACTGAATTGTGTGATGTCATTCTGGACGTACGCCAGAGCGATCGACCGAACGACCGACCGAACTGCACGAGCACGCGAAGGACGGATACCCCATGAGCACGCTGACCCCGCTGTACACCGCTGTTGCCACCGCCACCCACGGCCGCGAGGGTCGCGCCGTCAGCTCGGACGGCCTGCTGGACGTCAACCTCGCGCTGCCCGTCGCGCTCGGCGGCAACGGCCAGGGCACCAACCCCGAGCAGCTCTTCGCCGCCGGCTACGCGGCCTGCTTCGCCAGCGCGCTCGGCCTGGTCGGCCGCGAGGCGAAGGTGGACACCTCGGAGGCGGCCGTCACCGCGGAGGTCACCATCGGCAAGGACGAGACCAGCTTCGCGCTCTCCGTGGTGCTCCGGGTCGAGCTGCCCGACGCGATCGACAAGGCGGCCGGCCAGGCCCTGGTCGAGGCGGCTCACCAGGTCTGCCCGTACTCCAAGGCGACCCGCGGCAACGTCGCGGTGGAGCTCGTGATCGAGTAGTCGTCAGGCAGGCGTCCGCGTCCGACGCCGCGTCAACTGGCCCGTCCCCGGCTGGATCATCCGGGGGCGGGCCAGGCGACGTTCAGCCTGTTCGCTCCGTTCAGTCCGCGAGCGCCAGCAGGACGCGGCGCCGTTCGCGGTCGACCTCGGCCAGGGTGACGGTTACCTGGTCGCCCGGCTTCAGGGCGGTGCCAGGCTCGTGGACCAGGCCCACGACGCCGTCGGCGACGCGGACGAAGGCACCGATCACGTCCACCACCTCGGTCACGGAGCCGGACAGGCGCCGGCCCACGGCGACGGTTTCCGCCCAGAGTTGGAAGGGGTCGGGGTGCAGGCCGCGCAGCGAGAGGCGGGCTTCGCCGTTGTAGGTGTCGAACTGCAGGAACATGGCACGCACCTGCTGGCCGACCTGGACAGTCTCGGCCAGCGGCGTGCCGCGCACCCAGGACAGTTCGGGAAGGGTGATGAATCCGACCCCGGGGAAGAGCGGATGGGCCGGCCCCTGGTCCAGGGCCACGAAGACGCCGAAGGGCTCGATCGAGGCGATGGTCCCGATGAGCATGTCGCCGAAGGCGAACCCGGCGAGGAAGGCCCACAGTTCGGCGTGCGCGGTGGCGGCGAGGGAGAGCCGGACCAGGTTCCGGCCAGGGTGGACCGCCATCACCTGGGCGGTGACCCGCTCGCCCACCTCGTAATCGGGGCTCCGTCGGCCCAGGGGGAGGTCGCCCGACCACACCTCGCCGAGGGGGTGGGAGGGGAAGTCGTCCAGAGCGACTTTCAGGCCTGCGCGCTCGACGGCGCTGACGGTGCCGGCGCAGTGGTCGCCAGGGGCGAGGGTGGAGAAGAACGCTTTGGCTGCCGGGTCGGCTGTCATCGGCGCAGGATACTGCACTGTTCTCGGCGTGCTCGGCGGAGAAAAATCTCAACTCGTGCCGGACGCCCGTTGTTACGGTGGGCTCATGGCAACGGTAAGGAAGTTCCAGGTCACCTTCGACTGTGCTGATCCCGAGCGCGTCGCCCGCTTCTGGTGCGAGGTGTTGGGGTACGTGGTGCCGCCGGGGTGCGAGGGCCAGGAATCTTGGGCGGTGGCTGCCGATCCGTCAGGAGAGGGGCCGCGGATGTACTTCCAGCGGGTGCCCGAGGGGAAGGTCGCCAAGAATCGCGTGCACCTCGATGTGCGCGTCGGAACCGGGCTGGTGGGGGAGGAGCGCCTGGCCACGTTGCAGGCCGAGTGCGCGCGGCTGGTCGAGCTCGGCGCGGAGTACGACCAGCTCCTGCCGGCCGACGAAGACAACGAGTCGTGCATCCTCATGCGCGACGTCGAGGGGAACGAGTTCTGCCTCGACTGACGGCCGCGGTGGGCTCAGCTGCGGACGAGGTCGACCGTGTACCAGGTGGCGGGGTTGCCGTCGCGGCTGGTCGGGCCGGTGGGCGTGAACCCGGCTTTGGCCAGTACCCGGCGGGAGGCGAGGTTGTCGTCGGTGGCGGCGGCCCCCAGGGTGCGCAGGCCGTGGCGCGTAGCCGCCAGGCGGCACAGCTCGCGGACGGCGGAGGTGGCCAGCCCGCGGCCGGTCGCTAACTCGGCTACCCGGTAGCCGAGTTCGGCACCCCCGTCGACTAGGTCGACCAGGTTGAACCGTCCGAGCACCGACCCGTCCGGCGCCAGGCACAGGTAGAAGGCGCAGACCCCGTCGGCCTGTTCGGCCAGCAGGCCGGCGAACCGCTCGGCGAACTCGGCGAAGTAGGCGTCGCCCCGGTCGGGGATCGCCGCGGCGAAGTACGCGCGGTTCGCAAGCTCGAACGCGAGGACGGCGTCGGCGTGGTCGGGGCGCAGCGGGGTGAGGAGGTGCACGCCGCGGAGCGTAGCCAGGGGCGGGGGCCGCGCGCGAGCCAGTTTCCCGACGGGGGGCGAGGCCCGCGTTGATAGGGTGCGCGAATGCCAGCGATCAAGGAGTTCCAGGTCACCTTCGACTGCGCCGAGCCGGAGCGCCTCGCCCGCTTCTGGTGCGAGGTGCTGGGCTACGTGGTGCCGCCGGGGGGCGAGGGCCACGAATCGTGGGCAGCCGCTGTCGACCCGTCAGGGGCGGGCCCGCGCCTGTACTTCCAACGCGTCCCGGAGGGGAAGGCCGCCAAGAACCGCGTCCACTTCGATGTCCGGGTCGCCACCGGCCTGGTGGGCGAGGAGCGCCTCGCCGCCCTGGAGACCGAGTGCGCCCGCCTGGTCCCGCTCGGCGCGGTGCACGTGCGGACGCTGTACGACGGCAATGATGCGTGCATCCCGATGCTGGACATCGAGGGCAACGAGTTCTGCCTGGACTGACTACGGCTGACGGGCCCTGCATGGCCTCACAGCGCCCCGGGAGTGCCGAGGTCAGAGCTGTCAGACGGAGACGAGCCGCACCCGGTCACCGCACAGCTTGGCCAGGTCGTCGATGTCCGATGTCAGCAGGACGACGGGTCGTTGCTGGCGCAGTGCCAGCTCGGCGACTGCCGCATCGACGGCGTACTTGTGGCCGTGCAGGCCCGCGCCGATCAGCATCGCCGAGGCGGTTCTGGCTTCCTCGTCAGCGACCGGCACGATCCGTAGCCCGGAGAGGATCCATCGCAGTCGCGCCTGATCGGTACGGCTGTGTACAGCTCCGATGATGGTCAGAGCGCTGATCACCACCTCCTTGCCCCGCCTGCGAGCCTCGGCGACCATCGCGAGGACAGGCTCGTGATCGCCGAGCAGTTTGGAGAGCCCCTCGGAATCCAATACCAAGGTGTCCTCGTGCCTCAGCCTGCGACGGGCCGTCCGCCCTCCTCGGCGAACACCTCGTCGAAGACCTGGCGGGCCAGCTCCTGCTCCACCGCCGAGATCGGTCCTTGCCGGCGCTCGTAGTCGGCAAGGTACTCATCAAGGATCTGGCCACGCAAACTCGCGTTTGCCCACGCGCTGGCGGATCGCCTCGGCCGTACCTTCAGGAAGTGAGAGGCTCACCCGGGTGGCCGGCCCCTCGCTGATGCTGTAGGGCATCTCAGTCATGGGGCAAGTTTCTCAAAGAAGTAGGAAGAGAGTCCGGCGGCATCCGACCGGTGCCTTGCGGATTCCGATGGCGGTGCGCCTGGGCTGCCGAGCTGATCTCCGTGGTCGGTCGGTTGCCACGACGGCCTGGCGTGAATCTTTGGGCGTACGTTATTATGTACAGCATGAAGACGATGAGTGCGACCGAGTTGCGCGGCAATCTCGCTGCCGCGCTCGATTCTGTTGAGCAGGACGCGGAAGAGCTCGTCATCACCAGGGCTGGTCATGAACCGCTGGTCGTCATTCCCCTGGCCGAGTACGCCTCACTCCGCGAGACCGACTACCTGCTGCGCTCTCCGGCCAACGCCGACCACCTGCGTCAGTCCCTTCGGGACTACCGAGAAGGTCGTACGCAGCATCGCGAACTGGTCGACCCCGTGGACTTCACTGAGCAGTCCGCGTGAAGATTCAGTTCACCGAAGGCGGATGGAACGACTACCTGTCGTGGCAGGCGGACGATCGGCGCCTGCTCAAGCGCATCAACCAACTGATCGATGACATTCGCCGCAACGGCAACGAGGGCATCGGTAAGCCAGAGCCCTTGCGCCACGAGCTCGCCGGGGCCTGGTCCCGGCGGATCGACCAGGAGCACCGCCTGGTCTACGTCCTCGACGAGCAAGCCGACACCGTATACGTCATTGCCTGCCGCTACCACTACGGCAAGTAGGGCCGGCTTCACCCCAGAGGGTTCGTATCCCGCCTCAGTCGTCCAGGCGGTGGCGCGTGTGCTGGAGGTAGGCCAGGCCGCGGTGGAGGTGGGCGCGGATGGTCGGGGTGAGGTGCTTGGCCCAGGTGGGGGTGGGGTCGGCGCGCAGATGGGTCCAGCAGGCGAGGGTGTAGCCGAACTGCTGGTGCGTCAGGTAGCCGTAGTGGTGCACGGGGCCGAATCGGCGGCCGGCGAGCATCTGGTCCGTCAGGTCGCCCATGGGCAGCACCGACCAGCCGTGCGTGGTCCGCGCGAAGTGGTGGGCGCCGTTGGCGCTGAAGACGCCCATGCCCAGGTGGACCGTGAGGAAGTCGGTGAGCTTCTCCTCGTCCCGCTCCCAGGCAGGCAGGCGGCCCTCGGCGCGCAGCCGGACGTGGGCCAGCTCGTGGGCGATGATCGCGGTGAGCACGGCCGGATCCTCGCGTGAGCGCAGGTCGAGCGAGATGACGGGGCGGCCGTCCTCGGCGTGGTAGGTGCCGACCGTGGTGGACCCGCGCTCCGCGGGGACGGCCTCGAAGTGGCGCACCTCCAGGTCGGGCGCCTGGACCCGCATCACCGTGCTGACCCGGCGGACCAGTTCCTCGACCTGCTCGGTGCTGCCCCGGTAGCCCACCGGATAGAAGGTGGCCGCGGGCCGCACCGCCGACTGCTCGGCGGGCGGGCCGAACTCCCGGGTGCACCAGCGCAGCCAGCGCTCCAGTTGCTGCTGGTCGTGGTGCGGGACCGGGCACTCGGCGCTGGGCGCGGCGGGCTTGTGGGACCACGGCGGCGCCACCGCCGCGAAGCCGTCGGGGCGGTGCGGCTGTTCGGGCAGGAATCCCACGTCGGCCGTCCGCTCGCCGAGGTCGAGCGCCTCCTCGTCCGCGCCGAACAGGCGCTCACCCGCGCCGCGCAGGTGGTCGCCCGCGTCGCGCAGGCGGTCGGTCCAGTGCTGATCGGTCATCGCCATCCCCCCGGGGGGAACGTACCCCCGGCGCTTCGCGAACACCCGTTATCTGAGCGAACGTTGAGCTGACCGCCACCACCTGCTCGTCGCCGCTGTCGGTGAGGTGCGGCAGCCGGGCCGCGGTCGCCTCGTCGCGGGCCTGCAGGATGACCAGTTGGAGGTCCTCCGGCGCCCGCAGCACGATCTGGTCCAGGCACAGCGGACCGAGCCGCTCGTGCAGCAGGTCCTTCGCCGTGCCCGCCCGCTCCTGCACCTCGTGTTCGTCCAGCCAGGCGTCGGCCTCTGGGAAGGCGCCCCGCAACCTGGCGATCAGCGCGGCGAGTTGGCGTCCGCCCGGGGTCTCGGCGCCGCCGCGTTCGGCGTAGCTGGCGCGCAGCTGGGCCAGGGTGCGGCGGGCGTGGTACTCCCAGTCCACGGTGCGGGCGCGGCTGAGCGGGTTGGCGAAGACCAGCCAGGCCATGTTGCGGTCCACCGGGTCGTACTGCGAGAAGTTCAGCAGCGCCTCGGCCTGCGGGTTCCAGGCCCGCACGTCCCAGTCGGCGTCCAGCAGGTAGGCGGGCGAGGGTGCCTGGGCCGCCAGCAGCCGGTTCAGCGCCGCCGGGATCCCGCGCACCGGCCGGTCGGGGTGCGGGCCCGGTTGGCTGCCCGCCAGGCGGAAGAAGTAGTCGGTCTCCGCCGGGTCCAGCCGCAGCGTGCCGGCCAGGGCGGCCAGCACCTCGGGGGAGGGGTTGATCTCCCGGCCCTGCTCGAGCCAGGTGTACCAGGTGACCCCGACCCCGGCGAGCACCGCCAGCTCCTCGCGCCGCAGCCCCGGGGTGCGGCGGCGGCCGCCGGCCGGCAGACCCACGTCCTGCGGGCTGAGGCGGGCCCGCCGGCTGCGCAGGAAGTTGGCCAGCGCGGTGCGCCGCTGCTGGTGCTGGTGCTCGTCCCCGTGCCGCGGCTCGTCCCTGCGCTGCCCGTGCTGCGGCTCGTCCCCCCGTTGCCCGTGCCGCTGAGTACCCGTCATCGCCCGCATCCCCCTTCACCTAACACTATCTCCCCGCAGTTGGGTGGTAGTGCGGCTACCAGCATCGGCACGCACTGCCCGCCCGCCCGCCGACGCGAAAAGCTTGGGCCAGTCAACGGAGTTGAGGAGTGGTGACGATGAACGGGACGACCCGACGGACCGCAGTGGCCGCCGCCCTGGCGGCGGCCGCGATCATGGGCGGCGCGCTGCCCGCAGTGGCGGCCGACCGGGCACCGGGCGCGGTGGCCCCGGCGGCCTGGTACGGCGGCGCGGTGGCCGGGACCGGCAACGAGCTGAACCCGGAGAGCGCCAGCTGGGACCCGACCAGCGGCCGGTTCGTGATCAGCTCGATCCACCAGGGCGTGGTCAGCACGGTGGGCCCCGACGGCGTGGCCCGCACCCTGGTCGCCGACCCGACGCTGGTCTCGGTGATCGGCGTCAAGGTGGACGCCGCGCGCGGGCGGGTGCTGGTCTGCAACGCCGACCCGGCCGGCCTGTCGGTGCGCAGCACCCCCGGCAGCCAGGGCCATGTGGCCGGCCTGGGCAGCTACGACCTGCGCACCGGCGCGCGGCGCTGGTACGTGGACCTGGCGGCGGTCGCCGCCGACGGCGGGCCGCACATGGCGAACGACGTGGTGTTCGACGCGGACGGCACGGCGTACGTGACCGACTCCTTCTCGCCGATCGTCTACCAGGTCACCGCCGACGGGCGGGCCTCGGTGTTGCTGCGCGACACCCGGCTCGGCGCCGGCGCCGGGCAGTTCGGGCTGAACGGCATCGTGCTGCGGGACAGCCGGCTGTACCTGGGCAACTACCAGAACGGCGCGATCTGGGAGGTGCCGGTGCACCGCTTGGGCGCGCTCCGGCTGCTGGTGCAGGACCCGCGGCTGGTGGGCCTGGACGGCCTGACCGCCGGGCCGGACGGCACCCTGCTGGGCGCCACCAACCGGATCGGGACGGACTCCTCGGGCCAGGTGGTGACGGTTCGTCAGCACCACGGCCAGGCGCGGCTGAGCGTGGCGAACGCGCCGGTGCCCGCTCCCACCGCGGTGACCAAGGGCCCGGACGGCGCCTACTGGGTGCTGAGCGGGCGGATGGACGTGCTGTTCGCCGGCGGGGCGACCGACGAGTTCCGGCTGGTCAGGCTGCCTGCCGTCGGGCGGTGACGCAGGCTGCCCGCTGTCGGGCGGCGACGGCGGGCACCGCGGCGTAGCGGGCGAGCACCAGCTTGGCCAGCTCCGGGGCGGCGCCGAGCACGGGGGCGACCAGGTCGGCCCCGGCCTCGGCGGCCGCCGAGGCGATCCGGTCCGGCAGCAGTCCCGGCGCCAGCAGGTACGGGGCGACGGCGGTCCGCTCGGCCCCGGCGGCGCGTAGCTCGGCCAGCGCCTCGGGGACCCGGGGGCCGCCGGCCGAGGCGTAGGCGACGGTGACCGCCGCCCAGCCGCGCCGGGCCCCCCAGTGCGCGGCCAGCGCACGGGTGGCGGCGTCGGCGGCCGGGTCGGAGGAGCCGGCCGCGGCCAGCACCAGGCCGGTGCGGGCCCGCTCGACGGGGTCGGCCACCCGCAGGCCGGCCTCGGCCAGGCGCCGCTCCAGCGCGGCGAGCAGCAGTTCCTCGCGCGGAGCGCCGAGCACCTCGGCCACCGGGAGGCCGCCGCCTCCGCCGGCCCCGGCCCCGCCGTCACCGCCGACCCCGGCCCCGGCGGCGAGCAGCGCGGCGGGGATGTCGTGCTTGGCGTGGTAGGCCCGGTTGAGCAGCAGCGGGACGGCCACCGCGGGCCGCCCCGCCAGGCGCTCCAGCACCCGGGGCAGCCGCGGGGCGGAGTGGTCCAGGTAGGCGGTGTCCACCGCCAGCCCGGGCTGCTGCGCCCGCACCTGGCGCACCAGGGCGTCGACCGTCGCGGCGTGCCGCGGGTCGCGGCTGCCGTGGGCGATCAGCAACAGGGTGGGCTGGGACATGGCGGCTTCCGTGACGTGGTGCGGATACTCGGGGCGCGGTGGTGCTCAGCGCGAGGTCTGCAGCAGCCCGCGGCTGCGCAGCACCCGTCGCTCGACCGGCGAGAAGACCAGCAGGTCGATGGCGACCCCGACGACCAGGATCAAAATGATACCGAGCAGCACCCCGGCCATGTTGCTGGAGTCGCGCTGGTTCTCCAGGTAGCGGCCCAGGCCGATGCCCAGGTCGGGGGAGGAGGCGATCAGCTCGGCGGCCATCAGCGAGCGCCAGGAGAAGGCCCAGCCCTGCTTGAGCCCCGCCAGGTAGCCGGGCAGCGCGGCCGGCAGCAGGATGTGCCGGGCCCCGCTCAGGCCGCGCGCGCCCAGGGTGCGCCCGGCCCGCAGGAAGAGCGGCGGGACCTGGTCGATGCCGGAGATCAGGCCGTTGGCGATCGAGGGCACCGCGCCGAGCAGGATCACCGCGTACATCGCGGAGTCGTTGATGCCCAGCCAGATCACCGCGGCCGGCACCCAGGCCACCGAGGGCAGCGACTGCAGCCCCGAGAGCACCGGCGCCACGGCCGCCCGCACCGGTCGGACCCGGGCCACCAGCAGCCCGATCGGGGTGCCGATCACCACCGCGGCGACGAAGCCGGAGATGCCGCGCCAGATGCTGGTCCAGACGATCGAGAAGAGCGTGCCCTGGTACCAGAGGTCCTGCAGGCTCTGCCAGACGGCCAGCGGGCTGGGCAGCTTGTACGACGGAGTGACGTGCAGGCTGTAGACCAGCTGCCACAGCGCCAGCACCAGCAGCACGCCGAGCACCGGCGGCAGCACCTTCTGTCGCAGCACCTGGGTCAGCGGGGTGCGCTGGACCTGCACCGCGTCCAGCGCGTCCAGGCCGGCCTCGACGCCGTGCAGGTCGCTGCCGGGGGCGGCGGTGCCGGCCGGGTTCTCGGTCTCCGCCACGGCGGCGGTCTCAGTGCTGGCCATGGCGGCGGATCTCCCTGCGCAGGTCTTCGGTGATCTCGACGGACAGGTCCGCGACGCAGGCGGACTCGATGCGGCGCGGCTGCGGCAGGTCGATCTCCCACTGCTTGGCCACCCGGCCGGGCCGGGAGGAGAGCAGCACCACCCGCTGGGCCAGCCGGACCGCCTCGCGCACGTTGTGGGTGACGAAGAGCACGGTCAGCTGTCGCTCCGACCAGATCCGGGTGATCTCCTCGTGCAGCACGTCCCGGGTGATCGCGTCCAGGGCGGCGAACGGCTCGTCCATCAGCAGCACCTTGCTGCCCTGGGCCAGCGCGCGGGCCATCGCGACCCGCTGGCGCATGCCGCCGGACAGCTCGTGCACCCGCTTGCCGTAGGAGCCGGCCAGCCGAACCAGCTCCAGCAGGCGCTCGGCCTCGGGCCGGCGCTCGGCGCGCGGCACGCCGTTCAGCCGCAGCGCCAGCTCGATGTTCTTGCCCGCGGTCAGCCACGGGAACAGCGCGTGCTCCTGGAACATCAGGGCCGGGCGGGCTCCGGCCACCTCGATGGTGCCCGCGGTCGGCCGGTCGAGGCCGGCCACCAGGTTGAGCAGCGTGGACTTGCCGCAGCCGGAGGCGCCGAGCAGGCAGAGGAACTCGCCCGCGGCCACGTCCAGGTTGATGTCGTCCAGCACCGGGGCGTCGGCACCCGGGCGGCCGAAGGTCTTGTGCACGCCCGCGATCCGCACGGCGGGGGCGCCGCTGCGGTCCGCGAGGACGGGAGCCTCGTTCGGGGTGGTCAGTGCCGTGCTCATCGCGGGCACCTCCTGGCGTGAGTGGGGCGAGCGGAAGCTGGGGGAGCCGGTGCCCGCCCCCGGCCGGCCCTGTGACTGGGCATCGACCGGGTCGGACGGGGGCGGGCACCGGAGCAGGGCGGTCCTGACGGTGCGTCAGGACGGGTTACGGGGCGCCGAGTCCGGCGTCCTGGACAGCCGGCTGTCCGGCCGCCTGGAGCACCTTGTTCAGCGGCGCCAGGTCGTAGATCCCGGCGATGTTCGGCTTCTTCAGCAGGCCGGCGGTGACCGCGTGGTCGGCCTCCGACTGCAGGGTGGCCGCCAGCGGGTCGTCCAGGAAGTCGATGCTCTTCCAGGCCGGCGCCAGGACCGCGTCCGGCAGCGCGTTGCCGCCGGCCGCCTTGATCGCGGCGTTGGCGTCCTGCGCGGCCTTGTCGGAGTTGGCCTTGATGAACGCGTTGGTCTTCACCGAGCCGCGCAGCACGGCCTCCACCACGTCCGGGTGGGCCTTGAGGAACTTCTGCGAGACGATGATGTTGGTGATCACGAACTGCTTGTTCGGCCAGAGGTCCTTCTCGTCCAGCAGCACCTTGGCGCCCTTGCTCACCAGGGTGGAGGCGGTCGGCTCGGGCACCCAGGCACCGTCGATCGCGCCGGAGGAGTAGGCGTCGGGGGTGACCTTGTTGTCGGTGCGGACCACCGAGACGTCGCCCGCACCGGACTGCGGGTCCTCCTTGAAGCCCTTGCCCGCCAGGTAGTTGAGCAGCGCCACGTCCTGGGTGTTGCCCAGCTGCGGGGTGGCGATCTTCTTGCCCTTGAGCTCGTCCAGGCTGGTGATCTTCGCCGGGTTGACCACCAGCGCCACGCCGCCGGAGGCCGAGCCGCCGACGATCTTCAGGTTGGAGCTGTTGGACTGCACGTAGCCGTTGATCGCCGGAGAGGGCCCGACCCAGCCGATGTCGATCGAACCGGCGTTGAGCGCCTCGATCTCGGAGGGGCCGGCGTTGAACACCTGGGTCTTGATCTGGGTGCCGCCCAACTCCTTCTGGAACAGCCCCTCCTGCAGACCGACCAGGGCGGTGCCGTGGGTCAGGTTGGCGAAGTAGCCGATCTTCACGGTGTCGGCGGAGAGCTTGGCGCCGCTGGTGGCGGCGGCCGGGGCGGCGTTGGCGGTCTTGTCCGCCTTGGAACCGTAGCTGCAGGCGCTGAGCAGGCCGACCGCGGTCAGGGCGGCGACGGCGGCCGCCGTCGCGCGCAGTGATCTGGAGGTCTGGAGCGAAGCCATCGAGGTGTCCTCTGGGTGGAACGGTCAAGGGAAGGTAGTGCGGGCACGCCGGGTGCCTTCTTCGGGGAAGGCGGCCGGTGACGGGGTGTCAGTGACCCCGTCCGCACCCACATCGGCCGATGCCGCCCTGGCCGCTGCCACGGACGCCGCTGCCGATGCGGCCGCCTTCCTTGTCCATGCCGGAGAACGCCTCGCCGGGCATCAGACCCAAGCCCCCTCTTCGTCGTCGAGCGTCGGCGCGGCCAGGGCCCCGTCGAAGGACTCACCCGCCATGCCGGCGGTGAGCGTGGTGCCGTCGGCCGGGTCGATCAGCAGGAACGACCCGGTGCGGCGGTTGTCCGCGTAGGCGTCCAGGGCCAGCGGCTCGGCGGTGCGCAGCACCACGCGGCCGATGTCGTTGACGTTCAACTCCTGGGCGCCGGTGCGCGGTTCGAGCGTGTCGATGTCGATCCGGTAGGAGATCTCCTTGACCAGCGCGCGGACGGTGCGGGTGGTGTGCTTGAGCAGCACCTTGTCCCCGGCCCGCAGCGGACGCTCGTTCAGGTGGCAGACCGTCGCCTCGACGTCCTTGGTCGGCTGCGGAGCCTTGCCCGCCGCGATCAGGTCGCCGCGGGAGATGTCGATGTCCTCGGCAAGGCGGACGGTGATCGACTGGGGCGCCCAGGCGATGTCGGTCTCGGTGCCGAGCACGTCGATCCCGGCCACTGTGGTGGTGTGGCCGCTGGGCAGCACCGTGACGGCATCGCCCCTGCGCAGCACGCCGGAGGCCAACTGGCCCGCGTAGCCGCGGTAGTCGGGCAGCTCGGCGCTCTGCGGGCGGATCACGTACTGGACCGGGAAGCGGGCCGGCTCCAGGCTCGGGTCCGAGCCGACCGGCACCGTCTCCAGGTGCTCCAGCAGGGTCGGGCCGCCGTACCAGTCCATGTGCGCGCTCGGCTCGACCACGTTGTCCCCGGCGAGGGCGGAGATCGGGACCGAGATCACGTCGCGCACCCCGAGCGAGGCCGCGTAGGCGGTGAACTCCTCGGCGATGGCGGCGAAGACCGGCTCGGCGTAGTCGACCAGGTCCATCTTGTTGACCGCGAGCACCACGTGCGGCACGCGCAGCAGGGCGGCCACCGCGGCGTGCCGGCGGGTCTGCTCGACCACGCCGTTGCGCGCGTCCACCAGCACCACGGCCAGCTCGGCGGTGGAGGCGCCGGTCACCATGTTGCGGGTGTACTGCACGTGGCCGGGGGTGTCGGCGAGGATGAACCGGCGCCGGGGGGTGGCGAAGTAGCGGTACGCCACGTCGATGGTGATGCCCTGCTCGCGCTCGGCCCGCAGGCCGTCGGTGAGCAGCGCCAGGTCCGGCGCCTCCTGGCCGCGCTTGCGGGAGGCGTGCTCGACGGCCTCCAACTGGTCCGCCAGCACCGACTTGGAGTCGTGCAGCAGGCGGCCGACCAGGGTGGACTTGCCGTCGTCCACCGAACCGGCGGTGGCGAAGCGCAGCAGCGAGGTGGCGGTGAGCGCGTCGAGCTCAACGGAGTTGCTGGACATGGTTAGAAGTACCCCTCGCGCTTGCGGTCTTCCATGGCGGCCTCGGAGAGCTTGTCGTCGGCCCGGGTGGCCCCGCGTTCGGTCAGTCGGCTGGCGGCGATCTCGGTGATCACCTGCTCGATGGTGGCGGCGTCGGAGTCGACGGCGCCGGTGCAGGACATGTCGCCGACCGTGCGGTAGCGGATCAGCCGCCGCTGGACCGTCTCGCCCTCCTTGGGGCCGCCCCACTCGCCGGCGGTCAGCCACATGCCGTCGCGGGCGAAGACGTCCCGCTCGTGCGCGTAGTAGATCTCCGGCAGCTCGATGCCCTCGCGCTCGATGTACTGCCACACGTCCAGCTCGGTCCAGTTGGAGAGCGGGAAGACGCGCACGTGCTCGCCGACCGCGTGCCGGCCGTTGTACAGCGACCACAGCTCGGGGCGCTGGCGGCGCGGGTCCCAGGCGCCGAACTCGTCGCGCAGGGAGAACACCCGCTCCTTGGCGCGCGCCTTCTCCTCGTCCCGGCGGCCGCCGCCGAAGACCGCGTCGAACTTGTTCGACTCGATCGCGTCCAGCAGCGGGACGGTCTGCAGCGGGTTGCGGGTGCCGTCCGGGCGCTCGCGCAGCCGGCCGTCGTCGATGAACTGCTGGACGCTGGCCACGTGCAGACGGAGGTTGTGCTCGGCCACCACGCGGTCGCGGTAGGCGATCACCTCGGGGAAGTTGTGGCCGGTGTCCACGTGCAGCAGCGAGAACGGGACCGGCGCCGGCGCGAAGGCCTTGAGCGCCAGGTGCAGCATGACGATGGAGTCCTTGCCGCCGGAGAAGAGGATCACCGGGCGCTCGAACTCCCCCGCCACCTCGCGGAAGATGTGCACCGCCTCGGCCTCCAGCGCGTCCAGGTGGGAGAGCGCGTAGGGGGTGTCGCTGTGCACGTTCGGGTTCGCGGTCGCGGTGGTCACGCCAGGCCCCTCTCGGTCAGGAAGGTGTGCAGTTCGGCGGCGGACTCGGCGACCGAGCGGCCCTGGGTCTGCAGGCGCAGCTCCGGGTGCTCGGGCGCTTCGTAGGGGTCGTCGACCCCGGTCAGGCCGGAGATCTCGCCGGCGGCCTGCTTGGCGTACAGCCCCTTGACGTCGCGCTCGGAGCAGAGCTCGACCGGGGTGGCCACGTGGATCTCCAGGAACTCGGCGCCCTGCTCGGCGTGCCGGGCGCGTACCGCGGCGCGGGAGTCGGCGTAGGGGGCGATCACCGGGGCGAGCACCTTGACGCCGTTCTTGGCCAGCTTCTCGGCGACGAAGCCGATCCGGGTCACGTTGGTGTGCCGGTCCTCCTGGGAGAAGCCCAGGCCCTTGGAGAGGAACTCGCGGATCTCGTCCCCGTCCAGCACCTCGACCTTGTGGCCCTCGGCGCGCAGCCGCTCGGCGAGCGCGAAGGCCAGCGTGGTCTTGCCGGCGCTGGGCAGGCCGGTCAGCCACACCGTGGCGCCGCGGTCGCGGGGCCCGGCCGAGGGGGCCGCCTCCGCGGCGGCCAGGGTGTCGGCTGTTGTCACGTTTCTCTCCAAAACTAAGTAACCGGGAGTTTTAAAAAAGTGCTGGTCAGGAGTGGTGCCGGCCTAGCGCCGACGGTGCTGATCGGCCATCAGGGATGGCTGTATTGATCGGCCATCAGAGATGGCTGTATTGGTCGGCCATCAGAGATGGATTCCGCACTCGGTCTTGCCGGAGCCCGCCCAGCGCCCGGCCCGGGCGTCCTCGCCGTCGACCGGCTTGCGGGTGCAGGACAGCGGCGAGCAGCCGACCGAGGTGTAGCCCTCCCACAGCAGCGGGTTGAGCAGCACCCCGTTGGCCTGGACGTAGGCGTCCACGTCCTCCTGGGTCCAGCGGGCGATCGGGGCGATCTTCACCTTGCGGCGCTTGGCGTCCCAGGAGACCACCGGGGTGTTCGCCCGGCTCGGCGACTCGTCCCGGCGCAGACCGGTGGCCCAGGCGTCGTAGGCCATCAGCCCGCGCTGCAGCGGCTCCACCTTGCGCAGCGAGCAGCACAGGTCGGGGTCGCGGTCGTGCAGGTTCGCGCCGTACTGGGCGTCCTGCTCGGCCACCGTCTGACGCGGGGTCAGGGTGATCAGGTTGACCGCCATGGTCGCCGCGACCGCGTCCCGGGTGCCGATGGTCTCCGGGAAGTGGTAGCCGGTGTCCAGGAAGACCACGTCGATCCCGGGCAGGGCGGTGGCGGCCAGGTGGGCCACCACCGCGTCCTCCATCGAGGAGGTGACGCAGAGCTTGCTGCCGAAGGTGTCGGCGGCCCAGCGCATGATCTCCTGCGCCGAGGCCTCCTCCAGGTCGCGACCGGCCGCGACGGCCAGCGCCTCCAGATCAGTGGTGGTGCTCAACTGAGTTGCCCCCATTCGAAGCTGACAGCAGACCAAGGAACTTCACACTGAAAGCACGTCGGCAGCCGACGCATTCCCAGGCGCCGTGGCCGCCCTCCTCGGACGGCCGCAGGTCCTCCTCGCCGCAGTACGGGCAGTAGAACGGGGCGGCTCGCTCACTCACGACAGCTGCTCCTCACTGGCCCGGGCGGTCCACTGCGCGAACCGCTCGCCCTCGGCGCGGTCCGCCTGGAAGCGGGTCAGCAGGCGCTCCACGTAGTCCGGCAGGCCGGCACTGGTGACCTTGAGCCCGCGCACCTTGCGGCCGAACCCGGCCTCCAGGCCGAGCGCGCCGCCCAGGTGCACCTGGTAGCCCTCCACCTGGTTGCCCTGCTCGTCGATGACCAGCTGGCCCTTGAGACCGATGTCCGCCACCTGGATGCGGGCGCAGGCGTTCGGGCAGCCGTTGATGTTGATGGTCAGCGGCTCGGCGAACTCGGGCAGCCGGGACTCCAGCTCGTCGATCAGGGAGCGCCCGCGCTCCTTGGTCTCGACGATGGCCAGCTTGCAGTACTCGATGCCGGTGCAGGCCATGGTGCCGCGGCGGAAGGGGGATGGGGTGACCCGCAGGTCCAGCGCCTCCAGGCCGGCCACCAGCGACTCGACCTGCTCCTCGGCGACGTCCAGCACCAGCATCTTCTGCTCGGTGGTGGTGCGCAGCCGGTCCGAGCCGTGCGAGGCGGCCAGCTCGGCCACCTTGCTCAGCAGCGCGCCGTCCACCCGGCCGACCCGCGGCGCGAAGCCGACGTAGTACTTGCCGTCCTTCTGCCGGTGCACGCCCACGTGGTCGCGCCACACGCCGCTCGGCTGCTCGGGCGCCGGGCCGTCCAGCAGCTGGACCTTGAGGTACTCGTCCTCCAGCACCTGGCGGAACTTGGCCGGACCCCAGTCGGCGACCAGGAACTTCAGCCGGGCGCGGTTGCGCAGCCGGCGGTAGCCGTAGTCGCGGAAGATCGAGATGACGCCCTCGAAGACGTCCGCCACCTGCTCCAGCGGGACCCAGGCGCCCAGCCGCACGCCCAGCTTGGGGTTGGTCGACAGGCCGCCGCCGACCCACAGGTCGAAGCCCGGGCCGTGCTCGGGGTGGTTCACACCGACGAAGGCGACGTCGTTGATCTCGTGCGCCACGTCCAGCTGCGGGGAGCCGGAGACGGCGGTCTTGAACTTGCGCGGCAGGTTGGAGAAGTCCTTGTTGCCGATGAACCGGCGGTGGATCTCATCGATGGCCGGGGTGCCGTCGATGATCTCGTCCTCGGCCACGCCCGCGACCGGGGAGCCCAGGACGGTGCGCGGGGTGTCGCCGCACGCCTCGGTGGTGGACAGGCCCACCGCCTCCAACTTCTGCCAGATCGCGGGGACGTCCTCGATCCGGATCCAGTGGAACTGGACGTTCTGGCGGTCGGTCAGGTCGGCGGTGCCGCGCGCGTACTGCTGGGAGACCTCGGCGATCGCCCGCAGCTGGGCGACCGTCAGCCGGCCGCCGTCGATCCGGACCCGGAGCATGAAGAACTCGGCGTCCAGCTCGTGCGGGTCCAGGATCGCGGTCTTGCCGCCGTCGATCCCCTCCTTGCGCTGGGTGTACAGCCCCCACCAGCGCATCCGGCCGCGCAGGTCCGACGGGTCGATCGAGTCGAAGCCGCGGTGCGCGTAGATCGTCTCAATGCGCGTCCGCACGTTGAGACCGTCGTCGTCCTTCTTGAACTGCTCGTTGGCGTTCAGCGGGGTGAAGTGCCCCATGCCCCACTGACCCTCGCCGCGGTGGCGGGTCGCCTTGCGGGCGGCAGCGGCAGCCCGCGGCGCGGCCGCGTGCGGCTGGGGCTCGACCGGGTCGGGAGTGGTGGCCATGGTGACGTCCTTCGGGCAGGTGGCTCTGGTGCGGGAGGATGGTGCGGTCCCGGGGCCGGTACCTGCTCCGACCTGCGGTTGCCGGGCGGCAAACGCGGCGAAGTGGTGATCGAGGCCCGAGCGGGCTCCGCACATCCGCGACGGCGGGGGTGTCGGCTGGGTGGCGCCGGTGCGGTGGGGGCGGCTGGGTGGGCTCAGATCACCGGACAGATGGCGCTGGACACGCGGAGGAGATCGACGTGAAGTCGACCAACTAGGGTGGTTCCGGTGCCAGGCATGGCAAGAGATTCGCACGCCGGACGAGCCCCGGTCCACTGTCGTCCACGATGTGGACCCGATTGTTCCGAATGCTGGGACTCCCGGACGGCACCCGAGCTGACGGCGGTGCAGGCCGCCCACTGCCGCCGGGTCCCGGTTCCGGCCCGATACCGTATGCCTGTGCAGCCACCAGGTGAAAGCAGCAGAGCGGGCGCGGACCGGCCCTCCCGGCGGCGGGGCAAGGGGTCCCGCCGGGCGGCACGGCGCTCCGCCTGGCGCGACACCGGCTGGGCACTGGTCCGGGACACCACCAACACCTGCGTCGAGTACCGGGTCACCGGCCTGGCCGCCGAGGCCGCCTTCTTCACCCTGCTCTCGATCCCGCCGCTGCTGCTCTGCCTGGCCGGCACCCTCGGCTACCTGGACGACCTGCTCGGCGCGGGCACCATCCAGAAGCTGCAGCAGGACATCCTGTCGGCCGCCGACACCGTGCTCTCGCCCTCCTCGGTCGAGCAGATCGTCAAGCCGCTGCTGAGCAGCGTGTTCCAGAGCGGGCGGCCGGACCTGATCTCGATCGGCTTCCTGCTCTCGCTCTGGTCCGGCTCGCGGGCGCTGTACATCTTCATCGACACCATCACCGTGATGTACGGGCTCGACGGCAAGCGCGGCATCGTCAAGACCCGGGCGCTGTCGCTGGTGCTCTACCTGGGCGCGCTGCTGATCGGCTCGCTGGTGCTGCCGCTGCTGGTGGCCGGCCCGGGCCTGGTGGTGGCGGCCGTGCCGACGGTGGCCGGGATGGTCAGCGCGCTGTACTGGCCGGTCGCGATCCTGCTGCTGATCGTCTTCCTCACCACGCTCTACCACCTGTCGGTGCCGGCCAGCACGCCCTGGCGCGAGGACATCCCCGGCGCGCTGGTCGCGCTCGGGGTACTGGTGCTGTGCAGCCTGGTGCTGCGGGTGTACCTGGTCAGCTCGGTGGAGGGGCACTCGGTCTACGGCTCGCTGGCCGCGCCGGTCGCCGTGCTGCTGTGGATCTTCGTGGTCGCGCTGGCCGTGCTGATCGGCGCCGCGATGAACGCCGCCATAGACCGGCGCTGGCCCAGCGTGGAGACCGCCGACGCGCGCGCCGAGAACGAGCGGGCCAGCGAGCAGGCCGCCGCCGCGATGGTCCGCCAGGTCGGTGCCCGGCGGGCCGCCGAGCGGGCCGAGCGGGCGCGGCAGCTCGGGCTCGCGGACGGGTACGAGGAGGAGTACGGGGAGTTCGGGCAGTACGGCGGGCGGGGGTCGCAGGGCGGGCACGCGGACGGGGCGGCGGACGAGGAGGATGACGTGCCAGCCGAGTACCCCGAGCGGTGGGCCGACGTGCTGGCGCCCGGCGACGTGCGGGGGCGGCTGGGCGGCAGTGCGCGCAAGCGGCGGCGCACCCCGCCCCCGCCGCCGGACAGCGACCGGCCGGAGCCGCGGGCGGGGGGCGTGCGCGGGGGCGAGGGGCAGGGCGGCCCGGGCGGGCCCGGTGGCCATGGTGGGCTCGGTGGGCCGCACCCGGCGCCTGACGCGCCGTTGGGCGGGCACCCGGAGCGCCCCGCCGGGCCGTGGGGGCAGGACGGGCGCTACCCGGGCGAGCTGGGACCGGTGGACTCGGCGCTGCCGAGCTACCCGCCGCGGCCCCCGTGGGACGGGCAGTAAGCCGGTCACGCAGGGGCTGCTGGTGGCGGGTCGGGCGCTGGGCACGGGACAGGCGCGGGCCGCGCGGTAAATCAGGTGCGGGGCGGTGGCCGGTGTCCTAGGCTGCCGCCCGTCAGTCTGTTCGGCAGGGCCGTGTTCCGGTCCAGGACGCAGAAGCAGGAGGTGGGCCCGATGTCTGTCAACGCGCTCATGGCTGCCTTGGGCAGCGCTCGTACGCCCCACTTCTCCGCCCTCCCGGTCGCCCGCTGACGGACGTTCAGCTCCCGGGAGGATCCTTCCCGAAGGGCTTTCTTCGCGTTGTCTTCTTCTTCGTTTTCTTCTTCCGCCGCAGGTGGCTCGGCCGCCGGCTCCGTGCTCTCCCCGTACGGGTGGACGGCGGAGCTCTCTGAGCAGTTCGAGCTGTTCGCCGAGGCCGGCCTGGTCCCGGCACGCCTGGCCCGGGTGGACCGCGGCCAGGCGGACGCCGTGCTGGCCGACCCCGGGACCGGTGAGCTGCGCACGGTGCGGGCCGACACCCGGCCGGTCAGCGGCGGCGCGGCGCCGGCCAACCCGTGCACCGGTGACTGGGTCGCGCTCGACCTCGCCGCCGAACCGATGACCGCGGTCGCGGCCCTGCTGCCCCGGCGCAGCGCGATCATCCGCAAGGGCGCCGGCAAGAGCTCCGAGGGCCAGGTGCTCGCCGCGAACGTGGACACCGTGCTGATCGCGGTCTCGCTCGCCCTCGACCCCGACCTCGGGCGGGTCGAGCGGTTCCTGGCCCTGGCCTACGAGAGCGGCGCCGAGCCGCTGGTGGTGCTCACCAAGTCCGACCTGGTCGGGGACGCCGAGTTCGTCCGCGAGGACGTCGAACGGATCGCGCCGGGCGTGCCGGTGCTGGTGGTCAGCGCCGAGACCGGTGCCGGGCTGGACGTGCTGCGGGCCTGCATGGGCGCCACCAGCGCGCTGATCGGCCAGTCCGGGGCGGGCAAGTCCACGCTGACCAACGCGCTGGCGGGGCATCAGGTGATGACCGTTCAGCGCACCCGGGAGGGCGACGAGAAGGGTCGGCACACGACGACGACCCGGGAGCTGTTCGCGCTGCCCGGGGGCGGCGTGCTGATCGACACCCCCGGGCTGCGCGGGGTCGGTCTGTACGGTGGCGAGGGGCTGCAGCAGGCCTTCGCCGAGATCGACGAGCTGGCCGGGCGGTGCCGGTTCCCCGACTGCTCCCACCTGAGCGAGCCCGGCTGCGCGGTACGGGCCGCGCTCGCGGACGGAACGCTCGCGCAGCGGCGCTGGGAGAGCTACCTGAAGCTGCAGCGCGAGAACGAGTGGATCGCGGCGCGCACCGATGCCCGGTTGGCGGCGGACCGGGTGCGGGGGTGGAAGCAACGGTCGAAGGAGGCCCGGGGGAACATCCGCCCGTGGCACGGGCGCCGGGCGCCGAGCTGAGGAGCGTCGGCCCGGGCGACACGGGCGGAGCAGTGCGGGCAGTGCCATGTCCGATTTCCGCTAGGTTCGGGTCGCTGCCCGGCGCAGACTGGGGTGCGTGATCGACGACGAGACCCGCTACCGCGCCGTGGACAGCCGGGACGCCCGCTTCGACGGGGTGTTCTTCACCGCTGTCACCTCCACCGGGATCTACTGCCGGCCGAGCTGTCCGGCCATGACCCCGAAGCGGGTCAACTGCACCTTCTACCCGACCGCCGCCGCGGCCCAGGGCGCCGGCTTCCGGGCCTGCCGCCGGTGCCGGCCCGACTCCGTCCCCGGCTCGCCCGAGTGGAACCACCGGGCCGACCTGGTCGGCCGGGCGATGCGGCTGATCGGCGACGGCGTGGTGGACCGGGAGGGCGTGGCCGGGCTGGCCACCCGGCTCGGCTACAGCTCCCGCCAGGTGCAGCGGGCGCTGACCGCCGAGCTCGGGGCCGGCCCGATCGCGCTGGCCCGCGCCCAGCGGGCGCAGGCCGCCCGGCTGCTGCTGCAGACGACCCGGCTGCCGGTCACCGAGGTGGCGTTCGCGGCCGGCTTCGCCTCCGTGCGGCAGTTCAACGAGACCGTGCGCGAGGTGTACGACCGCACGCCGAGCGGCCTGCGGGCCGAGATCCGCACCCCCCAGGCCGGAAGCCGGGCCGGGAGTGCGGAGGCCGTGCCGGGCTCGCTCAGCCTGCGGCTGGCCTACCGGGGTCCGCTGGACACCGAGCACCTGGTCGACTTCCTCGCCCTGCGCGCCGTGCCGGGGGTGGAGGAGGTCGTCGAGGGCGTCGGCGGGCAGGGCGTGCGGACCTACCGCCGCACCCTCGCGCTGCCGCACGGCCCGGCGGTGGCCGAGGTCGACTCGCTGGGCGTCGGCGTCCCGCTCACCCGCGGCTGGCTGGACTGCCGCCTGCGTCTGGCCGACCTGCGGGACCTGACCACCGCGGTGCACCGGCTCCGGGCGCTCTTCGACCTGGACGCCGACCCGGCGGCCGTCACCGAGCAGTTGGGGTCGGACCCGGCGCTCGGTCCCGCCGTGCTGGCCAGGCCCGGGCTGCGCTCGCCCGGGCACGTGGACCCGCACGAGCTGGCGGTGCGGGCCGTGCTGGGGCAGCAGGTGACGGTGGCGGCGGCGCGCACGCTGGCCGGGCGGCTGGCGCAGCGGTACGGCGCGGCACTGCCCGAGCCGAGCGGGGGCCTGACGGTCCTGTTCCCGACGGCGGCGGCGCTCGCGCAGGCCGCCGACGCCGACCTGGCGATGCCGCTGTCGCGGCAGAACGCGCTGCGCGGGCTGTGCGCCGCGCTCGCGGACGGCACAGTGCGCCTGGACCCCGGTGTGGACCGGGAGCAGGCCGCCGCCGAGCTGTTGGCCCTGCGCGGCATCGGGCCGTGGACCGTGGGATACCTGCGGATGCGGGCGCTCGGCGACCCGGACGTGTTCCTGCCCGGTGACCTCGGGGTCCGCCACGGCCTGGCGCACCTGGGCCTGGCGGCCGACCCCAGGTCCGCCGCAGCCGCGGCCGTCGCCTGGTCCCCGTGGCGCTCGTACGCCGTCCACCACCTGTGGGCCCGCGCCGCACAGGGCTGAGGGGGGACGAGGCCCTACGGCCCCGAAGGTCCGGTGAGGGCGCGAGCCAGTCGGTCGAGGGCCGGCAGGGCCGCCATCACCGCGGCCTGGTCCGCCGCGCTGAGCGTGTCCAGCGCGCCGGCCAGGCGGCGCTCGTGCGCCTCGCGCCAGTCCGTCAGCTGCTGGTGGCCCGCCTCGGTCAGGCCGATCCGCGCGGTGCGGCGGTCGCCCGGGTCGGCCTGGCGGTCCACGAAGCCCGCGTCCAGCAGCTTGCCCACCAGGCCGCTCACCGTGTTCGGCGCGAGCCGCTGACGCGCCGCCAGCTCGCCCACCCGCAGCGGCGCCGCCGCCAGCGTCTGCAGCAGCTCGACCTGCGCCATGGGCAGCGACTCCCACGGGTACTCGGTGCGGATGCTGCTGCGCAGCGCCCGGCGCAGCCTGGTCACCACGTCCGTCAGGCGCTGCGCGCGCTCGATCGCGAGGGTGTCTTCGCTGGTCGGGGCGGCTGACGGGTCGGTGGGCATGCCGCACAGCGTATCGGTTGGTGGGGACACCACCGCCCGCGCGCCCCGGAAACGCCGGTGCCCCGACCCCCGAAGGGGCCAGGGCACGGTGACGCGGGGTCAGTCCCGGCGGACGGGGCCGTCCCTCGGATCAGGACAGCGACTTGGCGCCGCGGGTCGCGAGCATGTCCGTCATCAGCTGGATCTCCGAGCTCTGCGCGGTGACCATGGACTGCGCCAGGCGCTTCTCGGACGGGTTCTTGGCCAGGTCCACGTACCCCTGGGCCATCCCCACCCCGCCCTTGTGGTGCTCGATCATCAGCTGCAGGTAGAACACCTCGGCCGCGGTCCCGCTCAGCTGCTTGAGCTGGTCGATCTGGGCGTTGGTGGCCATGCCCGGCATCAGCGAGCCGTCGTGCGCCTGGTAGTCCATCTTCATCCAGGCCATCGGCTTGGCCGCGGAGTTCTGGGTCAGCCCCCACTGGTCCAGCCAGCCCATCATCATCCCGCGCTGGTTGGCCTGGGTGTTGATGACGTCGAAGGCCAGGTTGCGCACCTCGGCGTTGTCGGTCCGGTCGCGCACGATGAACGACAGGTCGATCGCCTGCTGGTGATGGGTGGCCATGTCCCGGGCGAAGCCGGCCTCCGGCGAGTCGGTGGCCGGCGCCGCCGTCACCGAGGCCGAGGACGAGCTGCCGCCCGCCACCAGCGCCGGCACGCCCAGGCAGAGAGCGACCGCCGCCGCCAGCGCGGCCGGCCACCACAGCTTGCGGCGCCGGACCGGCCGGGCCGCGGTGGGCTCCTCGGCCGGGTCCGCGGACAGCTCCTCGGTCCCGTCAGCTCGGCCGGCTTCGTCGGGCCGCTGCTCGGCGGCCGTCACTGCATCGCGCCGGAGCTGCAGGACGCGCCGGGCTCCTGGGTCTGCGGGCCCTGCACGTACTTGGTGAGGAACTCCTGCACCCGCGGGTCCTTGGCGTTGTCCACCACCAGCTGGGTGCCCCAGGCGCTCAGCGTGATGGTGCCCTGCTCGGTGGGGTACGGGCTCATCATCGTGTACGGGGTGGCCTTCACCTTGTCGGAGAGGGTCTTGATGTCGTCCGGGGTGGCCTTGCCGTTGTAGGTCACCCAGACCGCGCCGTGCTCCAGCGAGTGGACCGCGTTCTCGTTCTGCACCGGCTTGTCGTACACGTTGCCCATGCAGGTCAGCCAGACCGGGTTGTGGTCGCCGCCGACCGGCGGGGTCATCGGGTAGGTGACCGGGGTCTGGACGTGGTTGCGGGTCAGGTTGTCCCAGGTCTTCACACCCGAGATCGGCGCCTTCTTGGCGGCGTTCGCCTTGTCCTTCTTGTCCTGGGCGTTGAGCACGATGCCGATGCCCGCGGCGATGGTGCCCGCGATCAGCACGCCCGCGACCGAGAAGGCGATGATCTTCATCCGCTTCTCGCGGCGCTGCTCCTCGGCCCGCAGCTGGGCGATCCGCTCGCGGCGGTCGGCGGCCTGCTGCTTGCCGCTCTTCCTGCCGTTGGACGGGTTGGTGGACGGGGTGTTGTCGGTCTGCTTCGAGGCGGAACCCACGGAGATCTTCCTTGTCCCCGCCGGCGGTCTGCGCACGGCGGCATGAGGTGGTGCTGGAGGGGTGGAACGCAGCTCGACCGCCCGGGCCGCGGTCCCCGCCGGCGGCGGGGTGCGGAGGGGCCTGGATCTGCGGGGTTCCGCTCTAGGGCCGGTTGACCTGGAGCAGGTGGAGGTCTGGGGAGGGTGCCGGGCGGGCCACCGCCTGCGCCGCGGTGCCCGCGGGCACCGCGCTCGGGGCGACCAGCAGCGGCAGCTGGGCCGCGCCGGGCTGCGGGGGAGCGTTGGGCAGCTGGGCGTCCTGGCCGCAGAAGGGGTGGCTGGAGCAGCCGTGGCCCGGGACCTGGTCGGGCGCGTCCGAGGAGCACCAGGCGGGCGGGGCGAGTGGGGACGGTGCGGCGGACCCCGCCTTCGTCCCGTGCGCGGGCGCCACCGCGCGGTGGTGGGCCGGGCCGGCCTGGGCCGACATGGCGCCCGCTTTTGCTGTGGCAGCTGCGCCGGGTGCGGGCGGCGGCGCCGCGGCGTGCGCGGTGCCCGCGCTCGGCAGCAGCACCAGCAGCGCGACCAGCAGGCCGAACAGCGGCAGAACCAACGCCACGCCGACCGGGCGGCCGAAGATGGCGGCGCTCCCCGGGGTCGGGCGGGCGGGTCCTGGCGCGGTCATGCGCACATATTAATCAGCCAACCGGGTGAAGCGGTCCCCTTCACCTGGCCCGACTTTCGGATTAATTCGCCGGGAAACGGAACAGATCCATCCTGCGGAAACCCCGGACAGCGGGCCCGTGGACCGGAAGAATGACGCTCACCCGGCCTGACCAGAGCGAACAGGAGCCACCCGATGAGCGACCAGGGGGCGCCCGTACAGGGGCCACCGGAGGACGGCTGGTGGGGCAGGGTCTACCAGGGCCCCGCCGGGCAGCTGCCGGACACCCCGCAGGCGCGGGCGGGCGGCGAGAGCGTGGACGACTGGTTCGACTCGATCGCCTCGGCGGTGGGGCTGATCGGGCGCCAGCGGGCCGAGCCGGTGGCGGACGCGGTGCCGCGGGTGAGCCTGGTCAAGCAGGCGGGTGCGCCGGCGCCGGTGCCTGCGGACGCGGTGCCGGAGGACGTGCTGCCGGAGCCCGAAGCGGTGCTGGACTCGGAGCCGGTGCCCGAGCCCGAGCTGCTTCCCGAGCCGGAGCTGGAAACGGACCTGGAGCCGGAGCCGGAGCCGGAGCTAGAACCGGAACCCGAACCGCTCCGCGCCCCCGAGCCCGCCCCGCACGTCGGGCCCCGGCCCCCGACCTACGGCCCCGAGCCCACCGCGCTGCCCGAGGCCCTCCCCGAGCAGGTGGCCGCCGTGGTCCCCGACACCGTGCTCGACGGCGCCCAGTACCCCGGGTTCACCCTGCGCGCCGCCTCCATCCGCGGCGACTCCGCCCGCTACCGCGGCGAGCCCCGCGGCGACGCCCTGGTGGTCACCCGGTTCGGCGAGGGCCCCGACGGCCTGCTGCTCGCCGTCCTCGGCAGCCGCGCCCGCCCGGCGGCCGAACCGGACCCGGACGACCCCCGGACCGCCCGGGCCACCGCCGACAGCCCGACCGCCACCGTGGTCGACCTGCCCGCGCTGCAGCCCGGCGCCGTCCGACAGGCCGCCGCCCAGCTCGCCGAGGCGATCGGCCGCAGCCGGGCCGAACTCGCCGCCGACCTGCGCGACGGCGCCCGCGACCGCCTGCGCTACGGACTGCAGCGGCTCACCGCCCGGGCCGCCGCCGGCCTGCGGGCGCCGGCCGGCGAGGCCGGCTCGCTGCACTGCCTGCTGGTCTCGCTCGATCCGGCCGCCACCCACCGCGCCGCCTTCGGCCTCGGTCCCGGCGGCCTCTACCTGCTGCGGGCCGGGCACTGGATCGACGCCTACGCCGCCCGCCTGCTGCACCACCCCGACGGGCCCGCGCCCGTTCCGCAGCCGCGCCCGTTCCGCTTCCGCATGGTCCCCGCCACCCCCGGCGACATCCTGCTGCTCTGCTCGCCCGGGCTGGCCGAACCCATCGCCGACGAGCCCGCGGTGGCCCGCTTCCTCGCCACCCACTGGTCGCACCCGCACCCGCCCAGCAGCGTCGACTTCCTGCGCCAGGTCCAGGTGCGGGCCAAGGGCTTCGCCGACGACCGCACCGCGGCCGCCCTCTGGGTCGACTGACGCCGCGTCAGGTCTGCGGCGGCCGTGCTCCCAGCAGCGCGGCCGCCGCCGCCCGCACCTGGGCCGCCGACCGCTCCCGGTCCACCCCGGGCAGCCCGATCGCCAGCGGCACCGAGAACCCGTCCAGCAGCGCCCGCAGCTGGACCGCCCGGTCCTGGGCCGAGCCCGGCCCGAACTCGCCCGCGGCCACCCCGTCCTCGATCAGCGCCTCCAGGTCGGCCTGCCACGGCGCCTCGATCTCCAACTGGCCCGCCCGCACCTCCGCACTGGCCGGCGAGCGCCCCCAGACCTCGACCCACAGGATCCACCGCGGATCCCCGGGCCCGTCGGCCAGGTACAGCTCCACGTACTGCGCGAACCGCGCCCAGGCCCCGGCCCCGGCCTGCCCCAGCGCCGCCCGCCGCCGCTCCCCGAGCTGGTCCTCGCTCCACCGCAGGGTCTCCAGCAGCAACTGGTCCTTGCTGCCGAAGTAGTAGAGGAGGTGCCCCGCACTCATCCCCAGCTGCTTCCCCAGCCCCGCCATGGTCAACTTCGCCAGCCCGTGCTCCGCGATCGCCCCCATCGCCACCGCCAACACCTCCTCCCGCGGCCGCGCGGGCCTGCGGGAACGGGCTTCGGTCATTGCGGCAGGTCTCCCGGAAGCGGCAGGTGGATGGTGCTCTCACCTTAGCCGGTGCGGAAAGTCGAGCTGCTCGACTTCTGCCGTCGAAGCCGTAACGGGCGCGGGCTGCTTCGCGTTCTGCTGATCAGAACGTCCGTAAATCAGGGGGTGGGATCTATGCGAGCCGCCAAGGCGGAACGCCTGGGGCAGTGGGAGTCGGTGTCGGGTGGGCGACCACCGTGCTTGGTCGATCACGAGACGGAGATGCTCACCAAGCGGGGATGGCTGACGTTCGGTGAATTCTCCAACGGTGACCAGGTTCTCACCCTGAATCGGGCGACGGGCTCGGCCGAGTGGCAACCCGTGCTCGGGGTCGAGATCGCAGAGTCGGGCTGGCGCCGGATGATCCTGATGGACGGACAGGCACACTCCTCGCTGACCGTGCCGAGCCATCAGTGGGCGGTGGAGCGGTACTCACGTCGTCCGAGCGCCCCGAGGCAACGCGACGGGCGAGGCTGCCGGGCCGTGGGCGCCGACCGTGCTCCTGTTCAAGTTGCTTCCTGGGAACGGGAATTCGCCTCGACAGAGCAATTGAGAGAGCTGCACCGAGTTGTCGCTCTGGCGCCATTGGGAGACCCGCCGCCGTTGCCGGTCCATGACGATGCCTTCGTGGAGTTGGTCGCCTGGTTCTGGACCGAAGGTCACATCAATCGGAGTCGTGGAAAACTCACTTCCGGGGTGACGATCTATCAGTCTCACGTGGCCAATCCTCGCCACGTCGACCGCATTCGCGCCATGCTGAGCAGGCTGTACGGGTCTCCGGTCGAAGCCCTGTCCCGCCAGGGTGACACGGTTCCGAGGTGGCGTGTGTACCGGAACGGGCACAAGACCGAGTTCCGGCTCAACCACGTCGCGGGTGCTGAGGTTCTCCGGGTGGTAGCGGCACCGGACAAGGTTGTCCGCCCGGAGTTCATCTCGTCCTTGACGGCCGGACAGCTTGAGCTCTTCATCGACGTTTCGATTCTGGCTGATGGCTGCTATTCCGTAGGAGGCGGAGCCGAGATCACCCAGAAGGTCCGCGAGCGCCTGGATGCCCTACAGATTGCCTGCGCGCTGACGGGCCGCTACACCAACCTCAGGCCGTCGCACTATCGAGGCGTTGAACGCTGGGCGCTGGGTATTAGTGGATCGGTCCGCACTACTCGGTTCTTCCCGGTGTCCGCTGCCAAACGAGGTGGAAGATTCACTATTTCCACCGTCTGGCACCGAGGTCCGGTGTGGGGGCCGCGAACGGTCAACGGGTTCTGGATGGCAAGGCGTCGTGGGACGGTCTACTTCACGGGCGGGCCGGTTGTTCCAGTGCAGGGTTGCGTCGTCCCCCGAACAAGGGAGTCGAATTGAAGTTCGTCAGCCGCGCCGAATGGGGTGCTCAACCCCCGAAGCAGGATTGGGCCTATGTCGAGAGCACGCTCGGCGTCAAGGTCCACTACGAGGGCACTGAGGTTCCTGCAGATCTGGTGAACCATCATGAGTGGTGCGCGGGGCGGGTCCGTGACATTCAGGCTGCTCACATGGCCAATCTCAGCGAAGGTTGGATTGACGTCGCATACAATGCGATTATTTGCCCGCATTCCTACGTCTTCGAAGGGCGCGGCCTGCACCACGAGACCGGGGCCAACGGCAACCAGCCGCTCAACCGGGCGCACTACGGGATCTGCGGGATGGTCGGGAGTTCCGGGCTGACCCAACCGACCGATGCGTTGCTGGGTGGGCTGCGGGACGCGATCGAGTGGTTGCAGCAGGAGGGCGGGGCCGGGCCCGAGATCAAGGGGCACCGGGACGGGTATGCGACGGACTGTCCGGGGGATCCGCTCTACGCCTGGGTGCAGGCGGGGGCGCCGCGGCCCGGGGGGGGGGGGGCGCGGCCCGGGGGTGGTGGGGGCGTTGTCGGGGGCGGGGGTTCGGGGAGTTCGTCCGCGCCGCCGTGGCCCGGGGAGGACCTGTCGCTGCGGGACCCGATGCTGCACGACGACAACGTGCGCAGATGGCAGCAGCGGATGGCCGACCGGGGCTGGAGCATCACGGTGGACGGCTGGTACGGGCAGCAGAGCAGGAGCGTCTGCGAGCAGTTCCAGCAGGACTCGACCGCTCACGGCTGGCCGCTTGTCGTGGACGGGGTGGTCGGTCCGGCGACCTGGCGGGCGAGTTGGGAGCGGCCGGTCAGCTGACCGCGCGGGCGGGCCCCGCCGTGGGGGCGGGGCCGGCCGGG
>NZ_PYBW01000006.1:62444-62763 GCF_003205575.1 Streptomyces tateyamensis
GATGCAGTGGATGCCGCCTCCGTTGGCGAAGATCTCGCGGGCGTCGACGAGTTCGACGGTGCGGTCCGGGTAGGCCTCGGCCAGGATGGCGGCGGCCTGCTCGTCGCGGGGGTCGGCGAAGGCGCACAGGATGACGGCGCCGTTGGCCACGTAGTGGTTGATGTAGGAGTAGTCGACGGGTTCGCCGTCCTCGTCGTGCAGCACGGTGGGCGCCGGGACCTCGATGACCTGCAGCCGGCGGCCCTGGGCGTCGGTGGCCGCGCGCAGGATGGCGACGAGCTCCTGGCAGACCGCGTGGTCCGGGTGCGCCGGGTCGGGC
>NZ_PYBW01000060.1 GCF_003205575.1 Streptomyces tateyamensis
CCCGGCCCCCCCGCGTTGGAGCTCGACCGGCTCACCTCCCCCCCCCCGCCGCCCCCCCCCCCCCCCCCCCCCACCCCCCCCCCCCCCCCCCCCCCCGGCGCCCCCCCCCCACCCGCGCCCGCCCGCCCCCCCCCCCCCCCGCCGCCCGCCACTCCCGTGCTGCGCGGCCTGAGTCTGCGCGTCCAGCCCGGCGAGACGCTCGCCCTGGTCGGGTCCTCCGGATCCGGCAAGTCGACGGTCGCCCAGCTGATCCCGCGGTTCTACGACCCGACCGGCGGCTCGGTCCGCCTGTACGGCCACGACCTGCGCGAGCTCACCCTCGACTCGGTCCGCTCGGTGATCGGCATCGTCCCCGAGGACAGCTTCCTCTTCTCCGACTCGGTCCGGGTCAACATCGCCTACGGCCGCCCCGGCGCCACCGAGCAGGAGATTGAGGCAGCCGCTCGGGCCGCCCAGGCGGACGGGTTCATCCGCGAGCTGCCCGAGGGCTATGACACCAAGGTCGGCGAGCAGGGCCTGACCCTGTCCGGCGGTCAGCGCCAGCGGATCGCCCTGGCCCGCGCGATCCTCGCCGACCCGCGCGTGCTGCTGCTGGACGATGCGACCTCGGCGGTCGACCCGCAGATCGAGGCCGAGATCCACGCCGCGCTGCGCACGGTGATGGCGGGTCGCACCACCGTGCTGATCGCGCACCGCCGCTCCACCCTCCAGCTCGCCGACCGGATCGCCGTACTGGACCGCGGTCGACTGCTCGACCTGGGCACCCATGAGGAACTGGAAGCCCGCTGTCCGCAGTACCGCGCGCTGATCACCGATCCGGACGCCGACCTGGATGCCGAGTCGGATGCGACCTCGACCGCGAACGCGGCCGTACCCGCGCCAGCGCCCGGCACCCCGACCCCCGCGCCGGCCCTCGTGCCGACCGCCCCCCGCTCGGCCCCCCGTTCCGCCGACCCCGAGCTGCTCGCCAAGGTCGCCGCGCTGGCCCCGGCCACCGACGACCCGGCCGTCCCGCTCGCCCAAGCCACCGCAGGTGACCCGGACTTCACCCTGGCCCGCCTGCTCAAGCCGTTCCGCCTCCCGCTCGCACTGGCATTCGTGCTGCTCGCCCTCGACGCGGCCGCCGGCCTGCTGCTCCCGGTGCTGATCCGGCACGGCATCGACAACGGCGTCACCAAGGGCGCGATGGCCGGCGTCACCGCCGCCTCCGGCGCCGCCCTGGTGGTCGTGCTGCTGGACTGGCTGGTGCAGAGCACCGAGACCAAGGTCAGCGGCCGCACCGGCGAGCGGGTGCTGTACAGCCTGCGGCTGAAGATCTTCGCGCACCTGAACCGGCTCGGCCTCGACTACTACGAGCGCGAGCTGACCGGCCGGATCATGACCCGGATGACCACCGACGTGGACGCGCTCTCCTCGTTCCTGCAGACCGGGGTGGTCACCGCCGTGGTCAGCGTGTTCACCTTCGTCGGCATCTTCGCCGCCCTGCTGATCATCGACGCGGGCCTGGCGCTGACGGTCTTCAGCGTGCTCCCGGTGCTGGCGATCGCCACGGTGGTCTTCCGGCGCAAGTCGATCCAGCAGTACGAGGAGTCGCGCGAGCTGATCAGTACGGTCAACGCGGACCTGCAGGAGAACGTCGCCGGCATGCGGATCGTGCAGGCGTTCCGCCGCGAGGACGACACGGTGGCCCGCTTCGTGGCCCGCGGTTGGGCCTACCGCCAGGCGCGGGCCAAGGCGCAGCTGTACATCTCGCTCTACTTCCCGTTCGTCCAGTTCCTGTCGAGCGTGGCCTCGGCCATGGTGCTGATCGCCGGCGCCTCCCGGGTGGAGGACCGGACGCTGACGGTCGGTGCGCTGATCGCCTACCTGCTCTACATCGACCTCTTCTTCGCCCCGGTCAACCAGCTCTCGCAGATCTTCGACGGCTACCAGCAGGCTTCGGTCGGCCTGGGCCGGGTCCGCAGCCTGCTGCGGACCCCGACCAGCACACCAGCCGCGGCCGACCCGGTGCCGGTGGAGCGGCTGCGTGGCGAGATCCACTTCGACCAGGTCGACTTCGCCTACAACGGCGGCGGCGACGGCAGCCCGGACGTGCTGACCGGCATCGACCTGCGGATCCCGGCCGGCCAGACCGTCGCCCTGGTGGGTGAGACCGGGGCCGGCAAGTCGACGCTGGTCAAGCTGGTCGCCCGGTTCTACGACGCGACCGGGGGAGCGGTGCGGATCGACGGTACCGACATCACCCGGTTCGACCTGGCCGACTACCGGCACCGGCTCGGTGTGGTGCCGCAGGAGGCGTACCTGTTCGCGGGCACCGTGCGCGAGGCGATCGCCTACGGCCGTCCGGGAGCGAGCGACGCCGAGGTCGAGGCCGCGGCGCGCGCGGTCGGCGCCCACCAGATGATCAGCGCGCTGCCCGGTGGCTACCAGCACGAGGTGGCGGGCCGCGGAAGGAACCTGTCGGCGGGACAGCGCCAGCTGATCGCGCTGGCCCGGGCCGAGCTGGTCGATCCGGACATCCTGCTGCTGGACGAGGCGACCGCCGCGCTGGACCTGGCCAGCGAAGCAGCCGTCAACAACGCCTCCGACCGACTGCGGGCCGGGCACCCGCAGCGGCCGGGCGGGCGCACCACGCTGGTGATCGCGCACCGCCTGACCACCGCTGAGCGGGCCGACCGCGTGGTGGTGCTGGACCACGGCCGGGTGGTGGAGGACGGCACCCACGCCGACCTGCTCGCCGCCGACGGCGCCTACGCCAAGCTCTGGCGGGCCTTCGTCGCCGACGGCCACCTGGAGCCGGCCGAGATCAGCGGCTGAGCCACCCCTGCGGGCCGCCGCCCGCAAGATCGCCACCCATTGCGGGGCCGGAGCCGGTCAGGCTCCGGCCCCGCAGTGCGTCGGGCGAGCAGCGAGCCCCGGACCGGCGCACTTAGTGCGGTCACGATCGGCTGAAAAGTGCCACTAGCCGTGAGTGGTTCGATCACGAAGTTGTCTCGGCTCTGCGCCAAGTCGATCGACATCCGGCCGACGGAGTGGCACCGGGCTTCTGCCACCGAGCCGACCTGGTAAACAGGCGGAGCGGCCACGCGGAGAGCGGGGCGCGATCCCCCTGTGCAACCCTCACCCAGGTCGAGAGGCCCCCTGCCCATGTCTTCGCGCGCCCGCGAGGCGGGGCGCAGTACTGCGCACCACCCTGCCCGACCGGCCTCCGGCACCGCGTCCACCCGAGCAGCGCTGCCCTATCTCGTGCTGTTCACGGTCGGCGCGCTGCCCGCCTACCTGGCGCCCACCATCGTCGGCCGACTCGTCGGCGAGCTGCGGCTGACGGCCACTCAGGCCGGCACGGTCGGCTCCGTCATGCTGCTCGCCTCCGCAATGGCGGGGATCGCGCTGGCCGGGCGGGTCGACCGGCTGGGCACCGCCCGGTTGGCCAGGGCCGGCCTGGTGCTGCTGCTCGCGGGTTTCACCCTGGCGGGCACCGTCCCCGGCCACCCGGGCAGCTCGGACAGCATGCCCCTGCTGCTACCGGCCTGCCTGCTCGGCGGACTGGGCGCCGGTACCTGCGCCGCGGTGGCCGGCACCGGCATCGCCGCGGCCGGCCGCCACCGCATCACCGTGCTGGCCCTGCTGGCCACCTCCGGCACGGCGGGCGCGCTCTACCTGCTGCTGCCGCACCTGGGCCCGAGCCACGCGCTGCCGTTCCTGGCGCTCGCGCTCACCGGTGCGCTGACCTTCCCGCTGCTGCTCCGGCTGCCGGCCGGCCGGACCACTGCCGTCCCCGACCCGGCCGCCACCGCGCCCGCCTCGGCCACCACCGTCCCCGCCTCGCCCATCGCCACCGCCCCCACCGGGCCGCCCCTCCTCGGCCCGGTCCTGGCGGCCGGCATGGTGCTCTGGTCCGTCGCGCAGAACGCGCTCTGGGGTGTCAGTGGGCAACTGGGCCTGCACCGCGCGGGCCTGAACGAGCAGCGGCTCTGCCTGGTCCTCGCGGTCGCCCTGGGCAGCGCGGTGCTGGGCGTGCTGGCTGCCGGACTGCTCGGCGACCGGGCCGGCCGAGCAGCCCCGATCACGTTGGGCACCGTGGCGATCGCGGCCTGCGTGGTGCTGAGCGCCACTGCCACCTCCCCCCGCGCCTTCGCGGTCGGCGAGGTGCTCTGGAACGCGCTCTACCCGCTGGTGCTCAGCTACCTGATCGGGACCGCCGCCGCACTGGATCCGAGCGGCCGCTGGATGGTGCTGACCGGTGCCGCCGCCGCGCTCGGCGTGGCCGGCGGCCCGCTGACCGGCGCCGCCCTGCTGGCCGGGCTCGGCGCACCGTGGTTCGCCGCGCTACTCGGGGTGGTGCTGCTGGCCACAGCTGCGCCGCTCGGCCTGGTCGCCCGCACCGTGGACCGCCGAACGCTCGCGGAGCCCACCGGCCCGGACCCGTCGGCCATCCCGGCCCAGCGGGCCGAGGACCGCGCGGCCACCCGGACGACCCGAGCTCCCTGAAGGCAGGTCAGGGCAGCGCACGGCAGATGGGGGCACGGGAGGTCGGGGTCAGAGCAGAGCAGGTAGGGGCCAGGTCAGGTGGAGATCAGGGAGGAGAGCAGCCCGGAGACCTCGGCTCCCCGCGGCAGGTCGCTGACCTGGCCATCGCCCACCTCGACCACCATCCAGCCGCCGCCGTCGGCCCGCAGGGCCAGGTCGGTGGTGACGAAGCGGCAGCCCAGCGAGCGCACCAGGGACCGGACCACGGTCAGGTCCGGTGCCGGGAACATCTCGGGCGTGTCGGGGTGCGGTCCGGTCAGCACCGGCTCACCGTCGACCCACCAGACCCGGGCCTCGGCGCCGCGCCGCGCCCGCCCGTCGCCCGGGTCGCCGGCCGGTCCACCGCCGCCACCGCCGCCGGCAAGCGCCGGCGCCAGTGCGTGGAAGCGCCGCAGCACCACCCCGCCCGCCAGGTACTCGCCCTGCAGCTCCACGAACCGGTCGACCACTTTTGCCACTCCGGCCAGATCGGCCAGCTCCGGGATGTAGCAGGCCTCGTGCCACTCGTCCTTGCGCGACTTCACGAAGTCCTTGACGATCGCCGGCCCGCGCCCGCCCAACCGCTCCACCGCCTCGGCCAGTTCGGCCGGCCCGCAGTCCGCGGCCAGCCAGACGCTGTCCGGCGTGGCCCCTTCGAAGGTGCCGTACCAGCCCGGCAGTTCGTGCGCGGTGGCGTAGGCGGCAGCGCTGGTCAGCAGGTGGCAGCCGCGCTCGGCGAGTGCCTTGACGAACCCCGCGTACGCTGCGACGGGCAGCATCCAGCCGCGGTACCAGGCCGGACCGGTCCCGGAGGGCACCCGGCGCACCGCTGCGGCGGCCTCGCCCGCGAGCAGCGCGTCGTGGTCCACCAGCGCCGTCTCGCCCCCGAGGCCACGGACCAGTTGGGCCTCGTAGGAGTAGTGCGGGTCGACGCGGCGCGGGTTCAGCGGATCCTGCGGCAGCAGGATGGTCGGGGCTGGCATGGGCCACAGGGTAGCGGCGCGAGCACGGCGCGGCGCCGGGTTTGGGCAGCCTCGCGCGTCGGGCGTGCACATCGGTCGGCGCGCCGCGGCACGCGTCGGGAGCACGGCCCGGCGCACAACCTCCCTGCTGAGCGTGCGGGATGCGGCCGTGGACACCGGCGCCGCTCGGCTGAGAGGGTGAACGCATGCGAACTCCTCGGCAGGCGGCCCGCACTGTGGTGCTCGACCCGGCAGGATCGGTGTTCCTGCTGCGCTCCGACAACTCCGAGATCGGGGTCCACTGGAGCCCGCCCGGTGGCGGCCTCGACCGGGGCGAGAGCCCGGAGCAGGCCGCGACCCGCGAACTGCGCGAGGAGACCGGCTGGACGGACCTGCGGCCCGGGGCCCTGCTCTGCACCTGGGAACACGACTTCACTTGGCACGGCACCCCGGTTCGCCAGTCCGAGTGGATCTTCCTCGCCGACGGTCCGCACCGGACGCCGCAGGGCGATCTGAGCGCCGTGCACACCAAGGACCGGATCCTGGAGTGGCGTTGGTGGACCCCGCAGGAGCTGGCCGCCCCGGACGCCGCCCAGTTCTGGCCGCCGGCCCTTCCGCAACTGCTCGCAGCTGTTCGGGCGGCCCGAGCTGAGGGCAGCCCGGACCCCGAAGCCGCCCACCTGGGCTACCTGCCCAACGCGCCACGCCCTGCGGGCGGCAGCACCGGCGAACCGACCAGCGGCTGGTGGCAGCGCACCGCCCGGCGGCTGCTGGCCTGACGGTGCAGCCGGCCGGACGACTCGGCCGAGCGGCCTGACGGCAGGTCAGCCTCGGCGGTGCCGGTCCCCGTTCGCCTGCCAGTCGCGTGGCCGCAGCTCGCGGTCGTGCAACGCCTCCAGGTTGACCACCACGGTCAACTCAGCCTGCCGCAGCTCCTCCCGGGTCAGCCCGGTCGAGCTGACCAGTAGCTCGGTCGGCACCGAAATGGCGATCGAGGAGCGCCAGGACGGCAGGATCGCCAGCGTGGTGCCCTGTCCCACCTTGATGATCTTCGCGTTCACCCGGCGGTTGGCCAGCTCCTCGGTCCGCGCGGCGGCGACCACCGCCGGTCGCGGGCTGCCGATCAGCACGCCCAGCGGTGCCTCCGGACGGATCGCCTCCGGCGCCAGGGGCGCGGCCGGTGCCGACCGCGGCTCGGACACCGGCGCGGGAGCCGACGGCGCCGCGGCCATGGTCGCCGCCTCCGCCGCGACGGGCCCGTTCACCTCCGGGCCGCCAGAGCCGACCGGACCGGCAGAGCCCACCGCCCGCATCCGCCGGGCGGGCGCCTGGCGGCGGATCCGCGGGCGCGGGCGGCCGATGCTCGACACCCAGCCCTCCGCCGCGGCCGGCGGCTGCGGCACCATCCCGTCCGCCGAGCCCGAACGTGGCGGCGGCACGACGCCGTGGTTGACCGGCTCGCTCGGGTCGGCACCCGCCAGGGTGAGCAACTCCCGCACCTCGGCAACCGACTGATGGCTCGCCATAGCCAGGTCGTCCAGCTCGGCCCCCTGCTCGTAGGCAGCCCGCAGGCGCGAGGCCAGCCCGGTGAGCAGCTTCGTCGTGGTGGGATCTCCCGTGTCGGCCCGGTCGGCTGACGAACCGTCGGACGCGAGTGGATCCGCAGGCACGGAGGCGACCGGCGTGCCCGTGGCGGCCGCCGGCTGGTTCGGTGTGTCCATTGGTATGAACGGCGTGCTCATCGGTTGGTCCTCCGGTGTACAGTCCGCCCGAATCCTGCCGTACCCGAGGGGGAACGTCCATGGGACCCTCAATGAAACCGGACAACCGGAGGACCGGCCCCGACGGACAGTCAGGAAAGCAGGAGATCAGATGGAACGCCTCGACGATGCGGCCACCAACCTCGCCGGCCTGGCTGGTCTCCCCGACCTTCCCGACCTCCCTGCCCTCACCGAGCTCACCAGGTCGCGCCGGCTCGTTCCCGGTGACCGGGTGGCCCTGGTCGCGCCGAGCGGCCGGATCGACGAGGAGCGCCTGACGGCCGGCTGCGCCCTGCTCCGCTCCTGGGGACTGGAACCGGTCGTGGGCGCGCACGTCCTGGGGAGCCACCCCCGCCTCTCCTACTTCTCCGGCACCGACGCCGAGCGGACCGGCGACTTCCAGCAGGCCTGGCTCGACCCGTCCATCAGCGCTGTCCTCTGCGCCCGTGGCGGCTACGGCGCCCAGCGAGTCGTGGACCAGCTCGACTGGGACGCCCTGCGGGCAGCCGGCCCCAAGACCCTGATCGGGTTCAGCGATGTCACCGCGCTGCACGAGGCGGTGGCCCAGCGGCTGGGGCTCTCGTCTCTCTACGGACCGATGGGCGCCGGGATCTCCTTCATCTCCGATCCCGGCACTGCCGAGCACCTGCGCCGCACCCTGTTCGAGCCGGAGACGGTCCAGCAGCTCACCGGTCCGCAGGCCGCCCCGCTGGTCCCCGGCCGGGCGCACGGCATCACCGCGGGTGGCTGCGCCGCCGTGCTCGCTGCGGACCGCGGCACACCTGGTGCCCGCCCCTCCTACGCCGGCGCGATCCTGCTGCTGGAGGACACCCACGAGAGCCCCTACGCGCTCGACCGCATCCTGACCCAGTTGATCCGCTCCGGCGCACTGGCGGGCGTGCGCGGCATCGCGCTCGGCTCCTGGGAGGGCTGCGGCGACCCGGACCGGGTCCGCGAGGTGATGGCGGAGCGGTTGGCCCCGCTCGGCGTTCCGGTGCTCTGGGAGCTCGGCTTCGGCCACAGCCCCGCCACCCTCACCGTGCCGCTCGGCCTGCCCGCCGTGCTGGACGCCGACGCCGGAACCCTGACGCTGGACCTCCCTGCCCTGACCTGACTTTCGGGCACCTCCCTTATGGTGCAGAGATGACCCCCGCAGCCCCCGGCCCTCGCACCCGCCCCGCCGACCTGGTGGCCGAGCTGCTCGGCCTGATCGGGACCGCGCGGCACGGGGGCCGGTCGATGGTCGGCCTGACCGGCGCTCCCGGTGCCGGGAAGTCGACGCTGGCCCGCCACCTGGTCGCGGAGATCAACCGGGCGGCCGGCGCCGGGACCGCGGCCTACGTCCCGATGGACGGCTTCCACCTCTCCAACGCCCAGCTCGACCGCCTCGGCCTGCGCCACCGCAAGGGCTCGCCGCCCAGTTTCGACGTGCACGGCTACGTCGCTCTGCTCGGCCGCCTGGCCACCGACCGGTTCCGCGAGGTCTACGTCCCCGACTTCGACCGCACGCTGGACGAACCCGTGGCTGCCCGTCACCTGGTCGCCCCGAGCACCCGCCTGGTGATCACCGAAGGCAACTACCTCGCCTCGGACGAGCCTGGCTGGTGCGAGATCCGCCCGCTGCTCCACGAGCTCTGGTACCTGGAGACCGAGGACAGCCTGCGGGCGGAGCGGCTGATCGCACGTCAGCTCACCATCGGCCGGGGACAGGAGGACGCACAGGCCTGGGTTGCGGAGAACGACCAGCCGAACGGCGAGTACGTGAAGCGCAGCCGTGAGCGGTGCACCAGGGTCCTCCGGATGGCCGATTTGCCCCTGGCTGCGACCAGGCGTACTGTTTCCTAGTCGCTCGGCAGGGAGCACCGGACACGCGTCTGCGCGGACGGTCCCGGAGCGGCCACTCTCCCGAAACACCATTCCCAGTACGACAACCTTCTTTTGCGCGCCGTCGCAGGGGGCTCTGTTCTGCTGTGTCTGCATTTCGGCGGGTGGGCCTGGATTCGCTTTCCGGAGCGGAGTTGGGCTAAA
>NZ_PYBW01000061.1 GCF_003205575.1 Streptomyces tateyamensis
CCGGTGGATCCGGGCTGAGGGGGGGTGGGCTACGTGAGGCTCTCCGCCGAGTCCTCCAAGAACTCCGCGACCCCGTCGGCGCTTACTTCCATCTGGTCGGCGATGTCGGCCGCCGCCTCGGCAATCTCGAATGCGAACTCCGCGTCGATCCTCGCCTGCTCGGCAGCAGCCGCCTGCTCCAGGGCCAGGGCCTCCATGTCCACCCCAGTCACATGAACCCGCAGCGGAGACCCCACCGGTTTCAGAGTTACCCGGACCTCGTACTGAGCCAGCATCTCCCGCCGGGCGGCATCGTCGGCAGCGGCCAGCCACTGCTCACCCACGGTCTGATCCAGCCGAACCCATCGCATCCCGGCAGGACGATCCGGCAGCACACGCAGGCGATCAATCTCCGCCCCCATTCGCGCGTACTCCCGACGAAACCACGCTTCGTCGTCGGCAGAGTCGTAGAGACCCGCTGCCCGGTCACCGCGCAGCCGCCGGCGGTCGGCCTCCAGGTCGGCAATACGAGCAGCGTGCCCGGTGCCGGGGTCGTACTCCTTGCGGTACTGCTGAATGTGTCCGTACTCGGCGAGGAACCACGCGGCCACCTTCTGATCGCACTCCGGGATCAGCATCGTGGGGGCCGGTCGGCAGTCGGCCGACGCGGGAACGCCCCGCACGCGGCCATTGCAGCCGTACTGCGATGTCAGACCACCGGCACGGCCCAGGACGTAGAGACGCTGGTCGCAGTTTCCACAGAAGGCCCGGCCGGACAGGAGCCGCGCGCCCTTCTGAGCCCGTCCGCCCGTGTTGCGCTTCGAGGCCGTCTTTGCGATCAAGGCATCATGAGTGGCCCTGTCCCAGAGCGGCTCGGCCAGGCGGACCGAGTGCCCGTCGGCCCCCAACACGGGGCGCCCCTTGTGCATCAGGAAGCCAAGCGCCGCCTCACTGATCAGCATGCGCTTGATCACCCGGCCCTCCCAGACACCGGGCCCCTCAGGCTCGCGTCCGTAGAGGGTGGCCCGGTGGCGGCTCGGCGTGGGCACGCCCGCCCGAGTCAGGCGGGCCGCCTTGGTCGCACACGTGACGGTGCCGGTTTCGTCGGCGAGAATCCGCCGCGCCACCGTCCGGATGATCTCGGCTGCCACGGGATCGATCTCGACCCGCTCCACCTTCCCCGCCGGGTGAAGCCGCACGTACCGGTAGCCGTAGGCGTTCTTCTGCTTGGGGGTGCCCGCCTCCCGTGCCCTGACGGTCTCCTCGCGGTTGCGGCGCTGGATGGCCCGCAGCTCCATCTGAGCGCCGAACGCCTCCATGGAGAACCGCATCTCGTCCACGGGGTCGTCCAGGTCCCACGGGCCGTCGTGGCCGTAGGTCACGAGCAGCATGCCCGCGTCCTTGATCATGTACCCCGTGTTCAGCACGTCGCGCTGGTTGCGGCCGATCCGGTCCACGGCCGGTCCGGCGATCCCCGAGTAGGGCCCCTTCTCCCCGCGCAGCCACGGGCCGAGGGCCGGGCGCGTCAGCGGGTCCGTGGCACCGGAGACCTCCCAGTCATCCGCCCACGCGATGATGTGCCCACCGACGGCCCGGGTAGCGTCAAGGACCTGCGTCTCCTGCTTCTCCGGCGAGTTGGTGGCATCCACCTTGCGGGAGAGTCGGCGCACCCCCACCAGGCACTTACCGCAGCCGTCGTACTCGGTCGTGAACATGCGGTCCATGATGAACCATCCCCATTACGTGCGTGTATTGGGGATCATCCCGCGCGGGATGGTGTGAGCGGCGCCGCGAGCGTGGGGAGCGGGCCAGGAGAGGGGATGCGGACGCAGAGATGCGGCGACATCCTGGCTGCTGATGTCGCCGCTGGCACGCCCTCCAGGTGACCATGCGTGCACCGGAAATGCCCATCAGGCGGGGATCCTGCCCGTTCGCCTGGTGCGGCGGCCCGATCGCGGGTCGGCTGCACGTGGGTGCTCGGAGGTCGTACGCGGTCCGTGGGGCCTGAACTGCGGTGTCGGTCTGACCTCTTCGGGTCCTTCCGGGTCTCGCGGGCCGTGAGTCCTTTGTATCTCGGATCCCGGGCGAACGGAACTCGAATGGCGAAGTCTTTACCCTTTGTCCAATTTGGTGGAGGCTTGGGTGCTTTATGGTGGCCAGCTGTCGGTTGGTGACGACGACTGACATATGACGGACGGCGCCTTCGCCGCGTCGCTCACCTGGGCGTGGGCCCTCGGGGCAGGCAGCCTGGGCGGGGTCGTCGGCGTCAGACCGCCGGGCGGCGACGCTTGGACAGGTGCCAGACCAGCCCAGCGGTAAGGCAGGCGGTGCCGATCGCCACGGCAACCAGCACGGTGCTGCTCGGCGCCTTGAACTCGGGCAGTCGGCGGTGCAGTTCGATCGGGCGGTCGAAGATCAGGATCGGCCAGTCCCGGGCCACCGCCTCCCTGCGCAGCCCGCGGTCGGGATTGACGGCCGACGGCCGGCCGACCGCCTCCAGCAGCGGCAGGTCGGTGACCGAGTCGCTGTAGGCGTACGACTCCGCGAGCTCGTAGCCCTCGCGGGCCGCCAACTCGCGGATGGCCGCGGCCTTGTTCTCGGCGTAGGCGTAGTACTCGATCTCGCCGGTGTAACAGCCCTCCTCGATCTTGAGCCGGGTGGCGATGACGTGGTCGGCGCCGAGCAGGGCACCGATCGGCTCGACCACCTCCGCGCCGGAGCTGCTGACGATCACCACGTCGCGCCCGGCCGCGTGGTGCTGCTCGATCAGCGACGCGGCCTCCTCGTAGATCAGCGGATCGATCAGCCCGTGCAGGGTCTCGGCCACGATCTCGCGGACCTGCTGAACGTTCCAGCCGCGGGTCATGGCGGAGAGGTACTCGCGCATCTTCTCCATCTGGTCGTGGTCGGCGCCGCCGGCCAGGAAGACGAACTGCGCGTAGGCGCTCTTGAGCACGGTCCGACGGTTGATCAGGCCGCCCTGGTAGAAGGGCCGGCTGAAGGCCAGGGCACTGGACTTGGCGATGATCGTCTTGTCGAGGTCGAAGAAGGCGGCCGTGCGGGGCGAGTGCGCGGCGGGGTGGCCGGGGTCGGGGTGGAGGTCACCGTCGAGGGCCGGGGGCGCACCGGCCGCCCGCTCGGCGCCGTCGGCGGCCGGATGCTCCGGCGGCACAACGGGCCGCTCCGATGTCACGGGGGCGCCGGTCGGAACGCCGTCGGAAGCGGCATTCGGCGCGGCGTCCGGCCCGAAGTTCTCGGCACCGTCGGCGATGTCGGCGTTCTCGGTGGTGTCCACAGGAACCGAGGATAGAGCGCGTGTGTGACCACGCCTCCATTCGGTGGACCCGGGGGCGTGCTGGTTTGTGTTTCTGGCCGGTCGGGTACACCATGGAAGTCACGGATCGTTCGCGACCGTGCTAACCCGGTCCGGCTCCTCCCCCCCGAGCCGGACTGTGGATAGACGACCCCCGCTCTCCCCCCCGGCGGGGGTCGTCGCATGTCCGGGGCCATTTTGGGCCGACAGGGCCGCGCGCGAGGGGTGCCGGGGGCTCTCTGGGGGCGGCGTGTCACGCGGGATCGCCGAGACGGCGGCCGCGGCCGATGATCACTCCGAGTAGTTGTCTGACAATCTCTCCGGAAACGTCTGAGAAGAACGTCAATTTCTTGCGGACAACTCCCCGCGCGAGTGAAGTGGATCCATCCGAGTGAGTTCGGATATCCACATCCCCCGGGTTATCCACAGGGATTCAAGAGGCGGCTGACGGATTCGGTGCTGGGCGGCACTGTGAGGGCCAAGCCCGACCGCGGGCTACCGGCCGAGCGTCGGTAGCCCGCTCCACCCCTGAGGAGGCAGCCGTGACCGTCCCGCTCCGCGAGCAGTTCCCCTCCCCGGCCCGTGCCGTCCCGCTGCCGACCCCGCTCATCCTCACCCGGGACGACGGGCTCGCCGAGCAGTTGCTCCGCCTGTGTGCGGCGGTCGGGGCCGAGCCGCAGCTGGTCGGCCCCGCCCCGGTCGGGCGGCAGCAGTGGGCCGAGGCGCCCCTGGTCCTGCTCGGCGACGACCAGTACGAACGCTGTGCCGGGCTGCCCAGGCGACCCGGCGTGGTGCTCCTCGGCCTGGAGCCGCAGGAGTGCGAGACGTGGATGCGCGGCGTCGAGCTGGGCGCCGAACAGGTCGTCTACCTGCCCGAGGCGCAGGCCTGGCTGCTGGATCGGATCGCCGACGCCGTCGAGGAGGTCGCCGCACCCGCGCTGACCGTCGCCGTGCTCGGCGGCCGCGGTGGCTCGGGAGCCTCCACCCTGGCCTGCGCGCTGGCCGTCACCGGGGCCCGAGGCGGCCACCGCACCACGCTGATCGACGCTGACCCGCTGGGCGGCGGCTTGGACGTGCTGCTGGGGCTGGAGGGCAGCGACGGGCTGCGCTGGCCCGCCCTCGCCGCTGCTCGCGGGCGCCTCAGCAGTACCGAACTGGTCGGCTCCTTACCGCACTTGCACGGTCTCGCGGTCCTCTCCTGGGACCGCGGCGAGGTCGCGGCGGTGTCCGCCGAGGCGATGTCCGCAGTGCTGGCAGCAGCCCGGAGGCGCGGCGGACTGGTCGTGCTCGACCTCCCGCGCACTGCGGAACCTGCCGTTGCCGAAGCCCTGCGGCAGGCCGACACCGGCCTGCTTGTGGTGCCGGCCGAGTTGCGGGCGATGGCCGCGGCCGGCCGGGTGGCCGCGGCGGCCCGGGCACACCTGTCCGATCTGCGCGCGGTGATCCGGCTGCCCGGGCCGGTCGGTCTGCGCAGCGCGGAGATCGGTGCCGGGCTCGGCCTGCCGCTGGCGGGCGAACTGCCCTCGGAGGAGGGCCTGGCCCTCGACGTGGAGCACGGCCGACCACCCGGCCAGCGAAGGAGCGGTCCACTGGCCCGGTTCTGCGCGGCCTATCTCACCGAAGTCCTGCCCGATCCCGATGGAGGCACTCCCCGATGAGCCCGACCACAACTCCCGTTCCCCCGCTGTCGCGCCGTCACGAGCCGCCCCCGGAGCGGGCCGAGCGGGCCCGGGCGCTGCCCGCGCTGCCGGGCCTGCGCCGCCGGTCGGGAGCGGCACCCGGAGCGGCTCCGGAGCGGGCCACGGCCCTGCTCGACGCGGTCCGGCTGCGGCTGGCCGAGGCCGGCGCCCCGCCGACCTCCACCGAGGTCGCCGCCGCCGTCCGGGCCGCCCGCCCCCCGCTCGGCGGGGACGCGGTGCTCGATGCGGTGCGCACCCTGCAGTCGGAGCTGGTCGGCGCCGGTCCGCTGGACCAGTTGCTCAGCGCGCCGGACGTGACGGACGTGCTGGTCAACGGGCCGAACCAGGTCTGGGTCGACCGTGGGGAGGGCCTGTGCCGGGAGCTCTCGGTCGGCTTCCCGGACGCCGAGGCGGTGCGCCACCTGGCGCACCGGTTGGCCGCGGCCGCCGGCCGCCGGTTGGACGACGCCCGGCCGTGGGTCGACGCCCGGTTGCCCGACGGGACCAGGCTGCACGCGGTGCTCCCGCCGATCGCCGCCGACTGCACCCACATCTCGCTGCGGGTCTGCCGCTCCCGGCCGTTCACCCTGGAGGAGTTGGTGGCAGCGGGAGCCCTCCCGCCGGTCGGTGCCGACCTGCTGCGCGGCATCCTGCGGGCCCGGCTCTCGCTCCTGGTCAGCGGCGGGACGGGGAGCGGGAAGACCACGCTGCTGTGCGCCCTGCTCGGGTTGGTCGGCCGCGGTGAGCGGATCGTCCTCGCCGAGGACTCCGCCGAGCTGCGGCCGGACCACCCGCACGTGGTCCGGCTGCAAAGCCGTCCGCCCAACCAGGAGGGGCTCGGCGAACTGACCCTGCGTGATCTGGTCCGCCAAGCCCTTCGGATGCGCCCCGACCGGCTGGTGGTGGGGGAGGTGCGCGGCGTCGAAGTGCTCGACCTGCTCGCCGCGCTGAACACCGGTCACGAGGGCGGTTGCGGCACGGTCCATGCGAACGCCGCAGTTGACGTCCCGGTCCGGCTGGAGGCCCTCGGCTCGATGGCCGGGCTGGACCGCCCTGCGCTGCACAGCCAGCTGCGCGCGGCGCTCGACCTGGTGATCCACCTGGTGCGCGACCAGCGGACGGGGCGGCGCCGGGTCGCCGAGCTGCACACGCTGCAGGGCGATCCGGCTGGGCTGGCGGTCACGGTCCCCGCCGTGCTCTTCGGCGCGGACGGTTCGGTCACCCGTGGCGCCGGGTGGGAGCAGTTGGTCCGTCTCTGCGCGGCGCGCGAGGTGGCGCTGGAGGGGATGCTGCGATGAGCGGGCGGGCCCTGCAACTCGTGCTGGCCACCGTACTCCTGGCGGCCACATCGGCCGGCTGGGCCGTGCTCAACCACGGTGGTCGGGCCCGCAGGAGGTCCCGTTCGGTGCTCGGGCGGGCCGGCGGCGCCGAGGTCCTGCTGCGACACGGCTACCGGCGGCTGCTCCTGCTGCCTGGGCGGCCCCGCCCGCGCTGGCTGGTCGGTGAGCTCCTGCTGCTCCTCGTCGCGGTGCCGGTCGGCTGGGCGCTGCACTCGCCGCTGCCGGCCGTGGCGGTCGTGCTGCTGGCCTACCCCAGCGCCCGCTGGCGGGCCCGGCGCAGGTTCGTGCGGCAGGAGCGGGCCCGCGGTGCCGCGGTCATCGAACTCTGCGCCGCGCTCGCGGGCGAACTGCGCAGCGGTGCGACGCCGGAGCAGGCACTGGAGGTGGTCACCGGCCCCGGTCGGCCGGTGGCGGACTTGGCCAAGCGGCTGGGGCCCGAGGCCATGGCCCGGCTGACGGCCGGTCGGTACGGTGCCGATGTGCCTGCCGCCCTGCGCTGGTTGGCCACCCAGCCCGGTGGCGGTGGCGCGAGCGCGATCGCCGCGTGCTGGCAGGTGACCACGGACAGCGGGACGGGCTTGGCCGGCTCCCTCGACCAGGTGGCGGAGGCGTTGCGGGCCGACCGGGCGCTCCAGGAGGAGATCCAGAGCGAGCTCACCGGGCCGCGCACCACGGCGGTCATGCTGGCGGCCCTGCCGATCGGTGGGCTGGCGCTGGGCTCCCTGCTCGGTGCGGAGCCGGAGCGGATCCTGCTGCGCACGCCGTTGGGCATCGGATGCCTGATCGCCGGTGCGCTGCTCGAAGCGGCCGGGCTGCTGTGGACCAGTCGCATCGTGCGGCAGGCCCTCGCCGATCTGGGGATCAGCGCCGGTACTGCGGCGCGCCCGGGGCTGCCGGGTGCGTCGGATCCCGGCCCACGGTCCGGTGTTTCGGCGGCAGGCCGCGCCCGGCCGCGCGAGCGGGGGTCGAGGCGCCGCGGTCCCTGCCGGGACGGTATCAACGCGGGCCCCGGCCGCCGCCGTTGCGAGCACGGGCAGAGCCGGACAGCACGGCGGCTCCGTGCGGGAACACGCCTCCCCGGCTGCACAGGGGGCCGACACCACTGCGAGGACCTGCGGTCGGTCGGTGGTTCTCGGACGGAGGTGTGTTCATGATCCGGGCGCTCGGTGGGTACGCCCCCGTCCCTACCTCGGTGCTGGTGTCGCTGGCGCTCGTAGCGGTGAGCTTCACGCCGGCCCTGCTGCTGGCGGTGTTGGGGCGGAAGCGGCTGCGCCGACGGGCGGGCCGCAGACGGGTCGCCCGCCTGGGCGGCCCACCGCATCGGGCGGGTGGGCGCGGCAGGGCCGGGCCCGCTACTGCGCCGGGCCGCCAACGAGCCTCCAGCATGCGCTTGTTGCTGCCGCTTGCGGTCGGAGTGCTGATCGCTGCCTGGTCGCCGGGGGTGGTCGGCCTGTGCGTGGCGGTCCTGGCGAGTGTGGTGCTGTGGCAGTGGGTGCCACGGATCAGAGCCTCCAGCGCCCGCCGGGCCGCCCGCGAGCAAGCCGTGCTGCTGGCTCAACTTCCTTTGACCGCTGAACTGATGGCAGCTTGCCTGAGCTCCTCCGCAGCGCCCTCGCAGGCGGCCGAGGCCGTGGCACGGACGATCGGCGGCCCGATGGAGGTCCGGTTGGCGGCAGTCGCCGCCGAACTGGCACTGGGGGCGGCGCCCGAGGCCTGTTGGGCCCGACTGGGCGAGGACTGCCCGGCGTTGGCCCCGCTGGCCCACTGCCTGGTCCGGACCACGGTGAGCGGTGCCCCGCCGGCCGGGCCGCTGACCGGGGTCGCGGTGGCCCAGCGTGCCGCCGCGGGCCGGGCCGCGCACGCGCGGGTGCGCCGGGCCGGGGTGCTCGCCACCGCGCCGTTGGGGCTCTGTTTCCTGCCGGCCTTCGTGCTGACCGGGATCGTTCCGGTCGTGGTGGGGCTGGCCTCGGTCTTCACCAAACGCATCTGACTTTTGATCACCTTGCCCGCCCGCCGGGCGACCCCGGCCGTCCGGCCGGGCCGAGAGGAGAACCCATGAACATGAAGCAGTCCTCGAACTCGATCGCGCCGATCGTCAGCTTCGCCCCGTTGCGGGCCCACAGCCCGCTCGCGCGGGGCGGCGGAGCGCTGCCCGGGGCAGCCCTCGGAGTCGCGAGCGTCACGCCGCTGCCCGGGGCGCGAGCGCCGGAGCCCGGAGCTGCCCCGCTGGCCTGCATCCTCGGCGCCCTGCACCCGCCGCGCCGGAGCCGGCGCCGCGGACGCCGGGCGCTGTGGCGCGGATTCCGGCGGCTCTGCGGCTGGCCCGGGCGCCGCTTTGCCGGAGCGGCCGACGCGGGGATGTCGACGGCCGAGTACGCCGTCGGCACGGTCGCCGCGTGCGGCTTCGCGGCATTGCTGTACAAGGTCGTCACGGGCGGATCGGTGACAGGGGCGTTGACCGACCTGTTGGACCGGGCCCTCCATGCGGTCTGACCGGTCCGCTCGGCCGACCGTGCCGCCGCCGGTCGTCCGGCTGCCGCACGGTCGGTGGGTCCGGCGGCTGCTCCGGACGTCCGGCCGCCGGGGGCGGTCGGGCGCGGGGAGCCCGGGCGGCGTGGACAGCGGATTCGTGACCGCCGAGACGGCGGTGGTGCTGCCCGCGCTGATCACGCTGATGGCCATGCTGATCTGGGGCGTGCTGACGGCCGCGGCACAGCTGCGCTGCATCGACGCCGCCAGGGTGGCGGCCCGGGCAGCGGCCAGGGGCGACGGCAACGCGGTCGAGCTCGCGCAGTCGGTGGCGCCGTCCGGGGCGGTGGTTCAGGTGGTGGAGTCCGCGGACACCGTGCGGGTGCAGGTCGAGGCCCGCAGTCCGGGGCTCGGCCGGCTGGGCACGGCACTCTCGATGCAGGTCTCGGCCGATGCCGTGGCGACTCGCGAGGACAACGTCGGGCGGGAGGCGCCGTGACCATCCGTGGCGCCCCGATCAGGTGGCGGGCCCGGGCCGATCCGCGGTGGGCGACAGGCCGATCGAGCCGTGACGACCGGTCAGGACTTGGCGGGTTGTCGCCTCGGGAGCGTGCCAACGATCCGGAGCGGGGATCGGCGACTCTGTGGGGCGTCGCGCTGGCGCTGCTCGGATGCGCGGTCTTCGGGCTGACCGTGTCCCTGGCAGTGGTGCTTGCCGCCCGGCACCGGGCCGAGTCCGCCGCCGACCTCGCCGCGCTGGCCGCCGCCGACCACCTGCTGCTGGACGAGGACGGCGGTTGCGGCCGGGCGGCGGCCATCGCCGCCGCCCATCGCACCACGCTCTCCTCCTGCGCGGTGGACCTCGCCACGGACAGCGTCGAGGTGGAGGTCCAGGCGCCGGTGCGCGGGCTGCGGGTGCCCGTCGGGCCGGCCACCGCGCGGGCCCGGGCGGGGCCGGTGTGGTCGTTCGGTGGGGCGGAGGACTGGGAGCTCGGCGCGGTCCCGGACACGGCCACCCGCGCGCGCACCAACCTGCTGCTGACCCCGCTGCTGCGCTTGCGGCCGAGCCCGCCGCCGAGCCTGACCCTGCGGCGGATCTCGTCGCCCAGCCTGCCGCCGAGCCCGACCCTGCCGCCGAGCCCGGTCCCGGCGGCAGTCGGGTCGGCCGACCGCCCCGGGCTCGATTCCGGTCGGGTCACCGGCGTCAGGTCAGGCGTCCGGCGGCTCACTCCTCCCCTGGACGGTCCCGGCCGTTCCGTTCCGCTGCGGTCCGGGGCTCTGCGCCTCGCCCTCCTTCGGAGCCCCGGCCAGCAGGGCACCGAGCAGGCGGATCGCCCCGGCCTTGTCCAGCGGGTCGTTGCCGTTGCCGCACTTGGGCGACTGCACGCAGGACGGGCAGCCGCGCTCGCACTCGCAGGACTTGATCGCCTCCCGGGTCGCGGTCAACCACCGCACCGCGTGCCGGAAGCCGTGCTCGGCGAAGCCGGCCCCGCCCGGGTGCCCGTCGTAGACGAAGACCGTGGGCAGCTGGGTGTCGGGGTGCAGCGGCACCGAGACCCCGCCGATGTCCCAGCGGTCGCAGGTGGCGAAGAGCGGCAGCAGGCCGATCGAGGCGTGCTCGGCCGCGTGGGCGGCCCCGGGCAGCTGGTCGAACGGGACCAGTGCGTCCAGCAGTTGCTCCTCCGTGACGGTCCACCAGACGGCACGGGTGCGCAGCGTCCTGGGCGGCAGGTCCAGCTTGGTCTCGCCGAGCACCTCACCGGTGGCGATCCGCTTGCGCAGGTAGCTGACGACTTGGTTGACCACCTCCACCGAGCCGAAGTTGAGGGTCGCCTCGCCCCAGGGGACCGTCTCGTCGGTGCTCAGGACCGAGATGGCCGTAGTGTCCCGGGCGGAGGTGGTGTAGGAGGGGTTGGCGGCCTGGACCAGGGCGACGGAGGTCTCCAGGTCGAGGTGGCTGACCAGGTAGGTGCGGCCCTGGTGCAGGTGGACGGCGCCGTCGTGCACGGTCGTGTGCGAGGCTGCGGCGTCGACGGTGCCGAGCAGTCGACCGGTGGACTCCTCGACGATCTGCACCGGGCTGCCGCCGCTGCCGCGCAGGTCGACGGCGTCCACCGCGCGCTCCCGCCGGGTCCAGTACCAGGCGCCGTCGGAGCGCCGGCGCAGCAGGCCCCGTCGCTCCAGGGTCGTCAGCAGTTGCTCGGTGACGGGGCCGAAGAGCTCCAGGTCCTCCGGGCCGAGAGGGAGTTCGGCGGCCGCGGCGCACAGGTGCGGGGCCAGGACGTGCGGGTTGTCCGGGTCCAGCACAGTGGCCTCGACCGGCCGGGCGAACAGCGCCTCGGGGTGGTGCACCAGGTAGGTGTCCAGCGGGTCGTCCCGGGCGATCAGCACGGCGAGGGCGCCCTGGGCCTCGCGACCGGCCCGCCCGGCCTGCTGCCAGAGCGAGGCCCGGGTGCCGGGGTAGCCGGCCAGCAGCACCGCGTCGAGGCCGGAGACGTCCACCCCGAGCTCCAGCGCGGAGGTGGAGGCCAGGCCGAGCAGCCGCCCCGAGTGCAGGTCGCGTTCCAGGGCCCGGCGCTCCTCGGGCAGGTACCCGCCGCGGTAGGCGGCCACCCGGCCGGCCAGCGTGCTGTCCAGGTTGTCCTGGGCCTGCAGGGCGACCAGTTCAGCCGCCCGCCGGGAGCGGACGAAGGCCACGGTCCGGGTGCCCGCGGCGACCAGGTCGGTGAGCAGGTAGGCGGCCTCGGCGGTGGCGGTCCGCCGGACGGGGGCGCCGTGCTCACCGACGTGCTCGGTCAACGGCGGCTCCCAGAGCGCGAAGACGAGGGGGCCGCGCGGTGAGGCGTCCTCGGTGACCGCCACGGCCGGCAGACCGGTCAGCCGCTCGGCTGCCGTGGCCGGATCGGCGGTGGTGGCCGAGGCGAGCAGGAAGACCGGCTCGGACCCGTACCGGCGGCAGACCCGGCGCAGCCGCCGCAGCACCTGGGCGACGTGCGAGCCGAAGACACCCCGGTAGCTGTGGCACTCGTCCACCACGACGTAGCGCAGCGTCTTGAGGAAGGAGGACCAGCGGGCGTGGGCCGGGAGGATGCTCCGGTGCAGCATGTCGGGGTTGGTCAACACGTAGGAGGCGTACTGGCGGACCCACTCGCGCTCCTGCGGCGGGGTGTCCCCGTCGTAGAGCGCGGCGCGCACCCGGGCGGGAGCCAGTTCGGCGGCGCGGCGGCGCTGGTCGGCCGCCAGGGCTTTGGTCGGCGCCAGGTAGAGGGCGGTCGCACCACGGCCATTGGGCGCCTCGGTGCCGTCCAGCAGATCGCTGAGCACCGGTGCCAGGTAGCCGAGCGACTTGCCCGAGGCGGTTCCTGTGGCCAGCACCACAGTTTGGCCGAGCTTGGCCAGCTTCATCGCCTCTGCCTGGTGCGCCCAGGGCTGGTGCACGCCGAGCTCGCGGGCAGCCTGCTGGATCTCCGGGCGGATCGTGGTCGGCCAAGCGGTGTGGCGGGCCTGGCGCGCGGGGAGGTGCTCCGTATGGGTGAGCCGGTCCGAGCGGTCCCTGATCCTGACCAGGGAGTCGAGCAGGGCCTCGGGCGGGCGATGGCTGGGCGGCATGGAGACCCAGTGTGTCATTGGAGTGACGGAGAATCGCGGCAAGCCATCGTGCAGGCATGCTGCCAGGTGGTTGAATGATGCGGTGGCGGCCAGCTGGCCGGACCGGTGCCCCATAGCCGGTTGCTCGACCATGCGGTGGAGACCGTTCACGCGGTGGAGACCGGCGGTGGAGACCGTCAGAGCGAGGCCGGCACCGTACGGTTGCCGGAGTCGCTCGACTCGCCGTAGAACGCAAAGTGACGTAGCAAGGCAAGGTGCTGGAGGTTCCGTGGACCTGTCCCTGTCGACCCGTACCGTCGGCGACCGCACGGTCGTCGAGGTTGGCGGCGAGATCGATGTGTACACCGCCCCTAAGCTTCGGGAGCAGCTGGTCGAGCTCGTCAATGACGGCAGCTACCACCTGGTTGTCGACATGGAGGGCGTTGACTTCCTGGACTCGACCGGTCTGGGCGTCCTGGTGGGCGGCCTGAAGCGGGTCCGGGCGCACGAGGGTTCGCTCCGTCTGGTCTGCACGCAGGAGCGCATCCTCAAGATTTTCCGGATCACCGGTCTGACCAAGGTGTTCCCGATCCACGCCTCGGTCGACGAGGCCGTGGAGTCGACCGACTGATCAAACAGGCCTGGGCCGCTCCGCGTCAGCGGGTGGCCCAGGCCTGACCACCACCCGCCCGCAGGGCGGCCCCGCGAGCTAGGCGGGCGCCGTGGTGCAGCGGAAGGCGGTTGCCCGGTCCGGCGGTGTCCGGTCGGAGTCCCTGGCCATGGGCCACAGGTTCCAGGCCATGGGCCGAGCGGTCCGTCCGCACTGCCCGGTGGCCGGGCAGGTCGGTAGCCGGTTGCCCGTCGGCATCCGGTTCAGCAGCATGCTCAACTCAGCGCGGTGACCCCGAGGCAGCGCAGCGGACCCCGAGAGGGAGAGATGGCAACCGTCGAACTGCGATTCAGCGCCCTTCCCGAACACGTGCGGACGGCACGGCTGGTGGCGGCGGCGGTGGCCAGACGGGCCGGTGTGGACGAGTCGGTGCTGGACGAGGTCCGGCTGGCCGTCGGCGAAGCATGCTCCCGCGCGGTGGGCCTGCACCAGCACGGTGACGCTGGCGGTGCGGTCCGGGTCGCTCTGATCGACCAGGAGAAGCGTTTCGTCATCGAGGTCGGCGACGGGGCGGGCTCGCTGAGTGAGCTGGGCGCCTCCGGCGACGGCGATGCGGGCGAGAGCCCCGATGTCTCGGACGACGCCCTCGGGCTCGCGGTGATCACCGGGCTGGTGGAGGAAGTCGAGGTCGGCCGGGACGAGGACGGTGGCCTGATCCGGATGAGCTGGCCGGTCAACCCCGCCTGAAGGCAACGCCTGACACCAGATGCCTGACGCCTGAGCCGTTGCAGACAGCACCGGACAGCAGTCGTCAGGAGCACCAGACCGTACCAGACCGCATCAGTCAGCCCGGGTGAGCCTCGAGCCGCCCGGGCCGTCGGCGCGCGCCCGAGGGGCGGGCCGACCCCTCCCGGCACGCCCCTCCGGGCACCCCGCCCGCGCCCGAAGCCCCCGCCCGAGCCCGCGCCGGCAGTCCCGCCCGAGCCCGCGCCCGCAGCCCCGCCCGAGCCCGCGCCGGCAGTCCCGCCCGCGCCCAAGCTCCGGTGCACCCCCGCAGTCCCCGGTGACGCCCGCGACCCCTGGGAATTGCGCGAACTCACGGGAACCGTAATCCGGAACGCGCCACAGGAATCGCCGAACGCGTCACCAGAATCACGCCTTGCTGCCGAAAACCCCGGCTTTTCACCGGCCGGCCATGATTCTTTCCCTTCCCTGTGCGTGCGGTCTATTTCGATCCCGCGCCGATTCCTACACTCGCTTCTGGATATCCGGTCGGGTCGGACGAGTTCGGCCCGGTCGCCTGTGCCACCAGAGCCACGCGCGCGCCGCACGAGCGTCCGGCGCGCCGGTTTTCGGGGAGGACGCATGGCGGGAATGTCGATCACCACCACTACGGCCCAGTCGGCCGGAATCATGGGATCCGCCTCAGGATCACCAGTACGACCACGAATCTTGACCGTTCTGGCTGCGCCCGCGCAGCCGGCGGTGCTCACCGGCGGAAACCAGATCCTGGTCCTGGTCATCGGTCTGATCGCGCTGGCCGCGCTTGGCGTCGCGGTGCTGTTGGTGCGTCAGGTGCTGGCGGCCGATCAGGGAACGCCCGCGATGCGCCGGATCGCGGCCGCCGTCCAGGAGGGCGCCAATGCCTACCTGGCCCGCCAGTTCCGCACCCTGGCGGTCTTCGCCGCGGGGGCGTTCTTCCTGCTGATGCTGCTGCCCGCAGACAACTGGGCTCAGCGGATCGGCCGTTCGCTCTTCTTCCTGATCGGCGCCGGATTCTCGGCGGCCACCGGCTACCTGGGCATGTGGCTGGCGGTGCGCGCCAACGTCCGGGTGGCCGCGGTGGCGCGCGGGGTGACGGCCGATCAGCAGCAGAACGCCCAGCACCGCGCGATGCGGATCGCCTTCCGCACCGGTGGCGTGGTCGGGATGTGCACGGTCGGCCTCGGCCTGTTCGGTGCCGCCCTCGTGGTGCTGGTCTACCGCGCCGACGCTCCCCGGGTACTGGAGGGCTTCGGCTTCGGTGCCGCACTGCTGGCGATGTTCATGCGGGTCGGCGGCGGCATCTTCACCAAGGCCGCCGACGTCGGCGCGGACCTGGTCGGCAAGGTCGAGCAGGGCATCCCCGAGGACGACCCGCGCAACGCGGCCACCATCGCCGACAACGTGGGCGACAACGTCGGCGACTGCGCCGGCATGGCGGCCGACCTGTTCGAGTCCTATGCCGTGACCCTGGTGGCGGCTCTGGTGCTGGGCCGGTCCGTGTTCGGGGACACCGGCCTGGTGCTGCCGCTGGTCGTCCCGGGCATCGGGGTGCTGACGGCGGTGCTCGGGATCGTCGCCGTCTCCCCGCGCCGGAGCGACCGCAGCGGCATGACCGCGATCAACCGCGGCTTCTTCCTGTCCGCCGCAGTCTCGCTGCTGCTGGTGCTGGCAGCGGTGTACACCATGCTGCCCAGCAGCTTCGGCCGACTGCACCACGTGCCGGACGCGATCAGCCGGCACTCCGGCGACCCGCGGCTGTTCGCACTCGCCGCCGTGCTGATCGGCATCGTGCTCGCGGTGCTGATCCAGCAGCTCACGGGCTACTTCACCGAGACCGGCCGGCGCCCGGTGCGCGAGGTCGGGCGCAGCTCGTTGACCGGCCCGGCGACCGTGGTGCTCTCCGGCATCTCGCTCGGCCTGGAGTCGGCGGTCTACTCCGCCGTGCTGATCGGCGCCGCGGTCTACGGCGCCTACCTGCTCGCCGGCGGGTCCATCGTGCTCGCCCTGTTCGCCGTGGCACTGGCCGGTACCGGTCTGCTCACCACGGTGGGCGTGATCGTGGCGATGGACACCTTCGGGCCGGTCTCCGACAACGCCCAGGGCATCGCCGAGATGTCCGGCGAGGTCGAGGGCGTCGGTGCCCGGGTGCTGACCGAGCTGGACGCGGTCGGCAACACCACCAAGGCGATCACCAAGGGCATCGCGATCGCCACCGCCGTGCTCGCCGCCACCGCGCTCTTCGGGTCGTTCACCGACGCGACCAACGACGCGCTGCGCGGCGCCCAGGACGTCGCGAACGACAGTGCGGGCAGCCTGAGCCTGGACATCTCTCACCCCAACAACCTGGTCGGGCTGCTGCTCGGTGCCGCCGTGGTCTTCCTCTTCTCGGGCCTGGCCATCAACGCCGTCTCCCGCTCCGCCGGTTCGGTGGTCTTCGAGGTGCGCCGCCAGTTCCGCGAGCACCCCGGGATCATGGACGGCAGCGAGACCCCGGAGTACGGCAAGGTGGTCGACATCTGCACCAGGGACGCGCTGCGCGAGCTGGCCACCCCGGGGTTGCTCGCGGTGCTGGCCCCGATCGCGGTCGGCTTCGCCCTCGGGGTCGGTCCGCTCGGTGCCTACCTGGCCGGCGCGATCGGCGCGGGCACCCTGATGGCGGTCTTCCTGGCCAACTCCGGCGGCGCCTGGGACAACGCCAAGAAGCTGGTGGAGGACGGCGCGCACGGGGGCAAGGGGAGCGAGGCGCACGCGGCCACGGTGATCGGGGACACGGTCGGCGACCCGTTCAAGGACACCGCGGGCCCGGCGATCAACCCGCTGCTGAAGGTGATGAACCTGGTGTCGCTGCTGATCGCGCCCGCGGTGGTGCGGTTCGGCTACGGTCCGCACGCCAGTGCTCCGCTGCGCGGTGCGGTGGCGGCGGTCGCGGCGCTGCTGGTGGTGGGCGCGGTGTACGTGTCGAAGCGGCGCCCGGTGAACGTCGCGGACGAGCCGCCGGCGGCGCTGTCCGGACCGCAGGTGGGATTGACAAACTGTTGAAGTGGCGGGTTCGCTGCTCTCCGGCGCGACCTGAGCTCGCGAGCCGAGGCCGGCGGCCGAGGCTCGCGCGCTCCTGTGTCGAGAACGGTTCCGGAGTCGAGAACGGTTCCTGAGCCGAGGACGGCTCGTGAGCCGAGAACCCGAAGGGACACCCATGCGGATCCGCATCCTCTGGCCGGCCGGCCAGGCGACCGCCACCTTGCGGTCCACCCCGACCAGCCAGGCACTCTGGGCGGCACTGCCGATCAGTTCCGACGCCAGCACCTGGGGCGAGGAGGCGTACTTCGGCACGCCGGTCAGCGTGGCGCGCGAGCCGGACGCGGAGCAGGTGGTGGCGCCGGGCACGGTCGCCTTCTGGACGGACGGTGACAGCTTGGCGCTGCCCTACGGGCCCACCCCCATCTCGCGCGACGGCGAGTGCCGGCTGGCCAGCCCGTGCAACCTGCTCGGCACCCTCGACGGCGACCCGCAGGCGCTCCGCACGGTCCGCCCGGGCGACCCGATCCGGGTCGAGCGAGCCTGAGCCCGACCCGGTGGCTCCCGGCCTCCCGACGGGCCCGGGCCTGCCGGCCGTGCCGACCGCGCCAGGTGGCCGGGAACCGTCCCGGCCACCCGGACCGTCCCCGTAGCGGTGTCGGGTAGGTTCACCCGGGACGGAACCGACCGGGCGGGGCTGCCGGGCGGGTGGACGGCAGGAGGGTCGCAGGGTGGACGAGCGAGTCGAGCGAGCAGGGGCGAACGGAACCGGGCAGCGCGGGACGGCGACGGCCGGCGCACCCGGTGCCCGCCCGTGGACGGCCCGCCGCGTCCTCGCGCTGCCGGTGCTCGGCGCGCTGCTCGCGGTCGGCGCCAGTGCCTGTTCCAGCGACAACAGCGCGGCCCTGGACTCCTGGTCCAAGCAGGTCTGCGACAACCTGCGCGACCCGGTCACCCAGTCCCGGGCCGCACAGACCGACGTGGCCCAGGTCAAGGTCGGCGAGACCCCCGGCGACCTGCAGAAGCGGCTGGCCGGTGACCTCGGCACGCTCGGAGCCACCAACAACCAGATCGCCGACGCGATCGACAAGGCCGGCCCACCGAAGATCGACAACGGTGCCGGAGTGCAGAAGGACGCGGTCAGCGAGCTGCGCCAGGCGGCCCAGGGCTACCTGGACGTTCAGAAGACGCTCGCCGGTCTGCCCACCGACGACCAGGCGAAGTTCGCCGACGGGCTGAAGAGCGTCGGCGACCAGGTCCAGCAACTTGCAAAGCTCTCCACCGGTGCGCTGAACACCCTTCAGACGGGCGATCTGGGCAAGGCGATCGCCAAGCAGCCGGGCTGCAAGAGCCAGCCGGTCGCGGGCGGCGCGGTGAGCCCGGCCAGCAGCCCGAGCGGCGGCGCGAGCCCGGGCACCAGCCCCAGCACCAACGGCAGCCCCAGCACCAACGGCAGCCCCAGCACCAACGGCAGCCCCAGCACCAACGGCAGCCCCAGCAGCAACGGGAACCCGAGCAGCAGCGGCAGCCCGTCCGGCTCCCCGAGCAGCAGCAGCGGCAGCCCGTCCGGCTCGCCCAGCGCCCACTGACCCACCCAGGCGCCGCACCGCGCCCGCCCGCCGCGCCCGCCCGCATGGGTCCGCCCGCATGGGTCCGCCCGCGTGACGGCTGCCCCAGGGCGGGCGCGACCGTCCGGCCTGGTCGCCGACAGGCACCGTCCGCACGCGCGAGAATGACCGGGTGACCACGCTTCCCGCTCCCGACCCCGCCCGTCTCGCCCGGCTCCGCGAGGCGCTGCTGGCGGCCTCCTACACCGCCGACGGCTGCCTCGACCTGCTCGGCCCCACGGCCTACGCCGCCCTCGCCCGCAGCGAGGCGGTCCCGGCGCTGCGCGCGACCCGCGGCGGCACCGCGCTGGAGACCCTGGTCCGGCTCTTCCTGCTCCAGCAGCCAGTCCCGTACCCGGCCGCGGCCGTCGCGCTGCCGGTGGACGACTGCCTGGCTGACGGCTGGCTGACCCGGGACGGCGAGCAGGTGCGGGCCACCGTGGACGTGCGCCCGTACGCCAACGAGGTGGCCGGCCAGGAGAGCGCCGACGCCTGGGTGGTCTCCGACCTGGGCTGCGCGGTCGGCGGCGCGGGCGGCATCGGCGCCGGCGGCAGCGCGGCGGGGGTGTCCCGGCGTGAGCTGGTGCTCGGAGTCGGCGGCGCCTCCACCACGCTGGCCAACCTGGCGGTCCGCCGTCCGGTGCGGGCCGCGCTCGACCTGGGCACCGGCTCCGGCGTGCAGGCCCTGCACGCGGCCCGGCACGCCCAGCAGGTGACCGCCACCGACCTCAACCCCCGGGCGCTGGCCTTCGCCCGGCTGACCCTGGCGTTGTCCGGCTTCGAGAACACCCGCACTGCCGAGGGCAGCCTGTTCGAGCCGGTGGCCGACCAGCGCTTCGACCTGATCGTCTCCAACCCGCCGTTCGTGATCTCGCCCGGCAGCCGGTTCGTCTACCGGGACGGCGGGATGGCCGGCGACCAGCTGTGCCGGTCCCTGGTGCGCGGCGCGGCCGAGCGGCTGGCGCGGGGCGGTTACTGCCAGCTGCTGGCCAACTGGCAGCACGTCAAGGGCGAGGACTGGCACGACCGGCTGGCCGGCTGGGTGGCGGGCACCGGCCTGGACGCGTGGGTGGTGCAGCGCGAGGTCCAGGACGTGGCGCAGTACGCCGAGCTCTGGCTGCGCGACGGCGGTGACCACCTGGCGTCCCGTCAGGCCTACGAGGAGCGCTACGCCGAGTGGCTGGACGCCTTCGAGGCGGCCGAGGTCGAGGGCATCGGCTTCGGCTGGATCACCCTGCGCGCCTCGGGGGCCGAGCAGCCCACGGTGCGGATCGAGGAGTGGCCGCACCCGGTCGAGCAGCCGCTCGGCCCGCACATCGAGCAGTGGTTCGCCCGCCAGGACTTCCTGCGCGACCACGACGACGCCGCGCTGCTGGCGGCCCGTTACCTGCTGGCGGACGAGGTGGTCCAGGAGCAGGTCGGCGCCCCGGGCGCGGACGACCCGGAGCACGTGGTGCTGCGCCACAACCGCGGCATGCGGCGGGCCACCAAGGTGGACACCGTGGGCGCGGGCTTCGCGGGCGTCTGCGACGGCACCCTGGCGGCCGGTCAGATCCTGGACGCGATCGCCCAGCTGCTCGGCGAGGACCGGGTGCTGCTGCGCGACCGCGCCCCGGAGTCGCTTCGGCTGCTGGTCGAGCAGGGCTTCGTCACCCCGGTGGGCTGAGCTCCCCCCGGATCGGCGGCCGTCAGGGGTGGTACAGCTCGGTGATCGAGGTGATGTTGTTCCCGCCGCTGGTGGTGATCGCGTACATCCCGCCGTAGCAGGAGTACGGCTGCACGACCGCCGACGGGTTGCTGCGGCAGTCCTCCATGTGCTTCATGAAGACATCCAGCGAGACCGAGGTCGGCTTCATGTCGGCGAACAGCAGGTACTTGGCCTCGTTGCTGAAGGTGAAGACCGCCGGGTTGCCGTAGCCCTCGAAGTAGCCGTCGTTGGGGACGTCGGGTCCGCAGACGAACTTGGTCTCCTTGGCCTTCATCCAGACGTGAACGCTGTAGGCGCTGTCCACCGACTCCACCACCCGGCCGATCGAGTTGTGGGCGGCCGCCGTGCAGTCGGCGGTCGGCTTGGCGGTCCCGGTCGGCTTCGCGGTGCCCGACGCCTTGCCGGAGGGCTTGGCCGACGGGCTCGCGGAGTGCGAGGGGTTCGCCGCCGTCGGTGTGGCGGAGGCGCTCGGCAGCGCGCTGACCGACGGGGCGGCCGAGCCCGCCGAGGCCGGGCCGGTCGGGTCGTCCGGCCCGCAGGCGGTCAGGGTCAGGGCGGCGGCGGCCAGCACGAGGGCCGTGGCGGTCAGGCGGTGAGCGGTCATGATGGGTCCCCCCGGAGTGTTCCGGACCGGCGCCGACGGCCGGTCACTCGGGCTCACGCGGCCCGGTGCCGTCCGGGTTTCCGCTGTTGCGGCTCTGTGACGGAGTGCGGATCGAACGGCTGATCAGTTCATCGATCCGTGACCTCCGGTTTCCCCGGCATACCCCGTCCAGCCGTGCCTGGTTGGCCTGCCGCTGTCAGTCTCGGCAGACCTGAAAGATCATCAGCTGACTGTCGGACAGCTGCCCGACAGCTGCCGGACAACAGGGGCGGGAGCGCGGGGTGGAGACGCCGACGACGGCGGTGGCGGGGGGCGTACTGGTCCTGTTCGGCGGCGCCCTGCTGTTCTGGTGCGCGGCCGAGCTGCGCCTTCGCCACCGGCTGCGCCGGCACGGGGTCCCGGTGGCCGCCCTGGTCGTGCCGGACCCGAGGCCCGCCCAGGTGCTGGACCCGTCCCCGCTGCTCTCCTACGCGACCCTGCCCGCCGTCGGCGCCCTCGACGGTCCGGTGGAGTCGGCCGCCGTGCTGGCCCGCCCGCGCGGCCGCACCCCGCTGCGCCGCTCGCCCCAGCTGCTTCCCGGAAGTTCGGTGCGCGTCTGCTACGACCCGAGCCGGCCGGCCCAGGTGGTGCTGACCGGGGCCGCCACCGCCGCCTCGCTGCCGCTGGACGCGTTCTGGATCGTCCTCGGCACCAGCAGCCTGGCCGGCGGCCTGTCCCTGCTCGCCGTCCTGATGCGCTGAGCCGAGCGGCTCACGACGCCGGGCCGAGCAGCTCGCCGCCTCCGAGCCGAGCGGTTCGCCGCCACTGGGCCGAGCAGCTCACGACGCTGGGCCGAGCAGCGCACCCGCGCCCGTCCAGATGCTTCCCGGGGTTCCTCGCGGGCGCCTCCCGAGCCGCCTCCCGAGCCATCCGGTGGGGCCCGCGGCACCCCTCCGCAGTGGCCGGAAACCCCGGAAACCGGCCGGAACCGACACCCGCCGACGATAACCACGCGGCGGAAGCGTGCATCATCGGGTTACCGTTCGAGTGGCGCCGGTCGGCCTTGCAAGTGAAAAAGCAGGATCCGTCCGTTTGACAAGGGTCACCAGGGTACGGTCACACTCCGCTGGTGGGGTCGTCGCGTAGCGGCACTCCAGGTGGTGTGTGCCGGAGGGCGGGCGACCGCCGGCCAGCGCACAGGAATGGACCGGGAGAGAAGAGCGAAGGTGTCCCCGAGCAGCGAGACCGCGCAGGGCGGGAAGCGACTCGTCATTGTCGAGTCGCCCGCCAAGGCGAAGACGATCAAGGGCTACCTCGGCCCCGGCTACATCGTCGAGGCGAGCGTCGGGCACATCCGCGACCTGCCGAAGACGGCGTCCGAGGTGCCGGACAAGTACACCGGCGAGTTCCGCCGGCTCGGTGTGGACGTCGACCACGACTTCACCCCTATCTACGTGGTGAGCCCGGAGAAGAAGGCCCAGGTCACCAAGCTCAAGCAGCTGCTCGCGGAGTCCGACGAGCTCTTCCTGGCCACCGATGAGGACCGCGAGGGCGAGGCGATCGCCTGGCACCTGCAGGAGGTGCTCAAGCCGAAGGTCCCGGTCAAGCGGATGGTCTTCCACGAGATCACCAAGGCCGCCATCCAGGAGGCGGTGGCCAACCCGCGCGAGCTGAACCAGCGCCTGGTCGACGCCCAGGAGACCCGCCGGATCCTCGACCGCCTGTACGGCTACGAGGTCTCCCCGGTGCTCTGGAAGAAGGTCATGCCGAGCCTGTCGGCGGGCCGGGTCCAGTCGGTGGCGACCCGCCTGGTGGTCGAGCGCGAGCGCGAGCGGATCGCCTTCACCTCCGCCTCCTACTGGGACCTTGTGGCCACCTTCGGCACCGGCCGCACCCCGGCGGACGCCGCGAACCCGGAGAACTTCGGCGCCCGGCTGGTCGCGGTGGACGGCAAGCGGATCGCCACCGGCCGCGACTTCGGCTCGGACGGGCAGATCAAGGGCGCCAACACCCTGCACCTGGACGAGCAGGCCGCCCGCGCGCTGGCCGCCGCCCTGGCGCAGACCGCGTTCAGCGTGCGCAGCGTCGAGTCCAAGCCCTACCGGCGCTCGCCGTACGCCCCGTTCCGCACCACCACGCTGCAGCAGGAGGCCAGCCGCAAGCTGGGCTTCGGCGCCAAGCGGACCATGCAGGTGGCCCAGAAGCTGTACGAGAACGGCTTCATCACCTACATGCGTACCGACTCCACCACGCTGTCGGAGACCGCGGTCTCGGCCGCCCGGACCCAGGTCACCCAGCTCTACGGGGCCGACTACCTGCCGGACGCGCCGCGGGTGTACACCAGCAAGGTGAAGAACGCCCAGGAGGCGCACGAGGCGATCCGTCCCTCCGGCGACCGGTTCCGCACCCCGGCCGAGACCGGCCTGGGGGGCGACGACTTCAGGCTGTACGAGCTGATCTGGATGCGCACCGTCGCCTCCCAGATGAAGGACGCGGTCGGCCAGTCGGTCACCGTCCGGGTGGCCGGCACCTCGGCCGACCAGCGGGACGTCGAGTTCTCCGCCTCCGGCAAGATCATCACCTTCCACGGCTTCCTCAAGGCCTACGTGGAGGGCGCCGACGACCCCAACGCCGAGCTGGACGACCGCGAGCGCCGCCTGCCGCAGCTGGCCCAGGGCGACCCGCTGGCCGCCGAGCAGCTCACCCCCGAGGGCCACGCCACCAAGGCGCCGGCCCGGTACACCGAGGCCTCGCTGGTCAAGGAGCTGGAGGACCGGGAGATCGGCCGCCCGTCCACCTACGCCTCGATCATCGACACCATCATCAACCGCCGCTACGTCTTCAAGAAGGGGACGGCGCTGGTCCCGTCCTTCCTCTCGTTCGCCGTGGTGAACCTGCTGGAGAAGCACTTCGGCCGGCTGGTCGACTACGACTTCACCGCGCGGATGGAGGACGACCTCGACCGGATCGCGGCCGGCCAGGCCGAGTCCGTGCCGTGGCTCAAGCGCTTCTACTTCGGCGAGGGCGACGGCGGCGCCGGCGGTGCCGCCGACGCGGGCAACGGCGACGGCGACCACCTGGGCGGCCTCAAGGAGTTGGTCACCGACCTGGGCGCGATCGACGCCCGGGAGATCAGCTCGTTCCGGCTCAGCGACGAGATCACGCTGCGGGTCGGCCGTTACGGTCCGTACGTCGAGAAGGCCGCCGCCGACCCCGAGCAGCCCGGCCAGCGCGCCGACGTCCCGGACGAGCTGCCGCCGGACGAGCTGACCGTCGAGCTGGCCGAGGAACTGCTCGCCTCGCCGAGCGGGGACTACGAGCTGGGCCCGGACCCGGTGAGCGGCAACATGCTGGTCGCCAAGAAGGGCCGGTACGGTCCGTACGTGACCGAGGTGCTGCCCGAGGGCACGCCCAAGACCGGCAAGAACGCGGTCAAGCCGCGCACCGCCTCGCTCTTCAAGGACATGTCGCTGGACACGGTGACGCTGGACGACGCGCTCAGGCTGCTCTCGCTGCCCCGGGTGGTCGGCGCCGACGCCGAGGGCGTGGAGATCACGGCGCAGAACGGCCGGTACGGCCCGTACCTCAAGAAGGGGACCGACTCGCGCTCGCTTACCAGCGAGGAGCAGCTCTTCACGGTCACCCTGGAGGAGGCGCTGGCGATCTACGCCCAGCCCAAGCTGCGCGGCCGGGCCGCGGCCGCCCCGCCGCTCAAGGAGCTGGGCACCGACCCGGTCAGCGAGCGCCCGGTGGTGGTCAAGGACGGCCGCTTCGGCCCGTACGTGACCGACGGCGAGACCAATGCCACGCTGCGCAAGGACGACGAGGTCGAGACCCTCACGCCGGAGCGCGGCTACGAGCTGCTGGCGGAGAAGCGGGCCCGCGGGCCGGTGAAGAAGGTGGCCAAGAAGGCCCCGGCGAAGAAGGCCGCGGCCAAGAAGACCACCACCGCCAAGAAGACGGCCGCGAAGAAGACCACCACGGCCAAGACCGCCACCGCCAAGAAGACCGCGGCGAAGAAGACCACCGCGGCCACGACGGCGACCGACGAGGGCTGAGCCCGAATTCACCGGTCGGTGATCGAGGTGGGGAGGGGATGACGCAAAGAGGTGCCTGCTGAGCTGGGAGGATGGGAGTTCTCTACGCTTCCGTCCGCCCGACCAGCAAGGCACCTCTCAAGTGAAATCCTCCCACAGCCCCGCCGCCCTGGTCGCCGCGTTCGACGAGCCG
>NZ_PYBW01000062.1 GCF_003205575.1 Streptomyces tateyamensis
ACCACGGCGCGCACGGCCAGGCCCTCGGTCGGCAGGTTGGCCAGCGAGCGGAACGCGGAGGGCGTCTGGCTCAGCACGGTGACCTGCTCGTCGGCCAGCAGACGGTGGAACTCCTCGGGGGAGCGGGCGGTGTCGAACGGGACCACCACCAGGCGGCCGCCGTACAGCAGCGCGCCCCACAGCTCCCAGACCGAGACGTCGAAGGCGTAGGAGTGGAACAGGGACCAGACGTCGGTGCGGTCGAATCGGTAGCTGCCCTCGGTCGCGGTGAACAGGCGCACCACGTTGCGGTGGGTGAGCACCACGCCCTTGGGGCGGCCGGTGGAGCCGGAGGTGTAGATGACGTAGACGGCGTTGTCCGGCTCGGCGAGGGGGGCCGGGTCGGTCACCGGCTGCCCGTCGAGCTCCTCGGTCAGCACCACCGGGCCCTGGTAGAACCCGCTCGCCAGCTCCTGGTGGGCCGGCTCGGTGACCAGCGCGGCCAGCTTGGCGTCGCCCGCCATGAAGGCCAGGCGGTCGGCCGGGTAGGCCGGGTCCAGCGGGACGTAGGCGCCGCCGGCCTTGAGGATGCCGATCAGCGCGGCGGGCAGCTCCGGCGAGCGGTCCAGGCAGAGGCCGACCAGCGACTCGGGGCCGACCCCGAGCACGCGCAGCCGGTTCGCCAGCTGGTTGGCCCGCTCGTTGAGCTGGCGGTAGGTCAGCTCCTGCGCACCGAAGCTGACCGCGACCGCGTCCGGGGTCCGGGCGGCGCGCTGCTCGAAGATCCGGTGCAGCGTCAGGCCGTCCCACTCGTGCGCGGGCAGGCCCGGCACCGGCAGGTCCGCGACCGAGCGCTCCGCCGCGTCGAGCAGGTCCGCCGCGCCGACGGGGGCGTCGGGGTCGGCGGCCACCGCGGCCAGCAGCCGGGTCAGGTGGCCGGCCAGCCGGGCCACGGTCGCCTCGTCGAACAGCGCGGTGGCGTACTCCAGCTGGCCGGCCAGCCGTCCGTCGGCCAGCTGGGCGATCTGCAGGCTCAGATCGAACTTGGCTACCTGCCAGGGAAGTTCGACGGGCTCGACGGCAAGGCCGGCCAGCTCCAGGGTGGTGGCGCGCTGCTCGTGCATGGTGAAGGCGGTCTGGAACAGCGGGGTGACCGACAGGTCGCGCTCGGGCTGCAGCTCGTCCACCAGGCGGGCGAACGGCAGCTGCTGGTGGTCGAAGGCGTCCAGCACCGTGCTACGGGTGCGGGCCAGCAGCTCGGAGAAGGACGGGTCGCCGGACCAGCGGGTGCGCAGCACCAGGGTGTTGATGCCGTAGCCGACCAGGCCCGCCAGCTGCGCGCTGGTGCGGTCGGAGACCACGGTGCCGACCGCGATGTCGGGGGTGCCGGTGTAGCGGGCGAGCTGGGCCTGGAAGGCGGCCAGCAGCACGGTGAACAGGGTGGTGCGGTGCTGCTCGGCCAGCCGGTGCAGCTCGGTGGCGAGCTCGGCCGGCAGCTCGAAGCGGACCGCGGCACCGTCCGGCCGCCGCACCGCCGGGCGGGGGCGGTCGGTGGGCAGGGTGACCGGGGTCAGATCGGCCAGCTGCTCGCGCCAGTAGCCGAGCTGACGCTCCGTCTGCTCCTGCTGGGCCAGCTGCCAGGCGGCGAAGTCCGCGTACTGAAGGGTGGGGGCGGGCAGTTCGGTGCCCGCGTAACCGGCGGCGAGCTCGGTCAGCAGCAGCTCGTGCGAGCGCTCGTCGCAGGCGATGTGGTGCAGTACCAGGACCAGCAGGTGATTCTCGGCGCCCAGCGCGACCAGGGTGGCCCGCACGGGGGGCTGCTCGGCCAGGTCGAAGGGGCGGCGCAGCTCGGCGGCCACCCAGGCGCGGGCGGCCTGCTCGTCGGCGGCCGTCACGGTGGCCAGGGTGCCGGTCGCGGCCGGGTCCACCAGCTGCACCGGCTCCTCGTCGAGCAGCGCGTAGCGGGTGCGCAGCACCTCGTGCCGGGCCAGCACCTGGTCCCAGGCCCGGCCCAGCGCCGCGCGGTCCAGCCGGCCGCGCAGCCGGACCACCTGCGGCACCGAGTACTCGGCGCTGTCCGGGTCGAGCCGGCTCAGGAACCACATCTGGCGCTGGCCGTAGGACAGCCGCAGCGGCGCGGTGCGGTCGGCGGGGGCGATGCCCGTGGCGACGGTGCCCCGGCGGCCGGCCATCCGGCGCCGGACCAGCTCCTCGCGCCGGGCGGCGGCCTGGGCCGCGGTCTCGGAGACGGTGTCGGTCATGCCGGCTGGCCCTTCGTGACGGGGGTGGATTCGTTGATCCCGGCGGTGAGCCGGTCCTCGGCCAGGTCGGCCTCGGTCAGCAGGTCGATCTCGGCCCGGATGGCGGCCTCGACGGCGCGGGCCCACTGCTCGACGGTCGGGCCGTCGAAGAGCGCGGCGACCGGCAGCTCGATCTCGAACTCGGACCGGGCGGCCGCGGTCACCGTGGCGGCCAGCAGCGAGTTGCCGCCCAGCGCGAAGAAGTTGTCATAGACACCGACCCGCGGGTGGCCCAGCGACTCGGACCACAGCTCGGCCAGCCGCTCCTCGAACGGGTCGCGCGGGGCCAGGTAGGCGGTCAGCTCGGCCACCGGGGCGGCGGTCGCCAGGGACTCGTTCCACGGCAGCGCGGCCCGCGCGCGGTCCTGCTCGGTGCGCAGGTCCACCGCGCCGACCGGGGCGGCGGGGTCGGCGAGCACCCGGGCGGCCAGGGTGGCGAAGGCGGCGGCCAGCGCGGCGGCGGTCTCGGGCCGGTAGAGCGCGGTGGCGTACTCCAGCATCCCCCCGACCCCGCCGTCCGGCTCCGGGCGCAGCACCAGGGCCAGGTCGGTGGGCGTGCTGTGCCAGGCGACCTGGTAGTGGGTCAGGTCGGCGGCATCGGCCGCGACGCCGGTCACCCCGTCATCCTGCAGGTCGAACAGGGTCTGGTAGAGCGGGGTGCGGGACAGGTCGCGGTGCGGCTGCAGCTCCTCCACCACCTGCTCGAACGGCAGGTCCTGGTGGCCGAAGGCACCCAGCGCCACGGCGCGCATCCGGTCCACGGCCTGCTCGAAGCTCAGCTCGGGGGTCAGGCGGGCGCGCAGCACCACCGAGTTGAGGAAGCAGCCGACCAGCGGGTGGGTCTCGGGGCGGACGCGGCCGGCCACCGGGGTGCCGATGGTCAGGTCCCAGTCGCCGCTCAGCTGGGCCAGCACCAGGTGCCAGACCGCCGCCAGGGTCATGAACGGGGTGGCCCCGCGCTCGCGCCCCAGTGCCACCAGCCCCGTGACGATGGCGGCCGGCAGCTGGACCGGGCAGACCGCGCCGTCCGCGGCCCGGCGGGCCGGGCGCGGGTGGTCGGTGGGCAGCCGCAGCGGGTGCACCCCGGCCAGCGTCTCCTTCCAGTAGGCCAGCTGCCCGGCCACCGGGGCGCTGGTCAGCCAGTGCTCGTGCTGCCAGGCGGCGAAGTCGGGGTAGCCCAGCTCCAGCGGGGCCAGCTCCGGCTGCCGCCCGGCCGCCAGGGCCGCGCAGAGCTCGGCGAACTCGCGCCGCAGCAGCACCACGGACCAGCCGTCGCAGGCGATGTGGTGGATCGTCAGCAGCACGTGGCGGTCCACCAGCAGGGCCCGCCAGACCGGGCCCGCGGTCAGGTCGAAGCCGCGGGCGATCTCGGCCCGCACCGCCGCCACCGGCTCGGTGGTCCCGGCCTCGGTCAGCTCCACCGGCCCCGGCGCGCCGATCCGCTGGACCGGCCGGCCCTCCAGCATCGGGTAGCTGGTGCGCAGCGCCTCGTGCCGCTCCTCCAGCGCGGCCAGCGCCGCGGCCACCACCGCGGGGGTGGCACCGTCGGCCAGCGGCAGCAGCACCGGCACCGTGTACTCCGAGCTGCCCGGGTTGAGCTGGTCCAGGAACCAGATCCGGCGCTGGCCGGCGGTCAGCGGCAGCGGCCGGGACCGGTCCACCCGGGTGATCGGCACCTCCGGCAGCTCCTCGGCGGCCAGCAGCTCGGCCTGGGCGGCGACGGTGGAGGCGGCGAACAGGTCCGCCATCGCGACCTGGCGCCCGGTGGCCGCGCCCAGCCGCTGGGCCAGCCGGGTGAGCAGCAGCGAGTAGCCGCCGAGCTGGAAGAAGTCGTCGTGCGCGCCGATCGGCGCCGTGGTCTCCAGCACCGCGGCCCACACCGCGGCCACCGCGCGCTCGGCCTCGGTGCGCGGCGCCACGAACGGCGGGCGCCCGGGGGTGGCGTCGGCGGTCGGGGTGGGCAGCGCGATCCGGTCCAGCTTGCCGCTGGGGCTGAGCGGGAAGGCGTCCAGGGTGACGAAGACCGAGGGCACCAGGTACTCGGGCAGCCGGTCGCGCAGGAAGGCGCGCAGCCGCTCGGTGGACAGCTCCCGGCGCACCGTCAGGTAGGCGGCCAGCCGGCCCACCCCGGAGGAGGTCTTGAAGGCCACCACGGCCGCGCCGCGCACGTCCGGGTGGGTGAGCAGCACGCCCTCGATCTCGCCGGGCTCGATCCGCACCCCGTTGACCTTGACCTGCTGGTCGAGCCGGCCGAAGTACTCCAGGCTGCCGTCGGCGCGCCAGCGCACCCGGTCGCCGGTGCGGTAGAGCCGCTCGCCGGGCGGGCCGTACGGGTCCGGGACGAACCGGTCGGCGGTCAGGTCGGGGCGGCCCAGGTAGCCGCGGGCCACCCCCACCCCGCCCACGTGCAGCTCGCCCGGCACCCCGATCGGGGCCAGCCCGCCGGCCGGGGAGAGCACCAGCAGGCGCAGGCCGCTCAGCGGGCGCCCGATCAGCACCGGGCCGGCCAGCTGCACCGGGTCGAAGCGGTGCGCGGTCACGTCGATCGCGCACTCGGTCGGCCCGTAGGTGTTCCACACCTCCACCGCCGGGGCCTTGGCCAGCAGCTGCTGGCAGAGCTCGGCGTGCAGCGGCTCGCCGGCCGAGAAGAGCAGTCGCAGCGCCGAGCAGTCGGCCCAGCCCGGCTCCTCGACCAGCAGCCGCAGCACCGAGGGGACCACCTGGAGGACCGTCACCCGGTGCTCGGCCACCGCCCTGACCATCGCCGCCGGGTCGCGCTCCACCCCGGGCGGGGCCATCACCACGGTGCCGCCACTGCTCAGCGGCCCGAAGATCTCCCAGCCCGCGGCGTCGAACCCGATCGAGGTCTTCTGCAGCAACCGGTCCTCGGCGCCGAGCCGGTGCACCCGCACCGTCCAGGCGATCCGGTTGGCGATGCCGCCGTGGGTGACCGCGACACCCTTGGGGCGGCCGGTGGAGCCGGAGGTGTAGATGACGTAGGCCAGGCTCTGCGCGGTCAGCTCGACGGCGGGCGGCTCCACCGGGAAACCGGACAGGTCCAGCTCGTCCAGCAGCAGCGGTCGCACCCCCTCGCCGGCCACCAGGTCGAGCAGCGCGCGCTCGGTCAGCACCACCGTGGCGCCGGTGTCCTGCAATACCCAACTGATCCGCTCACGCGGGTGGTTGGGGTCCAGCGGGATGTAGGCGGCGCCGGCCTGCCAGACCGCGAACAGGGCCACCGCCAGGTCGGTGGAGCGGGGCAGGCAGACCCCGACCAGGTCGTCGGTGCCGATGCCGAGGGCCCGCAGCTGGTGCGCGAGCCGGTTCGCCCGCTCGCCCAACTCGCGGTAACCGATCGTCTGTCGCTGGTCCAGCACGGCGGGGGCGGCCGGGGTGCGGGTGGCCTGGGTGGCGACCAGCTCCGGCAGCAGCGGGCCGGACGCGGCGTCGATGGGGTGCACGGTCAGTCCTTCGAGAGGGCGGGACGGGACGGAGGAGGGTGCGGCAGGTAAGGGCGGATCAGGCCGCGTCGGCGGCGGCCTGGTCCATCCGCTGACGCAGGCTCAGCGGGCGCATGTCCGTCCACAGGTCGCAGATCCGGCTCAGGCACTCGTCCTTGGGGCCCTGGGTGCCCTCCGGGTACCAGCCGGCCGGCACCTCGCGGCCCACCGCCCAGATCGAGTACTGCTCCTCGTCGTTGCGGACCACCAGGTACTGCTGCTCGTCCGACATCATTCGCTCCTTCTGGAAAGGGGGAATTCGCGGGATCGCAGAATTCCGACACAGGAAAGGCAGCGGTCCGACAACTGCTCGAACCGGTGCACGGAATTTCGGTATGCCACCATCATCGCGGCCCGCCGAAAGGCCCTCAAGGGGTTGCCTGTTGCCAGTGCACTGGCAACCACGAGGTACCTGTCAACACCTCAGAAATCGCTGCTGACCTGCCCGTTCGCCGGTCGCCGGGCAGGTTGTCAAGCGTGTCCATGGCAACTGGGTGGCCGGTCCGCGGCCATTGTCGCCGCCCGGGGGCGGGAGTATGGTGCACGAGCCGGCGCCGAATTCCCGGCCAATTCCCGGCATCCAGTCCGCACGACATTCCCGCACGAACGGAGCTGTGCTGTGCCCACGCCCGAATTGCCCCTCGTCCTGGAGGGGGCCGGCGAACCGATCGCCGAGCACGTCCGGGAGAACCGCAAGGAGATCCGCGCCAGGCTGCGCGAGCACGGCGCCGTACTGCTGCGCGGTTTCCAGGTCGACGGCATCGACGGATTCGGCGCCGTGGTGCGCGAGTTGTCGGGCCAGCCGCTCACCTACTCGGAGCGCTCGTCACCCCGGGAGCTGATCAAGGACAACGTCTACACCTCGACCGAGTACCCGGCACAGGAGGAGATCTTCGCCCACAACGAGAACTCCTACCAGGCGGTCTGGCCGCAACTGCTCTACTTCTACTGCGTGGAGCCGCCGACCAGCCTGGGCGCCACCCCGCTCTCCTCCACCCGGGAGCTGTACCGGACCATCGACCCGGCGGTGCGCGAGGAGTTCGAGCGGCGGCGGTGGAGCGTGGTGCGCAACTACGGCAGCGGCGTCGGGCTCTCCTGGAGCGAGGCGTTCAACACCGAGGACCGGGCCGAGGTGGAGCGGCGGTGCGCCGCGCAGGGGATCGAGGTGCAGTGGCGCGGCGCGGCCGGGCTGCGCACCCGGGCGGTGCGGGACGCGGTGCACGAGCACCCGCTGACCGGCGAGCGGGTCTGGTTCAACCACGCGACCTTCTTCCACCTGTCCACCCTGCCGGAGGAGCTGCGGTACGGCTTGGAGGCGATGTACCAGCCGGACGAGCTGCCCAGCAACACCTACTACGGCGACGGCGGAGAGATCCCCGAGGACGTGCTGGACCACCTGCGCGCCTGCTACCGGGCCGCCTCCACCCGCTTCGACTACCAGCGCCACGACGTGCTGGTGCTGGACAACATGCTCAGCACCCACGCCCGCGAGCCGTTCACCGGGCCGCGCAAGATCGCGGTCGCGATGGCCGAGCCCTCCGACGGTCCCGTGCTGCCCTGACGCGTGGGCGGCCGGTCCGGGGTGCCGGACCGGCCGCAGCCGGGGCAGGGTCGACGCGGGACCAGGGGCGCTGGGGCGCTGGGGTTGCAGCGGCTGTGGGGTCGCAGTGGTCCCGGGGTCATGGCGGTTCCGGGCTACAGCGATCCCAGGCTCACGGCGGTCCCGGATTCACAGCGCCACGGGCAGGGCGGGTGCGGCCAGTTCGTAGCGCGACTCGGCGGCCAGCAGGCCGCACTCCAACCGCTGGGTCAGGGTACGGGCGTAGGCGCGCAGCAGCGGATGGCAGCGGTACAGCCCCGGTGCCGGGGTCTCCAGCAGGCTGGCGTCCACCAGTTCCTCCAGCGCCGCCTCGGCCTCGGCCCCGCCGCGCCCGAGCACCTCGGCGGCCTGGGCCGCCGAGAGCAGCGGGCCGGGCAGCGGGGCGATCCGGCGGAACGCGTCGGCCGCCGAGCGGCTCAACCCCTGGTAGTCGGGGCGGAACGCGTTCGGCAGCGCACCGCCGCCCAGGCGCAGCAGCAGTTCGCCGTCCTGGCGCAGCCGTTCGGTCAGCGAGGAGATCAACCAGCTGGGCCGGGCCGCCAGTTGCGTGGCCGCGAGCCGCACCGCCAGTGGCAGCAGCCCGCAGCACTCGACCAATTCCCGCACCGCGTAGGGCTCCAGCTCTGTGCGGGCCGGGCCGATCACGGTGCCGGCCAGCTCACCGGCCTCGGCCGGGGTGAGCGTGGAGAGCGGCAGCTGGTGGGCGGCGGTCAGGCCGGTCAGCCGCTGCCGGCTGGTGACCAGCACCAGGCAGCCCGGCGCGGCCGGCAGCAGCGGGCGGACCTGCTCGGCGCTGACCGCGTGGTCCAGCACCACCAGCATCCGGCGCCCGTCCAGCAGGGTACGGAACAGCGCGGCCCGTTCGGCCAGCGTGGCCGGCAGCGGGGCGGCGGGGCGCAGCGCGCCGAGGAAGGCGGCCAGCACCTGGGAGGGCGCGAGCACCGTGCCGTCCGGACCGGCCAGTTCGGCGAACAGGCTGCCGTCCGGGAAGTGCGCGCGGGCCCGGTGCGCCCAGTGCACGGCCAGCGCCGTCTTGCCGGTACCGGCCATGCCGCTGATCGCGCAGACCGTCACCCGGTGCGGCGCGGGCAGCCGGTCCAGCTCCCGCAGCGCCTCCAGACGGCCGACGAAGTCCGGCTCGGCCATCGGAAGTTGGGCCGGCCGCCCGTGGTCGGGCGGCTCCCCGGCACGCCCGAGGGGCAGGTCGGCGAAGCGCGGGTCGTTGACCCGCGGCTCGATCACCACGCGCAGCTCGGCGAGCCGGGCGCGCAGCGCCCCGCCGGCGCCGAGCACGTCGTCGCAGCGGGCGGCGAGCTCGGGCGTGGCGGCCCGGGCGCCGGTCTCCACCCGGCTCAGATAGCCCTTGCTGTAGTGCGTCATCTCGCTCAGCGCCTTGAGCGACACGCCCTGTTGGGTGCGCAGTCGGCGCAGCTCGTGGCCGAAGACCTGGTTCACGATCACCCCCACCTGTCCTGTGTGGCTGCTCTCGCCCCGGGATCGGGGCCCGTCAGGGGTACCGGAAGGTGGTCCGGTGCCCTGTTCCAGGTGTGGACGTCAACTTGCCGTTCCCCCGAGACGTTTGTGCCGCGCCCGGCCCCCGCAAACGGGCCGGCCGCGTCCCTGGTGGTCGGGGCAGGTCGAACGACGAGCCCCTACCGTCGCCGCAGGCTAACGGCTGGGGGAGCCACTTCGAAAGCGAGTCGGCGCAGGTGACCTCGGGTTTTCCGGTTTTCCCAGTGCGGCCGGCGGGGTGGTCCGGTGCCCGGTCGAACACCGCTGACCTGCGCGGACCCGGGCGCCCGGCCGCAGCGGTGGCCGTGCGGCGCCGGGGCGGGCCGGGCCGGGCCGGCAGGTCGCGGTGCGCGCCGGTGGTGGCAGCGTGTGCGGTGTGGCGAAAGCGTGTTCACCGGTGGGTGGCGGCGGCCCGGGCAGGGTGTGGAGCGGCGCAGCCCGGGGCGGGCATCGATCGGCGCGCCCGGGGCAGACCTCGGTCAGCGCGCCCGGGGCGGGCCCGGACCCGTGCAGTCGGGGGCCGGCCTGGGTCAGTTCAGCTCGGGCCGGGTAGGCCCGGGTCAGTGCAGCCCGGACAGGTCCGGATCGCCGAGTGCGCTGCCGGTCAGCCGCCACCGGGACAGGTGGGCCGTGCGGGTCGCCCGCAGTGCCAGCACCCGCGCCATCACCTCCGCGGTCGGGGCGTTGGGCGCCAGCAGGAACAGCGCGAGGTCGATCCGGCCGGGCCCGCAGAGCACCCGCAGGTGCTCCACCTGGTCGGTCGGCGCTGTCAGCGAGGCGAAGAATTCGGTCAGGCTTGCGTGGTCCGGTACCTCGCGGTCCGGCCCGGTCAGCTGGAGGGTGATCAAGTACATGGCTCCGTCAGAGTTTCGGCAGGACCGCCGCGCCCCATCCGTATCCGTCGCCGGCCACCACCGCGGTGGTGCCGTGCTCCGGGGTGTGGTGGCCGGCCGAGACGGCGGCTCCCGCACCGATGGCGATCAGGACGACTAGCAGCAGGTTGGCAATTCGAGGCACAGGTTCACTCCACGCTCGTGACAAGGAACGGAACGGGACGGACGGGAAGCGAGGAGGGGACTGGTCGGGAATTCCGCCCGGGGAAGCTCTCTTCCGATGCCCCCAAGCCTGGCCCAGTCGCCGGGGGCCTGTCAGCAGGGCACGGCTGGCACGAACGTGTCTGGCAGCTTGGCGTCAGAAGGGGGCCGACGCGCGTAGCAGTGGCCGGGACCGGCCCCGAAGATGGCCGGGACCAGTGCTTGACACTTGTGGTCCCCCCGGCGGAAGTGAAGACTGAATAGAATGTTCGGTCCTCAACTGTCCAGGGAACAGGGCCGGTCCGGCCGTAGGCCTGAGGCGTGCCATCGGGGGGAAAGCGCATGCTGGAAATGCTCGGGGTGTCCCAAGGCGCGGAGGCGGTCTACCGCGCGATGCTCGGCCAGCCCGACCACGGGGTGGAGGAACTGGCCACCGACACCGGCCTGACCTCGGATCAGGTCCGTACCTCGCTCAACGAACTGGCAGACCTGGCCCTGCTGCGCCCCTCGGCCCACCAGGGCGCGCTGCGCCCGGTCAGCCCGCAGGTCGGCCTGGCGGCGCTGCTGGCCGCCGCCGAGGCGGAGACGGCGATCCGGCAGGCCCAGCTGGAGGCGACCCGGGCGGCCATCGCCTCCATCGCGGCCGAGCACGAAGTGGGCCGGGACGGGAACACCGGCCAGCGCCTGGAGGGCCTGGACCAGGTCCGGATCCGCCTGGAGGAGCTGCAGCAGCTCACCCAGACCGAGTGCCTCTCGCTCAACCCCGGCGGCGCCCACCTGCCGGACGCCCGGGACGCCGCCAAGCCGCTCAACCAACAGGCGCTGGAGCGCGGCGTGGTGATCCGCGCGGTCTGCCGGGAGAGCTTTCGCAACGACGCCGACACGCTGGCCTACGCGCGCTGGATGACCAACCTGGGCGGGCAGATGCGCACCGTGCCCGCGGTTCCGATGCCGCTGGTGATCGTGGACCGCAAGGTCGCGATCCTGCCACTGGACCCGACCGACGCCCGGGTCGGCGCCCTGGAGGTGCACAGCCCCGGCGTGCTGGCCGCGGTCTGCGCGCTGTTCGAGCAGATCTGGACCGCCGGCACCCCCTTCGGCCAGAGCGCGCCGATCGACGCACACGGCTGCACGCCGATGGAGCGCAAGCTGCTGGAGATCATCAGCGACGGGCACACCGACGAGGTGGCCGCCCGCAACCTGGGCATCTCGCTGCGCACCGTGCGCCGGATGATGGCGGACCTGATGGTCCGGCTGGACGCGGTCAGCCGGTTCCAGGCGGGGGTGAACGCGACCAGGCACGGTTGGCTCTGAGCTCCAGGGGCGCGTGGTATGACGGTGGAGTTGATCATCCGTCAGACCGCGCACCCCAGGGAGCAGTACCGTGACCGAGCCGACCCCCACCCCGCTGCAGCCGCTGCCCGAGGACTGGCAGCGCGCCCTCGCCGTGGTCGCCCACCCGGACGACATGGAGTACGGCGCCGCTGCCGCCGTCAAGCGCTGGACGGCACAAGGCAAGGAGGTGGTGTACGCCATGGTGACCAGCGGCGAGGCCGGCATCGACGGCCTGGACCCCGCCGAGTGCGGCCCGCTACGCGAGGCCGAGCAGATCGCCTCGGCCGCACTGGTCGGGGTGGACACGGTGGAGTTCCTGCGCCACCCGGACGGCGTGCTGGAGTACGGGCTGCCGCTGCGCCGCGACATCGCCCGGCTGGTGCGCCGGTACCGCCCGGAGATCGTGATCACCGCCAACTACCGGGAGACCTACGGCGGCACCTTCCCCAACCAGGCCGACCACATCGCCGCCGGCCGGGCCACTCTGGACGCCGTGCGCGACGCCGGCAACCGCTGGGTCTTCCGCGAGCTGCTCGACGAGGGCCACCAGCCGTGGGACGGGGTGCGCCAGCTCTGGGCGGCCGGCTCCCCGCTGGCCGCGCACGGGGTGGACACCACCGAGCACTTCGAGGCCGGCGTCGCCTCGCTGGAGGCGCACGCCGCCTACCTGGCCGGCCTCGGCGGCGCGATGGCCGACGCCCGCAGCTTCCTGGAGTCCTTCGGCCGCGGGGCCGGCACCCGCCTCGGCACCCGGTTCGCGGCCTCCTTCGAGGTGGTGAACCTGAAGTTCTGAGCGGGCGCCGCGGCTGCGCGGCTGCGCGGCGACTGCTGAGCGGGTGCCGGTTGGCCGATGCCCGCTGTGTGGGTGTCAGCTGTCGGGCGCGGCCCCCGCGAAGACCGTGACCGACGGCCCAGCAGCACCTCCAGGCGCGGTCGGTCAGTGCTGGTCGGGCCCGCCGCCCTACGGGGGACGTCCCGCGCACAGGTCTGCCGGGTATTCCCAGTGCTGCCCCATGCCCTGACCAGGTACGGTTGCGCGGCCGACCACGATCCGAGGAGTGCTGTGAGCCAGCCCGTGCAGAACGAGAACATCACCGACGAGCGGCTCTGCTGGCTGGTCGCCCGGGAGCAGGTGGGGCGGCTGGCTCGCAAGCCGGGTGCGTTCGGATGGTTCACCATCGTGCTGGGCTGGCTGTCGGCCCTCTACCGGTTCGGCAACCGGACCGGCACCCAGGAGAGCGGCCGCGGCATGCGGCAGGAGCGTACCTCGCAGCGGATGGCGGACTACGCGCTGGCCGTGGACGACACGGCGGAGCGGCTCAGCGCCGAGGAGCGCCGGCAGCTGCGGGCCTCCCGCGAGCTGCCGGCCTGGTTCATGCCCGAGGTGGAGCGCCGGTTCGCGGCGATCCGCAAGGCCGGCTGAGCCAGGGCCCGCGCCGGAGCAGCTAGGCCGGCTGAGCCAGGGCCCGCGCCGGAGCAGCTGACCGGACGTCAGAGCGCCCCCGTCCAGCGGATGCTGGGCGGGGGCGCTGCAGTCGGGTGGGTGGGAGGCGGCTACCGGGTCCGTCAGACGGCGGGCTCGGCGGCCAGGCTGGTCTCGACCGGCGGGCCGGCGGGCGGCTCCGGGAAGCCGGCCAGCACCGGAGTGCGACGCAGGTAGAAGTTGAAGAACAGGGCGAGCGCGGCCACCCCGACCACACCGACGATCGCGGTGAGGTTGAGGCCGTGCACGAAGGCGGTCCGGCCGGCGTTCAGCAGGTCCTGACCACCCTGCGGCAGCTGGGCGGCGACCGCCGTGGTGCCGCCGAGGGTGTCGCGGGCGGCGTGCAGCGCCTTGTCGTCCAGGCCCGCGGCGGTCACGCCGGCCATCTGCTTGTGGAAGACGGCCGAGGCGATCGAACCGAGGGTGGCGACACCGAGCGCGGCACCGAACTCGCTGAACGTCTCGGAGACCGCGACCGCCGAACCCGCCCGCTCCGGCGGGGCCGAGGTGACCACGATCTCGTTGATGATCTGCTTGGAGGCGACCAGGCCCGCGCCGACCCCGGCGGAGCCGGCCAGCACCAGCCAGACCCCGGAGCTGGTGTGCACCTGGGTCAGGAAGCCGAAGCCGATGACGATCATCGCCATGGCACCGGCCAGCAGGTTGCCCGGCTTGACCTTGTGCGCCAGCGGCGCGATGACGCCGGTGGCGCCGCCGACCACGGGGCTGACGGCCAGCGACCAGAGCGCCGCCTTCAGCGCCGAGTAGCCGAGCACCAGCTGCAGGAACTGGTTGGTGAGCAGGCTGGCACCGGCGAACGCGAGCATCACCAGCAGGTTGATCACCACACCGCCGCTGAAACCGCGCGCCTTGAAGAGCGAGAGGTCGATCAGCGGGCTGGTGGTGGAGCGCTGACGGAGCAGGAAGGCGATGAAGAAGATCGCGCCGGCGATCAGCGCGACGGTCGGGGTGGTGCTGTAGCCGTTGATCGCCAGTTCCTTGATGCCCCAGATGAGGGGCAGGATGGCGGCCAGCGAGAGCAGCACGCCCAGCACGTCGAGGCGACCGTGCGCGGGGTTGCTGAACTCCGGCAGCACCAGGGGAGCCAGGATCAGCAGCAGCAGCATGACGGGGACGTTGATCAGGAAGACCGAGCCCCACCAGAAGTGACCCAGCAGCAGGCCACCGAGGATCGGGCCGATCGCGGCACCGGCGCTGATGGTGCCGCTGAACGCGGCGATGGCGGTCTTGCGCTCCTTGGGGTTGTGGAACATGTTGCTGATCAGGGCGAGCGCGGTGGGCGTCAGGATCGCCCCACCGACGCCCAGCAGGGCGCGCGAACCGATCAGCATCCCGGGGCTGTTGGAGTACGCCGAGCAGACCGAGGCGACGCCGAAGACCACGGCCCCGATCATCAGCATCCGCCGCCGGCCGAACTTGTCGCCCAGCCAACCCATGGTGATCATGAGACCCGCCAGCCCGAAGGCGTAGATGTCCATGATCCACAACTGCTGCGTCCCGCTCGGCTTCAGAGCCTCGCTGATGGGGGGCAGCGCAAAGTACAGGACGCCGATATCAATCGTGATAAGCAGGCTGCCCAGGACGAGTACGGAGAGGCCGATCCACTCTCGCGTGCCGGCTTTGGTCTTGACATCAGTCATGACTCAAAACCCTACAGATGTCGCGTACTCGTCGGACTGCTCCGGACGGTGGAACAGGGGTCGGACAAACCCCTATAGGGGTGCGCCCCAGGGGGCCGTTAAGCCCAGGGGTCACGGGAGTTGGCTCTGGGGTCGACCATGGCCCCGGCGACTCCTAGCGTCAAGGTGCTGGAATTCGAGCAAATTTGTGGACCGGCTTCAAGTGGACCGGCGTCGAGGGGGTCGGGCGGACAGGACTTCGTGCCTTTCCGGGCCCCCGCCATTTCCGGACCCGACTCTTTCCGGACGATTGACAAGGGGTGACCCGCAGTGGGCGTAGAAGGTAACGAGGAAAAGCTTCTCGGATACCTCCGGCGAGCGACCGCGGACCTGCGCGAGGCCCGGAAGAAGCTGGCCGAGGCCGAGGCCCGACCGGCCGTCGCGGATGCCGAACCGATCGCCATCGTCGGCATGGCCTGCCGCTACCCGGGCGGGGTCACCAGCCCCGAGGAGCTGTGGCAGCTGGCGCTGGCCGGTACCGATGCCGTCTCCGCCTTTCCCACCGACCGCGGTTGGGACATCGAGGGCGTGTACGACCCGGAACCGGGCCGGACCGGAAAGACCTACTCCCGGCAGGGCGGATTCCTCTACGACGCTGGGGAGTTCGACGCCGCCTTCTTCGGGATCTCGCCGAACGACGCGCTGCACATGGACGTGCAGCAGCGGCTGCTGCTCGAGGTCGCCTGGGAGGCGCTGGAGCGGGCCGGCATCGACCCGACCGCGCTCAAGGGCAGCCGGACCGGCGTCTACGCGGGCGTGATGTACCACGACTACGGCCAGGGCACCGTGGTGGCCGGCTCGATGGGCGGCAGCCTGGTCTCCGGCCGGGTCTCCTACACCCTGGGCCTGGAAGGTCCGGCGCTCACCGTGGACACCGCCTGCTCGGCCTCGCTGGTCGGCCTGCACCTGGCGGTCCGCGCGCTGCAGGCCCGCGAGTGCCAACTGGCCCTGGCCGGCGGCGTCGCGGTGATGTCCACCCCCGACACCTTCATCGAGTTCAGCCGCCAGCGCGGGCTCTCCCCGGACGGCCGGTGCAAGTCCTTCGCGGCCGCCGCCGACGGCACCGGCTGGGCCGAGGGAGTCGGCATGCTGGCGCTGGAGCGCCTCTCCGACGCCCGGAAGAACGGGCACCCGGTGCTGGCGATCGTGCGCGGCAGCGCGGTCAACTCCGACGGTGCGAGCAGCGCGCTGATGGCCCCCAACGGGCCGTCCCAGCAGCGGGTGATCAGGCAGGCGCTGGAGTCGGCCGGACTGACCGCGGCCGACGTCGACGTGGTGGAGGCGCACGGCACCGGCACCAAGCTGGGCGACCCGATCGAGGCCCAGGCCGTGATCGCCACCTACGGGCAGGGCCGACCGGCCGACCGGCCGCTCTGGCTCGGCTCGCTGAAGTCCAACTTCGGCCACTCGCAGGCCGCGGCCGGGGTCGGCGGCGTGATCAAGATGGTGATGTCGATCCGGGACGGGCGGCTGGCCCGCACCCTCAACGTGGACCGGCCGACCCCGCACGTGGACTGGGCAGCCGGTGCGGTGGAGCTGCTGACCGAGGAACGGGACTGGCCGGCGGTGGACCGGCCGCGCCGGGCGGGCGTCTCCTCGTTCGGCTTCAGCGGGACGAATGCGCACGTGATCATCGAGCAGGCTCCGGCGGAGGTCGGGCCGGGTGGGGCGGGGTCCGGGGCGGCGGGGGAGCCGGAGGGGGCGGCGCTGCCGGTGTCGCAGGCGTCGCCTGCGCTGCCTGCGACACCGGTGCTGCCTGCGCTGCCGGTACTGCCGCTTCTGGTCACCGCGCAGAGCGCCGACGCGCTGCGCGCCCAGGCTGCTCGGCTGGCCGAACGGCTCCGGGCTCAGCCGGAGGTGGAACTCCAGGATGTGGCGTACTCGCTGGCTATGGGGCGGGCGGCGCTGGAGCAGCGCGCGGTGGTGGTCGCGGGGGACCGCGAGGCGGCGCTGGCGGGGCTCGCAGGGCTGGCCGAGGGCCGCACCGCGGGCGCGGTGGCGAAGGCGGACGGGCTGACGGCGTTCCTGTTCTCGGGGCAGGGGAGCCAGCGGGTGGGGATGGGTCGTCAGTTGACGGCTGCGTTCCCGGTGTTCGCGGCGGCGTGGGATGAGCTGGCTGGGCATCTGGACCTGGGTACTGATGAGCAGTTGAACCAGACGCAGTTCGCGCAGCCGGCGATCTTTGCGTTCGAGGTGGCGTTGTTCCGGTTGTTGGAGTCGTGGGGGGTTAAGCCGGATTATCTGGCGGGTCACTCGATCGGTGAGATCGCGGCTGCGCATGTGGCGGGTGTGTTCTCGTTGGAGGATGCCGCGAAGCTGGTGACGGCGCGTGGTCGCCTGATGCAGGCGCTGCCCGCGGGTGGGGCGATGCTGGCGGTGGAGGCGAGCGAGGCTGAGGTTACCGGCCTCGGTGTGGATGTCGCGGCGGTGAACGGTCCGCGTGCGGTGGTGCTGTCCGGTCCCGAGGCGGACATTGACCGGGTTGCGGAGCACTTTGCGGATCGTCGTACGAAGCGGTTGACGGTCTCTCACGCGTTCCACTCGTCACTGATGGATCCGATGTTGGACGAGTTCCGTGCGGTGGTTGACGGGTTGACCATCAATCAACCGTTGATTCCCCTGGTCAATGATGTAGCGTCCGTCGACTACTGGGTCAACCATGTACGCGGCACCGTCCG
>NZ_PYBW01000063.1 GCF_003205575.1 Streptomyces tateyamensis
CATGTACGCGGCACCGTCCGCTACGCCGACACGTTGACCACCCTCGCGTCCAACGGGGTGACCCGTTTCCTGGAGGTCGGCCCCGACGCCGCCCTGACCCCCATGGGCCTGGACGACCCCGCCCTGACGTTCATCGCCACCACCCGCCGTGACCGGTCCGAGACCGTAACGCTGGCCGGTGCCCTCGGCCGGCTGTACAGCACGGGCGGACCTGTCGACTGGGAGGCGTACTTCGCCGGCACCGGTGCACGCCGGGTCGACCTGCCCACCTACGCCTTCCAGCGGTCCCGGTTCTGGATGGACCAGCCCGGCAGTGGCGGCGACGTGCTGGGCGCCGGCCTGGACGCCGCCGGGCACCCGCTGCTCGGCGCGCTGGTCACGCTGCCGGAGGGGGCCGGCGTACTGTTCACCGGCCGCCTCTCGACGGCGGGTCAGCCCTGGCTGGCGGACCACGCGGTCGGCGGCACGGTGCTCTTCCCGGGGACCGGCTTCGTCGAGCTGGCCGTCCGGGCCGGCGACCAGCTCGGCTGCGGCACCCTGGCCGAGCTCACCCTGCAGGCCCCGCTGGTGCTGCCGGAGCACGGCGGCGTGCAGCTCCAGGTCGCGGTGGGCGCGCTGGACGACTCCGGCGCCCGCGCGGTGAGCGTCCACTCGCGGATCGAGGACGCACCCGACGGCGCCTGGACGCGGCACGCCACCGGCCTGCTCACCGCCACCGAGGCGGCGGCTCACAGCGACTTCGACGCCGCAGCCTGGCCGCCGCCCGGCGCCGAGCCGCTGGCCACCGAGGAGCTGTACGCGCACCTGGCCGAAGCCGGGCTGCTCTACGGCCCGGTCTTCCAAGGTCTGACGGCCGGCTGGCTGCTCGGCGAGGAGATCTACGCCGAGTTGGCCCTGCCTGCCGACGCCGACGCCGCTGCCGACGCCACCGCCTACGGACTGCACCCGGCCCTGCTCGACGCCTGCCTGCACGCGCTGGCGCTGCGCCCGGCTGCCGAGGCCACCGCCAAGCTGCCCTTCGCCTGGCAGGGCGTCACCCTGCACGCAGCCGGGGCCGGCGCACTGCGCGCTCGGCTGCGGCCGACCGGTAGCGGGGACAGCCTGGCGCTGGCGGTGGCCGACCTCGCCGGTCGGCCGGTGCTCACCGTCGAGGCGCTCACCCTGCGCGCCATCTCCGCCGACCAGTTGGCAGCCGCGCAGGCGGCCCACCACGAGGCGCTGTTCCAACTGGACTGGTTGTCGCTCGCCGTCCCGTCGCTCCCGGCGGGTACGGTCGAGCCGACGGTGTGGCGTCCGACGGCTGGGCTGGACGCGGCCGCCGCGCACGTCGCCGCCGCCGAGGCACTGGTCACCGTTCAGAACTGGCTGGCGGCGGAGCACGAGGCGCCGTTGGTGGTGCTCACCAAGGGCGCGGTCGCACTGCCCGGCGAGGCGGTCACCGACCTGGCCGGCGCTGCGGTCTGGGGCCTGGTCCGCTCCGCGCAGGCGGAGAACCCGGGCAACTTCGTCCTGGTGGACAGCGACGGCACGCTCGACCCGGCCGCTCTGGTGACCTTGGACGAACCGCAGCTGCTGGTCCGCGCCGGCACGGTCGCGGCTGCCCGACTGGCCAAGGTGCCGGTGGTCGAGGAGGCCGCACCGGCGAGCACCTTCACCACGGACGGGACCGTCCTGGTCACCGGTGCCACCGGCACGCTGGGCCGCCTGGTGGCCCGTCATCTGGTCACCGCGCACGGTGTCCGTGACCTGCTGCTGGTCAGCCGGCGTGGCGCCGAGGCGGGCGGGATGCCCGAGCTGGTGGCCGAGCTGACCACGCTGGGCGCAGAGGTGGCGGTCGCCGCCTGTGACGTGACCGACCGGTCGGCGGTGGCCGCGCTGCTCGCCGAGCAGCGGCTGGCGGCCGTGGTGCACGTGGCCGGCGTGCTGGACGACGGGGTGATCGGCTCGCTCACTCCCGAGCGGCTGGACGCGGTGCTGCGACCCAAGGTGGACGCGGCCTGGAACCTGCACGAACTGACGGCACATCAGAACCTGGGTGCCTTCGTGCTCTTCTCCTCCGCGGCCGGTGTGTTCGGTGGCGCAGGGCAAGCCAACTACGCGGCCGCCAACGCCTACCTGGACGCACTGGCCGCGCACCGGCGGGCGAGCGGGCTGCCCGCGCAGTCGCTGGCCTGGGGCCTTTGGGAGTCGGAGCAGGGCGGCATGGGCGCCGAGGCGGACGTGCAGCGGATCAACCGGTCCGGAATCGAGTCGATCACGGCCGTTCAGGGCCTCGAACTGCTGGACACCGCGAGCACCGTGGACCGGGCGCTGCTGGTTCCGATCCGGCTGGACCTGAAGCTGCTGCAGCAGGCGGGCGACGAACTGCCGCCGCTGCTCCGGGGCCTGGTCCGTCGCCCGGCCCGTCGCACCGCCGCGGCCGGCGGCAGCGGCCAGGCCCAGGCACTGCGCGCGCGGCTGGCCGCACTGGCGCCGGCCGAGCAGCTCGCTTCGGTGCTGGAACTGGTGCGGGCCCAGGCGGCCGCCGTGCTCGGCCACGCCACGGCCACCGCGGTTGACCCCGAACGGGCCTTCCGGGACCTCGGGTTCGACTCGCTGTCCGCGGTCGAGTTCCGCAACGCGGCGAGCGAGGCGACCGGGCTGCGGCTGTCCGCCACCCTGGTCTTCGACTACCCGAACCCGGTGGCGCTGGCCGAGTACCTGACCGGCGAGCTGACCGGGGTGGGCGAGGCGGCGGCTACCGTGGTGGCGACCACCACTGCGACCGACGAGCCGATCGCCATTGTCGGCATGGCCTGCCGCTATCCGGGCGGGGTCCGCTCGCCGGAGGACCTGTGGCGCCTGGTGGCAGACGGGGTGGACGCGGTCGGCGACTTCCCGGCCAACCGCGGCTGGGAGCCGGACCGGCTCTACGACCCGACCGCCGAGCGGCCGAACTCCACCATCACCCGCAGCGGTGGATTCCTCTACGACGCGGGCGAGTTCGACCCGGCGTTCTTCGGCATCTCGCCGAACGAGGCGCTGATCATGGACCCGCAGCAGCGGCTGCTCCTTGAGGCCTCCTGGGAGGCTTTCGAGCGGGCGGGCATCGACCCGGGGACGCTGAAGGGCTCGGCGACCGGCGTCTACACCGGGATGATGTACCACGACTACACCTACAACAGCAGCACGGGTGCAGTGGCTTCGGGCCGTCTCTCCTACGTCTTCGGTCTGGAGGGCCCCGCCGTCACGGTGGACACCGCCTGCTCGTCCTCGCTGGTCGGGCTGCATCTGGCGGTGCAGGCGCTGCGTAGCGGCGAGTGCTCGCTGGCCCTGGTCGGCGGTGTCGCGGTGATGGCCACGCCGGAGGTGTTCATCGAGTTCAGCCGGCAGAAGGGCTTGGCGCCGGACGGACGGTGCAAGTCCTTCGCGGCCGGTGCGGACGGGACTGCCTGGGGCGAGGGTGTCGGCATGCTGCTGGTCGAGCGGCTCTCGGATGCGCGGCGCAACGGGCACCCGGTGTTGGCGATCGTGCGCGGGTCGGCGATCAACCAGGACGGTGCGTCCAACGGACTGACCGCGCCCAACGGTCCCTCGCAGCGCCGGGTGATCCGGCAGGCCCTGGCCAACGCGCAGCTGACGGTGGACCAGGTCGACCTGGTGGAGGCACACGGGACCGGCACGGTGCTCGGCGATCCGATCGAGGCGCAGGCGCTGCTGGCGACCTACGGGCAGGACCGACCGGGCGACCAGCCGCTCTGGCTGGGTTCGATCAAGTCGAACATGGGCCACACTCAGGCGGCAGCCGGTGTCGCGGGCATCATCAAGGTGGTCGAGGCGATGAAGCACGGTGTGCTGCCGAAGACCCTGCACGTGGACGAGCCCTCGCCGAAGGTGGACTGGACGGCGGGCAACATCCGGTTGTTGACCGAGGCCCGCGAGTGGCCGGCCGTGGACCGGCCGCGCCGGGCTGCCGTCTCCTCCTTCGGGATCAGCGGCACCAACGCGCACGTAATCATCGAGCAGCCGCCGGTGGCGGTCGCCGAGGAGGCCGAGGCCGGAAACCGGCCGGCGGTCACCCCGCTTGTGCTCTCGGCCAAGACCCCCGAGGCGCTGCGCGCCCAGGCCGAGCAGGTGCACCAACTGCTCGCGGCGGAATCTGAGTTGGCCTTGGCCGACCTCGGCTACTCACTCGCCGTCACCCGGACCGCGCATGAGCACCGGGCCGGGCTGGTGGCGGAGAACCACGCGGAGGCGCTGGCCGGCCTGGCTGCCCTGGCTGCGGGGGAGAGCAGCCCCGAGCTCGCGCTCGGTACCGCCGCACCCGGCGGCACTGCGTTCCTGTTCACGGGGCAGGGGAGCCAGCGGGTGGGGATGGGCCGCGAACTTGCAGCTGCCGAGCCTGTGTTCGCGGCGGCTTGGGCTGAACTCGCCCAGCATCTGGACCTGGGCACTGATGAGCAGTTGAACCAGACGCAGTTCGCGCAGCCGGCGATTTTCGCGTTCGAGGTGGCGTTGTTCCGGCTGTTGGAGTCGTGGGGTGTGAAGCCGGATTATCTGGCGGGTCACTCGATCGGTGAGATCGCGGCTGCGCATGTGGCTGGTGTGTTCTCGTTGGAGGATGCTGCGAAGCTGGTCACGGCGCGTGGTCGCCTGATGCAGGCGCTGCCCGCGGGTGGGGCGATGTTGGCGGTGGAGGCCACCGAGGAGGAGGTCGCTGGCCTCGGTGTGGATATCGCTGCGGTGAACGGTCCGCGTGCGGTGGTGCTGTCCGGTCCCGAGGCGGACATTGACCGGGTTGCGGAGCGCTTTGCGGATCGTCGTACGAAGCGGTTGACGGTCTCTCACGCCTTTCACTCGTCACTGATGGATCCGATGCTGGACGAGTTCCGTGCGGTGGTTGACGGGTTGACCATCAATCAACCATTGATTCCCCTGGTCAACGATGTAGTGTCCGTCGACTACTGGGTCAACCATGTACGCGGCACCGTCCGGTACGCAGACACGTTGACCACTCTTGTCAGCAATGGCGTGACCCGGTTCCTGGAGGTCGGCCCCGACGCCGCCCTCACCCCCATGGGGCTGGACGACCCCGCCTTGTCCTTCATCGCCACCACCCGCCGCGACCGGTCCGAGCTGCGGACGGTGCGGAGCGCGTTGGTCCGGCTGCACACCGCCGGTGTCGCGGTCGACTGGTCGGTGGTCTTCCCCGGCGCCCGCCGGGTGGACCTGCCCACCTATCCCTTCCAGCGGCGCGGCTTCTGGCTGCTGGAGCCGTTCGGTGGGTCGGGCGACGCTGCCTCGATGGGTCTGGACGCGGCCGAGCACCCGCTGCTCGGCGCGGTGGTGCCGGCGCCGGACTCCGACGCGCTGACCCTGACCGGTCGCCTGTCGACGGCGGCGCAGCCCTGGCTCGCCGACCACCAGGTGGGTGGCACGGTGCTCTTCCCGGGCACCGGCTTCGTCGAACTGGCCGTGCAGGCCGGCGACCAGGCGGGCTGCGCCGTGCTGGACGAGCTGACCCTGCAGGCCCCGCTGGTGCTGCCGACCGGCGGGGTGCAGGTACAGGTACTGGTCGGCGCCTCCGACGACGCGGGGGCCCGGACGGTATCGGTGCACGCCCGCCCGGACGAGGCCGACCAGCCGTGGACCCGGCACGCTACCGGCTTGCTGCGCCCCGGCCCGGTCGCAGCGCCGACCGGTCTTACCCACCCGGGCGGTCCGACCGCCTGGCCGCCGGCCGGTGCGGAGCCGGTGGACCTGACCGACCTCTATCCGGACCTGGCCGAGGCCGGGCTGGAGTACGGCCCGGTCTTCCAGGGCCTCAAGGCAGCCTGGAAGAGCGGCCAGGAGGTCTTCGCCGAGGTGGCGCTGCCGGACGGTCAGGCCGAGGGCGAGGCCTACGGCCTGCACCCGGCGCTGCTCGACTCCTGCCTGCACGCGGTCGCGCTGACCGGGCTGTTCGGCGAGCAGTCGGTGCTGCCCTTCAGTTGGAACGAGGTCGCGCTGCACGCTGCCGGGGCCGGCGCCGTCCGGCTGCGGCTGGCCCCTGCCGGGGCCGACAGCGTGTCCCTGGAGCTGTTCGACGCGGCTGGGCAGCCGGTCGCCTCGGTCGGCTCGCTGACCCTGCGGGCGATCTCCGCCGAGCAGTTGGCAGCTGCCCGGGCCACGTTCCACGAGAGCCTGTTCGCGGTGGAGTGGGCGCCGGTGGCCGTGCCGACCGCGGTGGCGGGCGACCAGCCGGTGCTGCTGCGCCCGACCACCGGCGCTGACGCCGCCTCGGCCCGGGCCGCGGTGCGGGAGGCGCTGACGGCCGTGCAGGGCTGGCTGACCGAGCAGCAGGACGGCCCGCTGGCCGTGGTCACCGAAGGCGCGGTCGCGCTGCCCGGCGAGCGGGTCGGTGACCTGGCGGGCGCGGCGGTCTGGGGGCTGGTCCGTTCGGCCCAGGCGGAGAACCCGGACCGGTTCCTGCTGGTCGACACCGACGGCAGCCTCCCCCTCGGGGTGCTGACTGCCCTGGACGAGCCGCAGTTGGTGGTCCGCGACGGCAAGCTCTACGCACCGCGTCTGGCGAAGGTGCCGGTTGCGGCCGAACCGGCCGAAGCCCAACCGGCCGCCGAACCCCTTGAGCCGGCTGCCACGTTCGGCGCCGAGGGTACCGTCCTGGTGACCGGTGCCACCGGCACGCTGGGTCAGCTGGTGGCCCGTCACCTGGTCACCGCGCACGGTGTCCGTGACCTGCTGCTGGTCAGCCGGCGTGGCGCCGAGGCGGGCGGGATGCCCGAGCTGGTGGCCGAGCTGACCACGCTGGGCGCAGAGGTGGCGGTCGCCGCCTGTGACGTGACCGACCGGTCGGCGGTGGCCGCGCTGCTCGCCGAGCAGCGGCTGGCGGCCGTGGTGCACGTGGCCGGCGTGCTGGACGACGGGGTGATCGGCTCGCTCACTCCCGAGCGGCTGGACGCGGTGCTGCGACCCAAGGTGGACGCGGCCTGGAACCTGCACGAACTGACGGCACATCAGAACCTGGGTGCGTTCGTCCTCTTCTCCTCCGCCGCCGGTGTCTTCGGCAACCCCGGTCAGGCCAACTACGCGGCCGCCAACGCCTACCTGGACGCACTGGCTGCGCACCGGCGGGCGAGCGGGCTGCCCGCGCAGTCATTGGCCTGGGGCTTGTGGGAGTCGGAGCAGGGCGGCATGGGCGCCGAGGCCGACGTGCAGCGGATCAACCGCTCGGGCGTCGACGCGCTCTCCGTCGCCGAGGGCCTCGAACTGCTGGATCTGGCAGCCGGAATGGACTCGGCGCTGCTGGTGCCGATCCGGCTGGACCTGAAGGCGCTGCAGCAGGCGGGCGACGAACTGCCGCCGCTGCTGCGGGGCCTGGTCCGGGTCAAGGCGCGCCGGGCCGCAGCCGCTGGCCGGGACCAGTCGGGCGAGCTCAAGGCGCGCCTGGCCGGACTCGGCGCGGCCGAGCAACTCGCGCTGCTGCTTGACCTGGTGCGCGGCGAGGCGGCCGCGATTCTCGGCCACAGCAGCCCGCAGGCCGTTGAACCGGACCGCGCCTTCAGCGAGTTGGGCTTCGACTCGCTCAGTGCGGTGGAGTTCCGCAACCAGGTGAACGCGGTGACCGGCCTGCGGCTGCCGCCCACCCTGGTCTTCGACTACCCGAACGCCCGCGCCCTGGCCGAGTACCTGGTCACCGAACTGGCCCCCGAGGCCGGTGGGGACGAAGCCGCCACCGAGGACCGGATCCGCCGGATCCTGCAGGCCATCCCGCTGCACCGGCTGCGGGACGCCGGTCTGATGGAAAGCCTGCTGGAGCTCGGCGGAGTCCGGGCCGAGCAGGAGGACACCGCGGCCGAGCCCGCCGAGCAGGAGTCCATCGACGACATGGACACCGAGAGTCTGATCAACATGGCCTTCGACGGACTCGACTTCGAGGACGCGACGACGGAAGCGTGGAACTGACAATGGCGCAAACCGAAGACAAGCTGGTCCAGGCACTCCGCGCGTCGCTGAAGGAGACCGAGCGGCTGCGTGCCGAGCACCGCAAGCTCTCCGCGCAACTGCGTGAGCCGATCGCCATCGTGGGCATGGCCTGCCGCTACCCGGGCGGTGTCAGCACCCCGGAGCAGCTCTGGCAGCTGGTGGCGGACGGCGTGGACGCGGTCGGCGGGTTCCCCACCGATCGTGGCTGGGACCTGGAGAAGCTCTACGACCCCAGCGGTGAGCGGCCGAACACCAGTTACACCCAGCAGGGCGGATTCCTCTACGACGCGGCCGAGTTCGACCCCGGCTTCTTCGGCATCTCGCCGAACGAGGCGCTGATCATGGACCCGCAGCAGCGGCTGCTGCTCGAGGTCGCCTGGGAGGCACTGGAGCGGGCCGGGATCGACCCGGCCACGCTCAAGGGTTCGGCAACCGGCGTCTACGCCGGGATGATGTACCACGACTACGCGGCCAACAGCAGCACCGGCGCCATCGCGGCCGGCCGGATCTCCTACACCCTGGGCCTGGAAGGCCCGTCCTTCACCGTGGAGACCGCCTGTTCCTCCTCGCTGGTCGCCCTGCACCTGGCGGTGCAGGCACTGCGCAACGGTGAGTGCTCGCTGGCCCTGGTCGGCGGCGTCGCGCTGATGGCGACGCCGGAGACCCTGGTGGAGTTCAGTCGGCAGAAGGGCCTGGCCACCGACGGCCGGTGCAAGTCCTTCGCGGACGCGGCCGACGGCACGGGCTGGGGCGAGGGCGCCGGCGTGCTGCTGGTGGAGAAGCTCTCGGACGCGCGGAAGAACGGGCACCAGGTGCTTGCCATCGTGCGCGGGTCCGCGATCAACCAGGACGGCGCCTCCAACGGGCTGACCGCGCCCAACGGCCCCGCCCAGCGTCGGGTGATCCGGGCCGCGCTTGCCAACGCCCAGGTCTCGGCGGACCAGGTGGACCTGGTGGAGGCGCACGGGACCGGCACGGTGCTCGGCGACCCGATCGAGGCCCAGGCCCTGCTCGCCACCTACGGCAAGGACCGGGCCGGCGAGCCGCTCTGGCTCGGCTCGATCAAGTCGAACATGGGCCACACCCAGGCCGCGGCCGGTGTTGCGGGCATCATCAAGGTGGTCGAGGCCATCAAGCACGGCGTGCTGCCCAAGACGCTGCACGTGGACGAGCCGTCGAGCAAGGTGGACTGGTCCGCGGGCGCGGTGGAGCTGCTCACCGAGGCTCGGGAGTGGCCGGCCCTGGACCGGCCGCGCCGAGCTGCCGTCTCCTCGTTCGGGATCAGCGGCACCAACGCGCACGTGATCATCGAGCAGCCGCCCGCCGTGGACGCCGCGGCGGCGGAGCCGGTGGCGGCCCGGCCTGCCGGGGCGGTGCCGTGGCTGCTCTCCGGCCGCACGGCGGAGGCACTGGAGGACCAGGCGGAGCGGCTGCGTGCGTTCGTCACGGCGCAGCCGGAGCTGGCGCCGGTGGACGTGGCGTACTCGCTCGCCACCGCACGGGGTGCCTTCGAGCACCGCGCGGTGGTGGTGGGGGAGACTCGCGAGGAGCTGCTCGCCGCGCTGGTGGCGGTGGCCGAGGGCCGAGGCGGGGTCGAGTCGCGGACCGCCGGGGGGACGGCGTTCCTGTTCACGGGGCAGGGCAGCCAGCGGGTGGGGATGGGCCGTCAGTTGGCGGCTGTGTTCCCGGTGTTTGCGGCGGCGTGGGAGGAACTCGCCCAGCATCTTGACCTGGGCAGCGATGAGCAGTTGAACCAGACCCAGTATGCGCAGCCGGCGATCTTCGCGTTCGAGGTGGCGTTGTTCCGGCTCCTGGAGTCCTGGGGTGTGAAGCCGGATTATCTGGCGGGTCACTCCATCGGTGAGATCGCGGCCGCGCACGTCGCGGGCGTGTTCTCGCTGGAGGACGCGGCCAAGCTGGTCACCGCGCGTGGCCGCCTGATGCAGGCCCTGCCCGCGGGTGGGGCGATGCTGGCGGTGGAGGCCACCGAGGAGGAGGTTGCTGGCCTCGGTGTGGATATCGCTGCGGTGAACGGTCCGCGTGCGGTGGTGCTGTCCGGCCCGTCCGAGGAGATCGACCGGGTTGCGGAGCACTTTGCGGATCGTCGTACGAAGCGGTTGACGGTCTCGCACGCGTTCCACTCGTCGCTGATGGATCCGATGCTGGACGAGTTCCGTGCAGTCGTTGACGGGTTGACCATCAATCAACCGTTGATTCCCCTGGTCAATGATGTAGCGTCCGTCGACTACTGGGTCAACCATGTACGCGGCACCGTCCGGTACGCCGACACATTGACCACCCTCGTCAACGACGGCGTCACCCGTTTCGTCGAGGTCGGCCCCGATGCCGCCCTGACCCCCATGGGCCCGGACGACCCCACCCTGTCCTTCATCGCCACCGCTCGCCGCGACCGCGACGAGGTGCGCGAGCTTGTCGCGGCGCTGGGCGCGATGCACGCGCGCGGAGTGGCCGTCAACTGGCGCGCCTTCTTCGCCGACTCCGGTGCGCGTCGGGTGGACCTGCCGACCTACGCCTTCCAGCGTCGCCGGTTCTGGCTGAACCTGCAGGACTTCCTCTCCGAGTCCTGGCTCGCGGGCGAGTTCGGCGGGGTCGGCTCGGCCGGCCTGGTGGCGGTCGAGCACCCGCTGCTCGGCGCGGTCCTGCCCGACCCCGACTCCGACGCCGTGGTGCTGACCGGCCGCCTCTCGGTGACCGACCAGCCGTGGATCGCGGACCACGACGTGATGGGCAGCGTGCTGCTGCCGGGTACCGGGTTCGTGGAGCTCGCCATCCGGGCCGGCGACGAGGTCGGCTGCCCGGTGCTGGAGGAGCTGACGATGACCGCCCCGCTGCTGCTGCCCGCCGACGGCGGTGCGGTCCAGCTCCAGGTGCTGGTCGGAGCCGCCGACGAGGCGGGCCGCCGCACCCTGCGGATCCACTCCCGCCAGGGCGAGTACGCGCCGTGGATCCTGCACGCCGACGGCCTGCTCGGTTCAGGTACCGGCACTGGCACCGGCACCGGCACCGATACCGCCTCCGAGTCGGCCCCGGAGCCGCTCACCGAATGGCCGCCGGCCGGTGCGACCGCGGTCGAGGTCGAGGGCGCCTACGACATGCTGTTCGGCCTCGGCTACGGCTACGGTCCGGTGTTCCAGGGCCTCAAGGCGGCGTGGCGGCGCGGCGAGGAGGTGTTCGCGGAGGTGGCCCTGCCGGACGAGGCCAAGACCGACGCGGCCGCCTTCGGTCTGCACCCGGCGCTGCTCGACGCCTCGATGCACGCCGGACTGGTCTCCGACGACGGTCGGCGCGGTGGCGAGGCGGTGCTGCCGTTCGTCTGGAACGGCGTCACCCTGCACGCCGCGGGCGCGACCGCACTGCGGGTGCGGATCACGCCGAACGGGCCGGAGAGCGTCGCGATCACGGTGGCCGACCAGACGGGCCGGCCGGTGCTCTCGGTCGCCTCACTGGTCGCCCGGGCCGTCTCGCCCGAGCAACTGGGCGCCGGGCGCGGGGCCGGGCAGTCGCTGTTCCGGAT
>NZ_PYBW01000064.1 GCF_003205575.1 Streptomyces tateyamensis
GAGGTCGGCCCCGACGCGGCCCTGACCCCCATGGGCCTGGACGACCCCGCCCTGTCCTTCATCGCCACCACCCGCCGCGACCGCGACGAGGTGCGCGAACTGCTCACCGGCCTCGGCGCCCTGCACGCGAACGGCGCCGGCGTCGACTGGGCCGCCTTCTTCGCCGGCACCGGCGCCCGGGCCGTCGACCTGCCGACCTACGCCTTCCAGCGCCGCCGGTTCTGGCTGGACTCCGTGGAGTACTGGCTGGAAGCCTGGGACGGTTCGGGCAGCGGCAGCGCCGATGTCAGCTCCGCCGGTCTGGCCACCCCGGACCACCCGCTGCTCGGAGCCGTGCTGAGTGCCCCTGACGCCGAGCAGGTCACCCTCACCGGCCGCCTCTCGGTCGGCGCCCAGCCCTGGCTGGCCGACCACGTGGTCGGCGGCTCGGTGCTCTTCCCGGGCACCGGCTTCGTCGAGCTGGCGATCCGGGCCGGCGACCAGGTCGGTTGCGGCACCCTGGACGAGCTGACCCTGGAGGCGCCGCTGGTGCTGCCCGAGCGCGGCGCGGTGCAGCTCCAGGTGGTCGTCGGCGCACCCGACGCCACCGGTGCCCGGCCGGTCGGCATTCACGCTCGCCCGGTCGAGGAGGCCGCCGAGCTGCCGTGGACCCGGCACGCGACCGGTCTGCTCTCCGCCGCCGAGCCCGCCGCCGACTTCGACACTTCGGTCTGGCCGCCGGTCGGCGCCACCCCGATCGACCTGACCGAGCTCTACCCGAACCTGGCGGCGGCGGGCCTCGGCTACGGTCCGGTCTTCCAGGGCCTGCGCGCCGCCTGGCAGCGCGGCACCGAGGTGTTCGCCGAGGTGGCCCTCCCGGAGGCCGGTGAGGCGGCCAGGTTCGGCCTGCACCCGGCGGTGCTGGACGCCTGCCTGCACGCGATCCCGTTCACCGGTGCGATCGGCACCGACGGGGTCACCCTGCCGTTCGCCTGGGAGCGGGTCGCCCTGCACGCCACCGGCGCGGCCGCGGTCCGGCTGCGGATCACCCCCCAGGGCGACGGCGTCGTCGCGCTCGCGCTGACCGACCCGGCCGGCCGGCCGGTGGCCTCGCTGGCCGCGCTGACCCTGCGCACCCTGACTCCCGAGCAACTGGCTGCCGCCCGGACCAGCTTCCACGAGAGCCTGTACCGACTGGAGTGGTCGCCGCTCGCCGTCCCGTCGCTCCCGGCGGGTGCGGTCGAGCCGACGGTGTGGCGTCCGGCAGCCGGGCTGGACGCAGCCGCCGCGCACGCTGCCGCCGCCGAGGCACTGGGCACCATTCAGAACTGGCTGGCGGCAGAGCACGAGACGCCGTTGGTGGTGCTGACCGAGGGCGCTGTCGCGCTGCCCGGCGAGGCGGTCACCGACCTGGCCGGCGCGGCGGTCTGGGGCCTGGTCCGTTCGGCCCAGGCGGAGAACCCGGAGCGGTTCGTCCTGCTGGACAGCGACGGCAGCGTGCCGGTGGCCGCGATGCTGGCCACCGGCGAGTGGCAGGGCGTGGTCCGCGACGGCGTACTGCACCGCGCCCGGCTGGCCCGGATCGCGGTCGCGACCGAACCCGTCGTGCCCGCCAGCACGTTCGGTGCCGAGGGCACGGTGCTGGTCACCGGTGCCACCGGCACGCTGGGCCGCCTGGTGGCCCGTCACCTGGTCACTGCCCACGGCGTCGGCTCGCTCCTGCTGGCCAGCCGGCGTGGCGCCGAGGCGGCCGGGATGCCCGAGCTGGTGGCCGAACTGACCGCGCTGGGGGCCAGGGTGGCGGTCGCGGCCTGCGATGTGTCCGACCGGTCCGCCGCGGAGCTGCTGGTCTCCTCCGTCGAAGGCCTGACCGGCGTGGTGCACGTGGCGGGCGTGCTGGACGACGGCACGGTCAACTCGCTTACCGCCGAGCGCCTCGCGGGCGTGCTGCGTCCCAAGGTGGACGCGGCCTGGCACCTGCACGAGCTGACTGAGCGCCAGAATCTGACCGCCTTTGTGCTTTTCTCCTCTGTCGCCGGCGTGCTCGGCGCACCCGGACAGGCCAACTACGCAGCTGCCAACGCCTACTTGGACGCGCTCGCCGCGCACCGGCAGGCGCACGGGCTGGCCGCCCAGTCGCTGGCCTGGGGCCTGTGGGCCGCCGAAGCCGGTGGCATGGGCGCCGGGGCCGACCTGAGTCGGATCAATCGCTCCGGCGTGGCCGCGCTGGCACCCGCCGAGGGACTTCAGCTGCTCGACACCGCAGCCGAGTTGGCGGATGCCGCCGTACTGCCGGTCCGGCTCGACCTGCCAGCACTGGCCGCGGCCGGCGAGGACCTGCCCCCGCTGCTGCGCGGCCTGGTGCGCGGCCGGACCCGGCGAGCCACTGCAGGTGGCGCGGCAGCCGCGGCCTCCGCGCTCGGGGCGCGGCTGACCGGGCTGACACCGGCCGAGCAACTCGCTGCGGTGCTGGACGTGGTCCGGGCCCAGGCGGCCGCCGTGCTCGGCCACTCCTCGCCGCAGGCCGTCGAGCCGCACCACGCCTTCAGCGACCTGGGCTTCGACTCGCTGAGCGCCGTCGAGTTCCGCAACGCGGTCAGCGAGGCGACCGGACTCCGGCTGCCCGCGACCTTGGTCTTCGACTACCCGAGCCCGGCCGCCCTGGCCGAGCACCTGACCGCCGAGGTGGCCGGGACCGGCGAGGCGGCGGCGACCGTGGTGGCGACCACCACAGCGACCGACGAGCCGATCGCCATCGTGGGCATGGCCTGCCGCTACCCCGGCGGGGTCGACTCGCCGGAGGCGCTGTGGCGACTGGTCGCCGACGGAGTGGACGCGGTCAGCGAGTTCCCGACCGACCGCGGCTGGGACCTGGGCCGACTCTACGACCCGAACTCCGAGCGACCGAACACGAGTTACACCCGCAACGGCGGATTCCTGCACGAGGCGGCCGAGTTCGATCCCGCGTTCTTCGGGATCTCGCCGAACGAGGCACTGGTGATGGACCCGCAGCAGCGGCTGCTCCTCGAGGCCTCCTGGGAGGCGCTGGAGCGGGCCGGGATCGACCCGGGCACGCTGCGTGGCTCGGCGACCGGCGTGTTCGCCGGGATGATGTACCACGACTACGCGAACAACAACAACACCGGCGCCATCGCCTCGGGCCGGGTCTCCTACGTGCTCGGCCTGGAGGGTCCGGCGGTCACCATCGACACCGCCTGCTCCTCCTCGCTGGTCGCGCTGCACTGGGCGATCCAGGCGCTGCGCAGCGGTGAGTGCTCGCTGGCGCTGGCCGGCGGCGTCGCCGTGATGGCCACCCCGGACACCTTCGTGGAGTTCAGCCGTCAGCGCGGGCTGTCGGCGGACGGCCGGATCAAGGCCTTCGCGGACGGCGCCGACGGGACCGCCTGGGGCGAGGGTGTCGGCATGCTGCTGGTCGAGCGGCTCTCGGATGCGCGGCGCAACGGGCACCCGGTGCTGGCGATCGTGCGCGGGTCGGCGATCAACCAGGACGGTGCGTCGAACGGCCTGACTGCCCCTAACGGGCCGGCACAGCGGCGGGTGATCCGGCAGGCGCTGGCCAATGCCCAGCTGACGGCCGATCAGGTCGACGCAGTGGAGGCGCACGGTACCGGGACGGTGCTCGGTGACCCGATCGAGGCCCAGGCGCTGCTGGCCACCTACGGGCAGGACCGGGCCGGCGACGAGCCGCTGTGGCTGGGTTCGATCAAGTCGAACATGGGTCACACGCAGGCGGCGGCCGGTGTGGCCGGGATCATCAAGATGGTCCAGGCGATGGAGCACGGGGTGTTGCCGCGGACGCTGCACGTGGACGAGCCGTCGAGCAAGGTGGACTGGTCGGCGGGTGCGGTGGAACTGCTCACCGAGGCTCGGGAGTGGCCGGCCCTGGACCGGCCGCGCCGGGCTGCCGTCTCCTCGTTCGGGATCAGCGGCACCAACGCGCA
>NZ_PYBW01000065.1 GCF_003205575.1 Streptomyces tateyamensis
CGACCAGCATCCCGGCGCCGATCAGGGCGAGGACCGCCACCGTGCCGGCCGTCAGCGCCCGGCGCAGGCCGTCGAAGGCGGCGTCGGGGGCCCGGGTGGCCGGGCGGATCACCGTGGTCGCCGGGTCCAACAGGGCAGCATCCGTACGCAGTTGCTCCTCGGCGTCCGGCAGGCCGGGCGACGGGTGCAGCTCCACAGTGGCCGTCTGGTGGTGCAGCAGGCCGGCCGGCAGTGCGCCCGGGGTGGCCAGGAACTCCACCGGGAGCACCTGGCCCGGGCTCGGCCGGGTCGACACCGGGGCGCGCGGCGCCGGCGCGGTCCACGAGCTGCCCGGGGCGCCGAGCGCGGTGTACTGCTGACGGGGCGTCAGCACCCGGCCGGGCAGCCCGGCGATGGTGAACACGTCGCCGTCCGCGCAGTCGGGGAGGTCCGCCATGGTGCGCAGGGTCGCGCAGTCGGCCACCCGGCCGGTGCGGAATCCGGTGCCGCCCGCCGCGCGCAGATCGAGCCGGGTGTACGCGGTGGCGTCGGCGACGCCGGGGGTGGTGCGCAGCCGGTCGCCGTACTGCGCGGCCTGGTCCCCGCCGCCGGGGAAGGCGGCCACCAGCAGGGACTGGTCCCGCTGGTACAGGGCGTCGATCGGCGCCGTGCGCTGGGCGGCCAGGCTGCCCAGCAGGGTCTGCAGCGCGATGGCGCCGGCCACGGTGACCACGATGCCGGTGACCGGTCGGGCCGCGCTCTCCGGGTTCGCGTTGATCCGGCCCACCGCCAGCTGCCAGGCCGGCGGACCGGCCACCGGGGCCAGCGCGCGCCCGGCCCGCTCCAGCAGCGGCGGCAGCAGCACCGCGGCGCCGCCCAGCAGCAGCACCAGTGCGGCGATCAGCACCGCGCCGCCCGGGGAGCCGAAGACGGTGTTCAGCCGCCAGCGCTGCTGCACCAGCAGCGCCGCGCCCGCGGCGGGTAGTGCGAGGCGCCACCAGATCCGGCGCCGGGCCCGCCCGCCGCGCAGCACGGCCAGTGGCTCGTCGGCGATCCGGCGCATGGTCACCAGGGTGACCAGGACCGCGAGCACCGGGACCGCGGCCAGCGCCGACACCGCCGGTGCGGGCTGCGGGACCAGGTCGGCGGCGAAGACACTCAGGCCGTTCACCGCCACGTGCTGGGCCAGCTGACGGCCGATCAGGAAGAAGCCGACGCCCACCGGGAGCCCGAGCAGGGTGCCGGCCAGGGCTTCCCCGGCCGCGATCCGCGCGGTGCCGGCCCGGTCCGCGCCGCCCAGGCGCAGTGCGGCCAGTCGCCGGTCGCGGGCCTCGCCGCCGAACCGGACCGCCGCCGCCAGGAAGGCCCCCACCGGCGCGAGCAGGACCACCAGGCCGACCACGGTCAGCAGCACCAGCATCGGGTCCACGGGGTTGCGCGGCACCTGGTCGGCGAAGTGGTCCAGGCGCAGCACGCCGGGCTGGTCGGTGCTCAGCCGGTCGCTGCCCAGGTAGAAGAGGTAGTCGGCGGGGCCGACCAGGCCGGGTGCGCCGATGGTCGCGGTGACCGGCTGCGGCAGCGGGGCCTTGAGCAGCCGGCCCTGCGGGGAGGCGATCAGCTCGCCCAGCGCGGGGGAGACGGCCAGCGTGCCCGGCGCGGGGTAGCGGCTCAGCCCAGGCGGCGGGGGAGCGGCGGGCCCCAGCCTCGGGTCAGCTCCCCGACTTCACGCTGTCCGTGCGCTGTGGGGACATTGGGGCCGCCACCCGGGCCTGTCGGCGTGCGCTCTCCCGCCCGGCACGGCAGGCTGGGTGACGATCAGCCAGTCCCCGCCGAAGTGGAGCCACCTCGCATGACCACTCCCAGCCCCGCCGACATCGGCGTGACCGGACTGGCCGTCATGGGCCGCAACCTAGCCCGCAACTTCGCCCGACACGGCCACCGGGTCGCGCTGCACAACCGCAGCGCCGCCCGCACCACCGCCCTGATGGCCGAGTTCGGCCAGGAGGGCGCCTTCGTGCCGACCGAGACGATGGCGCAGTTCGTCGCCGCGCTGGACCGCCCGCGCCGGATCGTCGTCATGGTCAAGGCCGGCGCCCCCACCGACGCCGTGATCGACGAACTGGTGCCGCTGCTGGAGCCCGGCGACATCGTGATGGACGGCGGCAACGCGCACTACCTGGACACCCGCCGCCGCGAGGCGGCGCTGCGCGAGCACGGCCTGCACTTCGTCGGCGCCGGGGTCTCCGGCGGCGAGGAGGGCGCCCTGCTGGGCCCCAGCATCATGCCCGGCGGCACCGCCGAGGCCTACCAGAGCCTGGGCCCGCTGCTGGAGTCGATCGCCGCCAAGGTCGAGGGCCGTCCCTGCTGCACCCACATCGGTCCCGACGGCGCCGGACACTTCGTCAAGATGGTGCACAACGGCATCGAGTACGCCGACATGCAGCTGATCGCCGAGGCCTACGACCTGCTGCGGCACGCCGCCGGACGCAAGCCCGACGAGATCGCCGAGATCTTCCGCGGCTGGAACCAGGGCCGGCTGGAGTCCTACCTGATCGAGATCACCGCCGAGGTGCTCGGCCACGTCGACCCCGCCACCGGCAAGCCCTTCGTCGACGTGGTCGAGGACCGGGCCGAGCAGAAGGGCACCGGCCGGTGGACGGTGCAGACCGCGCTGGAGCTCGGCGTGCCGGTCAGCGGCATCGCCGAGGCGGTCTTCGCCCGCTCGCTCTCCGGCAGCGCCGAACTGCGCGAGGCCGCCCGCGACCTGCCCGGCCCCGGTGAGACCTGGCTGGACAGCGCGGCGGCCGACCGGTTCGCCGAGGACGTCGAACAGGCCCTGTACGCCTCCAAGATCGTCGCCTACGCACAGGGCTTCAACGAGATCCAGGCCGGCAGCGCGGAGTACGGCTGGGAGGTCTCGCCCGGCGCGATGGCCGCCATCTGGCGCGGCGGCTGCATCATCCGGGCCCGCTTCCTCACCAAGATCGAGGCCGCGTACGCCACCGGCGGGGCCGAACTGCCCACGCTGCTCAGCGACGAGTACTTCCGCGAGGCCCTCGGCCAGGCCCAGTCGGCCTGGCGCCGGGTGGTCGCCACCGCCACCCAGCTCGGCGTCCCGGTCCCCGGCTTCGCCACCGCCCTCGCCTACTACGACTCGCTGCGCGCCCGCCGCCTGCCCGCCGCGCTGATCCAGGGCCAGCGCGACTTCTTCGGCGCCCACACCTACCGCCGGGTCGACCGCGAGGGCAGCTTCCACACCCTGTGGGCCGGTGACCGTACCGAGCAGGAGCGCTGACGGTGGACCGCCCGGCGGTGCCGCAGGCCGTCAACACCCCGCTGACCACCGCCGCCCAGTTCCTGGTGCTCACCGTGCGCCCCGGCGGCGAGGCGGCGGTGCGCGAGCTGCTGCCCGAGCTGGCCGGGCTGCGCCGGTCGGTCGGATTCCGGGCGCCGCAGGCCGGCCTGGCCTGCGTGGTCGGGATCGGCGCCGAGCTGTGGGACCGGCTCGTCGGCGGTCCGCGCCCGGCCCGGCTGCACCCGTTCCAAGAACTGCACGGCCCGCGGCACACCGCCCCCGCCACCCCCGGGGACCTGCTGCTGCACATCCGGGCCGAGCAGCAGGACGCCTGCTACGAACTCGCCGCGCTGCTGCTCACCCGGCTGCGCGGCGCGGTCGACGTGGTGGACGAGACGACGGGCTTCCGCTACTTCGACAAGCGCGACCTGCTCGGCTTCGTGGACGGCACCGAGAACCCCGAGGGCGGCGAGGCCGAGGCGGCGGCGCTGATCGGCGCCGAGGACGCGGAGTTCGCCGGCGGCAGCTACGTGATCGTGCAGAAGTACCTGCACGACCTCTCCGCCTGGGAGCGCCTGACGGTGGAGCAGCAGGAGGCCTCTGTCGGGCGGACCAAGCTGTCCGACCTCGAACTGCCCGAGGCCGTGAAGCCGGCCGACTCGCACGTCGCGCTCACCGAGCTGGACCCGGCCGCCGACGGCACCGAGCGGCAGATCCTGCGGATGAACATGCCGTTCAACTCGTTCGCCACCGGCGAGGCCGGCACCTACTTCATCGGCTACTGCCGCACCCCCGCGGTGACCGAGGAGATGCTGGCCAACATGTTCCTGGGCCGCGACGGGGACGGCCGGCACGACCGGCTGCTGGACGTGTCGACCGCCGTCACCGGCTCGCTCTTCTTCGTTCCCTCCGCCGACTGGCTGGCCGCACCGCCCGCTGCTGCCGCACCGCCCGCATCGGCCGAGGCTGTCGCACCGCCCGCCGCACCGCCCGGGCCGGCCGACGGCCGGGCGGCGGGCGACGGATCGCTCGGCATCGGCAGCCTCAAGGGGCTGGGCAGCACCACCCCCGACCACCCGACAGGAGCCTGACCCGATGAGCAACCTGCACCGCGACCTGGCGCCGATCTCCGCCCCCGCCTGGGCGGAGATCGAGGAGGAGGCCCGGCGCACCTTCACCCTGCACCTGGCCGGGCGCCGGGTGGTGGACCTGGACGGACCGGCCGGCCCCGGGCTGGCGGCCGTCGGCTCGGGCCACCAGCGGCCGATCGCCACCCTGGTGCCCGGGACCGAGGCGCAGGCCCGCCAGTCGCGCCCGGTGGTGGAGCTGCGGGTCCCGTTCACGCTGGACCGGCAGGGGGTGGACGACGTGGAGCGCGGCTCCAAGGACTCCGACTGGCAGCCCGTCAAGGAGGCCGCCCGGCTGATCGCCCAGGCCGAGGACACCGCGATCTTCGAGGGCTGGCCCGCGGCCGGGATCACCGGGGTGCGCACCGGCGGGGAGAACCCCGCGGTGCTGCTGCCCGCCGAGGTGACCGACTACCCGGACGCGGTCAGCCGGGCCATCACCACGCTGCGGCTGGCCGGGGTGGACGGCCCGTACTCGCTGCTGCTCGGCGCCGACGCCTACACCGCGGTCAACGAGACCTCCAACCACGGCTACCCGGTGCGCCAGCACCTGGCCCGGGTGGTCACCGGCGAGATCATCTGGGCCCCGGCGCTGGCCGGCGCCGTGCTGCTGTCCACCCGCGGCGGCGACTTCGAGCTCCACCTGGGCCAGGACCTGTCGATCGGCTACCTCTCGCACGACGCCCAGTCGATCCGGCTCTACCTGCAGGAGTCGCTGACCTTCTCGCTCTACTCCCCGGAGGCGGCGGTCACGCTCACCGCGGCGAGCTGAGGCAGCGCCAGCTCCAGGGTGGCGGCGAGCTGCGAGTGCAGCGGTGCCGGCAGTGCGTCGGCGGTGAACCAGTCGAGCGCGTCGAACTTGTCCGGCTCGCCGATCGCCACCTCGGCCGGGTCGACCTCGGCCAGGCAGACCACGGCCACCCAGTGCGAGTCGACCGGCGCGCCGCGCAGCACGTTGCGCACCCCGAGCACGGTGACCCGGCGCGGCTCGGCGGTGTACTCCTCGCGCACCTCGCGGGCCACCGCCTGCTCGAAGCCCTCGCCGAACTCCAGGCCGCCGGCCCCGCAGTCCCACCGCCCGGGCTCGTCCCGGGCGGCCGGGGCGCGGCGGGCCAGCAGGAAGCGGCCGGTCCCGTCGTGGCACAGGAACACGACGGAGACCTTGATCTGCTGCCCGGCCATCAGAAGTGCTCCCCGAGCTCGGCGAACGAGGACAGGTGCAGCACCCCGGTGTCGGCCAGGTCCAGCTCGGCGCCCTCCAGCACCCAGGTGTGCTGGTTGGGTATGAAGACCGCGTTCAGTCCGGCCGACCGGGCCGGCAGGATGTCGGACTTCGGCGAGTTGCCGATCATCCAGGTCCGCTCGGCGGCCAGCGCCTGACCGGTGATCAGCTGCTGGTAGGCCGTCAGGTCCTTCTCCGGCACGATGTGCACCGAGCGGAAGTGGCCGAGCAGCCCGGAGGCGTCCAGCTTGGCCTGCTGCTCGCGCTGGTCGCCCTTGGTCAGCACCAGCAGGTGGTGGCGCAGCGCCAGGCGGGGCAGCGTCTCGGCCACCCCGGCGATGAGCTCCACCTCGGCGGCGGTGACGGAGGCGGCCAGCAACGCGAACAGGTCGCGCTCGCCCTCGCCGGGCGGGCGGTGCGCGAGCAGCTCGAAGGCCTCGCCCAGGCTGCGCCGGAACATCTCGGCGCCGTACCCGTGCACCTTGGCGTTGGCCGTCTCCACCCCGTCCAGCACCGCGCGGGCCGCCACCCGGTCCGGCGCGAAGGGGGCCACCTCGGCCAGGAAGGCGTCGATGGCCCGCTCGAAGCGGAGGTTGTTCTCCCACAGGGTGTCGTCCGCATCGAAGATGAGGACCTGGTCGTCAAGCCGCATGGCGCCCACGGTAGACGGCACCGCACGGATCGTCATGCGATTTCGGCCCTTACCGGCCGGGGCTCGGGGCCCTTTCCGGGCCCGGCTCCGGGCCCTTGCCGGGCCCGGGGCCGGAACGGTTCAGGCGAGGACCTGGTCGGCCGGCTCGGCCTCCTGCGGCTGCGACCGCGGCTGGCCGTGCTCGTCGACCGGGTGCATCGGCAGCAGGAAGATGGCCACGAAGACCACCGCCAGCATGGCGATCTCGACCCAGAGGGTGACCTGCTCGGCCCAGAGGAAGTCACCGCCCTTGGCCCGCTGGAAGTACACCGTGCCGAGGATCGCGGTGCCCAGCGCCGCGCCCAGCTGCTGCACCGAGGTCAGCGTGCCGGAGGCCGAACCGGCCTCGTGCGGCTCGACGGCGGCCAGCACGCTGCCGAAGAACGGGGCCATCACCAGGCCCATGCCGAGCCCGGCCACCAGCAGCGCCGGGGCGACCTGCCAGGGCGTCACCCCGGTGCCCGCCAGATGGAGCGTCAGGATCAGGCCCGCCACGCCCGCCGCCATCACCAGCACGCCGAGGTGCATCACCTTGCGGCCGAACTTGAGCAGGGCCTGCGAGGCGCCGAAGGCGGCCACCATGCCGAGCGAGGAGGGGATGCCGGCCAGGCCCGCCTTGAGCGGCGAGTAGTGCAGGCCGATCTGGGCGTAGAGGCTGAAGGTCAGCCAGAAGCCCGTCATCGCGGAGAAGAAGATCAGGCCGAGCACCATGCCGCCGCTGAAGCCGCGCTTGCGGAACAGGCTGGGCTCCACCAGCGGGTCGCCGCCGACGCGCGCCCGGCGGCTCTCGAACCAGGCGAAGACGCCGAAGACCGCCACCGACAGCGCCATCAGCGCGAAGGCCCAGGCCGGCCAGCCGTGCTCGCGGCCCTGGACCAGCGGGTAGACGATCAGCGCCGAGCCGGCCGCGGCCAGCAGCGCGCCGACCAGGTCGAGGCGGACGGTGCGGGTGGCGCTGTGCGCGGGCAGGAAGGCCAGGCCGCCCACCAGGGCGAAGAGGCCGAGCGGCAGGTTGATCAGGAAGATCATCCGCCAGCCGGTGCCGAAGAGGTCGGCGGTCACCAGCCAGCCGGCCAGCACCGGGGCGCCGACCGAGGACAGGCCCATCACCGGGCCGAACATGCCGAAGGCCTTGGCCTGCTCCTTGTCGTCGAAGACCTCCTTCATGATGCTCAGGCCCTGCGGCAGCATCACCGAGCCGAGCAGGCCCTGGAACACCCGGGCGGCGATCAGCTGGCCGGGCTCCTGGGCCAGGGCGCAGGCCAGCGAGCCGAGGGTGAAGCCGGCCGCGCCGATCAGGTACATCCGCTTGCGGCCGAGGATGTCACCGAGGCGCCCGCCGGTGATCAGGCCGATCGCCATCGCCAGGGTGTAGGCGGCGCCGAGCCACTGCATCAGGCTCTCGCCGCCGCCGATGTCGGCCCGGATCGAGGGCGCGGCGATGTTGGTGATCACCGCGTCCATCAAGTCCATCACCTCTGCGGCGAGGATCACGAAGAGGGCGGCCCAGCGCCATCTGAAGGGGGCCGCTGCTTGCAGAACACTGTTCGTCGTCACGAACACCGTTCTACCCTGTGATCAAGACATCTGGCAAGAACAGTGTTCGTTGTTGGAACAACGTTCGCCGAGAGTACGATGCTCGGCACCAGAGCACAGAAAGCAGGTGGCTCCGTGGACTCCGCGATGCCCGAGATCCCGTGGCACAAGGCTTCCAAGGCGGAGGCCCGCCAGCCGTTGAGCCAGGCGGCCATCGTGGACGCGGGGATCCGGATCCTGGACGCCGAGGGCCTGGCTGGGGTCACCATGCGCCGGGTCGCCCAGGAGCTGGGCACCGGGCCCGCCTCGCTCTACGCGCACGTCGCCAACAAGGACGAGCTCTGCGACCTGATGCTGGAACAGATCGCCGGGGAGATCCCGCTGCCGGAGCGGCCCGAGCCGGAGCGCTGGAAGGACCAGGTGCTGGAGGTCTGCCTGGCCGCGCAGCAGGTCTTCGCCAGCCACCGGGACATCACGCTGGTCTCGCTCGGCAGCATCCCGATGGGGGCCAACCAGCTGCGGATCGCCGAGTACCTGTTCGGCCTGATGCTGGCGGCGGGCGTCCCCGAACAGGTGGCGGCCTGGGCGCTGGACGGCCTGGGCCAGCTGATCGACGCCGACGCCTACGAGGGAGCGCGCTACGCCGAGCGGCTGGCCGGGGGAGCGAGCGAGGAGTACCTGGAGCAGGTGACGGAGTACTACGCCAACCTGCCCGCCGACCGCTATCCGAGGCTCAGCCGCCTGGCCGAGACCCTGGTCACCGGCGGCGGGGACCAGCGGTTCGCCTTCAAGGTCGCGGTCTTCCTGCGCGGGCTGGAGTCCTACATCGGGACCTGAGGCCAGGTCAGGTCCCGACGGCCGGATCAGGTCCTGACCGCGCGGCCGGGCCTGACGCGAAGACCGGGCCCTGGCGCGAGGACCGGGGCCCTGACAGCGGGTGAGACGATGGGGTGCTCAGCCGCCGCTCTGCCAAGGAACCCCGCGCCATGGACCGTCCCGCCGCCCCGCTCGCCCTCGACTTCACCGCCGTCGGCCGGCCCGGCACCGTGCTGGCCGAGGCCGAGCGGGCCGAGCAGGCCGGGATGGACCGGCTGGTCGTCTCCGAGACGGCGCACGACCCGTTCCTGCAACTGGCCCGGGCCGCCGACCGGACCAGCCGGATCGAACTGGCCACCGGCGTGGCCATCGCCTTCGCCCGCACCCCGATGACGCTCGCCTACCAGGCATGGGGCCTGCACCAGGCCAGTGGCGGGCGGGCCGTCATCGGGCTGGGCTCCCAGGTCAAGGCGCACGTCGAGAAGCGGTTCGGGATGCCGTTCGACCGCCCCGCCGCCCGGATGCACGAGTACCTGCGCGCGGTGCGGGCGATCTGGGCGAGCTGGCAGAGCGGGGAGCGGCTGCGGTTCCGCGGCGAGTTCTACACCCACACCTTGATGACCCCGGTCTTCACCCCCGAGCCGGTGCCGGGCGGGGTGCCGCGGCTGCTGCTGGCCGGGGTCGGCCCGCTGATGACCCGCACCGCCGGGGCGGTGGCCGACGGGCTGATCGCGCACCCGTTCAACACGCCCGCCTACCTGGCCGAGCAGGTGCTGCCGGTGGTGCGAGCCGCCCGGGCGGGGGCCGAGGCGGCGGGGGAGCCATGGACCGGGCGACCCTTCGAGGTGGTGGGCAACGTGCTGACCGCGATCGGGCGCTCCGAGCAGGAGCTGGCGGCGAACAGGGCGGCGGTGCGCGAGCGGCTGGCCTTCTACGCCTCCACGCCCGCCTACCTGCCCGTGCTCGCGGCGCACGGCCTGACGGCGCTGCACGAGGAGCTGCACCCGATGTCGCTGCGCGGACGCTGGCAGGAGATGGGCGAGCTGATCGACGACCAGGTGCTGGACACCTTCGCGGTGACCGGATCGGTGGACGAGGTCGCGCGCGAGGTGCACCGGCGGTACGCGGGCCTGGCGACCCGGGTCTCGGTGCACTCGCCGGACGGGGCGGACCCGGAGCTGGACCTTGCGGTGCTGTCCGCCCTGCGCGCGATCTGAGCCCCCCCTCCACTGCCGGGGGCCTACGACTCGGTGAGCCAGCCCGGGGCGGTCGGGAGCACCTGCTCCGCGATCCGGATCAGTGCCGCGTCGTCCGGGACCGCGTCGTCCTGGCGCCAGATCGTCAGCTCCAGCGCCTCGCCGCCCGGGCCCGGTCCCTTCGCCACTGCGAGGTGCCGGGCAATGCCCCCGGTGCCGGTGCTGCTCTTCTTGCCGTCGAAGACGATGGCCAGGGTGTGGTCGGAGTAGGCCGCCGCGGGGTGGCCCAGCACGGTGGTCGGCCTGGGCACCAGGCTGGCGAAGCCGAGGATGTCCTCGACCGAGGCGATGTGGTGGTCGCTGAGGCTCACGCAGACGGGGCCGAGCTGCACCTGCGCGGAGGCGGAGAGCTCCTTGCCGTCCGGCGAGGTGAGCGGGCCCCCGCCGGACTGCGCGATCGAGACCCGGGCCTGCGGGGTGCCGAGGAGGGCCGGCAGGTCGGGGCGGTTGAGTGCGGCGCACAGGGCCGGGTACTCGCGCGAGTCCGTGCTCTTGGGTGCCTCGCACGCGGCCGGTCCGCTACTGCCGGTCGAGGGATGGGCCTTGACGTACAGCCCCGCCATGACCAGGGCGACGACCACGCCCAGCGCCATCGTCACAGCTGCCCGCCCGCTGGGGCCCAGCGTCCAACCGGTGGCGGGGAGTTCGGCGGCGGTGGCGGCGGTCTCGAAGCCCGATCCGGCGGCGGTGGCGGTCTCGACTCCCGATCCGGTGGCAGTGTCCGACTCCGTCAGCCCCCGGGACTCGGCCTGCCCGGCCGAGTCGGTGGCGGTCGGCTCCGAGGCTGCGTCAGTTCTCATGTGTGGTCCCCCTGTGACGACTGCGGGCACGGAGTCCCTAGCTCCGTACGAGGGGTGAGCATACCTTACTTATCGTCTGCTTGATGATAAGTGATCGACTTCACCCCCGCTTCACCCCCTGGGGCTTCGGGCCTTGGCGCGCTGGGTGGCCGCGATGCAGGCGACCACCAGCAGCGCCGTCACCGGGGCCGCCGCCGGGAGCTGCTCGCCGAGCAGTGCGGCGGCCCACAGCAGGGTCAGCAGCGGCTGGGCCAGCTGCAGTTGGCTGGCCCGCGGCACGCCGATGGCCGCCATGCCCCGGTACCAGAGCACGAACGCGCCGAACTGGGAGACCGCGGCGACGTAGCCGAGCCCGGCGAGCGCGTGCCCGGTCAGCTGCACCGGCTCCCGGGGCAGCGCCAGGGCGCAGGTCAGCGCGCTGGCCGGCAGCGCGACGACCACCGCCCAGGCGATCACCTGCCACCCGGGCATCCCGCGGCGGGTCAGCTGCCCGCCCTCGGCGTACCCGGCCGCGCAGATCGGCAGGCCCACGAGCAGGTAGCCGTCCGCGAGCCCCGGCCGCCCCGCGCTCTGCTGCAGGGTGAAGGCCAGCACCAGGGCCGCGCCCGCGCCCGCCGCCGCCCAGAACGGGCGGGGTTGGCGGGTCCGGGTGCGCAGCGCCGCCCAGGCCGCCGTGGCCATCGGCAGCATCCCGATCACCACCGCGGAGTGCGCCGTGGACGAGGTGCGCAGCGCCAGCGTGGTCAGCAGCGGGAAGCCCACCACGCAGCCGAGGGCGACCAGCGCCAGCCCGGGCCAGTCCTGACGGCCCGGCAGCGGTGCCCGGCCGGCGGCCAGGCAGCACCCCGCCACCAGGCCGGCGAGCAGGCCGCGCAGCCCGTTGGTGGTCCACGGGCCGAAGCCCTCCAGGGCCCAGGCGGTGGCCGGGAAGCTGAATGAGAAGAGGAGCACGGCGGTGGCCGCGAGGCCGAGCCCGCCGACCGCTATTGACCGAGTGGGAATAGCGCTATCTTGTACTGTCATAAATGAGCGTAGCAGTGGGAGAGGTGCTCGCACCATGGAGCGGACCAGCGTCGCCGAGTTGGCCAATCTGCTGCGGTCCGCGCTCGGCCGCTACTCGCTCGGAGAGAAGCTGCCGTCCAGTCGCAGCCTGGTGCAGCGGTACCAGGTGAGCCCGGTGACGGTCTCCCGGGCGATCGCCGCGCTGGCCGCCGAGGGGCTGGTGGTCGCGCGTCCCGGCGCCGGCGTGTTCCGGGCGGACCCGGCTCGGTCGGCCCCGGCGGCTGCCGACACCTCCTGGCAGGAGGTGGCGCTGAGCGCCGAGGCGGGCGTGCCGCCGTCCCGGGCCGCCGACGCCTCCGGCGTGCTGGACGCGCTCACCCTGGCGCCGCCCGAGGTGGTCGACCTGAACAGCGGCTACCTGCACCCCTCGCTGCAGCCCGAACGGGCGCTGGCCGCCGCGCTGGCCCGGGCCGGGCGCCGCCCCGGCGCCTGGAGCCGGCCCCCGGTGGACGGCCTGCCCGAACTGCGAGCCTGGTTCGCCCGCGACATCGCCGACTCGCTGACCGCCGCCGAGGTGCTGATCGCGGCCGGCGGCCAGAGCGCCCTCACCACCGCGCTGCGCTCGCTGGCCCCGCCCGGCGCCCCGGTGCTGGTGGAGTCGCCCACCTACCCCGGCCTGCTGGCCGTCGCCCGCGCCGCCGGGCTGCGGCCGGTCCCCGTCCCGGTCGACCAGGACGGGGTCCGCCCCGAACTGCTCGCCGACGCCTTCGCCGCCAGCGGCGCCCGGCTCCTCGTGCTCCAGCCGCTGTTTCAGAACCCGACCGGTGCGGTGCTGGCCGGGTCGCGGCGGGCGGCCGTGCTGGCGGTGGCCCGGGCGGCGGGCGCCTTCGTGGTGGAGGACGACTTCGCCCGCCGCCTGGTGCACGCGGACGCGGCGGCCGTGCCGCCGCCGCTGATCGCGGACGACACCGACGGCGTGGTGGTGCACGTCCGCTCGCTGACCAAGGCGACCTCGCCGAACCTGCGGGTCGCCGCGTTGGCCGCCCGCGGCCCGGCCTTGGCCCGGCTGCGCGCCGTGCAGACGGTGGACAGCTTCTTCGTGCCGCGCCCCTTGCAGGAGACGGCCCTCGAACTGGTCGCCGCGCCGGCCTGGGGCCGGCACCTGCGGATGCTGGCGGGCGCGCTGCGGGACCGGCGGTCGGCGCTGGCCGGCGCCGTGGCGGCCCGGTTGGGGCCGCACTGGCTGCCGGAGCAGCTCCCGTACGGGGGTTACCAGTTGTGGCTGCGGGTGCCGCAGGGCCGGACGCCGGAGGCGCTCGCCGCGGCGGCCCTGCGGACAGGTGTCGCGGTGACCCCGGGCAGCCCGTACTTCACGGCCGAATCCCCGGCCGGCCACCTGCGCCTGAGCTACGCCTACGCCGAGAGCGTGGAGCAACTGGTCGAGGGCGCCGCGCGGTTGGGCCGGGCGCTGGGTTGAGCCGGCCGGGCCCGTCCGACCGTTTCGGCCTCGCTGCTGCCGGGCCGTCAGCCGGTCCGGCGCGAACTGTTGCGCACGCACGGTCGGACGTGCAAAGGTTGGCCGCGCCATGCGGCACGCATGCGCACCAACAGACATCGAAGGAATGAAGTCCATGGTCCCGGCGTCCCCCAGCGGCCGCCGTCGGTACTGATCGGCCCGGTGCTCCCGCAGTGGAGCCCGTCGTCGGCACCCTCCGCTCCTCTCACGGCGGCCCCACGTGCGGTGCCTGACGCACCGCCGTCTCCTGCTCGGCGGGAGACCACCCCGGCTCACGGCCGGGGTCGGCCACGCGCGTACTCCGATCCGCCTCCATCCGGCGGGAGCGCGCTCCAGCATTCAGCTTCGTGAGGTCATCACCACCGTGGACACCAACGTCCAGAACTTTGCCGTCGCCAACCTCCGCCGTCGTCCGCTGGTCGTCGAGACCGCCGGCTTCGTCGTGGGCTTCGATCCCGGAACCACCAGCCCGTACATCAACTACGCGACTCCCGTCCCCGGCGCCGAGCCGACCGCGGGGGACGTCGCCGAACTGGTCGAGGCGTTCCGCGGCCGCGGGCTCAAGCCCCGGCTGGAGTTCGCCCCGGATGCCGCCCCCGCCGTCGAACCCGCGCTGCGCGAGGCTGGTTTCACCGTCGAGGCGGTGCACGAGTACCTGGTCTGCACGCCGCAGACCCTGACCGCGCCTCGGACCGCTGCCGGGGAGGCCCTCCTGGTGGAGGCTCCGGCCGCGCAGGAGGAGTACGCCATGATCGACGCGGCCCTGGCCGAGGCGTTCTCCGGCGAGTTCGGCTCCTCCCCGGAGGGTGCGGCGCGGCTGCGCCGGACCCAGGAGGGCGGCGGGGCCGTGCGCTACGTCCGGGCGCCCGACGGCGGCTGCGCCGGCGGGGCGCTCTGCTCGGCTCCGGCCGTGGGCACCTGTGAGTTGGCCGGGGTGGGCACCCGGCCGGCCTTCCGCGGCCGCGGCATCGCCGCCGCGGTGACCGCCGCGCTGGCCGGGACGATGTTCGCCCGAGGAGCCGACTCGGTGTGGCTTGAGTACTCGGGGGAGGGGTCGCGACGGGTCTACGAGCGGGTCGGCTTCCGGCCCGCGGGGACCCGCCTGTACGTGTCGCTCGAAGGGTGACCGGCCGCTGGGGCGGCCCGCGCACGCAGGCGGCCGCCCGGCCGGGGCTAGGCTGAGCGCTCCCACTTCCCGTGAAGGTAGTAAGAGATGACCACCCGGCCCGCCGCCCACACCGTCGACCACGAGCTGGTTCAGGCCGCCGCCGAGGTGGCCCGGACCAGGTGCCGAGGGGACAACCACACCATGGCGGCCGCCGCCCGGGCGAGTGACGGGCGGATCGTCACGGGTGTCAACGCCTACCACTTCACCGGCGGACCGTGCGCCGAGCTGGTGGTGATCGGCGCCGCCGCGGCCCAGGGCGTCTACGAGCTGGCGACCATGGTCGCGGTGGGGGACCGCGAGCGCGGCGTGGTCCCGCCCTGCGGGCGGTGCCGGCAGGCGCTGCTGGACTACTTCCCCGGGCTCACGGTGATCGTCGGCGCGGGCGGGCGGCTGCGCCAGGTCCCGATCGCGGAGCTGCTGCCGGAGACCTACGTCTGGGCCGACCACCAGCTCGACGAGGCCTGAGACCGCGGCGCGACCGCACACCCGTCGTCAGAGCGTCAACAGCCGCTCCAGCAGCGCCCGGTACTCGCGCAGCGCCAGGCGCGCCTGCTCGGTGTCTGCGATGACGGGCGCCGACTCCACGTCGGAGCCGCGCAGTTCGGTGCGGCGGGCGGTGACCGCCTCGTCGATCAGCCGGACCGACTTGGCCACCAGTGCGTCGGCCTGCTCCAGGGCCTGGTGCGGGTCGTCGACGAAACCGGCCTGGAGGGCGTGCCACTCGGCCTGCAGCCGGCGCACTCGCTCGTGGTCGAGGCAGGTGCCGTCCGGCGCGGGCACGTGTCCGTCCGGCGCGGGTTCGACGCCGACGGTGCGGGGGTCTTCGGGAGTGGGGGAAGGCGATGCCATGGGTGCTCCTGCTGGGGTGAGTGCCGGTAGCGGTCGGCGATCAGCGGACGGCCTGCCGCGGGATGGCATGGGCGGGGCGTCGGCGCACGGACGCGGGGGCCGACGCGGCGGAGCTGGGGCCGCCGTCCTCGGTGCCGAACCGCACGAGCTCCAGGTACAGGTCCCGCACGGCCACCAGCGCGGTGCGCAGTTCCTCGGTCGGCACCTGCTGGGACTTGCTGCGGGCCAGCACCCGCCGGGCCTCGCGGTAGCCCTGGACCTGGGCGCGGTGGTAGGCCGCGAGGGCCTGGGGGCGCCCCTTCGAGGGGTAGCCCATCTCGTCCATGGTGGCCTCGACCAGCGCCGCCGCGTGGCCCAGCGCCCGGGCCGGATCCTCGACGAAGAGCTCCTGGACGGCGGTGAGCAGCAGCACGGACTCCTCGCGGCGGCGCGGCGACAGCGGGCTCAGCTCCGGCCCCATCGGATGCCGCACCAGGGCGATCCGCCAGGGAAACTGACGGTGCGTCAACCCGGGCGACAGGGCGACGGACCCCGCGGCGACGGCCAGCACGACGATCACCAGGATGATCGACAGGCTCATCTCGGTACTCCTTCGAATACGGGACTCGTTCGGGTACGGGTCTCTGGTCGCCTGCCCCGTTCGCGCAAGGCGAATCGGGTGGATTGCGAGAAGTTCGGTCCTGTCCGCCGCCGTTGAGGCCGGGTCAGCGCGCCGTGCATGGGCCGGGGAAACCGGGACAGACGGGTGGCACACACACCCCTTCCCCGAGTCGGAGAGAGGACCCTCCCCATGGCACTCACGTCCCGCCTGCCCGGTGCCTACGACCACCACTGGGACTGGCAGTTGCGCGGTTCCTGCCGCTCCGGGGGAGCCGCTGCGCTGTTCTTCCACCCGGCCGGCGAGCGTGGCGAGGCGCACGACGCCCGGGAGGAGGCGGCCAAGGCCGTCTGCGCGGGCTGCCCGGTCCGGGTGGAGTGCCGCCGCTACGCCCTCGACGCCCGCGAGCCCTACGGGGTGTGGGGCGGGCTCACCGAGGACGAGCGGCACCGGTTGTTCAGCGGGACCTTGGCGCGCCGCTCGGCGGCCTGAGGCCGGCCGCCCTGCGCCCGGCAAGTAGCCCTGCACCGCCGGCGGTGCAGGGCTACTTGCCGGGCGCAGGGCCGCTTGTCGGCGGGTTCGCAGGGTCCACTTGATCCGCCGGAGGCCGCCC
>NZ_PYBW01000066.1 GCF_003205575.1 Streptomyces tateyamensis
GCCGGACGGGAAGTGATCGCCGTGGACCCCCGCAACACCTCCCGCACCTGCCCGCGCCCCGAATGCGGGCACGTCGCCAAGGAGAACCGGCCCAACCAGGAGACTTTCCACTGCGTTAGCTGCGGCCACCAGGCGCACGCTGACACGGTGGGAGCCACCAACGTTCTACGGGCCGGGCTGGTCCGTCGCCAGGCCAACGCGGCCTAGCGAGAAGCCCCGGCGTTTACGCCGGGGAGGAGTCACGTACTCCCGTGGCATCCCAGGCGCCGCCGGGACGGTCGTCCGGGCTCGCGGACGGACTACGCGGGCGCCGTCTACGGGTCCCTGCTGGCCGCCTCGGTGATCGCCGCGGCGAGTGCGGCCGGCGACTTCCCCCGGCTCGAGACCGTGGTGCTCCTGCTCGTCACCGGTCTGGTGTTCTGGGTCGCCCACGTCTACGCGCGTCTTGCCGGGGAGCGGGCGGTCGGGCAGCCGGTCGACTGGTCCGAGGTCCGACGGGTCGGGCGTGGTGAATGGTCGATCGTCGAGGCGGCAGTGCTGCCGGCCGGCGCGGTGGCCGGCAGCCCCGTGCTCGAGCTGAGCCTGACCGCCACCGGCTGGTTCGCGCTGGCGGTCGCGGTGGCGCAGCAGGTCACCTGGGCCTATCTCGGCGCCGTACACGCCCGCGTGTCGCGCGCCCAGGCGCGCGTGGAGGCCATGGTCAACCTGCTGCTCGGGCTGGCGATCGTCGCCGCCAAGGCCGCGCTGGGCCACTGAGGGACGCCGCCCGCCGGGGCCGAATCACCCGCCGGGGTGGTGTGTTCCGGGTGGGCGAGGCGGACTGTGGCAGTGGGCACGTCGGCGGCCGCGGCTGCCGTCGCTGCTGGTCAGCTGTCACTCCAGCCCGGCCGGCCGCTCGCCGTCTGCCGGTGCCCTCCGCCGATCGCCGCTGCCAGGAGGCGCGAGATGAACTATCCGCTGCTGGACATCTTCCTCACCACCATGTGGTTCTTCCTGTGGGTGCTGTGGATCATGCTGCTCTTCCGCGTCTTCGCGGACCTCTTCCGCGACGACACGGTGAACGGCTGGGGCAAGGCCGGATGGTCGGTCTTCCTGATCCTCCTGCCGTTCCTGGGCGTGTTCGTGTACCTGGTCGCCCGGGGCAAGGGAATGGGCGAACGGGAGGCAGCGGCGGCGCGGAAGTCCGAGCAGGACTTCCGTGCCTACGTCCGTGAGGCCGCCGACACCGGGACCGCCTCGAAGACCGGCACGGCGGACGAGCTCGACCGGCTGGCCGAGCTGCGCCGGCGCAACGACATCACCCAGGAGGAGTACGAGCGCGCCAAGGTCCGCGTGCTGGCGTGACCCGAGGCCGAGAGGCGGCGCCGTCCACGGGGCGGGCGCAGATGCGGCAGAGGAGTTTTCCGATGGCCCCTGGTCGCCTACGGGGCCGAGCCGGCGGACGAGGAGGTGAGACCGGTCGCTCGCACCACGTCTCCTGACGGCGGGTGAGCGTAGCCGCCGCGATGCGGTGCCGATCGCAGTACCGATCAGTGCAGTACCGGTCAGTCGGGCAGTTGCCGGAGTTCGGTGACGCGCAGGCCCAGGTTCTGAAAGCGCGTCAGGAGACCGTACAGGTGGGCTTCGTCGACGATCCGGCCGACCAGGACGGTCTGGCTGGCGATCACGAAGCTCTCCAGCTCGGGGAAGCCCTCGTCCAGCATGACTTCCGACATGGCGCCGGCAACCCTGATCTCGTAACGCATGTACGCCTCCCCAGTCGGTCGGCGGTCGACGTTCCCCTCCCCTGCTTCCCAGGGTCCGCTCCCGGGGCCCGGCGGTCATCACCCCGGACAGGTGATCCGGCGGGAGCGGTCACAGCAGGTGCAGCCGGCGTGCGCGATGCACCGCCTCGGAGCGGCGGCTGGTCCCCAGCTTGCGGTTGATGCTCTTCAGATGGGTCTTGACGGTGTTGACCGACACGTGCAGGTCGGCGGCCACTTCCTCGGTCGACATCAACTGGGCCACCCGCCCGAGCACGTCCAGTTCGCGTCCGCTCAGCGACTCGGCGACCGCGGCCTGCGGGGGTTCCGCCGAGGCCGCGGCCGCCGCGCGCAGGGTCTCGGGAAGCCAGCCGTGGGCCTCGGTGAGCGCGGGGCGGTGCCGCAGGAACGCGGCCAGCTACGGGCCGGCCTCCAGGAAGGGTCCGCGCAGGCGGTCCGGACGGGCCGTGGTGAGGGCACGGGCGACCAGCCGCTGGGCCCGGTGCTCGTCCCCGTCCGCCGCGCGCACCTCGGCCCGCACCAGGAGGGCGCGCGTGGTGATCGCGGGCGCACCGGCCGCGAGGTCGGGAAGGGCCCGGACCGCGGCCTTCAGGTCGCCGCCGGCCAGGCGGGCCCGAGCCGTGGCGAGGGCGTGGTCGACGCCGCCCGACTCGCCGTCCGACAGCACCTCGACCGCGGCCCGGGTGTCGCCGGCCACCACCAGTGCCTCCGAGGCCGCCAGTGCCGTAAGCCCTCTGGCCCAGCGGGACGGATCCTCGGCGGCGCCCGGGTGCTCGGCGGAGCCCAGGACGGACAGCGCCTGCCGTGGGTTGCCGTGCCGAAGTGCCAGCCGGGAGCGGACCACGGCGGTGATCACCGCCTGCAGGGGATCCCGGCAGCGGTCCGCCCCCGACTCCACGGCATGCCGTGCGCTGAGCCGTGCTGCCGCCAGGTCGCCCCGCTCGACGGCGACCTGGGCGAGGACGAGATGGGCGATGGCCGGTCGGCCGCCGGGCCGCGCCTGCTCGACCTCGACGACGGCCTGGCGGGCCCGGGCTTCGGCCCGGCCGGTGGGACCGGTCAGCGATTCGACCAGCGCCAGCAGCGCCAGCGGCTCGGACCGGTCTCGCTGCTCGGCGCCGTCCGCCCGGGCGAGGGCCGCCAGCAGGGTCGCGCGGGCCGAGGCGAGGTTCCCCGCCCAGAGCCGAGCGGCAGCCAGGTCGGTGAGCAGACGGACCGTCAGCAGGGGGTGCTCGTTCCAGCGGTCGGCGGGCAGGCGGCGGCGCAGGCGCTCGACGGTCTCGGCCGCTTCCTCCGCCGCGTCGGCCGAACCGTTCAGCCGGGCGGCCACCAGCCGCAGAAAGGCGGCGCCCAGTTTGAGTGGCGTGTTGTCGGGGAGGCCGGCTGTGGTGGCGGCCAGGCGGTCCAGGTGCGCCGTCCCGGCTTCGAGGTCGTCGGCGGCCAGTGCCCTGGCCGCCCGGACCAGCTCGGCGGACGGTCCCCGCACGCCTGCCGGCATACGGGCCAGCAGGGCGGCCGACACGCCGGTCCCCGCGGGGGTGAAGAACTGCTCGACCGCCAGGTCCTCGACGAACCACTCGGCGGCCTGCTCCCAGGCGTCGGCGGCGACGGCATGGCGCAGGGCGTCGTCCAGCAGGCCGGCCCGGTGCAGCCAGTGCGCGGCGGTCAGGTGCAGTTCCGACGGCAGGCTCGGATCGCCGGCGCGCAGGTGCACCTGGAGGATCTCCGCGAAGAGCGGATGCTGGCGGTACCAGGAGCCGTTCACCCATGAGACGAAGGTGTTCGTCCGGGCGAGGCCGTCGAGGATCCGTTCCGCATCGCGGCGCCCGGTGAGCGCGTCGGCCAGGGCCGGGTGGATGCGGTCGAGGATGCTGGTGCGCAGCAGGAGCTGTCGGGTCTCGGCCGGTTGGGTGGCGAGCACTTCGGCCAGCAGGAAGTCGGCGATCGTGCTGTGCCCGGCCTCGAACTCCTTCAGGTACTGCTCGCAGTCCGGTGCGTCGGCGGCGGCCAGTGCCCACAGCCGCAGTCCGGCGGCCCACCCCTGGGTGCGTTCCGTCAGCACCCTGGCCCCGTCGGCGGAGAGTGCCAGGCCGTGTCGTTCCAGGAGTTCCGCGGTCTCCTCCGCGGAGAAGGCGAGATCGGCGGCGCGGATCTCGGTGATCTCGTCCGCGGCCCGGTAGCGGTGGAGCGGCAGCAGCGGCTCATTGCGTCCTACCAGCACCAGGCGCAGCTTTCCGTCGGCGTGGCGCAGCAGGAGGTGCAACTCCGCGGTGGTGTCCGGGTCGACGATGCGTTCGAATTCGTCGAGGACGACCACGACCGGGCTCCGGCGCGCAGCCAGCTCGGCGGCCAGGCGCGCGGCCGGCCGGGCGGTCGGATCCGGGAGTGGCGCACCGGCGGTCTCGGGCGCGAGGAGGCCCGCCTGGTCCAGGGCCTGGCGGATGGCCGTCCAGAAGGCGCCGGGGGCGTTGTCCTCCGCCTCGACGGTCAGCCAGGCCGGCTGGTCCGGGGCCCCGCGGCTCCGGGCCCAGTCGGAGACCAGCAGCGTCTTGCCGGCCCCCGCCGGCCCGTTGACCAGCACCAATGGGTGGTCTCGCACGCCCTGGGTGAGCCGCTCGGCCAGGCCCGCCCGGCGCACGTAGGTGGCCGGGACCCGGGCGGCGCGCAACCGCCCGGTCAGGACCGGGTCCTCGCGGAACCGGGCGGGCCCGCTCCGCCCGGCCGGGACGGGCAGGTCCTGGGGGTCTGCCGGCATCGTGCTCACCGCCGTCGAGCCTGGACCTGCGCCGGGCGCGCACGGGTCTCCTGTTCGATGGTCGAATGGGGACCGCGGCCGCGCAAACGACGAGATTCCCGGCCGCGTACCGCCGCGCGTGCTCAGCGGCCGCCGAGCCCCCCTGCCACCGGGCCCTCCTGGTCCGGCACCGACCCGGCGGCACTGCCAGGAGCTGCGAAGCCGGGGGCCAGGAACTCCCGGACGGCGAACGCGGCCAGGATCGCGACGGCGAACCAGAACACGACCACGCCGGTCGGGTGGGTCCAGAACACGAAGACGACGGCGGCGACGAGCAGGATCGCGATCCCGATCCACCGCTTCCACCTGCGCACGAACGGGTCCACCGGGCCGGCCCGGAAGCCGACCGACTCCGCGGCGGAGCGGACCCCGGCCATCCCGGTGCCCCCGATGCGGCGGACCGCCACTGCCGCCCGGGACGGGCCGGAGAGCAGCGCGCCGAGGGCGACGAGGACCGCGAGCGCGCCCACCGCCCGCACGGCCTGCCGCAGGAAGACCACCAGGGCGTCGAAGACGGCGCCCGCCGCGGCGGGATCGGACTCGGCCGGCAGGTGGTCGATGAAGTAGGACCGGAACACGGCCAGCGAGACGCCGAGCAGCAGCATCGCCGCCGCGACGCCGATGGCCGCGCCGACCAGGGCCCGGCGACGGTTGAACGCGGTGTACACCCCGGCCGCGGCGACGATCACCGCGATGACGGGCATCCAGTTCCCGAGGATCTCCAGCAATCGGACCGCGCCTTTGATCTTGGCGAGGTCGGGCGAGGAGAAGATCACGAAATCGGTGTGGACCTCCGGGATCCGGGCGGCCGGCGCGAAACCGGCACTGACCAGCTGGTCCTTCACCTGCCGCACGGCCGGTGCGACGTCGACGGTGACGTCGTTGTTCGTCAGCTGGACCGCACCACCGCCCTCACCCGTCAGCGCCTTGTTCATGGTGCTGTGGCCGGCGCGCAGCGCCTGCTCCCAGACGGTCGCGAAGGCGTCGCTGGTCACCACCCGGTCGGCCGCGCCGTGGATCAGACTGGTCAGCGCACCCGTGAGGGATCCGCTCAGGCCGTTGATCAGGTTGGCGAGCGGTGGCGGCACGCCCTGGTCGGCGGCACCCGACGAGAGCTGGTTCACCACGGCGGAGACGTCGATCTGTCGCACCGCGGTGGTGGTGATGCGGTTGGCGATGGCGGCCTGCACATCGGGGTTGTGGGCCAGGGGCGCCAGGGCCGAGACGAACCGGTCCGTGTCGTGGACCTCGTCGTGCGCCCACACCGCGATCACCGCGAGCAGCGACAGTACGGACGCCACGACGATCAGCACGGTGGAGCCGAAGGCCCTCAGCCGGTGGTGCGCCGGGCGGGGCGCGTTCGCGCCCTCCAACTGGGCGAGGCGGCGGTGCAGCTCGGCCAGCTCCTCGCCGTCCGGTCGGCCGGGCGGTACGTGGTCGGAGGAGGACATGGTGCGCGGCTCCCTTCCGGCGCGGGCGCCGGTGCACGTCCGGCACCGATGTGCCGTGGCTCCTCACGGCAGCACAGCCGAGACTCCGTCCCCGCACGACCCGGGAGCCCCCAGGCGGGTGGCCGGCTCAGCCGGACGAGTGACCTGACGGCCCGTCGGCGCGCTCCCGGGGACTTTCTCCCGCAGTGGTGTCCTGTCGCGTGTCAGGCTGCTGCTGATTGTGGTTTCCGCGTGGGTGAACACCGAAGAGGCGGCGCTGGTGACGGAGATGCCTCGCCAAGCGCCCGGCCCGACCCGCCGGGTGCTCCTTCCGCTGGCGTTGGCTCAGTTCATCTGCAGCTTCGCCGGTTCCAACATGAACGTCATGATCACCGACATCAGCCACGACCTCGACACGACCGTCAAGGGCGTCCAGGTCGCCATCACGCTGTTCCTGCTGGTGATGGCGGCGCTGATGATCCCCGGCGGCAAACTGGCCGACCGCTGGGGCCGGAAGCGGTGTTTCGTCGCCGGTCTGCTCGTCTACGGCACCGGCGCCGTACTGAGCGCGGTCTCCCCGGGCCTGGGTGTCCTGATTCTCGGCAACTCCATCCTCGAAGGCATCGGTACGGCGCTGCTGATCCCGCCGGTCTACATCCTCACCACCCTGCTGTTCACCGACCTGACCTCACGAGCCCGCGCCTTCGGGGCCGTCATGGCCATGGGCGGCATCGGCGCCGCCGCCGGGCCGCTGCTCGGCGGCCTGATCACCGCCGCGATCAGCTGGCGGGCGGCCTTCGCCTTCCAGGCCCTGGTCATCGTGGTGATCATCGTGCTGAGCCGCGAGGTGGAGGACCCGCTGCCCCCGGATCCGCCCAAGCCCTTCGACACCAGCGGGGCGGTGCTGTCGGCCGCCGGGCTCGTCCTCGTCGTGATGGGGATCCTGGCGGCCGACGACAACCTGTGGCTGATGCTCGGCCTGCTGCTGCTGGGGTTCCTGGTCCTCGCCTGGTTCTTCCGCAACGTGCGTGCCAAGGAACGGGCCGGAGAGGACCCCCTGCTGCCGTCGTCGCTTTTCCGCAGCCGGATCTCCAACCTCGGCCTGGTCACCCAGAACACCCAGTGGCTGATGCTCATGGGCGTCTCGTTCACCGCGGCGGCCTACCTGCAGACCGTGCGCGGCTACGACGCGATCCAGACCGGCGTGGTCTTCACCGCGGCCACCCTCGGCATCCTCGCCTCCTCCCTGCGCGCCGAGTGGCTCGCCAAGCGGTACTCCCAGCGGGCCCTCGTCATCGCCGGCTTCGTCGTCACTATCTGCGGCATCGGTGTCCTGCTCGCCCTGGTCAGCGTGTCGTCCAGCGCCTGGCGGTTCGCGCCCGGCCTCCTGCTGATCGGCCTCGGCGTGGGCGTCATGCTCACGCCGTCGGTCAACGTGGTGCAGTCGGCCTTCCCGGAGGAGCAGCAGGGGGCGATCTCCGGCCTCTCCCGGAGCGTCTCCAACCTCGGCTCCTCGCTCGGCACCGCGATCGCCGGCACGATCCTGGTCGCCGGCCTCAGCACCCACGCCTATGCGGCCGCCATGATCACCCTGGGCCTCACCGGCCTCATCGGCCTCGCCGCCGCCGTCGCCCTCCCGCACGGCCAGGCTCCGACCGCCCCTGCCGCCGCGGCCCACCGGGCGGACTGAGCCGCCCCCGGGGTCCCCAGGATCACCCGCACGAGGTGAGCCGCTGCCGCGGACGCTCGGGCTAGCGTCTCAGGTACCCGGCGTCGTCCAAGGCCGCCGGCGATCGAGCGAGGTGGCAGCATGCCCGACTACCCGGAGATCGCGGACCACGGCCTGATCGGAGACCTGCAGACTGCCGCGCTGGTGGCCGGTGACGGCACCGTGGACTGGTGGTGCGCGCCGCGCTTCGACTCGCCGAGCATGTTCGCCTCGCTGCTTGACCGGGACCGCGGCGGCCACTGCAAACTCGCCGCCGACCTGCCCGAGGACGGCAGCGGTCGGATCCGGCAGCTCTACCTGCCCGACACCGCGATCCTGGTGACCCGCTTCATGACCCCCGACGGGGTCGGCGAGGTGGTCGACTTCATGGAGCCGGAGCCGTCCGCCGAACCGACCACCCGCCATCGCCTGATCAGGGTGGCCCGCGTGGTCCGCGGGAGTCTCCCGTTCACCTTGGTCTGCCGCCCCCGGTTCGACTACGGTCGCGCCCCGCACTCGGTGAGCCGGCTGGACGACGGCTCCGTGCTGTTCAGCGGTTCGGAGACGGACCTGCACCTGCAGGCCACCGACTCCGTCGTCCCGGAGCAGGACGGCGGCGACGTCGCCGCCCGGTTCACCCTGCGGGCAGGCGAGGCGGCAGCTGTCGTCCTCACCAGCGACGTCAACGGCCGGGCGGCGGGTGAGGGCCCGTTCTCGGCCCAGGGGTCCGCCGCCGAGGGCGTGACCAATGACAGCGTCCTGGCCGCGTTCGAGGCCTGCCGCACGTTCTGGCACTCCTGGTTGCGCAACTGCACCTACCGCGGCCGCTGGCACGAGATGGTCTTCCGGTCGGCGATCACCCTCAAACTGCTCACCTACGCCCCCAGCGGGGCGCCGATCGCGGCCGCCACCATGGGGCTGCCCGAACAGATCGGCGGCGAGCGGAACTGGGACTACCGCTACACCTGGGTGCGAGACGCCTCCCTGTCGGTGCGCGCCCTCCTCGACCTGGGCTTCACGGAGGAGGCGAACGCGTTCCGCCGCTGGCTGCGCGAGCGTCTGGACGCCGGCAGTACCGCCTCCGGAGAACCGCTGCAGATCATGTACCGGATCGACGGCGACCCCCGGCTCAGCGAGGAGACCCTCGACCACTTCGAGGGGTACCGGAAGTCGGCCCCCGTCCGGGCCGGCAACGCCGCCGCGGACCAGATCCAGCTCGACATCTACGGCGAGGCCGCCTACGCCCTCGCCCAGGCCCAGGACATCGGGGGCTTCCGCGGCTGGCAGGTGTTCGCCGGCCTGCTGGACTGGCTGGCCGACAACTGGGACCGCCCCGACGAGGGCATCTGGGAGACGCGCGGAGGCCGGCAGAACTTCACCTACAGCCGCCTGATGACCTGGGTCGCGTTCGACCGCGGCATCAGACTCGCCACCGTGCACTCCCGGCCGGCCGACCTCCCGCGCTGGCTCGCCGCCCGCGACGCGGTCTTCCACCAGATCATCGACCGGGGCTGGAACGAGAAGCGGCAGGCCTTCGTCCAGCACTACGACACCGACGTCCTGGACGCCTCGCTGCTCCTCATGCCGCGCGTCGGCTTCATCGCCCCCACCGATCCCGGCTGGCTGACCACGCTCGACGCCATGGACGGCGAACTCGTCAGCGACAGCCTCGTGTTCCGCTACGACCCGGCCGCCTCCCCGGACGGTCTGCGCGGCTCCGAGGGGACCTTCAACCTCTGCAGTTTCCTCTACGTGGAGGCCCTCGCCCGCGCCGGCCGGCTCCATCAGGCCCGCTACGCCTTCGACAAGATGCTCACGTACGCCAACCACGTCGGCCTGTTCGCCGAGGAGATCGGCCCGTCGGGTGAGCAACTGGGCAACTTCCCGCAGGCGTTCACCCACCTGGCACTGGTCACTGCCGCCCTCGCGCTCGACGAGAAGCTCGACAGCGCCGAGCGCCGGTAGCGGCCGGGGCCCGACCTGTCCCCGACATCCCCTCAGGAGCTGTGGTGAGTAACGAAATCAACGACGTCGGGCCGATCGACTATCTGGTCATCGAGTTCCCCGGCAGCCGGATGACGGGCGAGGGCCTGCCCCTGCTCGTCGACCTGGTCGAGCGCGGCATCATCCGCATCCTCGACCTGACCCTGGTGAGGAAGGAGCACGACGGCTCCGTCGTCGGCCTGCAACTGGCCGACGTGGACGGTGACGGAGAGCTGGACCTGGCCGTCTTCGAAGGCGCTTCGTCCGGTCTGCTCGGCGAGGAGGAGCGGGAGCAGGCCGGATCCCTCCTCCAGCCCGGGGACTCCGCCGCCATCCTCCTCTACGAGAACCTGTGGGCCGCACCGCTGGCGGCGGCACTGCGCCGCGCCGGCGCCCAACTGGTGGCCGGCGGCCGGATACCGGTCGAGCAGATCATCGAGGCCCTCGACGGACTGGAGGCCCAGCAGGCCCTCAGCTGACCGGCCGGGCCCCAGCCCGACCCCCACCCCGAGGAGGAAACCATGCCCGGTCTTCTGCGCGGCGTAGCCCGCACCGCCGTCGTCGCCGGAACGGCCACCGCCGTCTCCAACCGCGTCTCACGCCGTCAGGCCGGCCGCTGGGCGGAGCAGGACTACGCCCAGGCCGAACAGGCACAGGCCGCCGCCCCGCCGCCCGCCCCGGCCGGCGGGACCGACGACACCATCAACCAGCTCAAGGAACTCGCCGCCCTCAAGCAGCAAGGGGTCCTCACGGAGGCCGAGTTCAGCGCCCAGAAGGCCCGCCTGCTCGGTTCCTGAGCGGAGCGGGCCCCGGCAGCGCGGCGAGACGGCGGGAGCGCCCCGCGGGCCTGCCGCGCTGTAGCGCGGTGTCGGCCCAACCGCACGCAGGAGACGTGACCGCACAGCCGGAGCACCACGCCCGGAGGGCGGGTCAGATCGTGCTGAGGTCGATCTCGACCGCGAACGGCGCAGTTGTCGTGATCCTGCCCGTGATGGTGCCAGGGGCGGGTTTGCCCGGTGGGCCGGCGGTCGGCAGGCTGACCGGGACCGCGAGCACATAGGACAGGCGTTCGCGGTGCAGGAACGCCCGCAGGTCGGTGTCGCGGCCGTAGCCGGAGTCGGCCACGACCCAGGCGAACAGCACTCCGTCCGCCAGTGCCCGTTCGAGCATGCCGACCGCGAGCTGCGGTTTCGTGGCGAACGCGACCTCATCGGGCACGCCGGCCTCTCGGCAGCGCGCCCGGTCGTCCGTCCACGCGGCGGGCAGGTACAACCGGCG
>NZ_PYBW01000067.1 GCF_003205575.1 Streptomyces tateyamensis
TACGCCGGGGAGGAGTCACGACGGTGGATCACGGCGGTCCGACCGGCAGGGAGGGGACCATGCGCGAGTTCGGCAGGCGGTGGGCGAGACGGCTGGCCCGGCGCCGCACCCAGCGGCGGCTCTTCCAGGGCCTGGTGCTGGTGAGCCTGCTGGCGGTGGCGCCCAGCGGCTGGCTCTTCCTGGCCGAGGGCGACCGGGTCCGCACGGTGGCCGAGGTGCCGGCCGAGCCGGTGGCCGTGGTCTTCGGCGCCGGTGTGGTGGGGGACGAGCCCTCGCCGTACCTGGCGCACCGGCTGGACGCGGCCGTACAGCTCTACCAGGCGCACAAGGTGAAGGCGATCCTGGTCACCGGGGACAACAGCCGCGACGGGTACAACGAGCCCGGGGCGATGTACGACTACCTGCGCGAGCGCGGAGTGCCGGCCGTGCGGGTGGTGCGGGACTACGCGGGGTTCAACACCTGGGACTCCTGCGACCGGGCCCGGCGGATCTTCGGGGTGGACCGCGCGGTGCTGGTCAGTCAGGACTACCACGTGCGCCGTGCGCTGGCGCTGTGCCGGGCGGCGGGGATCGACTCCTACGCGATCGGAGTGCCCGAGCCGCGGGACACGACCTGGTACTACGGCGGGGTGCGCGAGCTCCCGGGGGCCGGCAAGGCGGCGCTGAGCTCGCTCTTCCACCCTGACCCGAAGTTCCTCGGCCCCACCGAGCAGGGCGTGGCGCTGGCCCTGGCCGACGCGGCCCGCACGCCGTAGGGCCAGTCCCACCGAGCCGGCCCCTGCGGGCCCCGGTCGGCCGCGGCCGACCG
>NZ_PYBW01000068.1:0-57225 GCF_003205575.1 Streptomyces tateyamensis
GCGCTCAGGGACGTCCCGCCGTGGACTCCCGGTCCGGAAACGCCACATCACCGCATCGAGCTGTCGGCGCAGGTCGGGGATCGGCCCACGCTCGCCCAGCGGCAGGAGCGGCTCCACCAACTCCCATTCGGCATCACTCAGATCACCACGCGTCACACCGCAGTTCTACCGGGCCGCGACCGCCCGGCGTCAGCGAACCACTAAACCGTGATCTGAACTCGGAACAGGCCCTAGGGGGCACGGGGGGCGTATGTATCTCTGGTCGCTCACGCAAGGGGGACCCGGCCCCCATGCCCGCGCACGTCGCCGCGAATTAGAGGGTGGGGGGTATCGCCCGCCCTGCCCGCCGCCCCTGCCCGAGCACACCACGGCCCCCTCGCCAGAGCCCAGTGATCGGGGTGGCGACGGGGGCCGTCCCCTGCACAAAGGGTTGTGTGCGACGCTCAAAGCTGTTGGACGTACACATGAAGGCTGTACGGCCCGCCGACCTCTGCCGCGTTCAGGTGGCCCGCCACGGCCTGTCCACCGTCTAGGCCGCACGTCACGTGGATATTCACCACGCCGTCGCGGATCTCGCCGTTCCCGGCCACCTCGGCCAGGCGGCCGGAGGTCAGTACTGCCTCCCTGGGGTTGTCGGCCTTCATGTTCGAGACCGTGAACGACCGTGCCGCGCCGACGACCGAGACGACGGCGGCGTTCGTGATGCCACGTTCATTGGCGATGGCCGTCAGCGCCTCTATCGCGTCGCCCTTGTCACCAAGGATGATCAGCTCCACGGTCGTTCTCCGTTCAGTCCCAAGCCGATGGCCCGCAGGTTCTCCCTGCTGGACTCCGTACGCAGGGCCCCAACGAGCAGGGCCCTGGCAGCCCCTGAGCCGCCCTCGACAGCCTCTCCCAGGAACACCGCCGCACACCAGCGGTTCGATGGGTCGTGGGGGTCGTGGAGCAGCTGACCGAGGCTGCGGATCTCAGCCGGCGGAGCGGCGAGCGCCGTGTACTGCGATGCGTCGGGCCAGGAGAGCCCGAAGGCTCGCCGAGTGAAGCAACGCATGCAGCGCCGACGGGTTTCCTCGTCACGCCCCATGGACTGCTCGGCCCGCTCGACCAGGTCCGATTGGTGGGTCTTGAACAGCGTGCTCTGGGCGTTGCCACGGAGCATCGAGGTGGAGCCGTCGTCCAGCCAGCGGACCAGCCGGCGCTTCGTTCCCTGATCCCGGTCAGCCAGGTTCGCCATCGCGACCGAGAAGTCGTACGGGCCGATGCTGCGGGACAGCCACGATTCGTCCCCTCCCGCCACCGAGGCCAGCATGTCCAGCAGTTCTGCCCTTCGCGGGCCGGGAACGGCAACTCCGTGCGCGGACCGGGCGGTTCGGCGCTGCTCCCGTGTGGCGTGCGCTTCCTTTTCGAGATCAGCCCGGGGGACTCCGAGCGCCAGGGCCAGCAGCCCGACCCAGTACTTCCCCGGGATCACCCGCCCTGTCTCCCAGCGCTTCACCTGGTCACGGCCGGGCGTCCCCTCGGGATTGCCCGACAGCTCGCAGAGCAGGGCGGCGAGTTGCGCTTGGGTGCGCTTCTGCGCCAGCCGGAGATCACGAATCACGTCACCGATCACCACCCGCCCAGGATGCCCCCCAACATGCCCCCGCCTGGCCGAAACGGCGCCGGTAGACCAGTAGTCGAACCGATCGACTGACGCGAAGGAGTCTGCCGTGCAGAGCCACGCGAGGCGGGGCATGTCCGCCTTCCTCGATGAGTGCCGGGTGGTGACCCGAGATGGCGCCTAGCGAGTGCCCCGAGTGCGTCAGCCTCGCCCGTGAGCTGCGAGCGGCCGAGGCCACGTTCCGCCCGAAGGTACCCGGCGGCCGGTACACCCCGGACGGGTCGGCGCTGACGGACGCGCGGGTGAAGATCCGGCAGCACGCCCAGGTGTGCCCAACGGCCCCCGTGCCCGCGAAGATCTCGGGGGCACTGTGAGCGCCCCGGAACGCGACGCCTACATGCCTGCCCACCGGCAGTGTGAGCCCGCCCGGGAGCCGTCCGAGGAGCAAGCCGAGCCGGAGGCCGACGGCCCCGAGTTGGAGCCCGCCGAGTCGGAGACCATGCGCCTGCTGCGGGAGCGGACGCGCGAGCTGAACGAGATGCGGCGCTCCAACCGGCTGCGCGGGTCCGTGTTCACCGGTCCTCCCACTCGCTGGAACTGGGTCCCGGGCAGTTCCTGAACCCCCGTGCCGGGCCGTGGAACGGATACCAGCAGGGCCGAGCCCGTCCATGCGTCGTCCCCGTGGCGTGTGGGCGGGGCTCCTGGCTTCTTCAGAAGCTCTGCCCGTCAACCACGAACCTGATGCACCACACGGTGGCGGATGTACTCGTCCGGATGCGATCGCGCGATCACCACTGCCGTCTCAACGAGGTCGTGCAGTCCTGCCGGGTACGCCGACGGCCACAGCGGAAGCCCCGGAAGGATGCAGCGCCGAACGTCCAAGTGCTCGTTGCTCACGAACTCTCGGAGCGCCGCCTCGTTCCACTCGCGAACCAGAACGGACCCGTCCTCGGCCTCCGGCTGGCCTTGGATATCTGAACCCTCTGCCCTGACTTTGGAGAGCCGAAGCGGCAGGGCCGACCAGTACCACGCTCGCGCAGCGCCCGCCCGCTCCGGGTCGGTGCCCGTCCGCAGGTAGTCGAGCAGCGCGGAGCGGACGCGTCGGTACCCGAACGCATTCAACACCGGCTCGACGAACTGACGGTTGAAGCTCGGGTTCGAGTCGTAGACCGCCGCCGCCATGAGCACCCCGAAGGAAGGCTCGGACAACACCAGCTCCTGGCGGCATGCCTCACGCAGAGCACGGCGCACTCGGTGCCCCCACTCCCACGCATCATCAGCGGCCGAGTCGGAGGCAACATCGAGCCCGAGCGTCTGGACCACATCCGCCAGGCACCGCAGGAACAGCTGTTGCCCGTCCTCCGTGCGCCCCGGCAGCGCCATGAACACCTGCACGGCGCTCTCCGCGCCCCCCGCAGTCGTTTCGTTCCCGTCCACAGCCATCTGCCCCTCCCATGTCACAGATCCACTCGGAATGCTTCCACAGCACGATGGGGTTGGATGAGGACATGTCTTCTCGTGCACGCGTACGCGCCCCCGAGCTGGTCGGCGCAGGCGGATGGATCAACACCGGCGGCAAGGAACTAAGTCTGGCGGACCTCCGAGGTCGCATTTTGGTCCTAGACTTCTGGACCTTCTGCTGCATCAACTGCCTCCACGTGCTCGACGAGTTGCGCGAGCTGGAGGAGAAGCACCGGGACACCGTGGTGATCGTCGGGGTGCACTCGCCGAAGTTCGTGCACGAGGCGGAGCACCAGGCCGTGGTGGACGCGGTGGCGCGGTACGAGGTGGCGCACCCGGTGCTGGACGATCCGAAGCTGGTGACCTGGAAGCAGTACGCGGTGCGTGCCTGGCCGACGCTGGTGGTGATCGACCCCGAGGGGTACGTGGTCGCCCAGCACGCAGGCGAGGGGCACGCGCACGCGATCGCGCGGCTGGTCGAGGAGCTGGAGGCGGAGCACGGCGCCAAGGGCACGCTGCGGCGCGGCGACGGGCCGTACGTGCCGCCGGAGCCGGTGGCCGGGGCGTTGAAGTTCCCCGGCAAGGCGGTGCGGCTGCCCGGCGGCGGGTACCTGGTGGCCGACTCGGGCCACCACTCGCTGGTCGAGTTGGCCGAGGACGGCGAGAGCGTGGTGCGCCGGATCGGCGACGGGGAGCGCGGCCTGATGGACGGCGCTGCGCCCCGGTTCAGCGAGCCGCAGGGCCTGGCCCTGGTCCCGGCCGGCCTGGAGCTCGGCTACGACGTGGTGGTGGCCGACACCGTCAACCACGCGCTGCGCGGGGTGCGCCTGGCCGACGGCGTGGTGACCACGCTGGCCGGCACCGGCCGCCAGTGGTGGCAGGGCTCGCCCACCGCGGGGCCGGCCCGCGAGGTGGACCTCTCCTCCCCCTGGGACGTGGCCTTCTTCGACGGCCGGGTGTGGATCGCGATGGCCGGGGTGCACCAGCTGTGGGCCTTCGACCCGGCCACCGGCACGGTGGGGGTGGCGGCCGGCACCACCAACGAGGGCCTGGTCGACGGCCCGGCGGCCGAGGCCTGGTTCGCCCAGCCGTCCGGGCTCGCCGTCTCCGCGGACGGCGAGAAGCTCTGGGTGGCGGACAGCGAGACCTCGGCGGTCCGCTGGGTTTCACGTGAAACCAAGCACGTGCACACCGCGGTCGGCACCGGCCTGTTCGACTTCGGCCACCGGGACGGCGCGGCCGAGCAGGCGCTGCTCCAACACCCGCTGGGCGTGACGGTGCTGCCGGACGGCTCGGTGGCGATCGCCGACACCTACAACCACGCGCTGCGCCGCTTCGACCCGGCGACCGGCCAGGTCAGCACGCTCGCCACCGACCTGCGCGAGCCCAGCGGCGCGGTGCTGGCCGGCGAGGACATCGTGGTGGTGGAGTCGGCCCGGCACCAGCTGACCAGGCTGCGGCTGCCCGAGGAGGCGGTGGCCGTCGAGTCGGTGGCGCACCGCACCCAGCGCGCCGCCACCGAGGTTGCCCCGGGCGCGCTGCAGCTGGACGTGGTCTTCACCGCGCCCGCCGGCCAGAAGCTGGACGAGCGGTACGGCCCGTCCACCCGGCTGCTGGTCAGCTCGACCCCGCCGGAGCTGCTGCTGGCCGGGGCCGGCCCGGACAGTGCGCTCTCGCGCGAGCTGGTGCTCAACCCGGAGCTGACCGAGGGCGTGCTGCACGTCTCGGCGATGGCCGCCTCCTGCGACGACGACCCGGCGATCGAGTACCCGGCCTGCCACGTGCACCAGCAGGACTGGGGCGTGCCGGTGCGGCTGGTGACCGGCGCGGCCAGCCGGCTGCCGCTGGTGCTGGCGGGGATGGAGTAGTGGCGGGGCGTCAGGGCCGGTACCGGTGCGGCTGGTTCCGGCCCTGACGCGGCATCAGCCCTCCAGGAACGACTTGATCGCCGAGGCCAGCAGGTACGGGTCCTCGGCGCCGCACAGCTCGCGCGCCGAGTGCATGGAGAGCGCGGCGATCCCGCAGTCCACCGTGGTGATGCCGAGCCGGGCCGCGGTGATCGGGCCGATCGTGGTGCCGCAGGGCATCGCGTTGTTGGAGACGAAGGCCTGCCACGGCACCCCGGCCCGCTCGCAGGCGGCGGCGAAGACCGCCCGGCCGACCCCGTCGGTGGCGTACCGGTTGTTGACGTTGACCTTGAGGATCGGGCCGCCGTTGGGCACCGGGTGGTGGCCCGGCTCGTGCCGCTCGGAGTAGTTGGGGTGCACCGCGTGGCCCATGTCGGAGGAGAGGCAGATGGTGCCTGCCAGCGCGCGGGCCCGGTCCTCCTCGCTCCCGCCGCGGCTGTGGACGCTGCGCTCCAGCACCCGGCCGAGCAGCGGCCCCTGGGCGCCGGTGTCCGACTCGCTGCCGGTCTCCTCGTGGTCGAAGGCGGCCAGCACCGGGATGTACGGCAGCTGGTCGCCGCCCTCGGTGACGGCGGCGGCCAGCGCCGCGGTGGCGGCGTGCACCGACAGCAGGTTGTCCAGCCGGGGGCCGGCCAGCAGCTCGCGGTCCCGACCCAGGTAGGACGGCGGCTGGACGTCATGGGTCATCAGATCCCAGCCCAGGACGTCGGCCGCGGCTACGCCGGCCCGCTCGGATACGTAGCCGATCAGGCCCCCCTCGTCCACCGGACCCAGACCCCAGATGGGAGTCAGGTGGCGCTGCTTGTCCAGTTTCAGACCGTCGTTCACCTGTCGGTCCAGGTGGATGGCCAGCTGCGGGACCCGCAGCAGCGGCTCGTCGAGCTGGACCAGCCTGGTCGACCCGTCGCGCAGCACCAGCCGACCGGACAGACCCAGGTCCCGGTCCAGCCAGGTGTTCAGCGGCACCCCGCCGTAGATCTCCACCGCCACCTGGCGCCACCCCGCCGAGCCGGTGTCCGGCACCGGCTTGACCCGCAGGTTCGGCGAGTCGGTGTGGGTGCCGACCACCCGGAACGGGGTGGCGGCCACCGCGCCCGCGGGCACGTACCAGGCGATCAGCGCGCCGCCGCGCACGACGTACTTGCCGCCGGTCGTCCCCTCCCAGGCGTCGGCCTCGGCGACCTGCCGGAAGCCCGCCTTCTCCAGCCGCTCCGCCGCCCCGGCGACCGCGTGGTAGGGCGAAGGGGCGGCCGCCAGATAGGCGATCAGATCGTCGGTGTGGGTCCGGTCGAAGAAGACCGGGCGGTCGGCGGTCGACATGCTGCTCCTGGGTCGAGGGATAGCGGAGAGCCGGTGGGGAAGAGGCCTCCCACCCGAGCATATGCCCGTACACCGACAGGACGGTTACTACTTCGTCTCGCTACCGCTGTACCCGAAAAACACCGTGGGGCCCGCGAACTGCGGGCCCCACGGTGCTGAGGGTGGGTCAGGCGGTCAGGGTCGAGCCGCTCAGAACGCGTCCTCGGCGAGCTCCATGACGTCGAGGTCGATGCCCTCGGCGATCAGGCGCTGGCTGGAGACGGCGGGCAGGATGTTGCGGGCGAAGAACCGGGCGCCGGCCACCTTGCCCTGGTAGAAGGCGAGGTCCTTGCCGGTGGCGCCAGCGTCGATCTTGGCCTGCGCGACGACGGCCTGACGCAGCAGCAGCCAGCCGACCACCACGTCGCCGGAGACCATCAGCAGGCGGGTGGCGTTCAGGCCCACCTTGTACATGTTCTTGACGTCCTGCTCGACCGCGGAGAGGTCGGCCAGCATCTTGCCGACGATCGCCTCCAGGTCGCCGGCCGCGGTGGCCAGGAAGTCGCGCTCGGCGGCCAGCGCCTCGCCGCCCTCGCCGGCCGCGAGGAACTTCTGGATCTGCTCGGAGACCGCGGTCAGCGCCTGGCCGCCGTCCTTGACGATCTTGCGGAAGAAGAAGTCCTGGCCCTGGATCGCAGTGGTGCCCTCGTACAGGGTGTCGATCTTGGCGTCACGGATGTACTGCTCGATCGGGTACTCCTGCAGGTACCCGGAGCCGCCGAAGGTCTGCAGCGACTGGGCCAGCTGCTCGTAGGAGCGCTCCGAGCCGTAGCCCTTGACGATCGGCAGCAGCAGGTCGTTGAGGCGCTCGGCGGCCTCGTCCTTCTCGCCGCGCAGGCGGGCCGCGGTCATGTCGTCCTGCACCGAGGCGGTGTAGAGGACCAGCGCGCGCATGCCCTCGGCGTAGGCCTTCTGGGTCAGCAGCGAGCGGCGCACGTCCGGGTGGTGGGTGATGGTGACCCGCGGCGCGGTCTTGTCCAGGAAGTTGGCGATGTCGGCGCCCTGCACGCGCTCCTTGGCGTACTCCAGCGCGTTCAGGTAGCCGGTGGACAGGGTCGCGATGGCCTTCGTGCCGACCATCATCCGGGCGAACTCGATGATCTTGAACATCTGGCGGATGCCGTCGATCTTCTCGCCGACCAGCCAGCCCTTGGCGGGGTGCTTGGCGCCGAAGGTCATCTCGCAGGTGTTCGAGGCCTTCAGGCCCATCTTGTGCTCGACGTTGGTGGCGTAGACGCCGTTGCGCTCGCCCAGCTCGCCGGTCTCCCAGTCGAAGTCGAACTTCGGCACGATGTAGAGGCCGAGGCCCTTGGTGCCCGGCTTGCCGCCCTCGGGGCGGGCCAGCACCAGGTGGATGATGTTCTCGGACATGTCGTGCTCGCCCGAGGTGATGAAGCGCTTGACGCCCTCGATGTGCCAGGAGCCGTCCTCCTGCTTGATCGCCTTGGTGCGGCCGGCGCCCACGTCGGAGCCCGCGTCGGGCTCGGTGAGGACCATGGTCGCGCCCCACAGGCGGTCGGTCATCCGCTGGGCGACCTTGAGCTGCTCCTCGGTGCCCTCCTCGGCGATGACGCCGGCGAAGGCCGGGCCGGAGGAGTACATCCAGATGGCCGGGTTGGAGCCGAGGATCTGCTCGGCGAAGCCCCAGATCAGCGAGTTCGGGGTGACCTGGCCGCCGATCGACTCCGGGATGCCCAGGCGCCACCACTCGGCGTCCATGAAGGTCTGGTAGCTCTTGCGGAAGCTGGCCGGGACCGGGGCGGTGTTGGTCTCCGGGTCGAAGACCGGCGGGTTGCGGTCGGCGTCCACGAAGGAGGCGGCCAGGTCGTTCTCGGCCAGCCGGGAGATCTCGCTGAGGATGTTCTTCGCGGTCTCGACGTCCATGTCGGCGAACGGACCGGTGCCGTACACCTGGTCGCGACCGAACACCTCGAAGAGGTTGAACTCCACGTCCCGCAGGTTGGACTTGTAGTGACCCATGACCGTTTCTCCGGTTCGTCGCTTCCGGGTTGCGCTTCTCACGCCCCTACCCGCCAGTACACATCATGATGCTACCGGTTAGTAACTTCTTCAAGCCTCTCGGCGTTAATCCCGCGTGAACGTAGTCACGTCCGCACAGCGCCACCCGGGCCGCTCTTGTCCGGATCGGCCGCCGCGCAAGCACTCCGGGCCCGCTAGCCTGTCCGTGTGTACGGCTACGAGCAGCAGAGCGCGAGCGGCTACCCGGGCGACCCCTACCAGCAGGCGGGGCCGCAGGGCATGTACGGGCAGCAGCAACAGGCCTACGGCGCCCAGCCGGGCCCCGGCATGGGCGCGGGCTACGCCGAGCAGCAGCCCGGTGCCGGCCAGTCGCTCTACCCCGAGCCCTCGCCGCCCTCGCTGGCGGACGCGGTGCGCGCCTTCACCACCGGCTCGATGCCGGTGGAGGACTTCCAGGCCATCTTCATCACCTCCAAGGTGCACTGCCCGCGCGGCGACCGCCCGGGCTTCCTGGCCCTGCACAACACTCCCACCCCGGTGATCCCGATGTTCAGCTCGCTCAAGGAGCTGCGCCGGTACGCGGGGAAGGAGTCCAAGTACTTCACCGTCTCCGGCGCCGAGGTGCTGGACCTGCTGCCGACCGGCTACGGCTTCGCGCTGGACATGGAGGGCGAGCACCGGATGGTGTTCGACGCCAGGGCGGTGGAGCAGATGGTGGACTTCACCATGCGCCGGATGTACGGCTGACCCCCAGGTCGGCGTGACCGCCCGCGGCCGCGGGAAGGGATCAGCCCCGCCTGCTCCGCCTATTGTTCAATCTTCAACTTGCTTCTGGTTGAAAGTTGGACTAATCTTGCGTTCGTAGGCCACGACCCCACGATCCAGGAGGCCGACATGCCCGCCGTGACCGTTGAGAACCCGCTGATCCTGCCGCGCATCGCGGCTCCCGCCGAAGGCTCCGAGGCGCGCCCGGTGCTGGCCGTCGCCACCGCGCCCGAGGGCTTCGAGGGCGAGGGCTTCCCGGTCCGCCGGGCCTTCGCCAAGGTCAACCAGAAGTTCCTCGACCCGTTCATCATGATGGACCAGATGGGCGAGGTGGACTACGCGGCCGGCGAGCCGAAAAGCTAGTCCAGTTGGGGGACTAGTCGCAAGAGAGCTCTGACCTGCAGAGACGCAGGACGAACATCGCATTCCAACCCAACTGAGGAGGCCGGCATGCCTGCCGTGACCGTTGAGAACCCGCTGATCCTGCCGCGCATCGCGGCCCCCGCCGAGGGCTCCGTCGCCCGCCCCGTTCTGGCCGTCTCGACTGCCCCCGAGGGGTTCGAGGGTGAAGGCTTCCCCGTCCGCCGCGCCTTCGCCAAGATCAACCAGAAGTACCTCGACCCCTTCATCATGATGGACCAGATGGGCGAGGTGGACTATCAGGCTGGTGAGCCGAAGGGGACTCCCTGGCATCCGCACCGGGGCTTCGAGACTGTCACGTACATCATCGACGGCACCTTCATCCACCAGGACTCGCACGGCGGCGGCGGGGTGATCACCGACGGCGACACCCAGTGGATGACCGCCGGCTCTGGGCTGCTGCACATCGAGACCCCGCCGGAGTCCCTGGTGATGTCCGGCGGCCTCTTCCACGGGCTGCAGCTCTGGGTCAACCTGCCCGCCGCCGACAAGATGATCGCGCCCAAGTACCAGGACATCCGCGGCACCAGCGTCAAGCTGCTGGCCTCCTCGGACGGCGGCGCGCTGGTCCGGCTGATTGCCGGCGACATCGACGGCCACCAGGGCCCCGGTGCCACCCACACCCCAATCACGATGATCCACGTGTCGGTGAACCCGGGCGCCCAGGTCACCCTGCCGTGGCGGGCTGACTTCAACGCGCTGGCCTACGGGCTGGCCGGCAGCGGCTCGGCCAGCGAGGAGCGGCGGCCGTTCCACATGGGCCAGGCCGTGGTCTTCGGCGAGGGCGACTCCCTCACCATCCGCGCGGACGAGCGGCAGGACTCCCGCAGCGCCAACTTCGAGCTGGTGCTGCTCGGCGGCCTTCCGATCCGCGAGCCGGTCGCCCACTACGGCCCGTTCGTGATGAACAGCCACCGCGAGCTCCAGCAGGCCTTGGAGGACTTCCAGGCCGGCCGACTCGGCACCATCCCAGCCGACACCAACCTGGGACGCTGACGGGCACAGCGGCGATGGCCCGGACCGGTAACGGTCCGGGCCATCGCATGTCCGGTTCAGAACGTCGGCAGCCGCGCTGCGGCCCAACCACAACGAACACAGGGAAGTGGTAGCGGCGAGCTACCCTGACCTGGCTCAATAGCAGGATGGAGATCGGCGAGAACTGGGCGTACCGCTCCCAGCCCAAGATGCTCGGCAGTGTGATCCGCCGTGTAGAGATCGTCCGGGTCGGCGGCCCGCGCCGGGCCGCTCAGGTGCACATCAGATTCCTCGAAGGCGAGGACGCCGGCCTGCAGGACTGGGTTGCCCCTGCCTCCCTGGTCGCGCTGTGGGACGACGTCGCAGTCTTCCAGAGCGACGATGCTGCTGAACTGGCGCTGGTCGAGGCATCCCGGCACGTGCGGAAGACTGCCGAGTTCGAGACCGCCCGAATGGTTCTCGGCTTCGTCCGTCCCAAGAGCCATCTACGGCTGCGCACGACTGCGGCCGATGCCGGCGTGCTGGAGCTCACGGCTCTCGATGCCACCGCTGACCGACTCGGGCTCGATGCAGCTGAGCTGCGTGCCGACCCGATGGTCCATGAGAACCGCACCGGCCTGATCCTGGCGGGTTGGCCGGTCACCGAGCGAATCGCCCGGCGAGCCGCAGAGGTCCTGGCCGAGGAGATCCTCCCGGAGGTCGAGCGCCGGCAGGAGGCTCTCGACCAGGAACGTACTCAGCCCTCATGGCAGTCGTGGAACCGTCGTCGCGACGAACGGAAGCTGCAGGCGGAGGACGAGCTGCTGCGGACCGTTCGCGAGTGGTGCGGTCAGGAGCGGGTGGAGCGGTTCGACGAGTTGCTCGCGCTGCGGGCCGAGGTCGAGCGGCTCGGCACGATCGTCGAACGGGCGCTGAAGGCGCTGCGCGACCGGGGGCACGGCGTCATCGCCTCCACCATTGAGCGCGACCTTGGGGTCCGTATCTCCAGCCTTGGCCCTGAGGTGCGGCGCTGACGTCGCGCCACGGGTCGGTCTGCTGCCGCGGCTGGACGGGCTCGGCGGGCGGTGCCTCCTTCTCCGGCCGATGCGGGCTCCACCCGTTGAGGAACGGCCGGAGCGCGTCGGCCGTAGGCTCGGTCTCGAAGGCTTCGACACCGAGACCGCTTCCGAGCGCCGTCGGGTCGATCCTGTCCGCCTCCGCTCTGCCCCAAGCGGCCCACTCGCGGAACCTCCGCACCTCGCCCTCGTTGCCGGTCCGGCTTGCGGCTTCGTCCAGTGCCGCACAGAATTCCCGGATTTCCCGCGCCCCCTGCCACCGTTCCAGCGCCGACCCGAACCTCTCAAGGCGTGATGCCTCGACGGCCTTGGCGCCAGCCGCAGCGACTGCAGCCTCCCAGTCCCGCTGCTTGCGTGCCTTCTCCTCGGCCGCCAAGCGCTGCCGCTCGGCCTCCGCCCTCTCCCGCTCCTCCCGCAGCCGACGTTGCTCGGCTTCGCGCTCCAGCTGGAGGCGCTCCTGTTCCTCGGCGCGCGCCTTCAGCTTCCGGAAGAGCGAGCTGATCTGCTCCTCCACCGACCGCTTCGGAGTGTCGGCGCAGTCGGTCTTCCAACCACCGCCGTATCCGTAACCACCCTGGGGCGACTCGACGACCTGGAGGTCGAGTTCACCGGACGGCTCGGACCGGTAAGCAGGAGTCACCCTCTGCCAGTCGTACGTCTTGCGCCGTCCCGTGGCCTGGGGCACGTACTTGACGTGCTTCTGCCGCTCCTTGAAGCTCAACTCCCATGTTCTGCCGTGGACGGAGAGGAGCGGCCGCGGCTGCTTCCGCTTCTTCAAGATCGCCACGTCACCATGGCGCGACAGCGCCTCCTGCGCGATGAGACGGACGATCAACAGCACGCGAGGGAGTACCTCCTCGGAGACCTCGAAGGCGCTGTGATCGGCTTCCAGTGCTGCGACCACAGCGTCCACGTCCGTGATGACCCGGCTGCGTTGCAGTCGAATCCGGTTCCACTCGGTCTCATCCAGGCCGTTGTCGCGGAGCAGGCCAAGGTAGAAGTCGCCCTTCTCCCGGCCGCTGTACTTCAGCTGGTAGCCCTCGGGTGCACACGTGCGCGCCGCGTCGAACGCGCGGCGCAACCTCGCCCGTTCATCCGGCGACGGATCGGGGATCGTCAGGAAGCGCCCCGCCTGCTGGACTCGCTCGATCAGTGCCGGACCGCTCACGGTCCTGGACTCCTTCGGCTGCTGCCGAATCGCTGGTGCTCGGGTGCCGGCCTTGTCGCCCAGCTGGTCTACGGGCCTGCTCTGTGGTACCGGGTCGGCAGGGGAACGGGCCACGGTCTTTGGCTTCGGGGCCGGGCGGTCCGGGTGATGCCCATGCTCCAGGTAGAAGCGGCCAGCATCGGTGATCTCAGCCCGCCATTTCACCCCCACAGCCTTCGGCATGCTGATGAGTCCGCGCTCCTTCAGAGCGCGGGCGCTATGGGCGAGTTCAGACTCGCCCGAGGTGACCGGGCTCCCGTCCCCGCCGATGCGAGTCAGAAGCGAGAGCTGACGCTCATTGAGTGGCGACCAACGAAGCATGCTGCCGTCGTACCCCACCAGAACGAGCTGAGACAAGCGGCGTCGGACCGAACCTCACGTCATGCGCGCAGGACTCGGACCGCTTGCCTACGCCTGGTCGGCCACCGGCGCGCGGCCAATGATCACCGAGAGGTCGCCTCGGTACGTCGTGCCCAACGCGGTAACCACTCCGATCGTCGGGCCTGGTCCGTCCTTCAAGCGGCTCACGTAGTTCTCCGGAATCCGTACGCGGTCTCCGACCTCGAGTGGCTCGCCTCCACGCCAGCGATACGCGTATCGGCCGACCTGCACGACCTGATCGCCATCCAAGTCGTAGATCCGGGTCGCATCGTCGAGTTGCTGCTCCAACTCCTTAACCCGCCGTTCCAGCCACTCGATCTTGAGCTTAGCTGAGGCGGCTCCGGACTTGCTGCCTTGCTCGTAGCCTTCGCGCCATCCTCGTTGATGCGCTTCTGCCACCGCACGATCTTCGGCGGTCGCGTGCGTACCGCACGCCCTGTCGGAGCCGAATATTCGGTTCCGACAGGGCGTGCCAGCGCGAGTCGGCCGACCACAGGTCTGCTCATCGTTGCTCATTGCACTGCCCCTCTCGAGCTGTGTGTACGGCCGCACAGCAGTTGGATCTGTGCTACCACCGCATCCGAGGGTAACCATTGAGGGCGAGTGGCCAACAGCGCATTCGCATCGGCCCTTTCCGGCCTCGCTGACAGACCTGACTGCCCATCACTCGGACGCAGTCTTGCGATGAAGTCTTCATTCGACTTCTATTGATCTATGCCCCTGCCGCTGCGTCCGATCGACCCAGCACGATTGCTAGCCCGACGTGTCGAGATGGGGCTAAGCCGTGCTGCGCTGGCCAAACGGGCTGGGGTATCCCCTCGGATGATCTTCTTCTACGAGGAGGGCTGTCATACGCCGACACCGGCGCGCTTGGAGCAGCTCGCCGCGGCCCTCAGCTGTCAGGTGGATGACCTGACCGGGGCTCAGCGCGGACAGGAGACCCTGATCGATCTGAGGTATGCCGCTGGGCTGACGCTGGAACGGGTCGCCGAGCTTCTGCGGGCGTCGGTGGCAGGCCGTGAATTGTCTGTCTCGGCGCCCAAGATCTCTTCACTGGAGAAGGGGCTGCAGGTCCAGGGGCGGCACTGGCAGGACCCCGAGGTGACCGGGCGGCTTCTTGCACCCCTGGCGAAGGCGTACGGAGTCCCGGTGCGGATGGTCCTGGACGCTTGGATGCGCACGAGACCCGACGAGCCGGCTCCAACCTTGGCCACCAACCGGAAGCAGGAGCCTTCACGGGCGGCCTTGGCAACGTGGGAGTCGCTGAATGAACGCCAGCAGGTATACCTGGGCGAGATCATGCGGGACGACCGCATGACGGAAACCGAGATGTGGATGCGCCGGGTCCAGCGGCTGCCTGTGTCGAAGGCGGCCGAGTGGCGAAAGTTGCCGCTGACGCTCAAGGCGCCGCCTTCTCTTGTCGGGTACACCCGGTTGCAGGAAAGGCTACGCCAGCATGGTGTGCACGACCCGGGGGCCGGGCAGACGGTGCACGCGCTGGAGCGGCGAGGTCTGCTGGTGGTCACTGAGGATTCGGTCGAGCACCCTGCTACCGGAGAGGTCGGCCGGGTACTGGTGGAGATCACCCGACGAGGCCGTGCGGCTGCGCGAGCGGGGCTTGGCGAACCGAGGGAGCCGGACCCTGCGGCCCATCTGCTGTCGGAGTGGCTCTGGGGGGTCCTGGCGCGTGTCGCAGCCGCAGAGCCTGCCGGGCTGGAGGACGACCAGTTGGCCGGCCGCTCACTGTTCTTCATCGGTGTGGGCTATCGAGGCAAGGCCGGAGGACAACCGAGCCGCGGCCTGGTGGACTCGGTGCCCGTTATGGCCCTCGGTGGAACGCATGTCGCTGAGTACCGCTGGCGGCTGACCCAGCTCGGTCGGCGTCACGTGGTGGAGTACCTCAATGTCTACCGGGAGCTCTATCCGCGCGTCGATACCACAGGGCTCGACATGTTTGCGAACGAGATGCCGTAAGTGAGCCCTATTTCTTCTCGGGTGGCGTGTTTGTCATAGGCGCCCCGTACGCTCCGGACCGTGACGAGTCCCATGGACGAAGGTGCGCAGGCGCTCGACGACGACCGGGTCCGCTACCTGGTGACCCGCGCTGCGCTGCGCGCTGCGAAGGCGATGACCGCGCCGGGCCTGGAACCTCAGCAGCGCCTGACCACCTTGATGGAGTGCCACGGCATGCTGCACGCGGCACGCGGCCCGGGTAGGCCCCTTGCCTTCGGAGAGTTCAGACGTGCGCTCAGAGGGGACCTGGCGGTCCTGCTGCCCGAGGGCGTCAGGCCACTGGACCTGGGCGGGATGCTGGTCGTCGACCAGGACGGACAGGTCACCGAGGACGCCTTCGACCTCGATCTTGAGCAGCAGATGCTGCTGCACACGCTGCGCAAGCTCGACACGTTCGCCGGTGTCGTCAGCGACCGGGACCTCCAGTCGGAGATCGACCAGGAGACGGCCTTCACGCTGCTGCGCAAGCAGGGTGAGCAAGCCGTGTACGAGGCCGGTCGCAAGGATCTGATCCGTTACCCCGCAGGACCCGTCGACCAACTATGCGAGCTGCGGCTGCCACCGTTGGTCGCAGACTTCTATCGGGAGATTCCCTTCGACTCCGTCTATCGGGGTTGGTGGTTCCCGTGCCCCGTCTGCAGATGGCCGATGCGGGTCGTCGTCCGGAAGAACGCGGGAACCTCCATAGGAGCCGCGCGCTGCTGGCACACACCCCACGTGGACATGGGGGCCTCCTACCTCTTCCGGCTGCCGGCAGACGGCAGTGCACCAGAGTTACTGCCGGAGCCCGCACCGCCTCGTCCAGAAGGTCGTGAGGCGGTCCTCTATCCGGATCTCGGAGAAGTCCCGCAGGCTCTGCCCGCAGAGGGCCACAAGGCCATCACCCGAGGCATCTGGCGCTACACGACTGTTCCCGGTCTGCCCGAACTGGCCTTGTACGACCGGCTGACGGAGCGCGGGCTGAGGGTCTCGCTGTGGCCGGGCTTGGATGCCTACGACCTGCTGATCGAGGTCGGCCCGAAACGGGGCAAGAAGACGACGTTCAAGGTCGACGTCAAGGACTACACCTCGGCCACAGTCCTGGGGAGCCTCGTCCATGCCCAGGAGGGTGACCGGGGCGGCGCCGATTGGCTGGTGGTGCCGGACTACCGGGCCCGCCAGGTCCCCCTGCTGTCGGGGGTGTGTGCGAAGTACGGGGACATGCAGGTCGCGACCGCCTCCGAGTTCGGCGAGTTGGTCTGCGAGAAGGCTGGGGTGAGCTGGACATGAGTGACCTGCCCATCGAGGAAACCGCGGTATGCGCCGCGCTGGCTCTCGCCAGCCGCTACTTCCCGTTGGCGGTCGACGGCGACTCTCGGACCGCCGCTCCCTTCGCCGAGGCAGCGTTCCTGCTCTCGGGTACGTACCAGGCGTGGGACCGCTGGAAGATGCTGCCTCATGAGGAGAAGCAGCGGATCGCCATGGTCTGCTCCATCGCGCCGGGTGAACTCGCCAACGTTCGGAAGTTCTCGGTAGCAGCGCGTTCCCTGCTGGTGGGGCTGAACGGGGAAGCTCCAGGGGACGCATCGGTCATGGCCCCCTTCGAGACTGTGGGCGACAACCCCTTCACGGCCGATGCCGCGTTCCCACGTCTCGGAGGTGATCCGCTCGGCTATGTCGACCGCTTGACTGCCCGTTTCCGGCGCCCGAGCGCACGGCCGAGACCTCCGGAGTTCGCCGGCCCCGGCACGTGGTTCACCGGGGAGATCTTCGTCAAGGACGTGGGCCAGATCCACGGGCGCCTGACGATCCCCACCTACCCCCAGTTCGCCGAAGCGCTCAGCCACGACAGCCTCCCCCACGTCTCGACCGTCCCGTACCTGGCCGACCTCCGTATCCCCACGTCCGAACTGCTCGACCTCGCCGAGCAGATCGACCAGCGCTACCCCGAAGGCAAGCGCTACCTGCGTCACACCCTCGGGCAGCTCTTCGACGCGCTGCAGACCACGGACACCATGTCCCCCGCCGAAGCCCTCGCGCTGACCGCTGGCGGGATGGAGATCTTCAACGCGCCGACCGGCACCGGCAAGAGCGTGATGGTCCGCGTGATGGCCGCCTGGTTCGCCGCCCGCAACCTGCGCGTCACGATCGTCCTGCCGGACATTAAGGCGTGCCTTGCCATGACCTGGAACGTGCGCGAGGACCTGGTCCACCTTCACCGGTCCAAGGTCATCGAACACGAGGCCACGTGCGCACACTTGATGTCGTCGTCCGGCATGCACGACCGTGCACTCAAGCTCGCCTCTCTGATCAACGAGGACCCGGACGCGCCCGGCGAGTGGGGCCAACGCGCCGAACGCGACGTCGATCCCCTGGCATACGGATGCGCCCTGAAGACGTTCCTGGAAGCCACCGGGGACTATCCGCCTGGGCGCGAGCCGTGCCTGTCGCTGCACCGGCAGGGTGTCGGGGCTGCGGCCTGCCCCTGGATCCCGACCTGCGGCAGGTACGCTCCCGTGTACGAGGCGGCGGACGCCAACGTCGTCATCATGAACCACTACGTGTTCATGCAAGGCAACCTACGGATCGGCGTCAACCTCGACGGTCGGCCCGTACGCGGCATGACCGCAGCCGAGTTCGCACTGCGGACCTGCCACGCTGTTCTCATCGACGAGGTCGACCAGTTCCAGTCCCGGGCCGTCGACAAGTGCGCGAGCGAGATCATCCTTCACTCCCGCCGGCACTGGTCGGCCGCGCCGCAGGAGATGGACACCGACGCCAAGCGGCTACGCATCGACGACGAGCACAACCTATTGCCCGCTGTCAGCCACGTCCGTCTCATGGCCGAGTTCCTCCTGCTCAGCATCTGCAAGAACGCGCTCAGCCTGCACGCCACAGAGGACGACCGGGCCCAGGAGCGCATCCCCGACCAGACCAGTACCCGCTGGCACCTGGCACGCGGGCGTGACCGTACCCTCCTCCGGCTTCTGTGGTCGCCAACAGAGACGGGCGACGGTGCAGACATCCCGGCTGAACTCTTCCATCAGCTCAACGCCCTCATGCCTAACCGCTATCAGCGCCGCGATCCGCTCAGCCGACAGGCGAGTCTGCTCGACGCCGACTGGCATGACGTCAGGGAGGCGCTCAGCGCGCTGGTGGCGCCTCGCGGCGAGCACCTGCTGGACGCCGTCAAGATCGAACTTCACGGCCTGCTCGAGCCCAGCGTCAAGGACCCGCACAGGCGAGCTCAGGCGGTCAACCTGCTCGTCACCCGGACCGCGATGATCGAGTTGGACGAGGCGTTGTCCGCCCTCCAGGAGAAGGCCCACGACTACCGATCCTCCGGTCTGCGTTCAGCCCAGAAGATCGTGGAGAACCTGCAGGCCACTGCCGTCTCCGCCGTTCTCCCGCTCGGCATGCTGGGGCAAGCTATCACCGGCTACCGAGTCACCGGACTCGACGACAAGGAGAAGAACGCGGCCCTGGTCGCCCAGACCATCGCCGGTGACCCACACACCTTCACCGCCGAGCTGGGTGGGATCGTGTCCCTCATCCTGGCAGGCGTCGAACGGCCGGTGATGGGGCTGTCGGCCACCGCCTACTTCCCCCAGGCGGTTCGAGAGCACCTCCACGCCCCGGTGCGCTGGTGGATGACCGACGCCCAGGCCAAGTCCATCCGGGCCAGGAAGCACCGCATCGACTACGGCGAAGGCCACCCCCTGTTCGGCGAACCGATCAAGGTCTCCGGCACCCACCCCAGCCGCAAGAAGGACGCGCTTATCGAGCTCGGCGGCAACCTGTACGACCAGTACATCCACCGCGAACTCGAACGGACCGCCGCCAAGGACCCGGATCGGGCACACGTCCTGGTCGTCGCCAACTCCTACCAGCAGTGCGCGTGGCTCGCCCGCGGCATCGCTCGGGCCGGGCAGTACGACGGCGGACTGTGCCTGGCCGTCCGCGCGGAGAACCGGCACGGTGCCGACCCCGAACTGCCCAGGGAGACCGTGGCCGTACGCCTGACCGCTGAGGAGTTCGAGGACTTCCCCAACCACGGCAAAATCCTCGTTGTACCGCTGTCGCTCATCGCCCGCGGGCTCAACATCGTCAAGGGCACCCGCTCAGCAGTCCGATCCGTCTACCTGTGCGTGCGCCCCCTCGCGCTGCTCAACGAACCCGCCGAGATGTACGGCAGCATCAACGCCGCCGGACTGCGGGCTCTGCCGGCCGGCGGCGCCCCCGACCCGTCGCAGGCCCTGGCCGGCGCCCGCGAGGCGGCATGGGACCGCCTGGCGCTCCTCCTGCGAACCGCCCCACAGTTCACGGCGATGCACAAGTCCCTCCAGGAGGAAGTCGTCGCTGGCATGATCGTCGACCTCATCCAGCTCGCCGGTCGCGCCCGTCGCGGCGGCACTGAAGCCGTGCTGCACATGGTCGACTACGCCTTCCACGAGGACACCTGGAGCGCCGACCTGGAGACCGTCCTCCGGCGTATCCACTCCCAGTGGCCACCCGACGTGCGACGACGCATGAATGACCTGTACGGAGAGGCACTCAACGCCTTCCTCTCCTACGCCGGCATTGAACCCCACTGACCCTGGGCACCCGGGCAACTGACGAGACTCACAAGAGAGAAGAAGAGACCACGTGACCGAGCAGGACCCCGCACCGGGCGACCAGGACCGCGCACCCGGCAAGTACCTCAACGCCCTTGCCTTCCGCTGCACCCCCGAGCTGGTCGGCAACGCCGTTGTCTACGTGCGGCACTTCGACGAAGCGACCTGGAAGCTCTGGGACGACTTCGACCACCTGTGCAAGAAGAAGTTCAACAACGATTCGGCCCAGGCCCCCTACTCCATCGCCACCACCGTCCTGAGCATGATGAGCGGCGGCTACGTCTACTTCGACCCGGACCGCCGCGCCCCGTTCCTCGCCTCACTCCACCCGGTCGACAGCAAGCTGCTCCGCCGCGTCTTCACCCTCACCTACTATCTGGCCCTCGGTCAGGACGTCAGCACGATCGACATCACCGCAGCACCCGAACTGGCCAAGCGGATCGCCGACACCCCGGAGAGCTCGCACCTGCTGGCCGAGTACCTCCAGCCCACCGGCAACACCCAACCCAGTGCTCCCAACTGGCTCTTCAGCACGGTCGCCTGGGAGCTATCCCGCCGCTTCGCCGCTGAGCCCTGGGCACTCTCCGACAGTAAGTCCATCCAACTTCGGGCGGACACCACAGGCGGCCTGGTCGCCTTCGACGAGCCCTGGCAGAACGAACAGGGAGGCCGCTTCGCCCTCTCCCGGACCGCGCTGAAGCTGAAGACCCTGCCCAACGTCGCCAACCCCGTGCTGCTGCTAAGTTCCCGGGTGACCCGCATCTCCTCCTCCCTGGTCTTCTCCACCACCGCCCTCGCGGAACAGCCCGGCCCGGACCACCCGCTGCTGGAGGTCAAGCTCAACGGCCGCGGTGGCGCCCGCACCATCAACCGCCTCGCTCTCCAGGCCCTCGGCCGACTGGAGATGGACTACTCGATCCTGCGCACCATCGACGAACGTTCGAAGCGGGAGCAGAAGCTCCTCGCCGATGCGAAGGAAAAGAAGGAAGTAGCCCGCTTCCCGCGCGAGCACCCCGGGAAGGTCTGGCCCATCCTCCCGAAGAACTTCTCCTTCCCCATCGGCACAGGCACCGGCATGCACCACCTTCGGCTCCTGCATCAGCACTTCACCAACGTCTTCGCCGACCAGGCCGAGCCCTTGGAGATGCGCGAGGTGCGGATGAGCCTGCCGCACCGACCCACCGACCCGGAGAACATCTCCAAGCAGGAGTACGAGCGCCGCAAGGCGGAGCGCGAGCAGCATCCGGATCCGAAGACCCTCGGCCCGATCCGCCAGCGGGGCAGCCTCTTCCCCACGCCGGAGTCCATCTTTGCCTCCGTCGACGCTGGCGGCTTCAAGAAGCTGCGTATCGTCTGTCTGTGGTACCGGAACGAAACCCGGCTGCGGATGCTCGACACCTTCTGCAAGACCTTCGGCCTCGCGCCAGAGGGCCTCGACCCGCACGACGGCGACGAGCTCAGCCTGTACGGAGATCAGATCACCGCCGTGTTCCATCAGGCCGGCGACTTTCTCGAACCTGGGCCCGCCGGCGCCCGCAAGGAGGCGCTGGCGGCCACCGGTGCCGCGCTTCGGTCCCAGGACGGGGTGCTTGTCAGTGCCTGGTGCGAGACCGAGATCCCCGCAGCCGCCCATACCAACGGCGGTGATGAGACGAGCCCCGACGACCTCGACGCCAAGCCCCAGACCAGGAAGATCCTCGCTGATCTCGGAGTCCCGACCCAGTACCTCCGAGGCAAGGACGAGAAGGGTGTCATCAAGCCCAAGGCGAAGGACCACCCCGCCGAGATGGCCCTCCTCGACCTCTATCGCTCGCTCGGCGTCATCGACGACCGCATCGCCAATGCCCTTCAGCCCGAGAAGGCGGGCTATCCGGTCGACCGCATCGCCCACGTCGGCATCCACGTAAGGCAGCAGAACAGGCGCAAGGGAGAGTTCGGCCAGCCCAAGGTGGTCATCACCGCCTCGGCCCTCGTGCCCCCAGAGGTTGCCGGTGGCACCTGGACGATGCTCGGTTGGAGCTCCACCCGGCCTGTGTGGCAGCCCTATCGCCTGGCACAGCCGGCCTTCCACGCCAGCGCCTACCCCGAGGGCACCGGCGACAAGAAGACCTACCGGCAGCGCTGGGACGACGCGGCCGAGACCGTCGAGCGCGCTCTCGCCGACCTGGCCGAGGAACTGGACGGCACCCCGTACGTCGTCACCGTGGACGAGCTTGCCTCCCGACGGATGTGGGACGGGCTGCAAAACATGCGTCTCGGCAGCTCTCCCGAGAAGCGCAACAGCCGCTACTGGCTTCCCGGCAGCACCCTGAGCCGTGACGAGCGGCCCCAGGCCGTCATCCGTATCAACATCAGCGACGAGGAGGTGCCGCAACCGGTCAGCACGACCCGGATTGCCAAGGCCAAGGGCGGCGACCCTGTGGAACAGGACACCGCGACCACGCTCTATCAGGTCACCACGGACTTCGGCACCCCGGTGTGGATCTTCTGCAACGTGCCACGCGCCTTCGATGGGGACGGCGCAGGCCGGCTGGGATCCAAGTACACCCGATGGGACGCGAAGCCCTCCGTCTTCTCCGACAAGAAGGAGGAGCGACGCAAGGGTGAGATGCCCCAGAACTGGTACTCCATGACGGCCAACGAGATCTACCCGCTCGCGTGCGCCGAGGGCGTCTCCGAGGAGGCTCTCGCCATCACCACGGCGAAGCTCTCCCACCAGGCCCAGTTCTGGGACGGACGCTCCCGCTTCCCCCTCCCCCTGCACGCCGCGAAGCAGATGGACCTCGACCACCCGCAGTACCGGCGCACTGCCGCGCCAGAAGAGAAGCCGATCGAGGAACCCGGCGCCGACAACGCATCGGCTGAGGAAGCTGAGGCGTAGGACCAGGTGCAGTGAGCTGTTGGGGGCGGTTTCGCGAAGTCCTGCGATACCGCCCCCACAGCGGCTACTCCAAGATGTCCAGCGGCGGAAGCGCGTCGACGATCTTCATCGTCTCCAGGCTGACCGTGACGATCCGCCTGAGCAGGTCGATGATGTAACGGGGGTCGTCGGACCAGTCGTTGGGGTCGCTGATAATGCCGCTGGCCTTGTCCGCCTTGAGCTGGTAGCGGTCGATGATCCACTCGATTGCCGAACGCGAACCGAGCCGGTAACGGTATGCCTCCACCGGGATATTGGTGAGGGTCACGCGCCTGTTGTAGACGATCGTCGACCGGTCGGGCTCGCCCTTAACCTTCGGAATCTTCATCTTCTCGACCCGATACAGCTCACGCGGATCGGTGTCGGAAGCCCCTGAATCCGTCTCCACGATGCCCGCGTATGGCTTCGCCTTCTCGTAGTCGAGGTGCAGCTCCGCAAGTTTGCGGCCGGCCTCGGCAAACCCTCGGAAGTCGCTCACCTTCGGAATGCGGGGAAGCGACTTCTTGAGGTCAGCAGCAAATCGCTCGCGGTACTCCGGAGAGTGAAGCAGACCGTAGGCGTAGTAAAAGATGTCGCCCTTGCCGATCCCCGCGTCACCGTAGACCTTCCGGTAGTCGCGCAGCGCCGCGTCGGTGATGTTGTCGATGCGCTCGTATGCCTCTCCACCGTCACCGAAGTCGAAGCCACCTTCTGTTGTCAGCTCGCGGTAGCTGTAGCGCGGGAAGAAGTATCCCCCCTTGCCGAAGACATCCAGATTCGGAACGTGCCCCACCATGAGCACCGCAGGTTCGGTGGTCGCGTGAACGCCGTTGCTGTAGAAGCCGAAGTTCTCGTGCTCCGCAGTCGGGAACAGCCTAGGCAGCTGGTACGTCATGTCGTTCAGCCGCGAGTCGAAATACAACTTCTGCTTGGTGAAGGGACGGTAGGAGGACGTGACGATCCGCTCCCTCCCAAAGGTGTAGGTCTCACCCTTCGCAAGCCGCGTCTTGTCCGCCCGGTTCCAGCTGATCTTCTGCGGGTCGGTATCGATCCACTGTTCAGCGTCCTTCGCCGCCGGAGCCACGAGGCCGTTGGCCTTGCAGTGCTCCTTGAATCCTTCCACCTGCTCGTTGTAGAAGTCGATCATCGACTTCATGGTGTCCTGGAGCTTCCCCTCCGAGAAGTTGTAGACCCACGAGTCGCGTGCCGAGTTGAGACCGCTGGAGTAGAGCGCGAACACAGCCTGCTCGCGAAGGGCCTTGTCTTTGTCCCCGATCGCCTGGAACGTCGCGTACCGGCCGTCGCGCTGGTTGATCCAGTCGCCTTCAGCGCTGGGAACGATCCGCTTCCATGGGACGGTGTCGAGGCTCTGGGAACCGATGATCCGGAGCTTGTCCTCACGGCTGAGGTAATCGCCAATGTCCCGGTAGTACAGGGCGCAGCCGTCGCCCGTGCCAGCGTCCTTGCCGCCCTTGACCAAGATCAGGACAGCGACGGTGTTCCGGCTGCCTGAGCCGAAGATCTTGCCGCCTTCCTGACGAGACTGCTCGCCTGCGGTCCGCTGATTACCCCGCAGGTTATAGCAGTAGATCGCGTCGAACTCGTCCACCAGCGACTTGCGCAGGCCATCCGCGCTGGTGCCGTCGATGTAGCCACCGTTGGACACGAACGCGACCACGCCCTCGTCCTTGATCCGGTCCGAGGCCCACCGGATGGCGCGGATGTAGGAGTCATACAGCTTGTTCTTGTTGCCGACCTCCGACCTGGCCACGTAGGTCTCGGCGATGCGGCCGTCCAGAGCCTCGTACTTCTGATTCTGGTTGTTGTCGTTGACGCTGTCCTGCCCCACCGAATAGGGCGGATTTCCGACGACCACCGTGATCTTCTGCGTCTGTTGCTTCTTCGCCCGCTCGCTGTTGCCCTCCAGCACATCCATGCCGTCGAGCTTCGTCGTGCCCTCGGACAGCTGGAAGGTGTCCGTGAGAACGATGCCCTCGAAGGGCCGGTAGTCGCCCCCGGTGAGGTCGTGGAACGCCGCCTCGATGTTGACAGCTGCGATGTAGTACGCGAGAAGTACGATCTCGTTGGCGTGCAGCTCGCTCGTGTACTTGCGCAGCAGGTCTTCCGGCTTGATGAGTCCGGACTGGAGGAGCCGAACGGGGAAGGTCCCGGTGCCGGCGAACGGGTCGACGATCTGCACGCCCTCGTCGGACAGAGACGTGCCGAAGTGCTTGGCGAGGGCTTCTTCGGTCGAGCGCAGGATGAAGTCGACGACCTCGACCGGGGTGTAGACGATGCCAAGCGCATCAGCGGTCTTCGGAAGAGCGGTCTTAAAGAACTTGTCGTACAGCTCGACGATGACGTGCTGGCGGCCCTCGTGGTTGTCGATGTCCGCGACCCGCAGCTTCACCGACTCGTAGAAGCCCTCCAGCGCCTTGGTCTCGGCATCCATGCCCTGGTCGTCGAGGATGTCGAGGATCCGCTGCATAGCCTTGGACACCGGATTGTTTTCGGCGAAGCCGTAGTCCTTGAACAGGGCATCAAAGACCGGCTTGGTCACCATGTGCTGGGAGAGCATGTCGATGGCGTCGGACTCAGTGACGCCAGGGTTTATGTTCCGCTGGAGCTCACCGAGGAACTCATCGAAGGCGGCCCGCTTCTCGGGCAGTTCCACCGCGACCTTGATCCGGGTGATGTGTCGCTCCGCGATCTCGGCGACGTCCTTGGCCCACTGCTCCAGGTACCGGCGCTCGCCGACCTTCTGGACGATGCGCGCGTAGATGGCCTCGCGCCAGTCGCTGACGGAGAACAGGGCGTCCTGGACGTGCTGGGCGCTCTGGGCCTCCTTGCCCTTCACCTCCGCGGTGCCGTCGCCGTCCTGGCCGCCGATCGACTCGTCCTCCGGGCCGATCCAACCAATGCCGATCTTGTTGTCCGGCTTCGTCTTGTTGAGGTCGATCTTGTTGACCATCGCGTTGAAGCGGTCGTCGTGGGCGCGCAGGGCCTGGAGCACCTGCCAGACAACCTTGAAGCGGTCATTGCCGGCCAGGGCCTTCTCCGGCGAGGTGCCCGCCGGGACGGCGACCGGCAGGATGATGTACCCGTAGTTCTTGCCCTCCGCCCGGCGCATTACTCGGCCGACCGACTGCACCACGTCCACGACCGAGTTGCGCGGGTGCAGGAACAGAACAGCATCGAGGCTGGGGACGTCCACGCCCTCAGAGAGGCAGCGGGCGTTGGACAGGATGCGGGCGTTGTTGGGGCCCGGGTCCTGCTTGAGCCAGTCCAGCTTCTGGTTTCGCTTGAGGGTGTTGAAGGTGCCGTCGACGTGGTCGACCTCGCAGCTCAGCACCTCGTCATCGGCACCGTCGTACGCGTTAACGACCTCGTTGAAGCGGTCCTTGATCGTCTGCGAGTCCGCGATGGACCGGGCGAAGGCCACGGCCCGCTTCATCGGCGCCTCACCCTCGGTGAAGCCCGTGCCGTCAGCGAAGGTGCCGGCACGCTTGGCCAGCGCGTTCCAGCACCCGATGATCTTAGCGGCATCGTCGATACCCAGCTCGGAGGAGCCGCCCGCTAGGCCCTCCTGGATGGTCCTGGCCACCATGGTCTCGTCCACGGCGAGGATAAGGACCTTGTAGTCCGTGAGCAGCCCCTGCTCCACCGCTTGGCCGAAGCCGAGGCGATGGAACTCCGGGCCGAACTTCGACTCGTCGTCCATCGAGGTCAGAACGGCGTCTGCGTTCTTCGCGTCGGCCTTGGTGTCCTCGTTGTAGATGCGCGGCGTGGCCGTCATGTAGAGGCGGCGATCGGCGCGGATGTACTCGCCGTCGTGGACCTTGACGAAGTTGGACTCGTTGGTGCCCGCCAGCTGCACGCCCGTCGTGCGGTGAGCCTCGTCGCACAGCACCAGATCGAAGCGGGGCAGGCCGGCCTTCTGCGCCTGGTTGATGGTGGGGATCGACTGGTAGGTGGAGAAGACGACGGTGAGACGGGCCTCACCCTTCGCGCCGGCCATCTGCTTGATGAGCGTGGGGGCGTCGGTGGTCGCGGGCAGGGCCAGGTCATGCGTTGCCATGTCCTGGTTGTCACCGTGGAAGCCCTGATTCTGCCTTGCAGCGCTCTGCTGCTTGCCGACCTTCACATCGGAGCAGACGGCAAAGGCCCTCATCGGTGTCTCAGTCTCGGCGCTCCACTCCCGCAGGGTCTGCGACAGCAGGGCGATGGACGGCACCAGGAAGAGGACGGTGGTGTGTTCGCCCTCACCCCGCCCGGCGCGCTCTGCGGCCAACCGCTCCACGGTCTTTAGGCCGGTGAAGGTCTTCCCGGTGCCGCAGGCCATGATCAGCTTGCCGCGCTCGCGCGACGCGAAGCCCTCGAAGACCGCGTCGATGGCCTCCCGCTGGTGCGGGAGCGGGGTCTTCTTGCGGCGAAGGCTCGTCGTGACCCGTTCCCCGGAAACCGTCGGTAGGTGCCACTCAACCGGACTGCCCGCAATATCGGCCAGCCCTATCCGGGTCACGGGAATCTGCTGGCCGCCGAGAGCCTCCTCGGCGTGCGGGCCCCACTTTTCCGTGGTGGAAATGATCATCCGACGGGTGAAGCCGCCCTTGCCGGAGGCGGTGAAGAACGAGTCGATGTCGGCCTTCTGCACCGTGTGGTCCGGCTCGTAGAACTTGCACTGGATGGCGCAGTACCCGCCGGTCTCACGATCCTGGGCCACCAAGTCGATGCCCACGTCACGCTTGTCGTCCGCCGCCTCCGGCCAGTCCGACCACATCCACACCTGAGTGAACTGTTCGTTCCACTGAGGGTCCGTGCTCAGGTACTCGACCATGAGCTCCTCGAATCGGGTACCGCGGTCGCGGTTGCCGTCGGAGGTCTCGCGGATCATCTTGAGGACGTCGTGCACCGTCGTGGTCGTGCCCACAGGACTTCGCTTCCCATCGCAGCCAGCGGCGCGCAGGCCGCGCCGAGAATTCCCGTACCAGAACCTCCAGAGCTTACTGGTTCGCACCGGCAGCACACCGAGGCTCCGCAAGATCACCGCATTTGCCGCGTCGGCTCAGGCCGGGGTCACATCGGTGGATCTCGCGCTCGATAACGGACCCGACCTCTGACCAAGGCGCAACCAGCTGCGAGGTGAGGGAAGCGCCATTCAGATCTGGCTACCTCGACGGGCAGAGAAGAGGATGTGGGTGCCGCCGTCGCGGGCGCCGAGATTGGCGCAGGCGGTGGCCTCATAGGCGAGGAACCGCTCCCAGAGAGCTGCGGATCGTTCGATTTCGGCTAGGACGCTCGGCTCCTCAAGACTGGCCCAGTTGCTGGCTGATCCCGCGAGGATCTCGCCGCCACACTCGGTGACGAGGGCGGTGAGCTGTTCCCAGGTGAACATGCGGCAGACGTGGGTCGCGTCAGGGACGTGGCGTAGGTCGCCGGTACGGATCACGGCGTCGGCGACGTCGATGCCGTGGCGGATCGCGACCTGGGTGGCACCGGCGAGGCGGGCCCGCCAGCTCCCCCACAGGGACATCACCGAGGCGACCACAATGCCGCCGGGCTTCAGGATCCGGAGGAGGCCGGTGAGCGCCTGGTGCTCCTGGTCGAAGGCGTAGGAGAGGGGGCCGCCGTATGCGAGGACGAGGTCGAACGCGGCGTCGGGGAGGCGGGTGGTGTCGCGGATGTCTAGGGTATGGCGGACTTCGACTGCGTGTTCGGCCCCCGCGCCGGACACGTTGGCTTCGTTGAGGCGGAGCTGGACGGGCGAGATGTCGGTGACCACCACGCGTGCACCGTGTTCGGCGAGCACCATGGTGAATCGCCCGGGGCCGGCCCCGATCTCAAGCACGCGCTGCCCTTCACGCAGATAGGGCTCCAGGAAGCGTCGGTGGATCTCGAAGGAGACCCTGCCGGCGACGTCCTTGGTGAGCCGGTCCTCTTCACCCTCGCCGAGGGCGTCGTAGTAGCGGCGGATGGCCTCGACGGACCGATCGCTGCTGGGCAGGTCGGCTGTGTTGCTGGCCATCTGCCTCCGTTCGGGCTGTCGCGTGTCGAGGTGCGTTCGTGACTGCCCTCCCACCTGGGCTTCTCAAAATGGGGTGATTCGGGCAGGGCTCCGCCACTAGGATCCGTGGCCCGTCGTGATGTCGGCGCGAGCGCCGCCGCGACACTCCGCAGCTTCACCGAGAGGACGGTCTCCGGTCCTATGCGTTGGTCCCAGCTGTACGTGCCCACTCTCCGGGAGGACCCGGCGGACGCGGATGCGGTGAGTCACCGCCTGCTGGTGAGAGGAGGGTTCGTCCGGCAGCTCATGGCCGGCCACTACTCCCTGCTGCCGCTGGCCGTGCGCGTCCGCGCCAAGATCGTGGACGTCATCCGCGAGGAGATGACCGCGATCGGCGCGCAGGAGTTCGTCCTGCCGGCCATGCACCCGGCGGAGGTCTGGCAGAGGACTGGTCGCTGGGAGGTGATGGGTGAGGAGATGTTCCGGCTCAAGGACCGCAAGGGCGCGGACATGGCCCTCGGCATGACCCACGAGGAGATCTTCACCGTCCTGTCCCAGGAGTTGCGCTCGTACCGGGACCTGCCACAGCTCTGGTACCAGTTCCAGACCAAGTTCCGCGACGAGGCGCGGCCCAAGAGCGGCCTGCTGCGGGTGCGCGAGTTCACCATGAAGGACTCGTACAGCTTCGACGCGGCCGACGAGGGCCTGGACCACTCGTTCGACCTGCACCGGGGCGCGTACGAGCGGATCTTCGAGCGGCTCGGTCTGCCGGCCATTGCGGTGCAGGCGTCCAGCGGGAGCATGGGCGGCAGCGCGTCGGTGGAGTTCATGAGCCCCTCCGACGCCGGCGAGGACCTGGTGGTCCGCTGCCTCGGCTGCGGCTACGCCGCCAACACCGAGAAGGCCACCTCCGCCCTGGCCGCCGTGACGGACGGCCCCGGCCTGGACATGCCCGAGCGGTTCGACACCCCCGACGCCCGCACGATCGACGAGCTGGCGCGCCTGCACTGCGTCCCGGCCGAACGGCAGATCAAGACGCTGGTGTACGTGGTCGACGACCAGCTGACCCTGGTCCTGCTGCGCGGCGACCACAGCCTGGTCGAGCAGAAGCTCATCGACACCCTGGCCGCCACCGCCGTGCGGCCGGCGACCGCCGAGGAGATCCAGGCCGCGCTGGGCGCCTCGCCCGGCAGCCTCGGGGCGGTCGGCGTCACCGGCCTGCCGATCCTCGCGGACGAGGCCCTGCGCGGGCGCACCGACATGACCACCGGCGCCAACACCGACGGCGTCCACCTGCGGGGCCTGTCGGTGGAGAGGGACATCGCGGTGCAGCGGTGGGCGGACCTGCGCGAGGTCGTCTCCGGCGAGCCCTGCCCCGCCTGCGGCGAGCCCCTGGAAGTGGTGGTCACCATCGAGGTCGGCCACATCTTCAAGCTCGGCCGCAAGTACACCGAGACCCTCGGCGTCACCGTGCTCGGCCCCGACGGCGACCGGGTCGTCCCGACCATGGGCAGCTACGGCATCGGCGTCGAGCGGGCGATGGCGTCGATCGTGGAGACGCACCACGACGAGAAGGGCATCGTCTGGCCGGTCTCTGTGGCACCGTTCGAAGTCGCGGTGGTGGCCCTGGGGGTCACCGACGCGACGGTGGCCGAGGCCGCCGAAGACCTGTACCGGCAGCTGCGGGCCGAACGGGTGGACGTGCTGCTGGACGACCGCAACGAGCGGCCCGGGGTGAAGTTCAGTGACGTCGAGCTGGTCGGCATCCCGTACCGGATCACGGTCGGCGCCCGCGGCCTCGCCGAGGGGACCGTCGAGGTCACCACCCGGGCCACCGGCGAGACGCAACTGGTGCCGGTAGCCCAGGCGGTGGAGCACGTCCGCAAGCTGCTGACTGCCGCCGCCTGAAGCTCGACTCGACAGTGTGTGGGGTGGTGGGGCCGGTTAGGCCCCACCACCCCACACACTGGTCAGACGTCGATACGGGCGATCTTCCGGCCTGCCTTGAGGTAGAAGGTCGCCTCGCCGGTGAGTTCGGCTTCGCCGACGAGCGCGGACAGCGCCTGCTGGGTGCTGCCCTCGTCGAGCTGGGTGGTGTGCTGCTCGCCGTCGACGCCCTCGGCGATCAAGCGAAGGCCGTTCTGAGCAGCGACTCGGCGGGCGGCCGAGTTGCTGGCGGCGAAGCCCAGGACCTGAGTCAGCAGGGTGACCAGCGGGGTCTCGGCGTGCTCCTGGAACGAGACGGCCGGGAGGTTCTGCGCCTCGCCGAAGGTCCGCTTGGAGAAGCGGGCGGTGAACTCGGCACGGGCGGCCTCGGCAGCCTTCAGGCCGTGCAGGGCTGCGGTGACCTCGCCGGCCAGGATGCGCTTGACGGCCATGGGGTGCGCGGTGCCGTCCGCTACCCGGCCAGTGACGGTCGTGATCTCCTCGTCGGTCCACTCGGTGAGCTGCTTGAGGTAGGGCTCGATGAGGTGGTCCGGGATGGACATCACACGGCCGAAGATCTCGTCCGGGGAGGACGAGAGCCCGACGTAGTTGCCCTTGGACTTGCTCATCTTGGCGCCGGTGCCGTCGGTGCCCTCGATGAGCGGGGTGGTGATGATGATCTCGGGGGTCTGCTCGCGGATCTCCATGACCTTGCGGCACATCTGGAGGTTCAGGAGCTGGTCCACGCCGCCGAGTTCGACGTCCGCGGTGATGGCCACGGAGTCCAGGGCCATCACGACGGAGTACACGAACTCGGCGACTGACAGGCCGTCACCCGCAGCGAGGCGGTTGCGGAAGTCGTCGCGCTGGAGCGTCATCGAGACCGGGACATGGGCCAGGATGCCCACCAACTCGGGCAGGCTGACCTTGTTCAGCCACTCGCCGTTGAAGCGCAGGTCCGCACGCGTGAAGTCGATGAACGGAGTGACCTGCTGCTGGTAGCCGCTGAGGTTGTGGGCGATGTCGGCGTCGGTCAGCGGCGGCCGTTCCGAGGAACGGCCGGACGGGTCACCGATCTTGGCCGTGACGTCACCGATGATGAAGACGACGTGGTGCCCCATGCGCTGGAACCGAGACGCGATGATGATCGGCACCGAGTGGCCCAGGTGCACGTCCGGGGACGTCGGGTCGATCCCGTACTTGACCACGAGCGACCGCCCCTCCGCCTGGGCAGCGGTGATCTTCTCCGCGAGCCCGGATGCGGACGGGATGACGTTGATCGCACGGCCCTCGACCAGCGCAGCCTGCTCGGCCGGCGAGAGGTCGGACAGGTCCAGCGAGCGGCGGCGATAGGTCTCTTCCAAGAGCCGGGCGACCGTATAGTCCGCGGCCAGGTCCGACCCCTTGAGGATCTCCATGGCGCGGACTACGGACTCGCTGAGACGGCTCATGGCGTCGTTACGCTCCTGGATCTGTTGGCTGGCGTGGCCAGCGGGCATGGGAGAAGCACGTGATTTTAGCACCGGCGTATCCGGAATCGCATTCATTTAGTTACCGTGCGCCTCGGTGGCGATATGGAGAACCGCCGAGGCCGGAGCGGTAGTTGAGGTCGGCGGCGGCGGGGCGAGTGGGCGGTCACGGGCGACGCTCCAGAGACTGCGTAGCCATGCCGAGAGCGGTGCCCGGCTGCGGAGGGAGTGGTGAAGCATCGCAACGAGCGGGCGCAGGGTGCGGAGGCGCTGGCCCTGCTGAAGGTGGGCTTCCACGCGGTGCCCGGCGGCGCGGGCGCGGTAGCGGCGGGAGATGCGGCGCAGTGCGGCGGCGGTGGCCCAGGTGGGTGGGCTGGCCGTCAGGGCGATGAGGCGGTCGGCGAGGTCCACGCAGACGTCGGCGCGGTAGTGCTGGGAGGAGCCGTTGAGGGTCCGGTCGGTCATGCTCGCCGGGTGGAGCCGGTAGTTCACCAGCGGCTCGGTGAGGGTGTGCCCGTGGCCGGCCTCGCGCAGCGCGTGGAAGTGGATCTCGTTCGTCACGGGGAGGAGGCTGCGAGCGGCGTCACGGTGGACGAGGAGGGTGCTGGTGTTGCCGCCGGGGTGGGGCTCGGGCAGCAGGGGGCGGCCGTCGACGCCGACGACGGTCTCCCAGTGGTCGATCAGGAGGCGGTCGGGGGCTATGGCGTCGGCGCAGGTGCGGAGTTTGGCGGGGTGGAACCAGTCGTCGGCGTCGAGTGGGGCGATCCAGTCGCCCTCGGCGAGGAGCACGGCGTCGGTGAGGGTCTGGGCGAACCCTCGTTGGGGGCGGCGCACGATGCGGACGTGGTCCTGGTGGCGGCGGCAGATCTCGGGGGTGTCGTCGGTGGAGCCGTCGTCGATGACGAGGATCTCGTGGAGGGTGTAGTTACCGGGCTCCTGCTCCAGGCAACTGGTGATGGCACGGTCGAGGTAGCGGCCGTAGTTGTGGCAGAGGATCACGCAGGAGATCCGGGGCAGCGGGGCGTTCGTCATCGGTGACCGCCTTCGTAGAGCGCGAGGTGGGCGGTGACGATGTCCTTGTGCTCCTGGGCGCGGTAGTCGAGGAAGTCGTGGTCGAGGCGGCGCGGGGTGCCGGCCGTGCGGGCTGTCGCGGACTCCAGGGCGGTCAGGAAGCGTTCGCCGAAGAGGTTGGGGTGGCCGGTGGTCCAGTCGAACCATTCGGGTTCGGGGACGGCCTGGTCGTGCCGCTGGTGGAGGTGGTGTTGTTCGGGGAGATGGCCGACGCGGGCACAGACCGGGGTGAGGCCGAGGTCGAAGGCGAGTTCCAGCTGGCCGGAGTGGGTGCCCCAGAGGTAGGGGAGCAGTAGCAGGTCGCTGGCGAGCGCGGCGTCAAGGACGTCGGCGTCGGTGGGGTATGGGCGCATCGTGATCCGGATGCGGGGGTCGTGGCGGGCGGTGTCCAGGATCACGGGGAGCGAGTTGGGGGTGGCGCGGGTGAAGTCGGCGGGGCTGGCGGCGCGCAGGAGAAGGTGCAGGGTGTGGGCGGGGTCGCTGGTGGCAAGTGACCAGTTGACGACGGGTGAGATCTGGTCGCGGTTGGCGCGGGTGGCCCCGTAGAGGAGGGTGCGGACGCCGGTGCCGGAGAGGCGTTCGCGGTGGCGGAGGGTGTCGGGCGGTACGACGTAACCGTGCGGGATGACCGTGGCGGGAGGCTCGGTGCCCAGCAGGGCGGCGAGGTCGGCGCGAGAGCCTTCGGTGAGGCAGATCCAGGGGACGTCGGCGGCGAGGAGCAGGCGCAGGCGCGTGATGAAGGCGTCGGCCCCGTCGCTGTCGCCGCCGAACATGGGGCGGGTGTCGTGGGCGGTGAAGACCACGCGGACGCCGGCGGTGGCGCAGGCGTCGAGGAGGCGCTCCAGGACGGCGGGGGTTTCGAGGTCGATGTGGTGGAGGTGGAGGACGTCGAGCCAGTCCAGCGGGGTGTGGTCGAGGATCCAGGAAGCGGTGACGTCGGCGGGGACGACGAGGCCGGGGCGGATCTCGGTGGGCTCGGGGGCGGTGTTCAGGGCGCGGATGCCGGAGCCGTCGAGCTTGCGGGCGTAGGGGGTGCGAGCGGGCAGGTGGACGACCCGAAGGCCGGAGGTCGGGGAAGCGATGGTCATCGGCGGACCTCGGGCAGGCCGACGGTGACGAGCTGGGTGGACAGGCCGTGGGAGGCGTCGTCGCTCCGGGTGACGCCGGCGTAGTGGATCTCGAAGCCGCGGGCGCGCAGGAGGGCCTGGAACTCGTCGCCGGCCCATTCGCGGACGTGGCTGGGATTGCGGGGCGGCCCGGGGGCGTCGTAGCCACTGCGGAACTCGCGGGCGGGGGTGGAGAACACGGCGACGGAGGCGCCGTCCGACAGGAGGTTCCGGGTGAGCGCAAGGAGCGGGAGCGGGTCGAGGAGGTGTTCGATGACGTCGGAGCAGACGACGACGGAGCGTCGCAGGAGATCGGGAGCGAGGGGGAGATATTCGGTCTTCTCCAGATCGGCGTCGATCCACTGGCCGAAGGCGTGGTTCTCGCGGCACCAGGTGAGGTTGTCGCCGAAGTCGACGCCGATGTACATCCAGTCGGGGCGTTCGGAGGCCAGGGCGGCGAGCTTGCCGGCGCGGCCACAGCCGAGGTCGATGAGGGTGTCGAGACCGGAGTGCTCGGCGAGGGTGGCGGCGTACGGGTAGACGTCGGGCTGCCAGGTGACGTCGTCGTCGGTGGTGTCGGTGAAGTACTCCACGGTGGTCCGGTGTCGGTAGCCGGCCCGGATGTGGTGGGTGGTGGCGTCTCCGAGGGGCTGATGGGAGAGGACGGGGTACGGCGCCGGGGGCAGCGCGGGAGTCGTAGGCACAATGAACTCCTTCGGTCGTGTCACAGCTGGGGCCAGAGCGAGAAGATGCCGACCAGGCGCTCGGTGAGCTCTTCGCGGAGTTCGCGCCAGCGGTGGCCGCCGGTGCGGCGTGCTTCGGCGGCCAGGTCGTAGGCGTGGCCGCCGGTCTCGGGCAGGCAGGCGAACATCTGGAGCAGAGCGGAGGTGTCGTCGTCCGGCCCGGAGTCGGTGTCGGCTGCGAGCAGGGCGCGGATGTCGTCGGCCGGCATGGCGGCGGTGATGCCGGAGCCGGGGATGCTCTTGCTCATCTTGGGCAGGCCGCCGAAGCCGGGGATCATCTTGGTGTAGATGCCGGAGAGGCGGTCGGCGGCGGGCAGACCCCAGCGTTCGGCTCCACGCCGGGCGAGTGCCACGTACTTGTGCTCGTCGACGCCGAGGGAGACCAGGACGTGGCGGTCCTGGGCGAGCAGGTGGACGAAGTCGGCGGCCATGAGGAGGGTGGCCTGCTTCATGCCGTAGGTGAGGTGGTCGAAGACACCGTGGTTGCGGTAGAGGCCGGAGAGGTCCTCCTCGGCCCAGGTGAAGTCGGCATCGTCCAGGTGGCGGGAGAGCAGGAAGGCCGTGGCCAGGACGTCGGCGTTGCCCTCCTGGCGACGCAGGACTCCGCGCTGCTCGTCGAAGCCGAGTCGGCGGACGAACTCCTCGTACTGGTCGGCCAGTCGGCGGACCTCGGCCAGCGGGGTGCGGCGGGCGTTGTAGGAGTCGAGGTCGCCGAGCACGATCTGGACGTGCAGGCCGTGCTGCTGGAGCGTGACGGCGCGCAGGAGCTGGAAGACGGTGCCGGCGTGCGGCGGGCCGCCGAGGCCGACGCCGGTGGTCACGGTGGCGGGCTTGCCGTCGGCGACGGCGGTTGCGAAGTCCCGGGCTCCGGTGTGGCACATCCACTTGGTGCGCAGGTCGTTCGGGCTCAGGTCGGCGAGCGGGAAGTCGATGGCGCCGAGGGCGGATTCGGCGTCGGCCTCCGGGGTGGCGCTGCCGCTGGCGGCAGCGGTGCTCTCGGGAGCGATGCGCTCGTAGTTGTGGCGGGCGATGACGTCGTCGTAGTACGCGGAGTCGAACTTCACGGCGTGGTCACTTCCTTCTCCGAGGAGGTCGCGGTGGAGGTGTTGGTGGAGCGCGATGCGAAGGCCCGGCGGACGAGGGGCTCGAAGCCGTCGGTGAGGAGGTTGCCGAGGACGGTGTTGCGGGGCGCGGCGACGCTGCCGAGATCGGCGGTGACAGTGCCGTCGGCCAGGACCCAGACCCGGAAGGGATAGGGGTCCTCCGCAGCGCGGGTCGGCTGGTCGTACACCTGGATGCCGGTGCCGGACAGCAGGTCGCGGACGTGTGCGACCGCCTCGGTGAACGCCTCGCGGTCGTAGGCGTAGAGGTCGGCCTTGCGGGAGTTCGCGCGGCCGATCGGGCGGTACTGGGAGATCAGCCAGTACTCGACCGGAGTGCGGGCGGCCAGACCGGTGATGATCTCGGCGAGGCTGGGGAGGGCGGCCAGCGAAACGGCGGTGGTGAAGGTGTTGAAGGCGAGGCGCCGCCGGTCAGCCGCGAGCAGGGCGGTGTTGGCCCGGAAGGTGGTGAAGTAGCCGTCGCCGCGGAACCAGTCGGCGCTCTGCTCGTCGGGGCCGTCCACGGCCAGGGAGTAGAGGGTGACGTGGTCGCGTAGTCCGGCGTAGCGGTCGGCGAGCAGCAGGCCGTTGGTGTGCAGGTTGGTCTCGAAGCCGGCGGCCTGGGCGTGCTGGAGCGCGGGCTCCAGGTGGTTGTCGTACGGCATGACGGGGTCGCCGCCGGTGAAGACGATCCTCCGCGCCTCCGACTCGGCACGGACGCGGTCGATGACGCGGCGGACGGTGGCCTCGTCGGTGTGCACCCGGTTGCGTTCGCGGTAGCAGAAGCGGCACACACCTGGGGAGCCGGTTGTCTTCGGCAGGTCCCAGGCGTTGCAGTCGGTGTTGAGGACCAGGTGCACGATGGCGAGTTCTTCGTGGGTCAGCATGCGGTCGTCTCCCTGTCGGAGGCCGGACGGTGGTCCGAGGGCAGTCGTAAGAGGGCGTCGACCGTGCGTGGGGCACCGCTCGTGAGGAACACGAAACGGCGAAGGGTGTCCAGGGCGGCGCCGTCGTCCAGGACGGCGAGTGCGGTGGCCAGCCCTGCCGGCAAGGTAGGGACGGCGCCGGCGGTCACCATCAGCACGGCCGCGTTCAGGGCGACGGTGCGACGGGCCACAGCCGGGGCGCGGCCGGCGAGGAGATGCACGATGGCGGCGACGTTGGCGCGCGGATCGGCGCGCTGTGCCAGGGCGCCGAGGCCACCGACCGGGCCCACGACACCGCTGGCCTCGCCGATGGCGCGTGCGAAATCCAGGTCTTCCTGGCCAGCGGTCAGGCGGCAGACGCGGACGGTACCGCCGGGAATCAGCTCGTCGACCTGACTGCCGGGCACGGGGGAGGAGTTGACCACGGTGACGTCACCGAGGCCGAGTCGGTGCAGCAGTCGCGCGGACACCTGGACGGCCGGGTGGGACAGGCCGTAGACGAAGCCGTGGCAGGCCACCGGGCTCAGCAGGGCGGGGAAGCCCAAGCTCAGGGCGTGCACGGCCTGGAATCGGCGGCCGTAGCGTTGGTCGAACTCCGGCACCCGGTGCTCGATGGAGAAGAACCCGAAGCCGCACTCCCCCGCGATGTCCACCATGGCTTGTGGCGAGAGATGCTCGCACCGCGCACCCACCACGTCCATGAAGTCCCGGGAACCGGTCTTGGAGGAGGCGCTGCGCGAACCGAGCTTTGCGATGTGCGCGCCGCCCGCCGCGGCGACCAGCGCGGCGGCCGAGCTGATGTTGATCGTCTTGTACGTCTTCTTCCCGCTGCCGGTGTAGCCGACCAGCCGCATCCCCGACGGCGGCATCAGGGGCTCCCACGCGCTGTGGTCGAGCGTGCGGGCGGCCCGGATCGCGGCTTCCACCTCGGCCGAGCGCGGTCCGCGCAGGAGCAGGGCGGTCAGCACGCTGCCGAGCATCACGTCACGGGGCGGGCCGGCGGGCAGCCCGAGCAGGTGCAGCAGACCGTTGTGGACCTCAGCCGGGGAGATGTCTTCGGGTGAGTTGACCAGGTGCACGAGGTCGGGGATCGGGACGGGGGGCGAGTGCATTGCGGAACTCCTAGGGCGAAGTCAGCTACGGGAAGTGAGCAGTACTTTCAGCGGTCGGCGCGCAACGTCGGGGCGGAGCGCGTTCAGGGCGTCGGGCAGCCAGGCGAGCGGGTAGCGGGTGGAGATGAGGGCCGTGGCCCATGCGCTGCCCGCGTCCTGGTCGAGCAGTTGGAGCGCATCCCGGAAGTCGTCGCGGTCGTTCGCGCGGCAGTAGGAGTACGAGCCCCGGACGGTGAGTGAGCGTCGGAACACCTCGCGCACCGGGGTGGGCAGCTGCACCTGCGGGGCGTAGGCGTTCTGGACGAGGACCGTGCCGCCGTCCCGTACCGCCTCGAGCGCCTGGAGCAGCGGCGCGGGCGAGTGCCCAGAAGCCGCGTCGACCACCGCGTCGCACGCGCCTGCGGGGAGACCTGGAGTCGGGCAGACGGTGACGGAGGTGCCCGCCAGCAGGGCCCGGAGGCGCGCTTCATGCTCCGGCCTGCGAGTGGTGAGGAGGACGTCCCATCCGGCTTGGGCCGCAACGACTGCGGTGCAGATGCCCAGGGTGCCGGCACCGATGACCCCGAGGCGGCTCGTGCCACTGGAGGGTGGTGCTTGCAGGCCGCACCGCACGCCGTGCAGGGCGACCGCCACCGGGTCGGCGAGGACGAACACAACCGGATCAGGTGCTCCAGCGGGCAGCGGCACGGCGTTCCGCACGGGAACGCGAACGGACTCGGCCAGGCCGCCGGGCAGGTCCCAGCCGATGCGCCGCAGGCTGGGGCACAGGTGGATGCGGCCCAGGACGCACTCGGCACATGCATCGCACCCGACCAGCGGATTGACCGCGACCCAGTTCCCGGTGGTGTCGTCGATGCCGACGACCTCGTGGCCGGGCACCCACCCTTCGGGGATCGGTCCGCCCCAGGAGTCCGAGCAGAGCTTGCTGGTGTCGCTCCCGCACAGTGCCGAGAAGCGCACCCGGACGTCCGTCGTCCCTGCGTCTGCCGGCAGTGCGGCGCGGCGCACAGGTGCGAGGCGTAGCGGACCGTCCGCCTCCCCGGGCTGGGCTTCCCAGACGAGCGTGCCAACGCCGGTCACCGGACTTCCTGCCGGTTCGAGTCCGTGACGCCCAACCAGGTCGGCAGGGTCTCGACGGACCGGAGCGTGACGCCCGGCCAGGGCTGTCCCTGGTCGCCGAATGCCAGCGTGTCCGTGCCGCCCCGCCGTTCCACCCGCACCGCCCGCATTCCGCAGCGCAGGGCCCCGAGCAGTTCGTTGCCGCCACCGTCGCCGCAGTACAGCACCGAATCCGCAGAGCTCCCGAGGCGCTCGGCGACCCGCGTGTACAGGTGCCGGGTGGGCTTTACTGCGCCCTCGCGGCAGCTGAACAGCGCCACGTCGAACTGTTCGGAGAGTTCGGAGTGGTGCCACGCTTCGGCGATGTCGGGGGCCGCGTCACTCAGCAGCGCCAGCCGGATGCCGGCCCGCCGCAGCGTGTGGAGGCTCTCCAGCACTGACGGCTCGGCACGCAACCGTCGGGGCGCCAGCTGTCGGAGTACCGACTCCACCTGGGGGACGTACTCAGCCGGTGCCCCGCACTGTTCGGCGAGATGCGCGGCGATCTCGGTGGGCGTGCTCAGGGTGCCGTCGTGCCGAGCCTGCCAACTGCCGCCGAGCACTTGGTCGGCGATGTGGTCCGGCACGTGCAGTTCGGCGGCGATCCTCCGCGCGGCATGGCTGCGCTCGCGATCGTCCGGGGCCGGAACCAGAGTTCCGAAGAGGTCCAGGATCACGGCGGTGGGCCGCCATCCGGCAGGCGTCGCAGCGACGATCGGGCTCTGTTCCGGGCGGGTCAGGGTGCTGTCCATCAGTTCCCTTCCGTCACCGGCGACGGCGATGGGCCGAGGCCGGTGATCGAATTACCAAGTGGGGGCTTCTCCAACGGCTCTGCCGGCCGAAGCCCGGAGGTTGAGGAGCTATTGAAAGCCTGCCCGCCGGAGCCCGTTCCGGTGTAGGTCCGCGCGTCGCACCGCCGTGGAACCGGCACCGAACCGAGTCGGGCGGCACCGGAGTGCGAGTCGATCACCACTCGTCGCGGCTGTGGTACTCGTGCTGAACCCGTGCTGAACCATTGGCCGTACGACTCGGGACGCCTCGGAATAGGCTGCTAGCGTCGTCAGTACCGATTGCGGGGGGTCGAGTGGGCACGGTGCAGCGTTGGTCAGGTCGTGAGGCCAAGGCTCTCCGTGAGGCATTACGGATGACCGTCCGCGGCTTCGCAGCCCACCTCGGTGTCAGCGATCGGACGGTCTCCAAGTGGGAGGCCGGCGGGGAGCACCTGTTCCCCGTGACCGACTCGCAGGCACTGCTCGACACAGTCCTCGACCGGGCGGACCCCGACGCTGTGGACCGCTTCCGACAGCTCCTCGACGGGCACGTCCGTCATCGAGCGACCACTGCGGGAAGTTACGTCCTAGCGCCACCTCCGGAGCCCGGCTTGGTACACAGATCCGAAGACTTCGACAGCGTCATCTCCCTGCTGGCCGAGGCGAACGCATCCGGCAGGAGCCCCGTACTGGCGGTGTGCGGACCCGGCGGCTTCGGCAAGACGACCCTGGTCACTCAGGTGTGCGAGGACCCCGGCGTCCGGGAGACGTTCCCCGAGATCCTCTGGGTGGAGACGGGAGAAGGCTGCACCGCCGCCCGCGTCGTGGAGCTGATCTCCGATCTATGCGTGCACGTCGACGGAACCCGCCCCGCACTCACCGACCCCGAGCAGGCCGGCTTCCACCTGGCCCGCGTGCTGCAGGACAGGCGGGTGCTGCTCGTCATCGACAACGTCTGGTCAGCGGCGGATCTGGCCCCGTTTCTCTTTGGCGCTCCGTCCTGCACCCGCCTCGTGACCACGAGGAACATCCGCACCTGCCCGTCGACGGCGCAGGTTCTGCGGCTCGGCCCGATGTCGGCTCCGGAGATCAGCGAGCTGCTGACCCGATCCGTCTCCCGCTTGACCCGGCCGGCCGCCGACCGGCTGGCGGCCCTGTGCGGTGGGTGGCCGCTACTGGCCACCGTGGTCGGCTCCAACGTCTCCTCCGACCTGGACGCCGGAGCCTCGGCCGAACGGGCCGTCTCCGAGGCCAGGCAGGCACTGCACGCCCACGGACCGCAGGCGTTCGACGTCTGGGACGCGGACCAGCGTTCCAACGCGATCGGCCACGCCATCACCGCCAGTCTGCGTAGTCTCGACGAGGGCGTGAGGATCACCGGGGGTTCGTCGCTGCGCGAGCGCTACCTCTCGCTGGCGGTCTTCCCCGCCACGCTGCCGGTGCCCTTGAGCGTGCTCACCCACTGGTGGGGTACGACCCACGGCTGGTCGGCCAGCGCCGTCCGCCAGTTCTGCCGGATCCTGGCCGACCGCTCGCTGATCAGCGCGTATCTGGCCGACCGGGACGCGGTGGTCCTGCACGACGTGTTCCGCTCCTACCTGAAGCACATGGTGGGCAGTCAGTGGGAAGCCCTGCACGCCTCGTTGATCGATTCCTACCGCGATGCCGGTGCGGCGGACTGGTCGCAGCTGCCGGCGGCCCACCCTTACATGTGGCAGCAACTGCCGTACCACCTGCACGAGGCCGGACTCGATGACGAGCTGGTGGACCTGCTGTCGTCCACCTCGTACGTCGCGCGCAAGGCGGCCACGATCGGCAGCCAGTCCCTGGCGGCCGACGCCATTGTCCTCGGGGCCGTCGAACCCTTCCGGGCCGACTCCCATCCCCGGCACCGGGACTGGCACCGGGCGGGCACGCTGACCGGAGCCGGATACCTGCTGCACGGGCTCCGGACGCCGCAGGACATGGCATCGACGCTGACCCTCGCCCTCGTGCGGGCGGGCGACCTGCCGTCCGGCAGCACCACGGAGACCGCCGATGCAGGCGGCTTCCAGGCATCCTGGGCCCGGGCCGCCGCAGTGGGGCACGGCCACGTGGGCGCTGTCGTCTCGGTCGCGACCGCTGCGGGCCTCATCGTCTCCGGCGGCGAGGACGGCGCTGTCCGGGTTTGGGACCTCGCCTCGCGCACCCTGGTCCACGCCTTCCACGCCCACACCGGCTGGGTGTTCGCCACCGCCCTGACGCATGACGGCGCGCTGCTGGCCTCGGCGGGCGAGGACGGCCTGATCCGCCTCTGGAGCCCCCGCACTGGAAGAGCTCTCGGAGTCCTCGCCGGTCACGATCGCCGGGTCCGCTGCCTCAGCTTCACCCCGGACGGCCGGTACCTCCTGTCGGCGGCCGAAGACGGGAACGTGCGGGTCTGGAACGTCGAGGAACTGAGCCTCAGTCACTCGATGGCGACCTGCGGAACGCCGCTGTGGACGGTCTCCGTCGACGCCGCTGCGCGGGTCGTGGCCGCAGCGGGTGAGGACGAGTTCGTTCGCCTCTACGACCTGGCGACCGGCGCGCTCCTCGACGAGAAGGCGGGTCACCGGGACTGGGTCCGGTCGGTGGCCTTCTCCCGCACCGGCGGGCTCCTCGCCTCGGGCTCGGGTGACCGCTCCGTGGTCCTCTGGGACACCAGCGGCGGCAGGCTCAACCAGGTCCGGCGGGTGGACGGCCTTCCCGCGCGTGTCCGCTCGGTGGTCCTCGACGGCCAGTCGGACCTCCTCCTCGCCGCCACCGAGGACGCCGTCATCCGGGCATTCGACGCCGGCGGCCCGGTCGGCGAGGTGCGGATGCCGCCGGGCGTCGACTGGGTCCGGGCACTGGCCTGCGCGGCCGACGGAACGGTCGTCGCCGGCTGCGAGGACGGCGCCCTGCGGCTGTGGACGAAGTCGGAACCCGACGGGCTCCACACCGTGGCCGAAGGCTCGAACACGGTCTGGTCCACCCACATCACGTCCGACGGTGGCCTCGGCGCCGTCGGCCACGGTGACGGCCACGTCGAACTCCTGGACCTGCCCACCGCCGCGTTGCACCGAGAACTGCTGGGCAGCGCGGGCCGGGTGTGGTCGGTGGCCACCGGTGGCAGGTACGTCGCGGCGGCCTGCGGGGACGGCTCCGTCCACGTCTGGTCCCTCGACGACGAGAGCTGGGCACTGCGGCTCAACGGCGACGTCACCCGGAGCTGGAGCGTCGCGGTGGCCCGGTCCGGCACCCGGCTCGCCGCCAGCACCGGTGACGGGCACATCCGGTGCTGGGACCTCCCCTCCGGAGCGCTTGTGTGGGAGCAGCAGGCCCATGCCGGCCGCGTGCGGTCGCTGGCGTTCGATGCCGAGGGGCACCTGCTCGCGGCCAGCGGCGGCGACGGCTCCGTACACCTCTGGGACTCGCGCACGGGCCGCCACCTCAGCCGGTTCGTGAACCCCGGAGGGTGGGCGCGGTCGATCGCTGTCGATGCCACGGGCGCCCACCTCGCGGTGGGCTCCGGCACCGGGGAGATCCACGTCCGCGACGTCCGGACCGGCCAGTTCACCGCACACCTGTCCGGACACGTCGGCCGGGTCCTCATGATGGCCTTCGGCGACGATCCCGACCGGCTGCTGTCGGCCGCCGCTGACGGAACTGTGCGGGCCTGGTCGCTCGGCCGCCAGCACCAGCTCGCCGAGGTACGTGTCGACGCGACGCTGAACTGCGCCGCCGCCGACCCCGGTACGGGTCGCGTGCTCGTCGGGAGCGCGGCCGGCCCGGCGTCGCTGCAGCTCCATCACGGGCAGACCGTGGATCATGTGGCGGAACCCGCCGACAGCCGAGGAGAAGGACGAATCTGAGCATGCCCAGCGCACCCGTGATCCTGAGCGGCACCCCCGGCTCGTTCGCCCGGGACGTCTTCCACGAGCGGCACCCGAAGCTCGTCCAGCAGGTGCTCGACGCACTGCCGTACGGGCCAGGCGAGCGAGCCGCGATCGAGGAGCTCCTCGCCGAGAGCATCGACGGCGTGCTGCAGCCGCTCAGCATCAGCGCCCACGATCACCAGCAGTGGCTGCAGTGGGGTGAGAGCCTGTTCGGACGGCCGTGGGGCGATGTGCCGTTCCTGTGGGCCGAGAGCTACTTCTACCGCAGGCTGCTCGAAGCCACCGGCTACTTCCGGCCCGGGGTTTGGCAGGGCATCGACCCATTCGCACCGTTCAAGGACGCCGAACTCGCCGGCCCGGCCGTCGACGCCGAGCTGGCGGCCCTCGGCGACCTGCCCTCGGACTTCACCGACAAGCGGGCCGCCGCGCTTCTCTCCTCGGCGCTCTGGGGCAACCGCGCCGACCTGAGCTTCCAGATCACGGCGGAGGCCGGAGGGTCGATCGCGTCCGACCTGGTGGCCGACGACAGCGAGTCGCTCTGGGCCGAGCTGGAGCGGGCCGAATGCGGGCGTGTCTGCATCATCGCGGACAACGCCGGCCGGGAGCTCCTGCCGGACCTGGTGCTGGTCGACCACCTCCTGGCTTCCGGCCTGGCGGCGCAGGTCGTCGTGTACGTGAAGCCGCAGCCGTACTACGTGTCGGACGCGACGATGGCCGATGTCCTCGCCACCGTCGAGCGCCTGCGCACCGCCACCACTGCGGCTGCCGCGACGATCGGCGAACGGCTGTGGCGAGCGATGAACAGCGGCGCGCTCGTGATCCGCACGCACCCGTTCTTCTGCGCGCCGCTGCCGTTCCACGACATGCCCGCCGACCTCCGGTCCGAGTTCGTCGGCGCAGCGATGACGATCCTCAAGGGCGACCTCAACTACCGGCGGCTGGTGGGCGATCAGCTGTGGCCGCCCACCACTGGGTTCGCCGAGGTGGCCAGCCACTTCCCCTCAGCCGTCACGGCCCTGCGGACGCTGAAGTCGGACGTGATCGTCGGCGTGGATGCTGCCGTCGTCGCTCAGCTCGACAGCGCCGGGACGGCGTGGCGTACCAACGGCCGCCACGCCGTCATCCAGGTCGACCTCCGCCGGTAGTCGAAGCGCCGCCCGTCTGCCGCGCTGTCCTCGCTCGTCTGGGCCCGACAACCGTCGGAGGTGAACAGTGGCGGGTGCGGCGTGAACCTCAGTCCAGGTTCCAGGTCGTTCCGGCGAGGAGACCGTCGAAGGCGAGGGCTCTCATGGCGGTGTCGAAGTCGTCCCACTCGTGCTCGGGTTCGGTGTAGTGCTCGTCGAAGTCGGCGCGGGTGAGGTCGGGCTCGCGCCATTCGTGGGCGCAGCGGCAGCGGACGAAGATCTGGTCGTGGACGGCGAGGAGGAGCCAGTCGCGGCGGGCGCCGCAGCCGGTGCAGGTGATGGTGATGCCGCGCGGGTTGAGCTCGGCGGGGTATGGGACGGCGCGGATGACGGCACGCGCGGGTTCGGGGGCGGGGTTGTAGAAGTCGTGGTCGTAGTCGGTCATACGGTCCCTTCGGGTTGGCAGCGGGGCAGCAAGGGACCATACGACGTACGCTGCCGGAATGGATCCCTCCCAGCGCGAAGGACATCGAATCGACACCGTCACCTTGCTGCAGGGTAGTTGTGGCGCTCCGGCCACGCCGGATTCCTCGCGGCGGTCCGCTTCGTTGGCTGGTCCTGCCTTCGCCAGCGGCTGGCGGGTGACGTCCGTGCTGGGCGGGATTGGGGGGGTGGTGGGCGGGTGCGGAGGCTCCGTACCCGCCCACCTGGGTGGTCAGCGCGTTCGGCGCACCTGGTCGGGGGCGACCGGCGTCGGCGGTGTGATGACCGGGGTAGCCGGTGTGCCGGTGGTGCGGCTGGTCGTGCGGGCGCGGGCTGCCCTGGTGCGCAGTTCGTCGGGGGTGGCGGCCGACGCGGGGGCGGGGAGGTTGGCGTCGCGGCGGATGCGCCAGGTGAGGACGGCGGCGGGTGAGTCGGCGGTGGCGAGTTCGCGGCGCCCGGCGGCGTTGGTGAGCAGGGTGGTCGGGTTGTGGCCGGCGGCCTCGGCCTGGGCGAGGGTGGCGGCGAGGGCTGCCCAGTTCTCCTCGGCGAGGAGGCGGGTGGCCTGGTCGGCGGGCAGGGTGCGGCGGACGGCGTCGGCCTGCCGGTCGTGGTCGGGCTTGGGGAGGAGTCGGCCTTCGAGGGTGAGGTGGGCGATCGGCTTGGCCGCGTGCCGGGTGTAGGCGGCGCGCAGGTGGTCGGCCGCCGTGCGGGCGGCATCGGCCTGGTGGCGGTGGCCTTGGGCGGCGTGCCACTTGGCGATCACGATGGCGAGCAGGACGAGGCTGGTCAGGGCCGTGGCGGCGGCCGTGCCGTCCTCGCCCCGGCCGGTGGCGGGCCCGGCGTGGAGGAGTTCGCGGGCGGCGGAGCGCATCGCGCGCAGGTCGGCGCCGGCGGCGCGGATATGGGCGGTGCGGGTGTACTCCAGGGCCCGTGCGGCCTGGTGGAGTTCCTTCCTGCTGAGGGTCGGGCTGGTGGCGGCGAGCGTGTCGAGGACTTCGAGGCCGCCTCGGATCACCGCCTCCGCGCGGGCGGTGTCCTGGTCGTCGTCGAAGGCCGGGTAGGTGCGTTCGATGGTGGTGCTGGCCCGGTGGCGGCCGTCCGCGGGCCAGGTGCGGGGGTCGGGCGTGGGGAAGGCGGGTTCGTCGACGCCGAGGGCGAAGCGTGCCTGGATCTTCGGCTGGGTGAGGTCGGAGGCGAGCTTGCTGCCGGAGAACCAGATCGGTCCGCTCTCGTCGCCGGTGGGGAGGGCGAACTTGTAGCCGGTCACGTCGCCGGAGGGCGCGCGGCGCACGGCGAGGAGCACGCCCTTGGCAGCGAGCCGGGCGGTGAACTCCTCCTCGTCCGCGGCCCCGGCCAGGGCCTGGCGTACGGCGGTGCGCAGGCGGTCGCGGTCGGTGCCTTCCCGGCCGAGGCGCTGGGCCTTGCGCAGTTCGGAGCCCTTGGCGCGCTTGGGGATCGCGTCCCGGTACTCGCGGGTGCGGGTGTCGGAGAGGTCCTTGAGCTTGTACTCGCGTTCGATCTTGGTGAGTTCGGCTTCGACGCGGTACTGGTCGCCGCGCAGGCGGGCCTGGGTGAGGTCGGCCCGCACGACGGTGGCGAGGATGTGGATGTGGTTGTCGGCGTGGCGCACGGCAACCCACCGGCAGGCGTCCTCGTCGCCGTCCGGGGCAATGCCGGCGGCGGCAATGACACGGCGGGCGATGGCGGCCCAGTCCTCGTCGCCGAGGATGCGGTCGTCCGGGTCGGCGCGGATCATGCGGTGGTAGACGTGCTTGTCGATCTTCCTTCCGTACTGGACGACGTGGAGGTCGAGGGCGTCCCTGAGCTGTTCGAGGGTGGCGGACGGGTGTCGGCCAGGATCGGGGACGAAGCCGTCCCAGGAAGCGACAAGGTGAGGGTCGGTGTGCTCGTTCGCCTTGCCGGGACCGAACAAGTAGCGGAGCGCGCCGAGGGTGTCCTTGCCGCGGACGGCCTTGCTGATCAACCGCGCTTCGCCTTCGCCAGCCCCGACGCGGCGGAGTCGACTCGGTCGAGGAGCCGCAGTCCCGCCTCGAAGGCACGGTGGACGGCGGTCGCGGCGTCCTGGACCGCAGCAGGCTGAAGGTCGATGCCGGAGTTGTAGTCGCGGCCGAGCTGGTTGAGGTTGCTCATCGCGCCGGCGTGCTGGCGGCGGGTCGCCCTGAGTTCGTCGACCGCCGCATCCAGGCTCGCGTCCCGTCCGCCGAGGCCGAAACCATCCTCGGAGAAAACCTTGCGCGCGAGGTAGTGCGCCACGGACAGTTTCGCGGCCTTCGCCCGGCTCTCGATATCTGCCTTCTCTTCGGGGGTGACACGAAGGGAGACCTTCGTGTGCTTCGGGTTCTCGTCGTCACGGCGGCGACGCTTGGGCTTACTGCGCGCGTCGGCACGATCGGTGTGGGCGGGCGGTGCGGCGGGCGGCAGCTCGTCGGCGGCGGCGGACGCGGCGACGAGGTGGGTCGGCTTCTCCTGGAGTGCCGCGCCCTCGCGGTGCTCCTGCGGTGTTGCCGCGCGCGCCCTCGCGCTCGGCAACACCGCCTCGCCCGTGCCCTCCTGGGCGGGGGCGTCCGCGTCCGGGCCCCGATCAGGGGGCCGGACGCACTCGCTTGCTCCGCTGTTGTCGTGGGAGTGGTCAACTCCGTTGCGGTCTTGGGAGCTTACAGGCTTCCCGAGCAGGCTGTGCAGGGTTCGTCGGACGGGGTTCACGCGTGTCGTTCCTCGATGGCGGCTGGCGATTCGGGCTGGTGGATGTGCGGGTGGACAGTGTCCGGGAGGTTGTCGGTTTGGCTGTGCCGGAATTCGCAGGTATGGGGGATGTGTCAGGCGCGGCCTTCCCGGGACCGAACGCCGCAGGGGACTGGTGTCCGCGGTTCGAGTCGAGTCCGGCCGGGTGCAGTGACCGGGCGGCGGTGGCCTTCTGCCGAGTGCGGCTGTGGGTCGGCAGAAGTCGGTGTCCGGCTGACCGACCGGGCCGGTCAGCTGGACACCAGGGCCGGTCAGTCGGCCTCGGGGTGAGGAGAGTTCTGTTCGTCGGCTTGCTCCTCGCGGAGCTTTCGCATCAGCTCGGTGAGGCGGGTACTGCCGAGCGGAAGGCCGGCGTCGCGCACGGCCTGTTCGACGATCGCGCGGGTGAGACGGCCCTCGGCGGCGACCGCCGCGCGGCCGACCTCCAGCAGTCGCTCCATCGGCGCGCCCGGCGGACGCCCGATCGGCTTGTTCTCCGCCTCGGCGGCTTCGGCCTGGCGGGCAGGGTCATCGACCGGTTGGCCGTCGGCTTCTGCCGGTTCGGGGTCGGGCAGCGCGTCGCGCCACTCGGTGGGCAGAAGTCCGGCGGCAGACATGAGCGCCAGGAGCGCGTTCTCGTCGCTGCGGTCCTGCGCTCGTTCCGGCCGGAGCTCCGGTTCAGGGGCGGCGGTCACCGGGTCAGCAGAAGTCCCGGTGCGCGGAAGGGCGTTCTGCTCAGGGGGAGCGGTCGCGGTGTCGTGGCCGTGGCGGGCGATCAGGATGTAGAGGTGGACGGCACCGCCGAGGGCGAGCGGGGCAAGGGTGGACAGGGCGCCGACGACGGTGTCGGTGAGCTTCAGCCCGCTGCCGGTGGTAGGCAGTTGGTTGAGGCGGACGGCGTGCAGGGCGTTGGCCCAGACGCTGGTGGCGGTCGCTCCGGCGAAGAGCGTCCAGGCGTAGGCGCGGGCGGGCCAGCGGGCCTCGCGCAGGACGAGCAGGGCTCGCACGCCGTAGGCGATGAAGCCGTCGATGATGATCGGGAACAGGTAGGTGAGCGGGCCGCGGACGTGGGTCGCGGCGGCCATCTGCCGCAGGGCGTCGTAGGACAGGACGAATCCGAGGACGCCGAGCAGGGTGACGGCGAGGCGGTCCCAGAGGGTGACCCGGACGGTCGGAGTGTGGGCAGGGGGTATCGCGATGATGGTCAAGGGTGGTGCTCCAGGGGTGGCCTCGCCGCATGCGGGTATGGCGAAGCGGCGAGGCGGTGGTGGGGTGAAGTTCGGGGAGGTCGGCGCACCGGCCAGGGCGCACCGGCGCCGGTCAGGCGGCGCGTAGCCTGCGGCGGTCGGTGCCGGTGAGGATGGCGCGTTCGCACATCTCCGCCAGGCGGGAGGCGGTGCGGTCGCCGAGGGCGTTCTTGATGTCGCCGGGCGCCAGGTTGGTGGTGAAGATCGTCGGGAGCAGGTGCTCGTAGCGGTGGTCGACCAGCCGCAGGGTGAGCTCCTCGGTCCACTCGGACGCCTTGGCGGCGCCGAGGTCGTCGAGGACCAGCAGCGAGCAGGTCATCAGCTCGCGCATCTCCCGCTCGGTGTCGGTGCCCTGGCGGGGTCGCTGGGAGGCGTACAGCTCGGTGGCGGTGAGCTTGTTCCAGCGCAGACGCACACCGGCCTTCAGCAGGCTGCGGATCGCCCCGTACGCCTGGTGGGTCTTGCCCGAGCCGGTGGGTCCGGCGATCAGGAGCGAGGGCCCTTGGGCGATGCCCGGGGTGCCGCCGGGGCCGGGTCGGCAGGCCAGGGTGACCTGCTGGACCCAGGTGGTGACCTCCGGGTGGTCGGCTTCGGCGAGGCGGTAGCGCGGCGGGATGCGGCGGTCGGCGAGCTCCAGCGCCGTGGAGGGCTGGTCGGTGTCGGGCAGCGGCCGGTCGGGGTCGATGCCCTTGGCGGCCAGCATCCGCTCCAGGCGCAGGACGGCGCCGGAGGCCGTCTGCGGGTCGCGACGCTCGTCCGTGCGGCGGGGGTTGGGCAGGCTGGTCACAGGTCCCCCTCGTAGTAGTCGCGGGCGTCGGTGGGGTTGGCGAAGGGCCGGTACGGTGCACGGGCGGCTCCGTGCCCGGCGCGGGAGGACGCGGCGGGCTGGGCGTTGATCGCCTCGTGGACCATGCTCGGCAGCACGCTCGGGCTCATCGGCTTCGCCGCATACAGCTGCAGCCCGGCGCGGATGTCGTCGTCGCTGGTGCCGCCGTCGAGCAGGTCCTTGATGACCTTGCCGAGGTGCCCCCGCACGTTGGCCGGGACCGGCTTCGGGCAGCCGGCGACGTACTCGGCCACCAGGTCGCCCGCGTTCACCGAGGGCTTGCCGGTGGGCGCGGCGACCAGGACCGGGCCGTCCCGGTCAGGTGCTGCCGACGAGGGTGCCGGGGTGGGCGCGGCGAAGCCGCCCCCTTTAGGGGTAGATCCATGGTCCAAGGTCCATGGTCCAGGCACGACGTTCTCCGGAGCCCTCCGGAGAGACTCCGGAGAAGCCGTCTGACCTGCACTTTCACTCGGAGCTGCCGCATTGGGCACCGGCAGGGCTGCTACGGGGGTGGGATCGGGGTCGGCGGAGAAGGGCCGCTGGGCGGGGACCGTCTCCGCGAGGGCCGCGAGCGGTTCCGGAAGGCTCCGGAAGTTCTCCGGAGCCGGCCGCGCACAGCCCTTGCCCTTCGCCTTGCACTTGCCGCACCAGCCCGCGGGCTCGTGGACGGGGCAGGCGGGCAGGCGCGAAGGGGTCGGGTGGGAGATCTTCTGGTGCTCGTGCCACTTGGTGACATGGAGGTACTGGCGCCCGTCGCAGCCGGTGTACCGGCAGATAAGGCCGGTCTCGGCGAGCTGACGCAGCTCATCCTCGGTGTCGAGTGCCGTGTGCTCGGGCCGCAGCGACCACAGGGCGCCGTTGAGGACCGCCGCGTTGTCGCGGTGGCGTCCCTCGTCGTCGGCCTGGGTGAGCAGGCAGACGAACGTGCGCTCGGCGGTCAGCGACACCGAGGCGAGGTCTTCCGAGACGGGGTACTCGGGCTTGATGGTGCGGATGCGCGCCATGGCCTACCACCCCGCCTTCGGGGCAAACGGGCGTGAGGCAGGTGCGCCGTAAGGGCGCGACGCCGTACGCTGGAGCACGTTGGTCCTTCCCCGGTGCGTATGGGCTGCAACCCTGCACCGTGGTCGATCGTCGTGGATGGGCGGTTTTGGACCTTTCAGGCCCTCGGTGTTGGTAGCACCGGGGGCCTTCGGCCTTTTCGGGGCGAGCGGCAGGCAGCCTCCCGCAATGCGGTTCGGCTTGACAATCCTTTCACCGTGCATCATCATGGCACCCCGGCGGCCGTTATGCAAGTCGCCTCGGAAATGGATGCGAGGTGAATCGAGTGCCTGAGCAGGACAAGGCAGCGGAGGGCTCCTCCGACGAGCCGGTGAAGGAGGAGCCGGGAGGCAGTGCGACTGGCGAGGCCACCGTCGCCGGCTTGAGCGAGGAGAACGCCGCCGAACGGGTCCGGCTGGAGCGCGAGCGCCGCGGCTGGAGCACCGGCGAGCTGGCCAAGCGAATGACCGAGGCCGGCTACCCGATCAACCAGTCCTCGGTCTGGCGCATCGAGAGCGGCGAACCGCGGCGGCGGATCAACCTCAACGAGGCGATCGGCTTCGCCAAGGTCTTCGACCTGTCCTTGGAAGACTTCCTCGGCCCGTCGACCTCTCCCGAAGAGAAGATCATGCAGGAACTCGCCGAACACGTGGTCCAGGGCTACCGCCTGGCCGCGCAGGGTGCCGAGTTCACGACCAAAGCCCTGGCCGCCGCCGAGAAGTACTGCCAGGACTTCCCTCACAACCGCAAGCGGCTGCGCGGGAAGATCGCGATCGGCCTCTCCTTCGAGTACCGCAGATACGCTCCGACGCCGCTGGTCCAGGAGTTCCTCAAGGGCGGCAAGATGCCAGCCGAGCCGGTTCACACGGACGAGTGACCTGGCCGGGCCCGTCGCCCGGGACACTGTCGGCCGTTACGAGGCCGCTCAAGATCTTTTTTGGAAAACGGCCGGGACCGCTCCTACCGTGCTCACAAGCCCGACCAGCCGTTTGGCGCGGCCGGGATCCAGAGCTAACGTCACACCCCACGCGGCCACCAACCGCGCAATGCCCATCCACGACGATCGACCACGGTGCAGGGTTGCAGCCCGCCAGCCACCGGGGAGGGACCCGCATGCCGCCCCAGCAACACGCAGTCGCAGCCCGCGGCTCCTGCCAAGCCGCCGCCGCGCGGTTCGTATCGGGCTCCGCCGCGACCGCCCCCAGCGCCTCCCCCAGACCCATCTGACGGGTCTGTCCCCAGCTGCCCGTCCGCACCCCGCAGGCCACCTGCGCTGGACGCCGACGCAGCTTCTCCGCCGTGCCGCCGCGACAGATCGCGGCCAGTCCGGCTCCCGCGATCTCGATGCTGACGTCCGATCGCCGTCTTCTCGCTCCCAATCGGGAGCCACCCTCTCGCCAACCGCCCATCCACGACGTCGCCATGCGGTAGCCCGGGTTGCAGCCCGCCGGCCACCGCAAGAGGAGCCGTATGCCCCAGCTGTCCCTCAGCACTGCCCAGCCGGACGCCCGCTCTGCAGTCATCCACCTGAAGGCCCTTCAGGCCCCAGCGGTAGTCACTCGGTCTGTACCGACCACTACCAGCCTCCTTCGCTCCAGCCATGTGATCGACGGATCGCTCGCAACGCTCCATGAGCGGAAGTCCTCCGGTGACAAGGGCACCCGCAAGCGGGTTGACCCCTCGGTAGCTCTGGACGTCTGCGCGCCCAACGACGCAGTCGTGGGCCGCTTCCACACCGGCCGCCGGACCGACAACCGCCCTGAGTCGCTGCCCAACTGGCGGGTCTCCAGCACCACCCCGGAGACCGCTGCAGCAGTCTTTCAACTCCTCGGCGGCACACAGGCCGACGACTGGGCCCAGGGGGTAGTGACCGGTTCGCCTGCGGTTCGCATTGTCCTCGACGGCGCGGACTCCGTCGCGACCGAGATGCGGTTGTGGGGACCGAAGGGGCTCGTCCACCACTGCGACGGTGCCCTGTTCCTGTCGCCGACCGAGGTGCGGGGGGCTCCATGCGGTTGCCCAAGCTCCTCCGAGGAGCGGGCCGCGCTGGCCAAGATGCTCAAGGCCCCCCAGCCCGAGACCACCGTGACCTTCCGCCTGGCGGGGCACTACGGCCTCGGACGGTTCGAGTTCAGTTCGCCCTCCCGGATACTCGCCGACGAAACCTCCGAGATCCGTGCCCAGCTCGCCGGCATCGTGGGCGAAGCGCTCTGCGAACTCGCGCTCGAACTCGTCACGGTCACGGTAGCCGGTGGCGTCGAAGTCTCCTTCCGGAAACCGACGTTGAAGGTCATCGGACCGTGGAGCTAAGGCTGGACTGACAAGCTCCGACCGGGGCTGGCTCGCCTGTCTGCCAATTCGCACCCCACGTCGAGCGCCGTCCGGCACCCTGGCGTCACCGCCCGCAGAACGCCCAGGTGCCGGACGGCGCCTCCTTCCGCCTGGTGGTAACCCGTGGGGGCCATGGCCGGGAGCGGTCGGACGACCTCGCCTGCGACGAGGGCATGGACCCCGAGGTGGGCCTCCTGGACTGCTACCTCGGCGGGCTGGCGAGGGCACCCAGACGCTGAGGCCGCGCCCCCTCGATCGGTCCCACTACTTCCACTCCACACCCGTCACCGACAGCTTCGTCGCTCCGTACGCCTCCGAGGAGAGCACCGTTGCGGGACCGCCCCCTTGCGGCACTTCCACGACGGCTGGCACGGACCACACCTCCTCGATGCTGGACCACTTGCGGCCCCGTCCCAGCAGCGCGTCGGTGTCGCCGTCGGGCTCGATCCAGTTGGCCGGCGTCCGGCCCCGGTCCAGGTAGGTGCCCTCCAGCGTGCAGGTGACGAGGGAGCCGCCGTCCTTCAGCCGAAACGTCGGCAGCGCGTTTGTCAGCGAACGGAACGAGAGGCTGCGCTCGAGCACCTTCTGGTCCCATCCGTTGAAGTAGTCCACCAGGCCGCTAGTGAAGTCGCCTCGTTCGAAGTCGGCGCTCTCCGGCTTCCCGGCCGGCACGGTGAAGCTCAGGTACTGGGCATAGCGCCCGCACACACCGGCGTCCGTCTCCGCAGTCGGCGACAGCTCCACACCTCCCGACGCTCCGCGGGCCAGGGCCGGCATTACCGTCGGCCGCACGGAGCGTTGGCCCGGCGCCGGTGTCGAAGAGGGGGCGTCGGTCGGAGCCGTCGTCGACGGCGCCTCGGTCACCACCCAAGTGGCCACGACCGCCTTCCACTCCCCGCCTGCCCGGTCGCGCGTGAAGAAGGTCAGGGTGGAACTGCGGTCCGTTTCCCGTCCCTCCGTCTTGCTCAGGACGGCGAAGCTCTGCGGCTCTCCGGAGCCGGTCCGCGGGATCAGGTACACCGGGCGGACAGGCCGGATCGGCTCGTTCTTGGTCCCGTTGGCCTGATGCAGTTGCGCCTCGGCCCGGTTCTCCTTGAGCAGCTGCCCGTCCTCCACCCGGGCGAGCGCCTCGGTATCGCCCTTCTCGGTGGCCGCCTGCCTCTCCCGGACGTACCGCTCGAAAACCTGCTGAGCCTGCGCCTCGGTGAACGACGGTGTCGCACTGGCCGTGGCGCTGCCCGAGGCGCCGGAGGCGGAAGACACCGGAGCCGTCCCGGACCCGCTCCCGGAAGTACAGCCGGCCACGCCCATCGTGAGGAGAGCGGCGGCCCCCAGTGCGCTCCAGCCCCGCGCCTGCTTCCGTGTGATCACGGCGGTTCCCCCCTCTGGTCCATCAATCCGATCGGAGGGATCGTATTGGGTCCGGCTGGGGCCCTGGCCCTGACACCGGCTCCCTGGGTAGCAGTGGGGCGAATCGACCCGCTCTTGTCGCGCAGGTCCCGGACATCGTTGTCCGGGACCTGCTTCACCTACTGGCAACCGTCACAGCGCGCGCTGCCCGCCGTCTTCCGCCGTTTCCTGCCGCTTGGCGAAGTCGATATTCACCCGCTCATGCACCGGCCCTCGTCCGCCCCGCTCCTTGGACTTGGACACGGTGATCCGGTCCACGAAGAGCTTGACGAACTTTCGGCGCTCATCGAGCGGTGCGCTGTTCCACCACGAACCCGGGCCGATCGGGTCGACCTCCGGGTCCTCGGGCAGCCACTCGGCGATGGGGATCACTGGGGTCGCAGCTTCCTCCAGGACCGCGATCCGCGCCTCGGCGGCCTCCAGGAGATTCAGCAGCGCGGACTCTTCCGCGATGAACCTCCGCCGGCCGATGTCCCCTCGGAAGCCGCCTGCCTTGCGGTCGTCGTACAGCTCTTCCAGTGCCCTCACGGCGTCGGCGCGCTCCGCGACCAAGGTCGCGCGCTCACGGGACCGTTCAGGCGACTCATTGGCGACGCCGAACCTGCGTGTTGCTTCAGCGAGAACCGCCAGAGCCTCGTGGTCATGCTCGACCTCCCGCAGCAGGGCGAAGATGCTTCGTCCCACGTGGTCATCCAGTGCCGCCTGGCTGATGGTGCAGTCTCCGGTGTGCTGACCCGGCAGGACCTTGCGCCGGCGGCAGCGGTACGACCGCTTCACCGGTTTGGCGTCCGCGTGGGAGGTCTTCACGGCTCCGCACTCGCAGAACAGGACTCCCATGGCGGACAGCAGGGATTCACCCCGCGAGAGGCCCTTTCCGCGCCCTCGCCCGTCGAGCCACTCCTGCAGCTCGTGCCAGTCCTCCGGCGGGATGATCGCCTCGTAGATCTGGAGCGGGAGCATCGTCTCGGGGTCCCGGAGGATGCGATAGGTCTCGATCTGGCTTGTCGTCTTGCCGTCTTCCCGGACCTTGTACACGGGCACGGCGGCGAATCCGGCGATCCGCGGGTCCCTGAGAATGCGCTTGACTGTCTTCGTGTCCCATGCGCTGTCCTTCGTCTTCTTGCCGTAGGTCGCGCCGCGCGTAGGGACGATGACCTCGTTGTTCATGCTGTTGACGATCCCGCCCAGCGAACCGGGGTGACGGCGGCGCTTGGGGTCGTACGGCGCGTCCTTGTGCTTCTTGATCGTCGCCCAGATGTCGCGGATGACCTCTGGCTCGTTCACGGTGTGCACGAGGGTCTGGATGACGATCGGCCGACCGTCCGCCGTGAGCCTGGTCTCGGCCTTCAGCTCGAAGCCGTACGGCGCTTTGCCACCGACGTACCCGCCCAGCTCGCGGGCCGTGGCCTTGGCGCCCCGGACGGCCACGCTCTTGTTCTTGCTCTCGTTGTGGGCCTGGTCCAGGCGCATGAACATGTGGATCAGGTCCACGAGGTTGCCCTTGCGGAACTCTCCCTCGGTGACGCTGACAATGGTCACGCCGAGGTTCAGCAGCTCGACGACGACCGGGATCGCGTCGAGCGGATCGAGCCGCGAGAGACGGCTGATGTAGTAGACGATCAGCAGGTTGATCCGGCCTGCCCGGCAGTCCTGCAACAGCTTCTCGAACTCCGGGCGCTCGACCCCGGTGAATGCCGAGATGCCGAGGTCTTCGTAGTACGTGACCGACTTGGCATCCCGTCGCTTGGCCTCCGCCGTACCCAGTTCACGCTGGGTCGTGGTGGACGCCTCGCTCGCGTTCTCCCGCGCGTCGGACTGGCGCGCGTAGACGGCCGCGTGGACGTCCATGCCGGTGATCACTGCTGGTGCGGACATGAAAGCTGATGGTACTAGTCCCCTAACTGACATAACCCAAGGGCACCCCCTGGCACCCGCACCGCGGCTTCGAGACCGTCACCTACATCATCGACGGCACCTTCATCCACCAGGACTCGCACGGCGGCGGCGGCACCATCACCGACGGCGACACCCAGTGGATGACGGCCGGCTCCGGGCTGCTGCACATCGAGACCCCGCCGGAGTCGCTGGTGATGTCCGGCGGCCTCTTCCACGGCCTGCAGCTGTGGGTCAACCTGCCCGCCTCGGACAAGATGATCGCGCCCAAGTACCAGGACATCCGCGGC
>NZ_PYBW01000068.1:57323-57463 GCF_003205575.1 Streptomyces tateyamensis
GACGGCCACCAGGGCCCCGGCACGACCCACACCCCGATCACCATGACCCACGTCTCGGTGAACCCGGGCGCGCAGCTCACCATCCCGTGGCGGTCGGACTTCAACGCGCTCGCCTACGGCCTGGCCGGCAGCGGCTCGGC
>NZ_PYBW01000069.1 GCF_003205575.1 Streptomyces tateyamensis
ATCAACTGCGGAACGCAGGTAGGCGACGCGGAGGCTGGAGAGGATGTCCTCGACCATGGCGGGGGTCATGCGCCGCTCTGCGTCGAGGCGGTCTCCCATGTAGCAGTGCTTGCAGCGTAATTGGCACTTCTCGGTGATGTAGAGGAACAGGAACGGTTCCTTGGCGGCGGTGGCGTGCTCGGCTGCGTGCACCAGGGCGTGAGGTGTGGTGGACCCGGTTGTCACGGTGGTCGTCTCCTTTTCAGCGCAGGGTGTGCAGCGAGTCGGCTTCGCGGGCGCCCCAGGCGGAGACGGTCCACAGGATGCACAGCGGGGTGGTGTCGCGGTCGCAGGAGTAGAACCCCTTATCCGCGTAGGCGGGGATCTGGGAGTACGCGGGGCAGCCTCCGCCGCAGGTGTCGGTATTCGGGCAGCCGGTGCACACCGGGTCTGCGGTGAGGTAGGCGTTGAGCTCGTTATTCGGGTCGGGGTTCAGGACGAGCCGGTCGCCGTCGAAGGTGGCGTAATGCCGGCCGTCGTCCATGAAGACGGGGCAGGCGAAGACAGTTCCGTCCGGGTAGACGTGCGGGCGGTCGAGAGTGCGGGCGGGGCAGCCCGGGTACCCGCGGTCGAACCACGCCGCCTGGTCGTCTGCCTTGACGAAGGTCGGCGGGTAGTAGACCGCCAGGCGCGGCTCGGGCGTGTAAGCCTCGATCTCAGCGCAGAATTCCATCCACTCCGTGGGGCTGAGCGGCTGAAGGAAGCGACCGCCGTTCCCGGTCTTGCCGAGGTTGTGGAAACTGAGGGTGTGGGCGCCGCGTTCGGCGAGGAAGGGGATGAGGTCGAGGGCTCCCTCGCGGTTGGTCTGCGAGACGGTGCACATCACGCGCACCTGGTAGCCGAGTTCGCGTGCCTGTCCGATGTGGCGGACGACCTTGTCGTAGTTGGTGGGGTTGCCACGGATCTTGCGGTGGATGCGCGGGTCGGCGGACTCCAGGGAGAAGTTGAAGCTGTTGAGGGTGCTCGGCGGGATCTTGTCGAAGAGGTCGTCGTCGAAGTCGCCATTGCTGCTGATGGTGACCTGGTAGCCGCGCTTGCGGCCTTCGGCGACGATGGTGGGCAGTTCGGGGTGCATGGTGGGCTCGCCGCCCAGAAGGTAGAGCTTGTCGTGGCCTCCGGTGATCCGGAAGTAGTCCATGACCTTGATCGCCGTCTCGACGCTCATGGTGTTGGCGGCGTTGAGACGGTCGTTACCCACGTAGCAGGTCTTGCAGCGCAGGCTGCACGCGGTGGTGGGATAGAGGAAGACGAACCGTTCGCGGGTCTGGCGGTAGATCGGCGGCCGGCTGGTGGGCATGCCAAGGGAGACGGTGGTCATCGGTTTCCTTCCGGTTCGGTGTGGAGGAAGGCCAGGCACTGGGCGGTCAGGGGTGCCGCGAGGGTTTCGTCGGCGATGGGCAGCGGGCAGGTGGCACCGTCAGTTGGTGGCTGGGCAGCGATGCGGCTCGCGTGCAGGGCTCCGGCGCGGATGGGCAACTCGGTTCCGAACCATCGCTCCAGGCCGATTCCGACGGGGGTATCGGTCCATGCGGAGGTGGCGGCCCGGGACTGCCACAGGTTGGAGAGGTGGTGCTGCGGGCTACCGGGTGGCAGGCGCAGTCGGCCTTTGTGGTCCTGGATCCGGGGCATTGGCCAAGTGGAGAAGTAGGCTGCGGCGCGAGCTTCGAGCGCGGGCAGCATGCAACCCGGGTCGTGGACCCCGGTCTTGGGATCGCTGAGGAACTTGAACACCACGTCGCCCTTGCGGAACACCGACAGCGGGCAGTCCGCGAGGTAGCAGGCGGATCGCTGGATGGCTGGCGCGGCTGCGATGCAGGATTCGGTGAAGGCCAGCAGATCGTTCAAGGTGTCGACGGTGAGGATCTCCCCGCAGTGGTCGAAGTCGAGACCGGCGAGCAGGTGTAGAGCGCGGAGGCGTTCGGCGAAGTGGCGCTCCTGGTCGTGGTCGCTGTGGGCGGTGATGATGAACAGGTCGATGTCGCTGGTCGGCTTGTGGGTGCCGCGAGCGTACGAGCCACCGATGAAGGAGCACAGCAAGTTGTCGCCGAAGACCTCGACGACGGCGTTGCTGGCCGCTGCGGTGGCCTGGGCGGCGCTCATGCGGCCTTCTTGGTGGTGCGTCCGGGTTCGCTGGTGATGGCCTCGGCCGCTACCAGGCCGCCGACTGCGGCTTGGAGGATGCCCTGGGCCAGCCCCGTGCAGTCGCCGGCCGCGTAGAGGCCGGGGGCGGTGGTCTCCAAGCTGTCGGTGAGCTTCAGCTCGTCCCAGAGGTTCTCCAGTTCGAGACCGATCACGGCGACCTGGGAGGCGGTGGCGGCTGCAAGTGGCCCGCCGGAGAAGTAGGCCATGAGGTCTTCGAAGGCGCTGCACAGGGCAGTGCGGATGTCGCGGGGCAGGATGCCTGCGAGGTCGGCGACCTGGTAGTCCCGCAGGGAAGGCTGGAAGCCGCTGAGCTTGGTGAACTGCTCCAGTTCGGTGCAGGCCAGGGTGCGGTCGCGAAAGTCGGGATACGACTGGAGTACGGGCTTGCCCGGCCGATCAGTCCTCAGCGCCCGATAAGGGGTGAGGAGGTTCGTCTCGACCCAGTCGGAGGTGCGAGGGGTGCCGTCAGGTCCTCCTCTACCAGGGCACCCTCGCTCAGGCCGCCGCCACCGGCTTCCGCGGCCTGCACCCGGTGACGGCAGACAACCGCGACTACGCACTCGACCACCCGCGCGAGCTGGTGCGCTACACCGCCAAGCTCACCGCCGCCATGGCCGGGGCCGGCCACCCGGTGGAGGCGGTCAAGACCGAAGGGGCGCCCGGCCAGGTCGAGGTGACGTTCCCATACGGGGAGCCGGTGGCCGCGTGCGAGCAGCACGTGCTGCTCAAGCACGCCGCCCGCGCGGTCGGTGAACGCATGCGCCTGCTGCCGACGTTCATGGCCGCGCCCGCCGACCGCGTCGCCTCCGGCCTGCACCTGCACGTCTCCCTCTGGCAGGGCGATCTGGCGGTGCTCGCCGACCGCGAGCGGCCCGGCGAGCTGTCCGACCTGGGCTGGCAGGTGGTGGCGGGGGTGCTGGAGGGCCTGCCGGACCTGGCGCCGTTGTACGCGCCGAACGTCAACTCCTACAAGCGCTACCGTCCTCACTCCTTCGCGCCCACCTGGTTCACGTGGGGTTGGGACAATCGCTCCTGCGCGGTGCGGGTAGTGGGCCATGGCAGCGGGCTTCACCTGGAGATCCGGCTGCCAGGGGCGGACGCCAACCCCTACCTCGCGCTGGCCGCCGTGCTGGCTGCGGCCCGGCGCGGAATCGAGGGCGGCCTCAAGCCTCCTGCGGCGACCACCGGTGACGGCTACCGCGACCACGCCGATGCTGCGGTGCCGACCACCCTGCGCGAGGCTCTGCGCCTGTTCGAGGCGAGCACCCTGGCCGGCGACCTGCTCGGGGCGGAGGTGGTCGCCCACTACGCGAGCCTGGCCCAGGCCGAACTGCGGTTCCACGACGCACGGGTGACCGATGTCGAGCTGGCCCGCGGCTTCGCCCAGACCTGACCCACCGGACGGGCCCCGGGCACGACCTGCGCCGATGCCCGGGGCGCCGCCCTCCGCCCGGACCACCCTCACCCACCCCTCACTCCCTTCGCCGAACGGAACGGAGGCAGCGAGGCAACCCGACCTGCTCCCGCCGAATCGGCGGCCTCCGCACTTGCCGACGCGCCGGAGCATCCGCGCCGCCTTCGGCGTGACCGCCATCGTGTTGAACTCTGCCGCGACCGGCCCGACAAGGGTCGGAAGCACACACCGTGACCCTGGGCGCGGCCGGATTGTCAGTGGCTCGTGGCACACTGCCCGTTCGATCAACCGCCTTATCAGCATGACGAGTTGGTGGTATTCACCGGATCGTGTGGTATTCGCCGCGACACGCCGAGGCAGCCTCGCTGGGCTGCCTATGGTGGGGCATCTGCCGACGTACTCACGTACTCACGTACGACGAACGATCACCAGTCTGATCGCGGCTTTGTCATGGCCTGACATGTGCGGGCCGCCGTCGCAGCCCTGCGCGTCGCTGTTCGAAAGGAAGGAGTCCGATGGCCCACACGCTGGTTGTAGGAGTGCACCTGGTCCTGGTCGAGGACGGCCGGGTGCTGCTCGGGCGGCGCGCCAACACCCCCTTCGCCGAAGGCAGCTGGCACGTTCCCGCAGGTCACCTCGAAGCGGGAGAGTCCGTCCTGGCTGGCATGGCCCGCGAGGCCAAGGAGGAACTCGGCATCACCATCCGCGAGGAGGACCTCGGCATGGTGCACACCCTTCACCACCTCGACGCCGACGACGGTGCAGGGCGCCTCCAGCTCTTCTTCTCACCGCGCTCATACACCGGGAAGATCACCAACCGCGAGCCGGACAAGTGCACTGCTCTTCAGTGGTGGCCGCTGGACGAGCTTCCGGAACCGATCGTCGGCTACACCGCCGACGCGCTCTCGCAGATCACCGCCGGGCACCTGCTGTCCGTCGTCGGCTGGCCGGCATGAGCACCGCGAGCCCTCCGGGGCTTCCGGCTGCCCGGATGCCCGTGGGAAGCGAGGAGACCAGGCTCATTGTCCTCCGAGGAAACTCGGCGTCCGGAAAGTCGTCAGTGGCGGCGGGGATCCGGGACCGCTTCGGCCGGGGACTGGCCCTGGTCGGGCAGGACAATCTGCGTCGGATCGTGCTGCGCGAGCGCGACCGGCCCGGCGGCGCGAACATCGGCCTGATCGACACGGTGGCCCGCTACGCGCTGGAAGCCGGCTACCACGTCGTCATCGAGGGCATCCTGTACGCCGACCACTACGGCGACATGCTCGCGAACCTGGTGAACGACAACCGCGGCGTCTCCTGCTGCTACTACCTCGACATCCCGATCGACGAGACGCTCACCCGGCACGCCTCGAAGGCCGATCCCGCATACCAGGCAGCTGTCACCGAGCGCGAGCTGCGCGACTGGTACCGCGAGCACGACGTCCTGCCCGGCGGCATCGAGACCGTCATCGGCAGCGACAGCACCCTCCACGACACCGTCGACCGCATCATGCGAGAGACCGCCCTCTCGGAGTTGCCCCCGCGCGACGCCTGAGGCCGCCGTCGCATCGCGCCCAAGGACCGCCACCCCACCCACGACAAGGAGCACCTGATGCACGAGACGAGCAGGCTGTCAGTCTGCGTCATCGCCCACGATCTGAAAACCGACCAGATCGCCACCGTCCACTACGCCCAGCGCAGTTGGACCCCGGGCCCCGCGTGGACGATCCCCGGTGGGAAAGTCGACCCCGGCGAGGCGATCCCCGACGCCGCCGCCCGGGAGCTGCGCGAGGAAAGCGGACTCATCGTCCGGCCGTCCGACCTGCGCCTGGTCCACACGATCCAGGCCAAGGAAGGCTGGGACGGGCTCGGCGGGTTCGTGCTCTTCGTCTTCGCCACCAGTGAGTTCACGGGCGAGCTGACCAACGTCGAGCCGCACAAGCACCTGGACGTGCGCTGGCACCCCGCAGCCGCCGTCCTGCCCAGCCCGATGTTCCCGACCTCCAAGGCCGCAGTAGAGGCATATCTGGCCGGCGAGCCCGCGTTCTCCACCCATGGATTCGACCCGGCCTCCGGCCAGCGGGAGCTCGTCGGCACATGACCGGCACGGCGGCACCGGTGCCTTCCCCTTGCCGTCGCGCCCGAGCGCCGTGCGGCAAGGGGCGGAACGACTTCACCGGTCGCCAGCACCGGTTTCCCCCGGCCCACCCAACACCGGCGCCACCGTCCTGCTCCACACCCCCGGCTATCTCGGATAGCACCCCTCACGCCCCCGGACTGGACGGTGACCGTGACCGACACCACCACCCCCGACACCCCGACTGACACCACGCCGAGCGAGGAGCTGAAGTTCCAGCACCCCGGCGGCGACGTCCCCGAAATCGCCGAGTCCATGACCGCCCGGAACATGGCCCGCCGGCTGCCCAGCCTGATGCGCCGCACCCTTGGCCTCGCCTGGCGGGTCGACCGCGGCGCCATCACCGCCCTGCTGATCTGCCAGGCCATCTCCGGACTGCTGGGCGCCTTCGGGCTGCTGGCCACCACCGGAACGATCAAGGCCCTGATCGCCTCGGGCCACATCATCGACCGCCTCCACCAGGCGATCCCCTCCATCGCGGTCATCGCCGGGGCGGCCGGCCTCCGGTCCCTGCTCGGGATCACCGTCACCGCCCTCTCCTCCCGGATCTCCCCGAAGATCGCGCGCGAGGCCGAGCTGATGATGCTCGACGCGGCCACTGCCGCCGAGCTGACCGCCTACGACCGCCCCGGCTACAACGATCGGTTCAGCGCGGCCGACCGCGGGGTGGAAGTCTCCCGCGATCTCATCGGTGAGACCCAGAACCTGATCGCCTCCGGCGCCTCCCTCATCGCTGCCGCCGGGGTCCTGGCCGTCCTTCACCCCGTGCTGCTGCCGCTCCTGGTACTCGCGGCCCTCCCGCAGGGCATCGCCTCGGTCCGTTCCGCTCGGATCGGCTACGTCACGATGGTGAAGACCCACCAGGACCGGCGCGTGCTGAGCCTGCTGCGCTGGTACCTTGTCGACAAGGAACCCGCCGACCAGATCCGTTCGGGCACCATGGCGCCGTTCCTGCTGGAGAAGTACCGAGCGGTCGGCGACCGCGTCACCGCCGCCACCAACAACGCCGCCTGGCGAAGCGCCAAGGTGTACGTGCTCGGAGCCATCGCGACCGGCGTGGCGACCGCACTGGTGTGGGGCGCCGTGGTCCTGCTGCTCGCCACCGGCCACATGTCGCTGGCGTCGGCGGGCACCGCGTTCTTCGCGCTCGGAGCCGCCAGTTCGGGGCTGCGCGGCATCGTGGGTTATGGCGCCGACCTCTACCGCACCGGGCTCTACCTGGATGACTGGTCGACGTTCCTGGACGAGGCCGGCGGCCACCGGATCGACCGTGGCGACCAGGTCCCCGGCAGCCCGCTGTCCGTCCGGGCCGAGAACCTCACCTACACCTACCCCTCCTCTGACACCCCGTCCCTTCAGAAGGTCACCCTGGAAGTCCGGCGCGGTGAGGTGCTCGCCCTGGTCGGCGAGAACGGCAGCGGCAAGACCACGCTGTCCAAGATCCTCGCCGGGCTCTACCTCCCCACCGAGGGAGCGGTGACGTGGGACGGCGTCGACACCTGCGACCTGGACTCGGCGGCCCTGTGGAAGGAAACAGCGGTCGTGCCTCAGAGTTACGCGCGCTTCCCCCTGACCGCCCGCGAGAACATCACCCTCGGCCAACCGCACGGTGGTGACGAGGCGGTCCACGCCGCCGCCCTCGCCTCCGGGGCCGTCGATGTCCTGGACGATCTGCGCGCCGGCCTGGACACCCTCCTCGCACGGGAGATGTGGGGCGGACAAGAACTCTCCGGCGGCCAGTGGCAGAGGATCGCCATCGCTCGGGCCTTCTACCGGCGTTCGGGCCTACTTGTCCTGGACGAGCCGACCTCCGCGCTCGATCCCCGTGCCGAGCACCGGATCTTCTCCGGCCTGCGTGCTCTCGCCCGCAACCGCGCCGTGGTACTGGTCAGCCACCGCCTCGCCAACGTCGCCATGGCGGACCGCATCGTGGTCCTCGACCACGGCCGCATCATCCAGCAGGGCACCTTCACCGAACTCGTCGCCGACACGAGCGGCCTCTTCCACGAGCTATGGCAGCTGCAGAACGACCGCGGGATTCCCAACCAGCGCGAGCACACCGACCCGAAGGAGAGCACCGCCCCATGATCTCGTACCAGCTGCTGGCCGAGCCGTCCGTCGCCCGGGTGCCGCTGGTCGAGACGTCCAAGCGGCTGTACCCGCCGTACATCGAACTGATCGGAGCCTGAGCATGTCCGACTTCTACTGCGAGCAGGTGCTTAAGGGCCTCACGCCGGTGGACACCGTCCAGGAGACGGACCTGGTCCTGGCCTACCACCACACCCGGCCCAGCTACCCGGTGCACATCGTGGTCGTGCCGAAGCAGCACGTCCCCTCGCTCGAAGAGCTGGGCGACGGCGGCGAGGAGCTGCTGACGGAGGTAATGCGGGTCGTCCGGTCGGTGGCCGCCCAGGTCCGAGCCGAGCACGGCGCCGCGTGCGTCGTGACGAACCTCGGCGACTACCAGGAATCCAAGCACCTCCACGTGCATGTCCTCTATCGGGGCGACAAACCCGAGGGCCTGGGCTGAACCGGCTGCGCCAACGAACAGGAGACCGCTCACGATGCCGCAGTGGATTCCCCCCGCCGAACACCTGAAGACAATGCCGCAGGCGCTCCACGGCTGCGCCGTGTTCCTTACGGACCAGCGCAACCGGATCCTGCTGCTCCACGAAGCCCCGAACGAGCAGCGGGACGCCTTCGGCGCCGACCCACGCTGGCTGTTCCCCGGGGGCCGCCTCGACCACGACGAGAACCCGCTGAGGGCTGCGGCACGCGAGACTCTGGAGGAGACCGGCCTCGACCTCACCGGCATCCTGCGCCCCCTGGGGACGGACTTCCGCGACCCGACCGAGCACCGGCCGGCCATGACGGACTACCACTTCGACGGAGGCTGGCTCACCGCCGCCCAGGCCGAAGCGATCCTGCTGTCCGACGAACACGACAGCCACGCCTTCCGCCGCCTCACCGAATGGCAGCCGATCCTGCCGCCGACGCGCTACGCCCTACTGTCCTCGCTCACCCAGGCCCGCGCGGAGAGCCGCCAGCTCGTCCTGCACAACGGGCACCCGATGTAGCACCCGTGACACCGAACCCCGCTGTGCCCCGGGCGGACGCCCCACCCACTTCGTCATCGCCGACGAACCCACCAGCGCCCTCGAGCCGAAGGCCGAGATCGTCGCCTTCGCACGGGTCCGCGAACTTGCCGAGCAATGCCTGACACCCCGACCCGCTTCCTGCCCGCCCAACCGCGCGCTCCGAGCCCAGGTCAAGACCTCTCGATCAAGATCATCCTGGGGGACTTTTCGGGGACTTTCCGCTCTGTCAGGGGGACGTTCCGGGGACTTTTTGCCGCGTAACGCGGCAAGCCCCCGAAAGATCGGAAAGGGCCTCCGACGCAGGTCAGAGGCCCTTCCGGGGGCAAAGCCCCTGGTACGGCGGATGGAGCCGGCCTGTACGCCGGGTTCTGTCTCCCAGGTTGCTTGCGCGGCCCGGGGAGGCGGCCATCCATCTAGGGCTGCCGTTGCCGACAGCCTCGTGCGGTCTACCCGCGGACTCGGGCGAGCAGCCCTCGGTCATCCGCGCACGGGGCCCGAGGGTCCCGATCTTGACCTTGCTCCGGGTGGGGTTTACCTAGCCGGCCGAGTCACCCCGGTCGCTGGTGGTCTCTTACACCACCGTTTCACCCTTACCTACCGAGGTAGGCGGTCTGTTTTCTGTGGCACTGTCCCGCGGGTCACCCCGGGTGGGCGTTACCCACCACCCTGCTCTGTGGAGCCCGGACGTTCCTCGGCGGATCCTGGTGGATCCGTCGCGACCGCCCGGTCGGCTCTTCCGCCGTGCTGGCCATCCTATCGGGTCCGATGGGGGCCCTTGGTCAGGCCGGTGCGAAGCGGACCGACCGGGCGGCGGGGTCGGCGAGGGTGAGCACCACCCGGATCCGCTCGCCGAGCGGGAGGCGGTGGCCGGTCGGGGCCTCGCAGCGGGCCCGGACGGCGGGGTCGGCGAGTTGGACGGTGCCACGCCCGGGCCGCTTGTCGTCCAGGTCCACCACCACCGCGTCGAACCCCTCGCCCTCCCGCCCGCGCAACAGTTCGGCCTCCACCAGTTCCACGCAGTCCCGCTCGACCTGGTGCGCGCGCCGGTCGCCGCCCGCCATCAGGGCGGGGACGGTCGTCAGGCCCTCGCGCACCCAGTCCGGGACCGGCGTGCCGCCGGCCACCGCCACGCAGACCTCCTGCGCGTACCGGTCGGCCAGCCGGCGCAGCGGCGCGGTGCAGTGCGCGTACGGCGCGGCGAGTGCGGCATGGCCCGGGTCGGCGGGCGGGACGGTGCCCGCGGCCGCGTCGAAGGCCTGGTAGCCGGCGCCGCGCAGCAGGCCGGTGCACTCGTGCAGGAAGGCGGCGTGGTGCGGCAGGTGCGGGTCGAGCGAGCGGATCAGCGCCGGGTACGGCAGGGCGGCGGGCCACGGGACGTAGAGCGCGTGCGCGCAGCGGCGCAGCTTCTCGTACGCCGAGGGCGGGGCGGCGGGCAGGGTACGTAGCAGGCCGGTGCCCGCGTCCAGCATCAGTTCGGCCGCGACCATGCCGGTGAGCAGCGAGAGTTGGGCGTTCCAGCCGTCGGCCGGACGCGGCGCCCGGTAGGTGGGCCGGTAGCCGTGGTCGGTGGCCTCGATCTCCTGCTCCGGGACCGGCAGGCTGACTCCGCCACGGGCCTGCTCCTGCAGCTCGCGGGCCAGGCCGACCTCGGCGAGCAGGGTCAGCTGCTCGTCCGGGCGGCCGCCGTCCACCGCCTGCTGGACGGTGGCGTAGTCCAGCCGGCGGCGGGAGCGGACCCTGGCCCGGCGCACGTCGGCCAGCACCACCGCGCCGTCCGGGTCCAGGTCGATCTGCCAGAGCAGGGCGGGGCGCTCCTGGCCGGGCAGCAGGCTGGCGGCACCCTCGGAGAGTGCGGCGGGGTGCAGCGGGACCCGCTGGTCGGGGAAGTAGAGGGTCTGCACCCGGCGGCGGGCCTCGGTGTCGATCGCGCCCCCGGGGCGGACGAAGGCGGCCACGTCGGCGATCGCGTAGTGCACCCGGTAGCCGCCGCCCGGGCGGCGGGCCAGGTGGATCGCCTGGTCGAGGTCGAGCGATCCGGGCGGGTCGACAGTGAAGAAGGGCAGCTCGGTCGCGTCGTACTCGGGCAGCCGGGGTGCCCGGGCGGCTTCGTCGGCCTCGGCGAGCACGGCCGGCGGGAACTCCTCGGGGATCTGCAACCGGGCGCGCAGCTCGGCCAGTTCGGTGTTGATCCGGGTGGGATCGGCGGCTCGGACGCGCAGCAGTCGGCGAGGCATGACCGCAGGGTACCCGGGGGGTGGGAGGGGCGACGGTTGCCCCACGCGGCCCCAAGGCCTGTCCGGGCCTAGGTTCTGGCCAGGCCCTCGCAGTAGGCCTTCAGGCCGGCGGCCTCCATCGCGAGGTAGCGCCGGATCAGCCGGCCGAGCAGCAGCCGGGCCAGCGGTGCCAGGAATCCCTCCTGACGCAGCTCCAGGATCAGCTCGGTGCCCGTCGCGGTGGGACGCAGCTGGTGGTCGGCCACCGTGCGCACGCCCGGCGAGCGGCTCTCCCAGGTGAAGGCGCGCCCCGCCTCGTACCCGGTGACCCGCCACAGGGCCCCGGGCAGCCGCGGCTGCTTGACCCACGCCTCGGAGCCGAGGGCGAACGGACGGCCCTGCTCGCGGCGCCGGATCAGCTCGACCGACGCCGTCCACTTGCGCCAGCCCTGGACGTCGACCAGCACTGCCCAGACCGCCTCAGGTGCGGCGGCCATCTCGACCCGTTCGCGGTGGAACACCGGCTCGCCCCCATCTGTCGCCTCAGTTCATGGTAAAGAGGCGGATCCCGGGCCGGGTAGATTACTACAGATTGTTTAACGAGATCGTGAGGGAGTGCCCCGAATGCCGTTCCTGGTGCTGCTGCCGCCGTCCGAGGGTAAGGCCGCCGTGGCCGAGGGCGCACCGGTGGAACTGGCCTCGCTCTCGCTGCCCGGGCTGACACCCGCCCGCGAGCGGGTGCTGGACGCGCTGGTGGAGCTGTGCCGCGGCGACGAGGAGACGGCGGCCGAAGTGCTCGGACTGAGCAAGGGCCTGCGCGGCGAGGTGGCCCGCAACGCCGGCCTGCGCAGCGCGCCCGCACTGCCGGCCGGCGAGCTGTACACCGGGGTGCTGTACGACGCGCTGGGGCTGGCCAAGCTGGACGAGGCCGGGTACGCGCGGGCCGAGCGTTCGCTCCTGGTCTTCTCGGGGCTCTGGGGTGCGGTGCGGCTCGGCGACCGGATTCCGGCGTACCGCTGCTCGGGCGGGGTGAAGCTTCCCCCGCTGGGCGCGCTCGGGGCGTACTGGCGGCGGGCGACGGCGGACGTGCTGCCGGCGGAGGCGGGGGCGGACGGCCTGGTCCTGGACCTGCGCAGCTCGGCGTACGCGGCGAGCTGGAAGCCGGCGGGGGCCGTGGTGGAGCGGACCGCCACGGTGCGGGTGCTGCAGGAGAAGGACGGCAAGCGTTCGGTGGTGAGCCACTTCAACAAGGCCACCAAGGGGCGGCTGGTGCGCGACCTGCTCAACTCGGGGGCGGAGCCGGAGACACCGGGCGAGCTGCTGGACGTGCTGCGCGGGCTTGGGTACCTGGTGGAGGTCGCTGCGCAGGGGACGGCGCGGAAGGCTTGGCAGTTGGACGTGGTGGTGACGGAGATCCACTGAGGGTGGGTCAGCTGACGGGCGGTGGATGGCGAGTGGTGAGGGGTGTCTACCACTCAACGACTAACAGCTGACAGATTTCAGATTCTGTCAGCTGTTAGTCGTTGAGTGGTAGGCGCTAAGCGCCAGCCGTCAGACGTTGGTCCACAGCCGCCATCCACCATCCGTCAGCGCCCCGCGCGAGAACGCCTCAGCGCAGATGCCCGGTGTCGTTCATCAACCGCACCGACGCGTTCCCGTCCGAGTAGTACTGCACCGCGCAGAACGAAGCAGCCGACAGCTCCATCCGGTACAGCGAGTCCGGCGGGGCCCCCAGTGCGAGCCGGACCAGCGTCTTGATCGGGCTGACGTGCGAGACCACCAGGACCGTCTTCCCGGCGTACCGGGCCAGCAACTTGTCACGGGCCACCGCGACCCGCTGCGCCAGCGAGGCGAAGCTCTCGGTGCTCCCGGTCGGCTTCGCCTTGCTGGAGGCCAGCCAGGCGTCCAGGTCCGCCGGGTACCGCTCCTGCACCTCGCCGAAGGTGAGCCCCTCCCAGTCCCCGAAGTCCAGCTCGCGCAGCCCGCTCTCCACCCGCAGGTCGAGCCCGAGCCGCAGCGCGGCCGCCTCCGCGGTCTGGCGGGTGCGCAGCATCGGCGAGCAGACCACCGCCTGCACGGTGCCCCGCGCAGCCAGCTCCTGCGCCGCCCGCTCGGCCTGCCAGCGCCCCTTCTCGGAGAGCTCCGGATCGCTGCCGGTGCTGCCCGAGAACCGCTTGAGCGGCGTCAGCGCCGTCTCACCGTGCCGCAGCAGCACCAGCGTGGTCGGGGTGCCCAGCTCCGCCCCCCAGCCCGCCTTCGGTGCGCCCGCTACCGGCAGCGGCTCCTCGACCGGCTCCGCCGAGACCGCCGACCCCGACCCCACCGACCCCGACCCCTCGGCGCCCGCCTTCGGCACCCACGCCCGGCCCGCCTGGCCGGCGTCCATCGCCTCGTTCGCCAGCCGGTCCGCGTCCGTGTTCCGCTCGCGCGGGATCCAGGCGTAGCTCACCCGGCCGGGCGGGAAGACGGAGCGCGCCTCCGCCGCCAGCGGCTGCATGTCGGGGTGCTTGATCTTCCAGCGCCCGGACATCTGCTCGACCACCAGCTTGGAGTCCATCCGGACGTCCACGGTGGCCTCGGGGTCGAGCTCGTGGGCGGCGCGCAGACCGGCGATCAGGCCCTTGTACTCGGCCACGTTGTTGGTGACGCGCCCGAGGTACTCGGCGGCCTCGGCGACGATCAGTCCGGTGTCGCCGTCACGGACCACCGCGCCGTACCCGGCGGGCCCGGGGTTGCCCCGCGAGCCGCCGTCCGCCTCGACGACGAACCTGCGCGCCACCGGCTCAGATGCCCGACTCGGCGGTGCGCACCAGGATCCGGCCGCAGTTCTCGCAGCGCAGCACGGCGTCCTTCGGCTCCGCCTTGATCGCGTTCAGGTCGGTGATCGCGAACTCCACCCGGCAGCCCTCGCACCGCCGCTGGAACAGCCGGGCCGCGCCGACCCCGCCCTGCTGCTCGCGCAGCCGGGTGTACAGCTTCATCAGGTCGGCCGGCACCACGGCGGCCACCGTCTCGCGGTCCCGGGTGAGCTTGGCCGACTCCGCGTCCAGCTCGGCGAAGGAGGCGTCGCGGCGGGCGGTGGCCTCGTTCAGCACCACGTCGGCGTGCTCGAGACGGCCGGTCAGTTCGGTGACCCGGGTCTGCGCCGACTCCAGCCGCTCCATCACCTCCAGCACCACGTCCTCGAGGTCGGCCTGACGCTTCGCCAGCGAGCCGTTCTCGTGCTGCAGGTTCTCCAGGTCCCGGGCGGAGCCGACCGCGCCGGAGTCCATCCGCTGCTGGTTGCGGGCAGCCCGGCTGCGCACCTGCTCGACGTCCTGCTCGGCCTTGGTCAGCTCGCGGGCGGTGTCGCCCTGCTGCGCCTCGGCGGCGACCACCAGGGACTTGAGGGCGGCGCGGTCGGCCGCGGCCTTGTCGATCTCCGCGTGCTCGGGCAGCGTGCGGCGGCGGTGGGCCAGCTGGTCCAGCTTGGAGTCGAGGGCCTGCAGGTCGAGCAGGCGGATCTGGTCGGCGGGCGCGGCGTTCAAGCGGGGAGCTCCTGTGATGGCGGGGTCGAGCGGACGGGAAGTCAGGGGGTGGGCGGGTACGGCATCGGGGCGTGCGCCGTCCACGGGTCGGTGACCAGGGTGGAGACCCTGGTCTCCAGCTGCCAGCCGTGCCGGTCGGCGGCGGTGCCCAGGTCACGGGCGGCCAGGTCCAGCCAGGGCCACTCGGTGGCCCAGTGGGCGGCGTCCACCAGGGCGATCCCGCGGCCGGCCTCGGCGGCCTCGGAGGCGGGGTGGTGGCGCAGGTCGGCGGTGACGTAGGCGTCCACGCCGGCCGCGCGGACCTGGGCGAAGAAGGAGTCGCCGGAGCCGCCGCAGACCGCGACCCGGTGCACGGGCCGGTCCGGGTCGCCGCTGACCCGCACACCGGTGGCGGTGGCCGGCAGCCCGGCGGCCACCCGGGCGGCGAAGGCGGCCAGGGGCAGCGGTTCGGGCAGCTCGCCGATCCGGCCGGTGCCGCGGCGCCCGGCCGGGTCGGTCGGGTCCGCCAGCAGCGGGCCGGTGACCTTGAGGCCGATCGCCTCGGCCAGCGCGTCCGAGACACCGGGGTCGGCGTGGTCGGCGTTGGTGTGCGCGACGTGCAGGGCGATGCCGGCCCGGATCAGGCGGTGGACCGCCCGGCCCTTGAACGAGTCGGCCGCCACCGTGGTGGTGCCGCGCAGGTAGAGCGGGTGATGGGTGACCAGCAGGTCGGCGCCCCACTCCACCGCCTCCTCGACCACGGCCGAGACCGGGTCGACGGCGAAGAGCACCCGGTGCACCTGGTCGTCCGGGTCGCCGCAGACCAGTCCGACGGCATCCCAGGACTCCGCCCAGCTGGGTGGGTAGAGCTCCTCGAGCGCGTTGATGACCTCGGACAGTTTCGGCACCCGTTGAGACTACCGCGCGCCGGAGCAGGGCCGGGCCGTACGGGTGTACGCACCGCCGGGCGGGCGCGGGCGCTTCACGCGGTCATGCCAGAGCACGGTGAGCCCGCGGAGCCGAAAGCGATTCTGGATCACCCTTAAGAGTGAAGTGACCCGGGAGGCGTTGAGCGGCCTGCGCACCAAAAGTAACTTCGCTGTCGCGGAGGGGAGTTGTCTCCACCGAAACAGGTTGCCGGAACAGGATGCAGGAGCCGGCCCCCGGGCCGTCGCGCGAGTCGCCGGCGGCCGTGGCGACGCGCACGGCCGAGGGGACACGAAGGGGTGGGGAGCGGATGGGCACGGGCATATCGCTGCAGGAGGCGACCTGGCACGCCGGAGCTCCGGCCGACGACACGCTGGTGGCGGCCGCCCGGGCGGCGGTGACGGCGGACGGCGCCGCCCGCTGGGAGGCCGCCTTCGACGCCTTCTGGTGCACGGTCACCCCGCCCGGCCGCACACCCGAGCAGGGATGGAAGATCCACGTCAGCGCCGCCGGCCCGGTGGCCGTCCGGGTGCTCTCCGCGGTGGCCGAGGTGCTGGCCGCCGACCCCTGCACGTTCAAGTTCGCCGCCGACCGCGAGCGCCTGCAACAGCTCAACTCCCGCAACAGCGAGCGTGGTTCGGCGGGCAAGTTCATCACCGTCTACCCGCGCGACGAGGCCCAGTTCCAGCGCCTGCTGACCGGATTGCACCTGGCCACCGAGGGCTTGCCGGGCCCGCTGGTGCTCTCCGACCGCCCGTACGCGCCCGGCAGCCTGGTGCACTACCGCTACGGCGTCTTCTCCGGGCGCGGCGAGCTGGGCAACGACGGGCGGTACCGCTCGATGCTGCACGGCCCGGCCGGGCAGCGGATCGAGGACGAGCGCGGCCCGAGCTACCGCTGCCCGCCCTGGGTGGTCGACCCCGTCGAGGGGAGGGGGTCGACCCGGCGGGCCAAGGGCGGCGGTGCGGTGCTGATCGGCGGGCGGTACGCGCTGACCGCGGCGGTGCGCCACTCGGCCAAGGGCGGGGTGTACCTCGGCACCGACGCGACCGACGGCACCCCGGTGGTGGTCAAGCAGGCCCGGGCCCACATCGAGGTGGACCGCTCGGGCACCGACGCGCCCACCGCGCTGCGCCACGAGGCCAGGCTGCTGGGCGAGTTGGCCGAGCTCGGCCTGGCCGCCCGGCCGCTCGACCTGCTCACCCAGGGGGATTCGCTGCTGCTGGTCCAGGAGCACATCCCCGGCCAGCAGCTGGGCAGTTGGGTGGCCGCCCGGGTGGACCGCGGCGGCGCGCCGGACGTGCCGTGGGCCCAGGCGCGGCCGATGGCGCTGGCCCTGGTCGAGCTGCTGACCCGGGTGCACGCGGCGGGGCTGGTGCTGCGCGACCTGTCGCCGGGCAACGTGCTGGTGCTGCCGGACGGCTCGCTGCGCCTGGTCGACCTCGAACTCGCCTGCGCGGCAGGGGTGGTGTCCGGCACGGCGGGGACCCCCGGGTACCGCGCGCCGGAGCAGTCCGGGCGGCTGCTGGCGGCCGATCCGGCCCTCGACCTGTTCGCCCTCGGCGGGCTGTTCTTCCTGCTCGCCACCGGCCACGACCCGCTGCTGCCCGAGGACCTGCCGCAGGCCCGCCCGCTGCCCGAGCGCCTGGGCCGCTGGCTGGCCCTGGCCGCCCGGGAGGGCGAGAGCGCGGCCCGCCTGGCCCCGCTGGTGCTCGGCCTGCGGACCGCCGCGCCGGGTGAGCGCTGGCCGCTGAGCCGGGTGCGGGCAGCGCTCGGCGCACCGGCCGACGCGCCGCGGCCGGCCGGCCGGGTGCTGCCGCAACCACTGGCGCGGATCCTGCGCGACGGGCTGCGGCACCTGGTCGCCACCGCCACCCCGCAGCGCCCCGACCGACTCTGGCCGGCCGTGCCCGGCGGGCAGCGCACCGACCCGTGCAACGTCCAGCACGGTGCGGCGGGCGTGCTGGCGGTCCTGGCCCGCTGCCTGCCGCAGTTCCCCGAAGGTGAGTTGACGGCCCGTCAGGCCGCCGAGTGGATCGAACGCCGGTGCGCCGCCGAGCCGGTGGTGCTGCCGGGACTGCACTTCGGGCGCTCCGGGACGGTCTGGGCGCTGCTGGACGCGGCCGAGGCACTCGGCGACCCGGGCCTGGCCGCCCGGGCCCGCCGGCTGGCCGAGGCGGTGCCGAGGCGCTGGCCGAACCCGGACGTCTGCCACGGCGCCACCGGGGCCGGCTTCCTGCGGCTTCGGCTCGGCGACCGGCGCGGCGCGCTGGCGGCCGCCCGGGCACTGCTGGCCGGCGCCGAGCAGGCACCGTACGGCACGGTCTGGCCGGTCCCCGCTGACTTCGACTCGCAACTGGCCGGGATCACCCACCTCGGGTACGCGCACGGGGTGGCGGGGGTGGGTGCCTTCCTGCTCGCCGCTCACCGGGCCACCGGCGATGCGGCGGCGCTGGCGGGGGCCCGGCAGGCCGCGGCCACCCTGGCGGCCACCGTGCGCCGGCGCGGCCCGGCCGCGTGGTGGCCGCAGAGCGCGGGCGATCCGGAGTCGGTGCGCCTGGCGCACTGGTGCAGCGGGGCCTCGGGGGTGGGCAGCTTCCTGGTCCGGCTGTGGCAGGTCACCGGCGATCCGGCGGCGCTGGAGCTCGCGGTGGCCGCAGGCTCGGCGGTGCTGGACAGCCGCTGGCACAGCGGGGCCAGCGCCTGCCACGGGCTGGCGGGCAACGGGGAGTACCTGCTGGACCTGGCCGAGGCCACCGGCGAGGAGCGGTTCCGCTGCGGCGCCGAGGAGTTGGCCCACCTGCTCGCCGCCCGCGCCGCGCTGCGCGAGGGGCTGCTGGTCCTGCCGGACGAGACCGGGACGGACTGCGCGGCGGGCTACGGCACCGGTACGGCCGGCGGGCTCGCCTTCCTGCACCGCCTGCAGCACGGCGGCCCCCGCCTCTGGCTCGACCCGCTGCTACCACCGGAGGTCCCGTGAACACCGCCCTGCGCACCGCCGTCGTCCGGCGGGTCAGTTTCGCCTTCGCCGCGGACGGCTCCTACGGCGCCTGCCTGGCGGCGGGTCCCGACGGCGGCTGGGGCGTGGAGCGCTGGCGGCTGACCGGCGAGCCGACCGCCGTGGTGCTCGGGGACGCCCCGGCCGAGGGCCTGCGCTCACAGCTGGTCCCGCTGCCCGACGGCCGGGTGCTGCTGCTGCGCCACGAGGGCGAGCGGCACGACCTCGCGCTGCTCGACGAGTCCGGCGAGCGCCCGCTCGCCACCCTGCACCAGCCCGGCCTGCGGCTGCTCGCCCTGCCCGGCCGCCCCGCCCCTGGCGCCCCGGTCGCCGTGGCCCTGGGCACCGACACCTCCCCCGCCACCCGCGCCTGGCTGGTGCACGCCGACGGTCGCCCGCCCACCCAGGTCGCCGAGCTGGCCGGCCTGCACGGCGGCGGCACCTGGCTGGACCGCACCGGCCGCCTGCTCGCCCTGGAGCGGGTGCACGCCGGTCAGGTCCGCACCGTGGTGCTCGACCTGCGGCTGGGCAGCGCCACCTGGATGTTCGACCTCGCGCCGGACAGCAACGACCGGCTGGTGCTCTTCGACCCCGACACCCGCTTCCTGCTGCTGCGCAGCGACGCCCCGGGCGAGGACCGGCTCGGCTGGGGCGTGCTGGGCGGGCCCGAGCCGGTCCGGTTCCCGGACTGCCTGCACCAGGGCGGCCGCTTCCTGCGCCCGGTCGCCCTGGAGCCGGGCGCCGCCGAGGCCGCCGCCACCCGGGTCGTCCTGCTCGGCGAACACGGCGCGGGCAGCGCGCTCTCCCTGTGGCGGCCCACCGCCGGCCGGCTGACCGCGCTGGCCGCCCCGCCCGGGCGGTTCGGGGCGGTGGGCCACTGGTCGGCGGCGGGCCTGCGCGTCCCGTACTCGGCACCCGACCGGCCCACGGGGCTGGCCACCCTGACGGTGGGCCAGTCCGCCACCGATCTGGCCTGGCGCCTGGACGGCAGCGCGCCGCCCCCGCCAGGCACTGCGTGGCACGGCGCCCGGGCCGTGCAGCTGGCCGGTCCCGCCGGGCCGATCGAGGCCGTGGCCTACGGCGGCGAGGACTGGCTGACCAGCCCGCGGCTGGTGCTCGCACTGCACGGCGGCCCCGCCGACGCCTGGCGACTGGAGTTCGACCCGCTGCTGCAGCGCTTCGCGGCCGAGGGCCTGGCGGTGCTCGCCCCCAACCAGCGCGGCAGCGTCGGCTACGGCACCCGGCACGCGCTGGCGATCCGCGGCGCCTGGGGCGGGCCTGACCTGGCCGACGTGCTGGCACTGCTGGCCCGGATCGCGGACCGGCGCGGCGCCCTCGGGCTGCCGCCGCCGGCCCTGTTCGGGGTCAGCTACGGTGCCTTCCTCGCCCTGCTGGCCACCGCGCTGGCGCCGCCGGGCCTGCTCGGCCGGTGCGCGGCCGTCGCCCCTTTCCTTTCCGGCGCCCGGCTGCTGGCCGACGGTGCCCCGGCGGTGCGGGCGCTGGTCGGCCGCCTCGGCGGGGCGGTACCGGTCACCGACCCGTACGGTCCGCGCGACCTGGCGGTGCTGGCCGGGCGGCTCGCCGCGCCGCTGCTGCTGCTCCACGGCGACCAGGACCGGATCGTCCCGGTCGCCCACTCCCGCACGCTCCGTCAGGAGCTGCTCCGGCACGGCCGCACCGAGGGGACCGACTTCCACTACCTGGAGCCCGCCGGGGCCGGCCACGAACTGCTCGCCGAGCCCGGCTCGGCGGTGCTGCACGAACTGCTGGCCGGCTTCCTGCGCGCCACCGCCTGACGGCACGTCGGCCGAGGCGCCGTCAGAGAGCTGAGGGTGCACCTATGACGACCTGTCCGTTCTTCACCCTCGCCTGACCCCGTCCACGGCCGGTCCCCGCGGGGGCCGGGCGCACCCCTGGCGGGTCAGGTGACACGCCGTCGGCTGGATAGGGTTGTTGTCCGGGTCGGCCAGTAGGGTGACGGACCAACGGGGCTGATCGCTCCGGCACGCCGCGATCCGGTGGCCGTGACCGGGCGCCATCGTCCCGTGCCCGGCCCGCGGCCGTGGCGGTGCCGTGCGGCACCCCCGGCCCCACCCACGCACGGAGAAGACGAGAGATGTCCGAGACCCTCACCGACACCAGCGAACACGGCGCCGACGAGGCCACTGCGGAGGACTCCGCGCACGGCCGCCACCGCGGCGTGGTCGCCGCCGACGACAGCCCGGAGGCCGACCCGCACGGCCGCCACCGGCTGGGCGCCGCGAACTGAGTCCGCATCCCCGTCGGGCCCGGCACACCACTGGTGCGCCGGGCCTGCGGCGTTCCCGCGCGGCTACCCGTCGGTAACCGCCCACGAAGGGGCATCGAGTAGGGTCGCCCGGACGACACGGGCCGGGCCGGCCGGCCCCGGACCGGGAGCCGCACCATGACCACCCCTGCCCCCGAGGTGCTGGCCGCCTTCCGCGCCGCCGACGGCTTCATGCCCGAGGACGAGGGCCTGGCGCTGTACGCCGCGGCCGTCGAGGCGGCCGGGCGCACCGGGCTGCCGGTGCTGGAGATCGGCACCTACTGCGGGCGCTCGGCGATCCTGCTGGCCGACGCGGCCCGCCGCACCGGCACGGTGGCGCTCACCGTGGACCACCACCGCGGGTCCGAGGAGCAGCAGCCCGGCTGGGAGTACCACGACCCGAGTCTGGTCGACCCCGAGGTCGGCCTGATGGACACCCTGCCCCGGTTCCGCCGCACCCTGCACGCGGCCGGCCTGGAGCCCTACGTGGTCGCGCTGGTCGGACGCTCCCCCCAGGTGGCCGCGGTCTGGGGCGGCGAGCTCGCGCTGGTCTTCGTGGACGGCGGCCACACCGACGAGCACGCCACCGGCGACTACCAGGGCTGGGTGCCGCACCTGGCCGCGGACGGCCTGCTGGTGGTGCACGACGTGTTCCCCGACCCGGCGGACGGCGGGCAGGCGCCCTACCGGGTGTACCTGCGGGCGCTGGCCGAGGGGTTCGAGGAGGTCTCGGTGACCGGCTCGCTGCGGGTGCTGCGACGGACCGCCCGTTGAGGGTGCCCGCCCCGCTGGGTCCGATCCGGTGAAGACCGCTGATCGGACCTGGCCTTCTCGCGCACTTTTTCGGGAGCCGGGGCACCTGGTGCAGTGATCGGCCGGTACGGTGACGACGGGCAGCCACGGCACGACCGGCCGGCTGCCCGAGTCGCACCACCGACGAGCACCGGGCAGACCTGGCAGACCTGAAGGCGGGCCACCGATGACGGACCAAGGCGACATGACTCCGGCGGTCTGGGACCCCACCGCGCGCGACGGCGCGGGCGGCTGGGTGCGCCGGCAGGCCGAGCCGGTGGCTCCGGACAGTGCCGCGCCGTACCCGCCGGCCGCTCCCCGCCCGACCGCGCCGGGTACCACCGGTCCGGTGGTACCCGGCCCCGTGCGACCCGGCCCGGTAACGCCCGGCCCGTTCCCCCCGCCCGCCCAGGCCGCCCAGCCTGCGGGCGGCCCCGTCCCGCCCGCCCAGCCCGCCGGCCCGCCCGACGGCTCCGGCGCCGACCAGGGCCCGCCCCCGGCCGGCCGCCCCTACCTGCCGCCCACCGCCCCCGGCGGACCGCCCGCCGGACCCCCGAACGGCTACGGCTACCCCCAGGCCCCGCCGACCGCCCCGCAGCCGCAGCCGCAGCCGGGCGGCTTCCCCGGCCACGCCGCAGACCGGCCCACCGGCCGCTTCGCCGCGCCCGCCGCGCCGCCGTTCGGCCCGCCGCCCGGGGCCTACCCGCCGCCACCGGGCGCCCAGCCCGGCCCGGTGCCCGGCCCACCGACCGGCTACGGCTACCCCCCGCAGCAGCCCCACCAGCAGCCCCACCAGCAGCCGCTGCCCTACCCCCAGCAGCAGCCCCCCAGCTTCCCGATCGGCGCCCAGTTCCACGGCGAGCAGGACGAGGAGCCCGCCCGCCCGCGCCGCACCCCGCTGCTGATCGGCGCCGGCCTGGTCCTGGTCCTCGCGGTCGGCGGCGGCGCCGTGCTGGCCTCGCAGAACTCCGGCTCCCCCGGCCCGGCCAAGGCCGCCCCGCCGGCCCAGTCCCCCGCCACCGGCGCACCGGGCACGGCCGCGCCGAGCGACGGCAGCTCGCCGAGCGCGCCCGGCAGCCCGAGCAGCAGCACCGGGCCCTCCGCCGGTCCGAACGCGCAGAACCAGGCCAAGGCGCTGGACGACCTGCTGACCCGCGGCGAGGGCGCCAAGGCGCCGATCGGCAGCGCGGTGGCCAAGGTGGACAGCTGCCCGGCCAAGTCCGACATCGACGCGGCGGCCCAGACCTTCGACTCGGGCGCCACCCAGCGCGACCAGCTGCTCGCCGACCTGGCCAAGCTCGACCTGTCCGACCTGCCGGGCGGGCCGGACGCGGCGGCCACCCTGAAGACCGCCTGGCAGACCTCGGGCGACATCGACCGCTCCTACGCGGCCTGGGCCCGTACCGTGAGCGCACAGGGCTGCGGCGGCAACAAGTCCGCCCCGTCGACCCCCGACAAGCAGAAGGCCGACGACCTCAACCCGCAGGCCACGCAGGCGAAGAAGGACTTCGTGGCGAAGTGGAACGCTCTGGCCGGCAGCTACGGGCTGGCCAGCCGCACCTGGGACAGGATCTGACCGCACCGTGAACCGCACCACCCGCCCGACCGCCCGCGCCACCGGCGCCACCCGCCGCGCCGCCCTGCTGGGCGCGGCGCTCGGCCTGCTCGCGCTGACCGCCTGCGGCGGCCCCGCCGTCTCCCTCCCGGCCGCCGCGGTGGCCCCGCCGCCCGGCACCGTCCCGTCCCAGGCGGCCGCGGCGCCCAGCAGCCCGGCCCCGGGCAGCGCCGCCGCGAGCCCCCAGGACCCCGGCTCGGCCGCGTCCGCGGCCCCGTCCGCCGGCGCGGGCAAGCCGCTGGCCGGCCGGACGGTGGTGCTCGACCCGGGCCACAACCCCGGCAACGCGGACCACGCCACCGAGATCAACCAGCAGGTGGACGTGGGCAACGGCCGCAAGGAGTGCGACACCACCGGCACCGAGACCAACGCCGGCTACACCGAGGCCGAGTTCACCCTGGACGTCTCCCACCGGCTGCGCGATCTGCTGCAGGGCCTGGGCGCCACCGTGCTGCTCACCCAGGACGGCGACCGCCCGTGGGGTCCGTGCGTCACCGAACGGGCCGCGATCGGCAACGCCGCGCACGCGGACGCCGCGATCTCGGTGCACGGCGACGGCGGCCCGGCCTCGGGCAGCGGCTTCCACGTGATCATGCCCGCCAAGGTGGTGGCCGGTAAGGCCGACACCCGCCCGATCACCGACCCCTCGCACCGGCTGGGCCTGCTGGTCCGGGACGACTTCCAGAAGGCCACCGGCGAGGGGTACGCCAGCTACGTCGCCGACCAGGGCCTGGACACCCGCGACGACCTGGGCGGGCTCAACCTGTCCACGGTGCCCAAGGTGTTCATCGAGTGCGGCAACATGCGCAATGCCGGGGACGCCCAGAAGATGACCGACCCGCAGTGGCGCCAGCAGGCCGCCCAAGGCATCGCCGACGCCTTCCGCGCATTTCTGACCGGTTCCTGACCAGGACCCCACCCACTGACCGGGGCGGGCGGCGGTCAGTAGACTCACTGCCCGTCACACGGACACGACAAAGCAACGAGGGGACCGATCAGTGAATCTGCGCGCGCTCAGCAGGGGAGATGCCGCCGTCGCAGTGGCGGCCTTCGTCCTGCTCATCTCGTCATTCCTGCCGTACGTGTCGGCCGACTGCGCCGCGGACGCGTGCTCGTCGAGCGCCTGGAACAGCGACCTGTTCCCGGTCCTGCCGTCGGAGTACCTGCTGGGGATCTTCGCCGCGGTGCTCATTCTGCTGCAGCGCCTGCAGGGCGAGGCGGCGAAGACCCGGCAGATCCTGGGCCTGCGGCTGGACCAGTGGGGCACCTCGTTCGCCGTGGTGGCGCTGTGGACCGCGCTGTGGGCGCTGGGCGCCGGCTCCAACCACTCGTGGGGCGCCTACCTGGGCCTGCTCGCGGTGCTGGCGCTGGCCGGCGCGGCCGTGGCGGCGCCGCTGGTGCCGGCCCTGCAGGCCCCGCTGCTGCCCGAGGCCCCGGCCGCCCCGCTCGGCTACCCGCAGCAGGGCGGCTACCCGGCGGGCCAGGCCTTCCCGCAGGCGGGCGGCTACGGCTACCCGGGCCAGCAGCAGGTGCCGGGCCAGAGCTTCGGCGGCCAGCCGCAGCAGCCCGGTCAGCCGCAGCCGGGCGGCTACGGCTTCCCCGGCCCGGCGATGGGCCAGGGCCCGCTGGGCCAGCCCGGTCCGGGTCAGACCTTCGGCGGCCAGCCGCAGCCGGCCCAGGGGCAGGTCTTCGGCGGCCAGCCGCGGCCGGCCGCCGCGGCGCAGCCCGCGCAGGGCTCCCCGTTCGCCCCGGCCGCGGCCCAGGAGTCGCCGTTCGCCCAGTCCCAGTCCCAGCCGCAGGACGCCTTCGCCGCCCCGGCCCCCGCCGCCGAGGCGCAGGGCGGGGTGCCGCCGGTCTCGGCCGCCGAGCAGACCGCGGTGCTGCCGCCCGTGGCCAACGGCCCGGCGCCGACCCCGGCCTTCGCGCCGTTCTGGTTCGCGGTGCCCGAGCCGCGCCGCCTGGCGCCCAAGGACGGCCCGGCCGGGCCGCCGGCGGGCGACCTGCTGCCCGGCACCTGGTACCTGGCGGTCGAGCAGCGCGGCACCGCGCTGGTCGCCCAGCTGCAGGACGGCAGCCAGGGCGTGCTGCACGACGTCTCCGGCATCCAGCGCGGCTGACGCCCACTCACATCGCAAGGGCCCGAGGGGAGTTGCTCCCCTCGGGCCCTTGCGTCAGTGCTGACGCGCACTCAGCAGCAGTCGCCGGACAGTCCGCCCGGCAGCTCCGCGGCGCCGAAGACCGCCACGGTGGCCGGGTCGCCGCCCAGCGCCGCGACCGCGAGCAGCAGCGCGCCGGCGGTCCAGGTGGTGCGCTCCTCGGGCCAGATCGCCTGGTCCTCGAAGACGTAGCCGGTCCAGTAGGAGCCGTCCTGGTGGCGCAGCTGCCGGTGGATCCAGCGCACGATCGTCAGCGCCCGCTCCGACTCCCCCACCGCCCACAGGGCCAGGGCCAGTTCGGCGCTCTCGCCGCCGGTCACCCAGGGCCGGTCGCTGACGCACCGCACGCCCAGGCCCGGCACCACGAAGCGGGACCAGTCGGCCTCGATCCGGGCCAGCGCCTCGGGGCCGCGCAGCGCGCTGCCCAGCACCGGGTAGTACCAGTCCATCGAGTAGCGGTCCTTGTCGAGGAACCGCTCGGGGTGGCGGGCCACCGCGTGGCGCAGCCGTCCGGTGGCCAACTCCCAGTCGGGCTGCGGCTCGTCGAGGTGGTCGGCGATGGCCAGCCCGCACCGCAGCGCGTGCAGGATGCTGGCCGAGCCGGTCAGCAGCGCCTCCTGCACCGGGGTGCCGTCCTCGTCCAGCCGCCAGGCGATCGGGCCGCCGGGCAGCTGCAGGCCGACCGTGAAGTCCAGCGCCCGCCGCACGGTGGGCCACAGCTGGCGCAGGAACTGCTCGTCCCCGGTGGCCAGTTGGTGGTGCCAGAGGCCGACGGCCAGGTAGGCGCAGAAGTTGGTCTCGATCGAGCGGTTGCTCACCTCGTCGACCGGGTCGGCGCCGTCGCCGAAGTAGCCCGCGTACCAGGAGCCGTCCGGGTTCTGCCGCTCGGCCAGCCAGCGGTAGGCGCGCTCGGCGGCCCGGTGCTCGCCGGCCGCGTCCAGCGCCATCGCGGCCTCGGTGTGGTCCCACGGGTCCAGGTGGCCGCCGGTGAACCACGGGATCGCACCGTCGGGGCGCTGCTCGGCCAGGATGCTGCGCACCGTGGCCCTGACCTGCTCGGCGTCCAGCAGGCCCGGCAGCAGCAGGCTCTGGGGCGCGGCCACCCCGTCGGGGATGGTCACGCGCGGGCCCGCTGCGGCTTGCTGGCGTAGGCCACGAAGCTCTTGCCGATCACCGGGTTGAGCGCCGCCTCGGCGGCCTTGGTGAGCTTGCTGATCACCGGGGTGCCGACGATGTCCCAGACCAGCAGCTGGTGGTACGCCTTCACCGCCGGCGACTTGTCGTTGTTGACGCCCACCGCGCACTTGATCCACCAGTACGGCGAGTGCAGCGCGTGCGCGTGGTGGGTGCCGTACGGCTTCAGCCCGGCGCCGCGCAGCTTGTCCAGCAGCTCGTCGCCCCGGTAGATCCGGATGTGGCCGCCCTCCACCTCGTGGTACTCGTCGCTCAGCGCCCAGCAGATCTTCTCCGGGAGCCAGCGCGGCACCGTGACGGCCAGCAGCCCGCCCGGCTTGAGCACCCGGAACATCTCGGCGAGCACGCCCTTGTCGTCGGGGATGTGCTCCATCACCTCGGAGATGATGATCTTGTCGAAGGAGTCGTCCTCGAACGGCAGGTTGAGCGCGTCGCCCTCCATCGCCACCGCCGAGGCGCCCTCGGGCGCCTCGCCGGCCTCGGCCATGGCGTCGAACCACTTCTTGACCTCGGCGATCTCCTCGCCGTTCTGGTCCAGCGCGACCACGTCGGCGCCGCGGCGGTAGCACTCGAACGCGTGCCGGCCCCCGCCGCAGCCCAGGTCGAGCACCCGATCGCCGGGGGCGAGCGGGAAGCGGGAGAAGTCGACGGTCAGCACTGCGGGGCTCCCATACGAGGTTTCTGACGGAGAGTGGGGAACAAGCTCAGAGGTAGCGCCAGCCGGGGCCGCTGCGGGCCCGCTGCCCGGCGCCGGTGGCGATGGCCGCCCGGTACCGCTCGACGGTCTGCGCGGCGGCCCGCTCCCAGCTGAACCGCGCCAGCACCCGCTCCCGGCCGGCCGCGGCGAGCCGGGAGCGCAGCTCGGGGTCGTCCAGCAGCCGGCCGATCGCCTGGGCCAGCGCCCCGGCGTCACCGGGCGGCACCGCCAGGCAGCTCTCGCCGTCCGGCCCGGCCACCTCGGGGATCGCCCCGCCGGTGCTGGCCACCAGCGCGGTGCCGCTCGCCATCGCCTCGGCGGCCGGCAGCGAGAAGCCCTCGTAGAGCGAGGGCACGCAGGCCACCTCGGCGGACCGGAACAGGTCCACCATCTGCTGGTCCGTCAGACCGGTGCGGAACTCGATGTACGGCTCCAGCCCGAACCGCTTCACCGCGTCGGCCACCGGGCCCTCGCCCTGCTTCTTGCAGACCACCACCAGGTGGGCCTCGCGCTCGGTGCGGATCTTGGCCAGCGCCTCCACCAGGTGGACCAGGCCCTTCAGCGGGACGTCCGCGCTGGAGGTGGTGACGATCCGTCCGGGCACCACCGGCACCCGCGCGTCGGGCGCCCAGAGCCGGGTGTCGGCGCCGATCGGGACCACCGCGACGTTCCCGGGGGCCGCGCCCAGCTGCGCCACGATGCCGTCCCTGGAGCTGCCCGAGACGGTGATGATGTGCTCGAGGCGGGCGGCCACCCGGCGCTGCATCCGGGTGAAGGAGTACCAGCGGCGCAGCGAGAGCCGGCGCAGCGGGGTGCGGGCCGCGGCCAGCTCCAGCCGCAGGTCCTCGGTGACCGGGTGGTGCACCGTGGTGACCAGCGGGAAGCCGTGCCGCTCCAGGCCGAGCAGGCCGTAGCCCAGGGTCTGGTTGTCGTGCACCACGTCGTAGCGGCCGCGGTGGCGGGCCAGGTACTGGCGGGCCCGCAGCGAGAAGGTCAGCGGCTCGGGGAAGCCGCCGGTCCACATGGTGGCGACCTCCAGCAGGTCCACCAGCGAGCGGTACTCGGCGAGCGCCGGGGTGCGGAACGGGTCCTCAGGCCGGTACAGGTCCAGGCTGGGCAGCTCCACCAGGCGCACCGAGCCGGGCCCCGCCACTTCGTCCAGCACCGGGTAGGGCTGGGCACTGATCACGTCGACCTGGTGCCCGAGCCGGGCCAGCTCCCGCGAGAGGTGGCGCACGTAGACGCCCTGGCCGCCGCAGAACGGGTCGCCGCGGTAGGACAGCAGCGCGATCCGCAGTGGCCGCTCGGCGGTGGCGGGTGGCTGCCCTGTCATGGTCGGCCCCTTCTGCCCACGCCCGCCGGGCCGAGCGTGTGAACACTGAGAGACCTCGAAGATACCGGCCCGTAGCTTTGCGGACCGACCGGGGGAAGGTGATTCACGCCACGCCTGGTGCACCCGTTCGACCAGCGCCGGCAGGCCTCGCAGGGCCCGGTGGCCGGTCGGGGCGCCGGGCCCGGTGCGGTTAGAGTCGTAGTCCGGCCGTGCCCGGCCCGGCCGGACCGGCAGCGGGGCCCGTGCGGCCGCCCGCTGTCCACCGAAAGGTCCGTCACCCCGATGCTCACCCCCGTCCGCACCGGCGCCGCCCTGCTGACCGCCACCCTGCTGACCGGCCTGGCCGCCGGCCCCGCGTCGGCCGACGCCACCGCCTCCCCCTCGGCCGCCCCGGTGACCGCGCCGGCCGCGCTCTACGGCAAGGGCGACCCGGCCTACGACGGCGTCTGGCGGCAGTCGCTCGCGCTGACCGCGCTGAGCGCGGCCAAGGTGACGCCGGCCGACGCGGCGGTGGACTGGCTGACCGGGCAGCAGTGCGCGGACGGCGGCTGGCCCTCGTTCCGCGCCGACCGGACCGCCGCCTGCACCCCGGCCACCGAGGACAGCAACGCGACCGCCGTGGCCGTGCAGGCGCTGGTCGCGCTCGGCGGACACCAGCAGCAGGTGGACGAGGGCGTGGCCTGGCTCAAGGCCAACCAGAACGCCGACGGCAGCTGGGCGTACAACCCGGGCAATCCCGGCGACGCCGACTCCACCGGCCTGGCGGTCAGCGCGCTGCGCGCCGCTAAGACCGACCCCGGCACGGTGGCCAAGTCCGGTCACACCGGCCTGCAGGCGCTGGCCGCCCTGCAGTTGGGCTGCGACACCGCCGCCGACCAGCGTGGCGCGCTCGCCTACCAGGCCACCGCCGGCTCCCCGCTCACCGCGAACCCGCTGGCCACCGCGCAGGCCGCGCTGGCGCTGGCCGGCGGCGGGCTGCCGGTGCCGGTCGGCAGTGCGGACGGCACCGCTCCGAAGGGCTGCGAGGCCTCGGCCGCCCCGGCCGAGAACGCCGCCGGCTACCTGGCCGCCACGCTCGCGGCCAACGGCCAGCACCTGATGCTGGCGATGCCGGGGGCCACCCCGACGCCGGACTACGCGGCCACCTCGTGGGCGGCGCTGAGCCTGGTGCGGGCCGGACACCCGTTGCAGGCCAAGGCGGCGGCCGACTGGCTGGCGGCGAACGCCGGGTCCTGGGCCAAGGGGACGAACGGCCCGGACGCCGCGGCCACCGCGGTCCTGCTGCTGACCGCCCAGGCCACCGGCGCCGACCCGCACTCCTTCGGCGGCACCGACCTGGTCAAGCAGCTCACCGAGGCCGGCCCGGCGCCCAAGGCGAGCGCCCCGGCGGCCACGGGCGCCGCCAAGAAGTCCGGTTCCTCCTCCTCACTCTGGACCATCGGTGTCGGTCTGCTGATCGGTGCCGGCGGCGGGCTGCTGATCAGCCTGAACCGCAAGCGCGCCAAGTGACCCTGCGCCCGGCCGGACCGGTCCTGGGCATCCTGCTGGCCGGCGCGCTCGTGCTGGTCGCCGCTGCGCCCGCGAGCGCGGCGGCGTACCGGTACTGGTCGTTCTGGCGGTGGACCGGTTCCGGCTGGGCCTACCAGCAGCAGGGGCCGGCGGTGTTCGTGCCCGGGGACGGGGCGGTGGACGGGTGGCGGTTCGCACTCAGCCCGGACGGCGGGCAGCAGGCCGCGCGGCCCGGCGCCTCCGCGGAGTTCGCGGCAATCTGCGCCGGCACCGCACCCCGGGACGGCTACAAGCGGGTCGCGGTGCTGCTGGACTTCGGCACCACTGCTGACGCACTGTCAACTATCCAGCCGCCTGCGGCCCGTACCGCCTGCGCCCAGCTGCGCCCGGGGGCCACCTCGGCCGAGGCGCTGGCCGCCGTCGCGCCGCCGCTGCGCTACGACGCCAACGGCCTGCTCTGCGCGATCGCCGGCTATCCGGCCGCGGGCTGCGGCGAGGCCCTGGCCGCGACCCCGGCCGCGCCCGCCGCCCGGCGGACCACCCCCACCGTCCCGCTGGCCGCCACCCTGACCCTGCTCACCGCCCTGGCCGCCGCGGCCGGCCACCTCGCCAGGCGGCGGCCCGGATGACCCCGCGCACCCTGCACCCGGCCGCCTGGTGGCTGTGGGCGCTGGGCCTGGCCACCGCCGCCTCCCGCACCACCAACCCGTTCCTGCTGGCCCTGATCGCCACCACGGCCGGCTTCGTGGTGGCCGCCCGCCGTAGCAGCGCGCCCTGGTCCCGCTCCTACGGCGCCTTCCTGCGCCTCGGCCTGGCGGTGCTCGCGCTGCGCCTGCTCTTCACCCTGCTGCTCGGCTCCCCGGTCGGCGGCTCGCACACGCTCCTGACGCTGCCTCAACTTCCGCTGCCGCACTGGTTCCAGGGGGTGCGAATAGGCGGGCCGCTGAGCCCGGAGGGCCTGCTCTTCACGTTCTACGACGCGCTGCGGCTGGCCACCCTGCTGATCTGCCTGGGCGCCGCCAACGCCCTCGCCTCCCCCACCCGGCTGCTCAAGCTGCTGCCCGGCGCGCTGCACGAGGTCGCGGTGGCCGTGGTGGTGGCCGTCTCCTTCGCGCCCAACCTGGTGGCCGACGTGCGCCGGCTGCGGGCAGCGCGCCGACTGCGCGGCCGCCCGGACCGGGGGCTGCGCTCGGTGCTGGGCGTCGGCCTGCCGGTGCTGGAAAGCGCCCTGGAGCGCTCGCTCGCGCTTGCCGCCGCGATGGAGACCCGCGGCTTCGGCCGCACCGCCCCCGTCTCCCCGCGGTTGGCCCTGGCCACCCGCTCCCTGACCATGGGCGGCCTGCTGGCCTGCTGCGCAGGCCTCTTCGGCCTGCTCGGCGCCGACCGCGCCGGGTGGGCCGCGCCACTGCTCGCCGCCGGAGCGGCCGCGGTGGCCGGCGCCCTCGCCCTGGGCGGGCGGCGCACCGTGCGCACCCGCTACCGCCCGGACCCGTGGGCCGCCCCCGAGTGGCTGGTGGCCGGCTCCGGGCTCGCGGCCGGTGCCGCCGTGGTGCTGCTCAGCGGCCGCTACCCGGACGCCTTCACCCCCGGCGTGGTCCCGCTCGTGCTGCCCGCGCTCCCGCTCTACGCGGCCCTGGCCGTGCTCCTCGCGCTGCTGCCCGCCGTGGCGGCCCCACCCCCGCCCCCGCTCAGGAAGACCGCCCGACCGTGATCACCTTCGAACAGGTCTCGGTGCAGTACCCGGACGCCGCCGCCCCCGCCCTGGCCGGGGTGGACCTGACCATCCCCGAGGGCGAACTCTGCCTGCTGGTCGGCCCCTCCGGGGCCGGCAAGTCGACCCTGCTGGGCACGGTCAGCGGCCTGGTCCCGCACTTCACCGGCGGCACCCTGCACGGCCGGGTCACGGTGGCCGGCCGCGACACCCGCCGGCACCGCCCGCGCGACCTGGCCGACCTGGTCGGCACGGTCGGCCAGGACCCGGGCGCCCAGTTCGTCACGGACACGGTGGAGGAGGAACTCGCCTACGGCATGGAGTCGCTGGGCCTGGCCCCGGCGGTGATGCGCCGCCGGGTCGAGGAGACGCTGGACCTGCTGGGCCTGGCCGAGCTGCGCAACCGCCCGCTCGCCGCGCTCTCCGGCGGCCAGCGGCAGCGGGTGGCGATCGGCTCGGTGCTGACCGTGCACCCCCGGGTACTGGTGCTGGACGAACCGACCTCCGCGCTGGACCCGGGTGCGGCCGAGGAGGTGCTGGCCGTGGTGCAGCGCCTGGTGCACGACCTGGGCACCACGGTGCTGCTGGCCGAGCACCGGCTGGAGCGGGTGGTGCAGTACGCGGACCGGATCCTGCTGCTGCCCGGCGACGGCCGCCCGGCCCAACTGGGCGATCCCGCCGAGGTGCTGGCCCAGTCCCCGGTGCGGCCGCCGGTGGTGGCCCTGGGCGAGCTGGCCGGCTGGTCGCCGCTGCCGCTCTCAGTGCGCGACGCCCGCCGCCGGGCCGCCCCGCTGCGCGAGCGGCTCGCCGGCGCCGCCGTCCCGCCGGTCGCGCCCGCCACCCCGGCCGTCCCGGTGGCCCGGGCCACCCGGCTGACGGTGCGCCGCGGCCCGATCCCCGCGGTGCGCGCCCTGACCCTGACCCTGCACGCGGGCGAGATCACCGCGCTGATGGGCCGCAACGGCGCCGGCAAGTCCACCCTGCTCGGCACCCTGGCCGGCCTGCACGCACCCACCGCCGGCACCGCCGTGGTGGCCGGTCTCACCCCGCACCGCGCCCGCCCGCGCGACCTGGTCCGCCAGGTCGCCCTGGTCCCGCAGGACCCGCGCGACCTGCTCGCCGCCGAGACCGTCGCCGCCGAGTGTGCCGCCGCCGACCAGGACGCCGGTGCCCGGCCCGGCAGTTGCCGCGCACTGCTGGCGCGGCTGGCCCCCGGCCTGGCCGACCAGGCCCACCCGCGCGACCTGTCCGAGGGCGGACGGCTGACGCTCGCGCTGGCGGTGGTGCTCACCGGCGGTCCCGCGCTGCTGCTGCTCGACGAGCCGACCCGCGGCCTGGACTACGCCGCCAAGGCCCGCCTGGTGGCGATCCTGACCGAACTGGCCGCCGCCGGCACCGCGATCCTGCTGGCCACCCACGACGTCGAACTCGCCGCCGAACTGACTCACCGCGCCCTGGTCATGGCCGACGGCGAACTGGTCGCCGACGGCCCGTGCGCCGAAGTGGTCACCGCCTCCCCGGTCTACGCCCCGCAGGTGGCCAAAGTCCTCGCCCCACAGCCCTGGCTGACGGTACGTCAGGTTGCCGAGGGGCTGGCCCGATGACCCGCCTGGGCCCGCGTGCCGCGCTCGCCCTGCTGCTGGTCTCACTGGTGGGCCTGGCGGCCTTCGGCTGGCCGCTGCTGGCCGGCCCGCACTCGGCGGTGGTCGGCCACGCCGCCGACGCCCCTTGGCTGTTCGCCCTGTTGCTGCCACTGCTGCTGGCGGTGCTGGTGGCGCAGATCTCCGAGGCCGGCCTGGACCCGAAGGCGGTCGCGGTGCTCGGCGTGCTGGCCGCGGCCGGCGCCGCGCTGCGCCCGCTGGGGGCCGGCACGGCGGGCCTGGAGCCGATGTTCTTCCTGATGGTGCTGGCCGGGCGGGTGCTCGGCCCGGCCAACGGCTTCGTGCTGGGCGCCATCACCCTGCCGGCCTCCGCGCTGCTCACCGGCGGGGTCGGCCCCTGGCTGCCGTTCCAGATGCTGGCGATGGGCTGGGTCTGCGTGGGTGCCGGCCTGGTCCCGGGCCCGGTCGGCGGCCGGGCCGAGCGGCTGCTGCTGGCCGGCTACGGGGCGCTGGCCGCGATCGGCTACGGCACCGTGATGAACCTGCAGGGCTGGCCCTACCTGGCCGGCCTGGGCAGCTCGGTCAGCTTCGTGCCGGGCGACCCGGTGAGCGCCAACCTGCCCCGGTTCGCGCTCTACTGCCTGACCACCTCGCTCGGCTGGGACCTGCCCCGGGCGGCGCTGACCGCCGTGCTCTGCGTGCTGGCGGGCGGACCGGTGCTGCGCGCGCTGCGCCGGGCCGTGCGGCGGGCCGCCTTCGCCGCCCCGGTCGCCTTCCGCCCCGCGGCCGACCCAGGCGACCCGGCTCCCGCTCGGGAGCCTCGCCCGGGCGCAGTCAGCGCGCCGCCGGGTGCCGGGTCTGCCTGACCAGGGTCGAGGTCGCCCGCTCCAGCAGCTCGCACAGCACCGCGTACTCGGCCGGGCGGAACGCCCGGCTGAGCCCCGTCTCCAGCTCCGCGACCTCCTGGTGGGCCCGTTTGACCAGCACCTGCCCGGCCTCGGTCAGCTCGGTCACCAGCACCTTGGCGTGCGCGGGCGACACCGTGCGGGTGATCAGGCCCTTGCCGTGCAGGGTGCTCAGCACCGTGGCCATGCTCTGCTGGCTCACTCCGCACCCCCGCGCCAGCTCGGCCCCGGACAGCCCGTCCTCCCGGGAGAGCCTCAGCAGGACCGTGTACTGCGTCATGGTGAGCCCGAATCCCCGCAACACCGCCTCGTGATGGGCCATCAGCGCCTTTTCCGCGCGCCGGATCCGAGTGCACAGGTGCTCTGCCGCCGGCATCTCCGTCATGCGGCACACAATACTGTTCGAACTCGGTGGACATATCTCCTTCACTCGAGGAGCTCGCGTCCGGGGCGGGGCGGGCGCAGTCTGGAAGGACCACGGTCCGGCGAACGGGGCCGGACCGGCGAGCGAGCGGAGGTGCCACTGCCATGGCCACCTTCATGGACGTCCACCGCGGGATGACCGGGATCACGGCCGACCAGCTGACCGCAGCGCACCAGGCCGACCTGGCGATCGAGAAGGAGGAGAACGTCCACTTCAAGCAGGCCTGGGCGGACCCGGACTCGGGCACCGTCTACTGCCTGTCCGAGGGGCCCTCGATGGAGGCGGTGCAGCGGGTGCACGAGCGCGCCGGGCACCTCGCCGACGAGATCCACCCCGTGCCGTTCACCGTCTGACCCGCTTCACGCCCCGGCGGCGATGGCCCGGCGCGATCCGGAGGACACGCCCTAGAAGGACCGCCCCTCGCCGTGCGGCACATGGGCCGCCGGGGTGGGGTCCGGGCGCTCGTGCGGGTCGCCGCAGAGGCTGTCGGTGAGCCGGGTGAGCAGGGCGGCCAGGTCCGCGAACTGCTTCTCGTCCCAGTCCCCCAGCAGCGACGCCAGCTGGCTGCGCCGGGCCGCCACCAGCCGCAGCGCCACCTGCTCGCCCGGCTCGGTGAGCCGCAGCGGCAGCCCGTTGCGCAGCGCCAGCCCGCGGCCCTCCACCTCACGCGCGGCGGCCTCCACCACAGCGGGCGGCACGATCCCGCGCTCCGCCAGTTCGGCCGGCTCCACCGAGCCCTGCCGGTGCATCTGCAGCAGCAGCCAACTGGCGGCCGGTTGCAGGTCCAGGCCGGCCTCGGCGGTGATCCGCCGGTACAGGTCGCGCCGTGCCTCCCGGCTGCTGAGCACGGTCAGCGCCCGGGCGATCTCGTCCACCGAACTGCGCTCCACCGGGTTCATCCCGATCGACTCGGACAGGTCGGGCGCGGTCACCGAGGCCCGCAGCGGCTGCTCCTGGACGAACAGCGCCAGCACGAAGGCCACCGCCGCCACCGGCGCCGCGTACAGGAAGACCTGCGCGATGGAGCTCGCGTACGCGTGCAGCACCCCGTGGGCCACGGACGGCGGCAGCTGCTGCACCACCCGCGGGTCGGCGAGGATGGTGCCCGCGCTGAACCCGCTCGGCAGCTGCACCCCGTGCAGCGCGTCCGCCAGCCTGTGCTTCAGTCCGGTGGTGAAGACGGTCCCGAAGATCGACACCCCGAAGGAGGCGCCGATCGAGCGGAAGAAGGTGGCGGAGGCGGTGGCCACCCCGAGGTCCTGGTAGCCGACCGAGTTCTGCACGATCAGCACCAGCACCTGCAGCACCAGGCCCAGCCCGAGGCCGAAGACCAGGAAGTACAGGCTCATCACGGTGGTGGAGGTGGACTCGGTGAGCCGGGAGAGCAGCACCAGGCCAACCGTCACCACCGCGGTGCCGGCGATCGGGAAGACCCGGTAGCGGCCGGTGCGGGCGACCACCTGGCCCGAGCCGATCGAGGTGACCAGCATGCCCAGCACCATCGGCAGCATGTGCACCCCGGACATGGTGGGCGAGACGCCCTGCACCACCTGCAGGAAGGTCGGCAGGTAGGTGAGCGCGCCGAACATCGCGAAGCCGACCACGAAGGAGATCACGGCGACCAGGCTGAAGGTCCGGGACCGGAACAGCCGCGGCGGCAGCACCGCCTCCTCGGCCCGCCGCTCGACCAGGACGAAGGCTGCCAGCAGCACCACCCCGAGCACGCCCAGGCCGATGATCTGCCAGGAGCCCCAGCCGTAGGTCACCCCGCCCAGCGAGGTCATCAGCACGAAGCAGGTGGCCACCGAGGCGATCAGCACGATGCCGGGGTAGTCGATCCGGTGATCGCGCTTGACCTCGACGCTGTGCAGCACCACGGCGATCGCCACCAGCGCCACCGCGCCGATCGGCAGGTTGATGTAGAACACCCAGCGCCAGGAGAGCTGGTCGACGAAGAAGCCGCCGAGCAGCGGGCCGAGCACGCTGGTGGCGCCGAAGACCGCACCGAACAGGCCCTGGTACTTGCCCCGGTCGCGCGGCGGCACCAGGTCGCCGACGATCGCCTGGGTCAGCACGATCAGGCCGCCGCCGCCCAGGCCCTGCAGCGCGCGGAACCCGATCAGCTCGCCCATGTTCTGCGACAGCCCGCAGAGCGCGGAGCCGACCAGGAAGATCACGATGGAGGCCTGGAAGAACCGCTTGCGGCCGTACATGTCGCCGAGCTTGCCCCACAGCGGGGTGGCGGCCGTGGAGGCCAGCAGATAGGCCGTCACCACCCAGGACAGGTGCTCCAGTCCGCCCAGGTCACTGACGATGGTGGGCAGCGCGGTGGAGACGATGGTCTGGTCGAGGGCGGCCAGCAGCAGCGCCAGCAGCAGCGCGCTGATCGGCACCCAGAGATTGTGGACCGGCGGCTGCTGCGGGCGGAGCGGTTCGGTCTCGGTCGCCGGTTCCGCCATCGCGGGCCTCCAGGTGATGCGCCGTCCGGTGTCTGGTCCTCATCGTGTCAGATTTGTCCCACTATGTGATGGACAGTTGGGCCATTAGTAAGCCGGGCGGGCCTGTCGATCCCCAGGGGACTGCTGCATAATCGGGCGCGTTCGACGCACCGACGTTCCAGGAGGACCGGTCCCATGCCGGGATTCGACCAGCCAGGCCCCGGTCCGGATCCCGACCTGACCGAGACCGCCGTCCTGCCGCACTTCGAGGGCCCGCCGCTGGTGCGCCCGTACGCGCCCTCGGCGCCGCTCGGCGACCCGTTCGCCACCACCGTCCTGCCGCCGCAGCAGCCCCCGGTGGTGCCGCAGCAGCCGACGGCCGGTCAGCTGCCGCCCGTGCCGCCGAGGCCCTCGATGCCGCCCCACGCACCGTCGGTGCCCGTGGCGCCCCCGGCCGAGACCACCGCCCTGCTCCCGCCGGCCCCGCCCTCGGCCGCCCCGCGCGAGCTGGGCCTGTTCCCGCTCGCCACCGCTGAGCCGGCCGGCTCCAGAGGCGCGGACCGCCGGGCCAGAGGGCGCCGCACCGGCCTGATCGCCACGGCCGGTGCGGGCGCGGTGGTCCTCGGCGTGGGCCTGGCCTTCGCCCTGGCCCCCGGTTCCGGCGACAACCACCAGGCGCTGCCGGTGCTGCCCACCGGCGTCCAGGAGCCGAGCCCGAGCGCCCAGCCGAGCAGCACCGCCGCCCCCTCGGCCACCGCCCCGGCCAGCACCGCCGCCCCCAGCCCGGCCAGGCCGACCGTAGCCCCCAGGAGCAAGGCCGCGTCGCCGACCGCGGCCCCCACCACGGCTGCCCCGCCGACCACCCAGGCGCCCAAGCCCTCCCCGAGCAGCAGCCCGACTCCGAGTCAGTCACCCAGCCCGACGGCCGCCCAGGTCCTGCAGCCCGGCATGAGCGGCCCCGCCGTCTCCGACCTCCAGCAGCGGTTGGCCGCAGCCGGCTGCGGCAACGCCCGCAGCGGCACCTACGACGGGAAGACCAGGTCCGAGGTCAGCCTGTTCCAGAACTGGAACGGCATCTGGCCGACGCAGGGGTACGGGATCTACGACGCGCAGACCCGCACCGCCCTGGAGGGCGGCAAGACCTGCTGACCCCGCATCACCCCGTGATCGCCCCCACGATGCTCACGCCCGCCAGCACCAGCATCGCCGCCGCGGCGATCCGGATGATCACCTTCATCGGGACGTGCTTGAGCAGCTTCTGACCCCCCAGGATCGCCAGCCCGCCGACCGCGCACAGGGCCAGCCAGGCGCCCAGCCCCACGGCGAGCGGATCGGCGTACTGGGCGGCCAGGTTGGCGGTCATGATCTGGGTCAGGTCGCCGAACTCGGCCACCGCCACCACCAGGAAGCTGGCCCCGGCCACCTTCCAGAACCCGGTGGAGGCCGGCTTCTTCGACTCGTGCGGCTCCTCCTCGTGCTTGTGCAGCAGCAGCATCACCGCGCCGGCCAGGAAGAGCAGCCCGGTCACCCCCTCCACCCAGCGGTGCGGCAGCAGCGCCAGCAGGCTGCCGGCCACCAGTGCGAGGCCGACCTGCACGGCCATCGCGGCCGCGACGCCGGCGAACACGTAGGAGGCCCGGTACTTGGTGCCCAGCATCAGGGCGGCGAGCGCGGTCTTGTCGGGCAACTCGGCCAGGAAGATGATGCCGAAGGTCACGGCGAAGACGGTCAGGCTCATTGGAACTGAGGATCCCTCGGTTGCGGCTGCCCGGCCAGTCCCGAGGAGCGAAAGAGACCTCGGCCCGGCAGCACTGGTCTGGTCACAGCACTGCGGCCGAAGGTCTCGCCAACACGGTGGTCCGTGTCCCGGGCGCCGGGCCCCTCATCGCTGAGCGGCCAGTATGTCGACGGTCCGGTGGAGGGCTACTCCCCTTCAACTCCTCCACTGTACCGGACGTCGTACCAGGCCCCGCGCCACCAGTTCGAGCACCACCACGATCGCCACCGCCTCCACCGCCAGCAGCGCGACCAGCACGAACAGCTGCACCGCCCCCGCCGCCACCGGCGAGGCCCCGCCCAGCAGCATCCCGACGAACGCGCCCGGCAGCGTGACCAGGCCCACCGTGCGGGTCTGGTCCAGCGCCGGGACCAGCGAGGTGGCCGCGGCGGTCCGGCAGATCTCCAGCCGCGCGTCGCGGTCCTCGAAGCCCAGCGCCAGCGCCGCCTCCACCTCGCCGTGCCGCTGCGCCAGCTCGTCCAGTGCCCGGCGCCCGGCCAGCGAGGTGGCGGTCAGCGCACCGCCGATCAGGATCCCGGCCACCGGCACGATGGACAGGCCCTGCCAGGGCAGCAGCCGACTGACCAGCAGCAGCGCGAGCACCGGTGCGACTCCGGCGCCGATCGGTGCCGCCGCCCAGGTCCAGGACCAGCCGGGGGCGTCCGTCATCCGCCGTCCGGCGGTGCGCACCGCGACCGAGAACATCACCAGCACGAAGAGCGCGGTGAACCAGAGCGAGTGCACCACCCAGGTGATCACGAAGGAGACCGCGGCCAGCTGCACCACCGCCCGGATCCCCGCGCGCAGCACGTCCCGCCCGTGCCCGAGCCGCCCCCAGCCGGCCACCGCCACCCCGGCGGCCAGCAGCACGGCCATGGCCACCCCGAGCGCGGGGGTGACCGGCAGCAGCTGGTTGCCCCCGACGGCAGCGGCCGGCGGGCCCGCGGTCAGATCCAACTGGTGAACCACATGTGGTCCTGCCAGTCCGTCATCGGGATCACCTGCGCGGTGTAGAGCGGCAGGAAGTACAGGAAGCAGCCCATGACCGCCAGCACGACGGACCCGGCCGCGACCCCGCCCCAGGCCCGCCGCCGCACCGAGCAGCCGGGCGGACCGAGCACCGCGCCGAGCATCTGGGCCACCGCCAGACAGAGGAAGGGCACCAGCACCACCATGTAGAACGAGAAGATGGTGCGCTGCTGGAACCCGAACCAGGGCAGGTAGACCGCCGCCACCGCACAGAGCACCGCGCCCGAGCGCCAGTCCCGGCGGAAGAACCAGGCCCACAGCAGGTAGGCCAGCGCGAAGCAGGCGGTCCACCAGAGCAGCGGGGTGCCCAGCGCCAGGATCTGGGTGGTGCAGCCGCCGGGCGCGGTGCAGCCCTGCTGCCCGGTGCTGACGGGCTGCCAGTACATCGACACCGGACGGCCCTGGACCAGCCAGCTCCACGGGTTGGACTGGTAGGTGTGCGGGCTGGTCAGCGTGGTGTTGAAGTGCCACATCTCCGACTGGTAGTGCCACCAGCCACGCCAGGCGGCCGGCCCGAAGCCGGAGCGCCCCTCGCCCCACTGCCGGTCGTAGCCGCCCGAGGTGGCGAACCAGCCGGACCAGGAGGCCACGTAGGTGGCGGCGCCGACCACCACCATCGAGGCGAAGGCGGGCACCGCGTCGTGGCGCAGCATCGCCCGCCACGGGTGCCGGGCGCCGGCCCGGCGGCGGCCGGCCTGGTCCCAGAGCACGGTGAGCAGGCCGAAGGCGGCCAGGATCTGCGCACCGTTCCACTTCACCGAGCAGGCCGCGCCCAGCATCAGCCCGGCCGCCAGCCGCCACGGGCGCAGCCCCAGCCGCACCGAGCCGCCGTCCACGCCGTCGGCGAGCAGCCGGGCCCGGGTGCGGTCGCGGTCCAGCAGCAGGCAGCCGAAGGCGGCCAGCACGAAGAACATCAGCACGCCGTCCAGCAGCCCGGTGCGGCTCATCACCAGCTGCAGGCCGTCCACCGACATCAGCAGCGCGGCGGTGCAGCCGAGCAGGGTGGAGCCGAACAGCCGCCGCCCGATCCGGGCCAGCATCAGCACCGTGAGGGTGCCGAGCAGCGCGACCACGACCCGCCAGCCGAACGGGTGCAGCCCGTAGACCGCCTCGCCGAGCGCGATCACCCACTTGCCCAGCGGCGGGTGCGCCACGAAGGCCGGCGAGCTGCCCAGCGGGATCGTCTGCGGGACGGCCAGGAGCTGCTCGTTGGCGTTGTTCGGCCAGCTGCCCTCGTAGCCCTGTTGGAGCAGCGACCAGGCGTCCTTGGGGTAGTAGGTCTCGTCGAAGACGAAGGCGTTGGGGTGGCCGAGGTTCCACAACCGCAGCACTCCGGCGAACAGCGCCACCGCGATCGGTCCGACCCAGCCCGCCGACCGGAGCAGCCAGGGCACCCGGTCGGCCAGCCGCGCAACGAACGGCGAGCGGCCGGTCGGTGGGGCCGCGTGTGCCCCGCCGACCGGCCGCTCGATGACTGCCGTGTCTGCCATCGCCCCACCGTCGACTCGTCGATCACCGCCGAGCCGTGGTCCCGGCGATCTCCCCGGTCACCCTCTCACGCCGCCGTCTGCAGCTCGCGGAGCGGCGCGGGGCGCGGGCTCACCCGCTCGGCCGCGTTGTCCTGGGCCGGGGTGAGGTGCCCGCGCAGCCGCAGCGCCAGCACGATGATCAGCAGCGTGCAGCCGGTCATCACGGCCAGGTACAGCGGCCAGGTGCCGGAGCCGACCAGCAGCACGCCCACCGCCGGGCCGACCGCGATCGCGGTCTGCTTGACCAGCGCGAAGGCCGAGTTGTAGGTGCCCAGCAGCCGGCTGGGCGCCAGGTCGGCGACGATCGGGCCCAGGGTCGGGGCCAGCATCGACTCGCCCGCGCCGAACAGCACGTAGATCGCGACGATCGCCACCGTGGCGGCGGCCGTCTCCTCCCGGATCAGCCCGGCCAGCAGCGCCATCGCCCAGGCGCCCAGCCAGAGCACGCCGGTGGCCGCCATCGCGGTGCTGCGGCGGCGCCTGGCGGTGACCCGCACCATGATCATCTGGAGCACCACGATGGTCACCGCGTTGGCGCCGATCGCCAGGCCCAGGGTGGACGGCGCGGTCCTGACCGTGTCGGTGGCGAAGGCCGCGACGCCGGACTCGAACTGGCCGTAGCAGGTGAAGAAGATCAGCCCGGCCAGCAGGCACAACCGCAGCATCGCCTTGTCCGCCCGCAGCGCGCGCAGCGCGGTGGGCGCCGGGCCGTCGCCCACCAGGACCGGCGCCGGAGCGGGGATCCTCGCGGTCCCGGTGACGGCCGCCAGCCCCAGGAAGGTGAGCGCCTCGATGGTGAACAGCCGGGTCAGGCTGGCCGGGTCGTCCACGTTGACGATCTGGCCGCCGACCAGGGCGCCGATGCCCATGCCCAGGTTGATCAGGGTGAACTGGAGCGCGAAGGCGTGCGAGCGGGTCCTGGCGGTGGAGCAGCGCACGATCATGGTGGCCAGCGCCGGCTGGCAGGTGGTCACCCCGCCGCCGAACAGGAAGGAGGCGACCAGCAGCCCGGCCGTCCCGCTCGCCTGACCGAAGGCGAAGGCGCCGGTGGCGGCCAGCGCACAGCCGGCCAGCAGCACCGGACGCGGCCCGAACCGGTCGATCCCGCGCCCGGCGAACGGCAGCACCACCAGCGCGGCCAGCGCGAACACGGTGAAGACCATCCCGGCGGCGAGCGAGCCGAGCCCGCGCACCTGGTCCACGTACACGAACATGTACGGCAGCGTGAAGCCGCTGCCGAAGGCGCTGAGCACGTTGCCGAGCTGGACCCGGCGCAGGGCGCCGCCCGCTTCGTACTTCTGCTGCTTCATCGGGAGACACCCCTTCAAGGTTCAGACCGTAAGACTTAAGGCCTAAACTCTAAGGCTCGAAACAATATTCCGTCAAAGCCTTAAGTGAGGGGGTAGATCGTGGGACACTGGGCCCATGAGTGCACCCAAGCCGGCCGCGCAGGACGCCGGCGAACTGGCCATCGCCGAGCAAGTGGCCATCTACCAGCGGGAGTTCCCCACCGTGGACCCGCAGGTGGAGACCATCGTCTCCTCGCTCTCGCGGGTCGCCAGGCGGATGGGGGTGGCCTACTCGCGCCAGCTGACTGTGCTCGGGATCACCAGCGCCGAGTGGGAGGTGCTCAAGGCGCTGGTGGTGGCCGGCAGCCCGTACCAGCTGGGCCCGGGCGAGCTTGCCAAGCGGCTGGGGCTCACCCCGGCCGCGATGACCCACCGGATCGACCGGATGGTGGCCGAGGGCCTGGTCACCCGGGACCGGGACGAGGCCAACCGGGTCCGGGTGATCATCGAGCTCACCGAGGTGGGCCGGGACAAGTGGCTGGAGTCGATGCGGATGGCCGCGGTCTTCGAGGAGGAGCTGCTGCACGACATCGTCCCCGCCGAGCGCACCGTGCTCACCGGGCTGCTGGGCCGGATGCTCACCCGGCTCGAGGAGGAGCACTCCTGACCTGCCCGGGCGGGTGCCGGGCCGCCGTGCGTCGGCCATCGGACCGCCTCGCGGAGTTGGCGTGTCGTTGAGTGGCGGCCGGGGTCGGGCGGCGGCAGGGTGAGTGCTGAGGGACCACGACACACGCGTCGGTCCGGACCACTCCCGCTCCTGGAGGCAACACCCATGCCCGTGGTCAGCAACCCGTACACCCCCGGCACCCCCTGCTGGGTCGACCTGATGGCACCCGACCAGCAGGCCGCCATCGACTTCTACCGCGACCTGTTCGGCTGGCAGGGCGAGAAGGGCCCCGAGGAGTTCGGCGGCTACGCGGTGCTCACCCTGAACGACAAGCCGGTGGCCGGCATCGGCCCGGCGATGGCGATGGGCGACAACCCGCCCCCGCCCACCGTCTGGACCAGCTACCTGGCCACCAACGACGCGGACGCGACCGCGGTACGGATCACCCAGGCCGGCGGCGAGCTGCTCTTCCCGGTGATGGACGTGGGCACCACCGGCCGGATGCTGGTGGCCAAGGACCCGGCCGGCGCGGTCTTCGGCGTCTGGCAGCCACTGGACTTCTTCGGCGCCCAGGTGGTCAACGAGGCGGGCGCGCTGATCTGGAACGAGCTCAACACCAACGACCTCAAGACCGCCACCGAGTTCTACCGGGCGGCGCTGGACATCGAGCTGACCCCGATGGAGGGCGCGGACGGCTACCTGACCGCGAACGTGGCGGGCAAGCCGGTCGGCGGCGCGCAGAGCCTGGAGAACCACCCCGAGGGCACCCCGCCGCACTGGGCGGTCTACTTCGCCGTCGACGGCGTGGACAGCACGGTGGACGCGGCGGTGCGGGCCGGCGGCGCGCTGGTGGTGCCGGCCATGGACACCCCGGCGGGGCGGATGGCCGCGCTGGCCGACCCGCAGGGCGGTGTCTTCTGGGTGATCAAGCCGGAGATGTCCGAGCAGTCCTGACGCTGCGCCGGCATGGGCCGTGCCCCCGGAGTGTGGCCACTCCGGGGGCACGGTGGCATTTCTGGCAGTGCGTCAGCAGGGACCGTTGTCGGTCCAGACGCCCCACTGGCCGCTCAGCGACGGGTCCTCGTTGGTGGTCCACCACTTGTTGGTGTAGTTGTGGCCCTTCCAGGAGACCTTGGTGCCGGCGGTGGCGTACACGGCCGAGGCGCTCCAGCTCGGCGCGGTGCAGCTGCCGGCCGGCGGGGTCGAGACCGGCGGGGTGGTCACCGGCGGGGTGGTGGCCGGCGGAGTCGTCACCGGCGGCGTGGTGGCCGGCGGGGTGGACACCGGCGGCGTGGTCACCGGGGAGCTGGAGGTCGGCGCGGCCGGGCAGCTGGCGGCCGAGCCGTTGGTGGCGTTCACCATGGTGTCGAACAGGCTGGTCTGGGTGCCCAGGTCGTAGAGCGAGAAGGCGAACGAGCCGCCCAGGCCGTTGCAGTGCAGGTAGTCGGCCTTGGCCTGGATGGACTTGGTGTTCTCACCGCTCCAGAAGGTGGTGCCGTCGTAGAACCAGGCGGCCTTGGCGGTGTCGTCCCAGTAGGTGTCGGCCGGGTTGTCCACGAAGCCGTTGAGCTCCTTGAACATCCGGATGCCGTTCACGTTGCCCGACATGGCCGCACCGGTGGCGGGACCGGTCGCGCTCTGGAACAGGCCGTGGTTGCCGCCGGCCGGCACGCCGGTCCAACCGCGGTAGTAGAACGGCACACCCATGTTGATCTTCTTGGCGGGGAAGCCGCCGGGGATGCCGTACTGCGGGTCACCGACCGTCCAGGCCTTGACCGCCTCGTCGATCGAGTACTTGGAGGTGCCCGGCGCGACCGGGGTCATCGGGTCGTTCGGGTCCGAGTACAGCGCGGCCTGGTGGTTGGTCGGGCCGGTCGCGTCCCAGGCGCCGTGCATGTCGTACGTCATCACGTCCATGAACGTGAGGTACTGGCCGATCTTGTCGGTCTCGTAGTTCTGGATCTTGTCCTGGCCGGCGCCGACCGCCGCGCTCAGCGCGTAGGTCTTGTTGTCCGCCTTGCCCTGGGCGTCCAGCTCGGTGCGGAACTCGGAGAGCAGCGCGGTGAAGTTCTGCTTGTCGGCCGGCGAGGAGTGGTTGCCGGCGTGACCGCCGCCGCCCGGGTACTCCCAGTCCAGGTCGAAGCCGTCGAAGACGCCGGCGCCCGAGCCCGGGCCGCCGAAGCCGGCGTCCGAGGGGAGGTTGCCCTTGATGAACATGTCGATGCAGGAGGACACCAGCGCCTTGCGCGAGGCGTCACCGGCGGCCGCGTCGGAGAAGTACTTGGAGTACGTCCAACCACCGATCGACAGCAGGACCTTGAGGTTGGGGTTCTTCGCCTTCAGCTTCTTCAGCTGGTTGAAGTTGCCGGCGATCGGCTGGTTCCAGACGTCCGCGGTGCCGTCCACGCTGATGTCCGAGCCGTAGGACTTCTCGTAGTCGGCGAAGGCGTCGCCCGCGCCGTCACCCGCGTTGGGGTTGGCGTCGTTGGTGTCGGCCGCCTTGGTCGCCTCGAAGCACTTCAGCGAGGTCGGATTGATGTTGGCGAAGTCGTAGATCAGGTAGTCCAGCTTCCCGGCGACACCGGTGTCCTGGACGGTCTTGGGGTAGTACCCGTTGGCGTACACGCCCCACTGGTCGAAGTAGGCGACCTTGAGGCCGCCGCTGGTGGCCGGGGCGCCGGTGGTGTTGGTGGCGGCCGCGCTGGCGGTGCCGCCGGAGGTCAGTGCCAGCGAGGCACCGAGCAGCAGCGAGGCGGCGGCGCCCAGGGCGATGACCGCGGCACCCTTGGAGCGGCGGCGCTTGCCACCCGTCTCCTTGGGCTCGGCGGCGAACGAGCGAGTGAGCATGGTTGCGTGACTCCTGGTCGTGGGGGCCGGCATGCCCGGGGGTCGGCGGTCCGTCCGGGGTGGGACCCGGACGGACCAGGGCATGACAGGGAGGCGTCGTGCAGCGTGCGGACAGAGCTCCCCTGGACCGGCGCCGGCGATTGTGGCCGCCGGCGCCGGCTCAGGGGCTCCCTGCACCTGCGGATTAAAATGGACTAGACCAGAGGGGGCGTCAAGTGCCGTTCCCCACACTTGAGTCAGCGTTAAGGTTGGTACTACCGGGACTCCCGCGTTGAGCTGGGGCTAAACCTCCGTCCACGAATCAGGGTCAGCCTTGAGGCGTACCCCGGCTGCATCCCACGTCGCATCACCGGGCACCGAGCGTGCGACCTCAGCCGCTCGAAGCCGGCCCCCGCGATCCCCTAGCGTGGCGGGCGTCCCGCCCGCCCACTCCCTCGCCCGAGGACCCCAGATGATCGAAGCCGTCGGCCTCACCAAGCGCTACGGCACCAGAACCGCCGTCTCGGACCTGAGCTTCACCGTCCGCCCCGGGGTGGTGACCGGCTTCCTCGGCCCCAACGGGGCCGGCAAGTCCACCACCATGCGGATGCTGCTCGGCCTGGACGCCCCCAGCGCCGGCCGCGCCACCGTGAACGGCCGCCGCTACGCCGAGCACCCCGCCCCGCTGCACGAGGTCGGCGCGATGCTGGAGGCGCGGGCCGTGCACACCGGCCGCTCCGCCCGCAACCACCTGCTGGCGCTGGCCGCCACGCACGCCATCCCGACCTCCCGGGTGGACCGGGTGATCGACCTGGTCGGCCTGCGCGAGGTGGCCCGCAAGCGGGCCGGCGGGTTCTCGCTCGGCATGGGCCAGCGACTGGGCATCGCCTCCGCGCTGCTCGGCGACCCGGCCACGCTGATCCTCGACGAACCGGTCAACGGGCTGGACCCCGAGGGCATCCTGTGGATCCGCAACCTGCTCAAGTCCCTGGCTGCCGAGGGGCGCACGGTGCTCGTCTCCTCGCACCTGATGAGCGAGATGGCACTGACCGCCGAGCACCTGATCGTGATCGGGCGCGGTCGGCTGATCGCGGACACCTCGGTGGCCGAGTTCACCGCCGGCGCCTCGCAGGGCGGGGTGCGGGTGCGCACTCCGCAGGCCGAGCTGCTGACCGGACTGCTGGCCGAACTGGTGGCCGGGCGGGGCGAGGTGACTGCCGAGGAGGAGCCCGAGGTGCTCACCGTCACCGGCACCGACAGCGCGTCGATCGGCCGCCTGGCGGCCGAGCACGGCGTGGTCCTCTACGAGCTGACACCCCGTCAGGCCTCGCTGGAGGAGGCGTTCATGGAACTGACCAAGGACGCGGTGGAGTACGGGGCCGTGGCGGCCCCGGCCGAGCAGGTCAAGGAGCGGGTGGCATGAGCGCGGTCTTCGTCTCCCAGGAGTCCGGCACCGGCCGGCTCACGCTGCCCCGAGTGGTGCACGCCGAGTGGATCAAGTTCCGCTCGCTGCGCTCCAGCTGGATCACCCTGGCGGTGGCCGCGGCGCTCGCCGTCGGTTTCGGCGCGCTGTTCTGCTGGGCCATGGTCAGCCACTGGGACCGGCTGCCCGCCGACGAGCGGGCGGCCTTCACTCCGGCCGAGCACAGCCTGCGCGGCTACTTCCTGGCCCAGATGGCGATCGGCGTGCTCGGTGTGCTCTCGGTCACCGGGGAGTACTCCACCGGCATGATCCGCGCCTCGCTGAGCGCCGTGCCCAAGCGGCTGCCGGTGCTCTGGTCCAAGGCCCTGGTCTTCGGGGCGATCGCCTGGGTGGTGACCACCCTGTCGGCCGTGGTGGCCTTCCTGCTCGGCCAGGCGATCCTGTCCGGAAGGCACATCGAGACCACCTTCGGCGCGCCCGGAGTGGCCCGGGTGGTGCTCGGCACCGGCCTCTACCTGACCGCGATCGGGCTGCTGGCGGTCGCGCTGGGCACCCTGATCCGCAACACCGCCGGCGGCATCGCCTCGGTCTTCGGGCTGCTGCTGGTGCTGCCGCTGCTCAGCGAGGCGCTGCCCTCGGACTGGCAGGTCCACGTGATCCCGTACCTGCCCAGCAACGCCGGCGCCGCACTGATGCACACCACCCGGGCCGCGCACGAGCTGGCACCCTGGGCCGGCTTCGGGCTGCTCTGCGGCTACGTGGCACTGGCGCTGGCGGGCGCGGCCGTGGTGCTGCGCCGCCGGGACGCCTGAGGTCCGGCGGGTGGGCGCGGCAGCCGAGGCGGCGTTGCACAATGGCGCAATGACCTCCGTGCCCGCCGCCCACCCGCTGCCCGGGCCGGGCTCCGCCGCGGCGGAGCCCGGCCCGGCGCGCGGCCCGGCCGTCCCGCGGGCGGTCCGGCTCTGGGAGCGGCACCCCACCACGGTGGACGCGGTCGGCGCCGTGCTGCTGCTCGCGGTGACCGCCTGGGTGCACAGCCGGGTGCGCCCCGACTGGTGGGAGCTGCCGCTTCAGGCGGCCCTGACGCTCCCGCTGGCCTGGCGCCGACGGGCCCCGCTGGCCGTCTTCGCGGTGATCTCGCTGACCGCCTTCGGCCAGTGGCTGGCCATCGCCCTCGGCCACCTCGAAGCGATCCCGGCCGACTTCGCCGTGCTGATCGCGCTCTACACGGTGGCCGCCCGCTGCTCGATGCGCTGGACGCTGGCCGCCTACCTGGCCGCCGAACTGGGCGTGCTGCTGATCGCGATCGTCAACGCCCCGCCCCCCAACGCGCCCCCGCTGCTGTCACCGGACCCGCTCTCGGTCTTCCTGCGGGTCGTCTTCTTCCTCTCCGGCGCCACCACGGCGGCCGCCCTGCTCGGGCTCAACTCCCGAGCCCGGCAGGCCAAGCTGGCCGCGCTGCACGAGCGGGCCCGGGAGCTGGAGGGCCAGCGCGACCAGCAGGCCGCACTCGCCGTGGCCCAGGAGCGCAGCCGGATCGCCCGCGAGATGCACGACATCGTCACCCACAACCTGTCGGTGATGGTGGCGCTGGCCGACGGCGCGGTCTACGCCAGCGAGCACGCCCCCGACAAGGCCACGGCCGCGATGCGCCAGTCCGCCGAGACCGGCCGGCAGGCACTCACGGACATGCGCCGCTTCCTGGGCGTGCTGCGGGCCGACGAGCCGGACGCGCTGCGCCACCCTCAGCCGGGCCTGGGCGCGCTGGACGGCCTGGTCGCCCAGGTGCGCGCGGCCGGCCTGCCCTGCGAGCTGACCCTGACCGGCAGCCCCGCCGGCATCTCGCCCGGTGCCCAGCTGACCGTCTACCGGCTGGTCCAGGAGTCGCTCACCAACACCCTCAAGCACAGCGCGCCCGGCGCCCGGGCCACCGTGGCGGTGGCCTGCGGGCCCGGCACGGTGCGGGTGGAGGTGCGCGACGACGGGCGGGCGGCGGCCGCCGCGGCCGGCCCCGGCGGCGGCCACGGGCTGGCCGGGATGCGCGAGCGGGTCGCCGCGTACGGTGGTGAGCTGTCCGCCGGACCGCTGCCGGGCGGTGGCTGGCGGGTGGCGGCCACCCTGGACCTCGACCCCGACCGCCTGGAGGCGCTCCGATGACCGTCCGCGTCCTGCTGGTGGACGACCAGCCGCTGCTGCGGGTGGCGTTCACCCTGGTGCTGGACTCGCAGCCGGACCTGGAGG
>NZ_PYBW01000007.1 GCF_003205575.1 Streptomyces tateyamensis
CGACGAGCACCGAGAGAAACGCACCGGCAGTCCCGGGACCGTGGAACCCGGCGCAGCCGGCGCGACAGCTGATGCACGCACCCGCCGTGACCACGCCCCGAGCAGGGATCAACGCGACATCACGGGCACAAGATCAACAGGTTGCCGCCGTGAGACAAAGAGGCCCGGCCCAGTCCCCCTGCATGAAAACAATTCTGGCCCCATCCCACTCGGGACGGGGACAGAACCCAACATTTTCAGTGCACTTCTAGCGCGTTGGCCAGGTCGAGATGCAGGTCGCTGCTGGGGTACTCCGTGAACGGCTCCGGATGGACCACGCACGGCTGGGGGACGTATCGGGGCTCCGCCCCGGCCGGCGCGGGTGGCGGGTTGCTGACCGTCTCGACGTCGGTGGCCGAGCGCCAGAAGACCTGTGGTCTGGGCTCGCATTCGTCGTGCTCGAAGGGGCACCACAGCACCTGCAGCAGGTCCGTCCCGTCGGGGAACGGGACTTCGGGTGCGTCGCGGTGGTAGAGCTGGATTACTGGCACCAGCGCACTTCCGCCCGGCGGTGTTGGCTGGTCCCCGGGACCGTAGTGCCGCTCGGCGCAGTGCGGCCACGGCTCGGCGGATGGCCAGTTGAGCGGGCCGCCCACCGAACTCTCGTCCACCTCGGGAACGCCCGTACGCGGATGCAGCCGGGTGGTCGTGCGGCGCAGCGGGGCCAGCTCGGGGAAGAGCTGCTCGATATCCACGGGACGCGGCGGGGTATGGCGGGTCATCAGGGTCCTTCAAGGCGCCGGGAAGGCGGCGGGTCAGGGGGTCAGTTCAGTTCGAGGACGGGACGGGTGGACAAGTCCTCGTACATGGACTCGCCGTCCTCGCCGTGCAGGAACTCGGCCATGGCGGGGTTGCGGTTGGCTGTGGCCAAGGGCAGCCATGCCACGAAGGTGCCGTAGCCGCCGCATTCCGCCTCGCCGCCGTCGCCGCCGTGGACGGCGGAGGGGTCGCTGGTCAGCTCCGCCCGGTAGGTGTCGTAGGCGATCCGCAGGCCGAGGACGTTGCGTTGGTGCTGCGGGCCGTCGGTGGCTTCGTAGGGGGAGCGGTCCAGTGGGCACTGGTCGCCCCAGCGGAACAGGGTGCGGGCTCCGGCGCCGCAGGCGTGCTCCCACTCGTCCGGACTCGGTAGCCGCAGGCCCCGCTCCGCGAGCAGCGCCGGCATGTCGGCGAAGGCGGCGGTGAGAGTCTCGGGCTCCAGCGCCACCAGCATCGTCGGCACGGTGACAGTCCGCAGAGGGCTGAGCACCTCGGCCAGGTAGTCGCGCACGTCCGCTGTGAACCCGAACCCTCCAGTCAGTGTCTCCGCCTGATAGCACTCCAACTGCTCGGGTGTCGGTTGCCACCGCTCCAGATCGAGGCCCACCGTGACGTCTCCGCCGGGGACGAGCGCGAACTGTCGGCTGCCCTGCTCAATCACCGCGCGCTGGAACGCGGCGCCGAGGTGTTCGACGGCGCGGACCTCGACCACGAGTCCGCCGACCTTCCGGGCGGCCTCGTGCGCGTAGCGGGTGGCAGCGTGGTGGTCGAAGCTACGCCAGCGGTGGAAGGTGAGGTCAGCGAGTGGCATGGTCGGCAGTCTGGCATCTGGCACTGACACCCGGGGCTGCCGGCAGGTCTTCGATCCCTTCCTGCGTGCGCTACTTGACCAGGCGGAAGTCGGGGTGTGCGGCCCAAGCCCGAAGGAGCTGCGCGGTGCCGAACGTAGTGGCGCCGAAGGGCTCGGGGAGAGAGGCGATCAGGCCTGGCAGGGTGGCCATGACCGGCAGGTTGCTCTGGTGGAACTCGACATGGGCGACACCCCCGACGATATCCATGATCGATGCGGTCAGATGTGCCGTGACGGCGTGGTCCACCTCCCGGTTGCACATCGCGATGACGTTGACGCCGTGGGTCGGAGTGAAGCTGATCAGCGGTTCGAGATCGGGATTGTCCGCATGCTCGGCCACGAACGTCTCCTCATCCCCGACACCGGGACCGGCCAGAGCCACCAGGAACGGCCGACCTCCTGCCGGCGCGTCACCGTTCGCGATGTCCAATCGATCCGCGAGTACCTGGAGATCAAAATGCCCAGGGCGTTCCTCTTCGACCCGTTCGCAGACCTCGGCCAGCAGCCCACGCAGGCGCACGAGGTCCTCGTCGGGGACCGCGCCTGGCAACTCGATTCCCACCACCGGTCCAGCCATGCCGGCGAGTCTACGATCACGGCCTACCCCCGGACACCCGGATTCCGGCGCCGTGTCACCTGAGCCGAGCCGCTGTCACGACCAGCCCCAGGCGGGCCCAGGGCTGTCCGCCTGGGGCGCTAGGCTCGCGAACCATGTCCAGTACCGCGCACACCTTCACCTGCTACTGCTGCCACGGCGAGCATGCCGGGCCCGCACTCTCATTCGGCGCGAAGGTCCCGGATCTGTGGCACCCGCAGTACGCCGAGGACGCGGACAGCAAGCTCACGGCAGACATGTGCAGCATCAAGGGGCAGGCCTTCTTCATCCACGGACTGATCGAGATACCCGTGCGCGACACCGGCGAGATCTTCTCCTGGGGTGTCTGGTCCTCCCTCAGCGCCCCGAACTTCGCCCGAGCCGTTGAGCATTGGCAGGACGAGGGCCGTGCCAAGGAACCGGCGTACTTCGGCTGGCTCTCCACCGACCTACCCCTCTACGGCGTCTCCACGATCAACCTGAAGACCCAGGTGCACACTCGTCCCCTCGGGCGGCGCCCCTTCATTGAGCTGGAACCCACCGACCACCCACTGGCAGTCGAACAACGCGAGGGCATCACCACAGCCCGCGTCGCCGAGATCGCCGACCTGGTCCTGCGCCAAGGCAGGATCTAGTCGTGACCACGCTGCCCCCCTTCCACTACCACCCCGATCCGCTCGCCACCGGATCGCTGCGTCCGAGCACCGAGCCGTGCTGCTGCTGCGGACAACCCCGCGGCCTCCTGTACGTCGGACCGATGTACACCGCGCAGGATGTGCCGGGACGGGTCTGCCCGTGGTGCATCGCCGACGGGTCGGCGGCCCGCCGCTTTGATGCGGAGTTCACCGACGCCGGCGAACTCACCGGACTGCCCGACGACGTCGTCGAGGAGGTGTGCAGCCGCACCCCCGCTTTCAGCACCTGGCAGCAGGGCCGCTGGCTGGCCCACTGCGCGGATGCCGCCGCGTTCCTCGGCCCGGTGGGCATCAAGGAGTTGCGAGCGCACCCCGAGGCCCTGGAGATGATCCGCAGTGAATTCGCGGACCCGCGCCGACAGCAGCACTTCCTCCAGTCGTTCCTCGAGGCGCTCCACGCGCAGGGTAACCCGACGGCCTACCTGTTCCGTTGCCGCGCCTGCGGCGAGCACCTCGCCTACGCGGACGGGACCTGAACGCGTTTGTCGAGAGCAGTTGCGGCGGCGCTGTCGTCAGGGGAGCCGATGGCGACAGAACTCGGTTTCGGGCCGGCCTGGGCAGTTGAGATGATCAGCCCATGGGAGCATTGACGACCGCGCCGGGACAGGCTCCCGCGACAACCGTATTCAGGGGAGCGTTCGAGACGCACGTGACCGTGCGCTGCGACGACGCCGCGCTCGCACGTCTGGATCATTGGGCGGCAGAAGCGGGCATGAAGATCACTCACATCATGCTCGCCCGTGGGAGGACGCCCTCGCAGCCCATGCTCACCTCGACCGCCCATGGAACCTTCGCCGAGCTGTTCGGCTCGGCCCGTGCGTTGACCGGCGTACTCGAGGCCGCGGGATTCGAGCCGGTCCGGGTGAAGATCGAGGCGTCGCCGTGGGCGGAAGGCGTGCCGCAGGATGACACCGAGGCCGTGCGGTTGGGCCCGGGGCGCTACTTCGAACACCACCTCAAGGTCGTGCTCGACTCGGACACCGACCTCGCCGGGCTCGCGGCACTGGTCACCGGCCACGGGGCGCACCTGTCCTGGAACGCGCGGCGAGCCGTCGGCGATGGACGGTGCCACGAGCGGTTCATCACGCAGCGCTGCCACGCGGCAGGGCTGGACAGTGCGGGCTGGCAGTTGGACTCGCTGCTCTGCACTGTGCGCATGGCTGGCCACCACATCGTCTCCGTGGAGCGGGAGTTCGTGGTGTACGACAGCGATATCACCATCGACGACGGCTGGATAGCAGAGGAGACCACGCAATGACCGGCTCCTGGGAGCGGTTCGGACCGCGCAGCGGCGAGGTTCCCCAGACAGCGCTGGACGACCGGTTCCGTCCCGGCCTCGGTGTGCCGGCGACGCTGCGGCCGGTGTCCGACGAAGGAGCGGTACAGCGCGCGATCTTTGACCCGGCGCTCAAGCAGTTCCCCAATGCCTACCGCGCGGCCGATCCGCGGTTCGCTGACGAGCACACAGGACGGGCCTGGTATGCGGCACGCCGGGCCGCGATGGACCTGGTGATCGCCGCGATCGCCAACTCGCCATGGTCGGAGGCCCTCGTCCTGCGCGGCAGCGTGCTGCTCGCGGCCTGGTTCGGCGACGCGGCCCGCGAGCCGGGTGACCTGGACTTCGTCGTGGTCCCCGCGGACTGGGGCATCGACGAACCGCGCACCGAGACGATGCTCCAGGGAATCGCCGACGCGGCGCAGACCGTGAGCCATGACAGTGGCGCCGCGGTCCGGTTCGACGCGGCCGGCGCGGTCAGCGAGGACATCTGGACCTACGAGCGAGTCCCCGGCCGCCGACTCGTCCTGCCCTGGACGTCACCCGGCCTGCCCGGCGGAATCATCCAACTGGACTTCGTCTTCAACGAGCACCTGCCCCTCGACCCGGTACCGGCTCAGATCCCCTCCCGGTCAGGCAGCCCGGACGCACAGTTGAACGCGGCGACGGCCGAACTGTCGCTGGCCTGGAAGCTCATGTGGCTGCTCTGCGACAGATACCCGCAGGGCAAGGACCTCTACGACGCCGTCCTGCTCGCCGAACACTGCACGCTGCGCCATGAGGCGTTCCAGGCGGTGCTCCTGGAGGTGGATCCGCGCGATGCGATGCACCCGTTCGGTCTTGAGCACGTCTCGGCCCTGCGGGAGAGCGTGGAGTGGGACCATTTCGTCACGGAGTATCCGGAGATCACCGAGAGCGCCGACCACTACGTCGACCGACTCGTGGAGGCTCTGGCACCGACGTTCGAGCCTGTCGGCCCACCTGCGGACAGCGCCTACGAGCGGTATGCGCGGTGGCTGGCGCCCTGGGTGCACCGCTACCGCGAACTGCTGGAGCGCGAGGGCATGCACGCCGTACAGGCGGGACTGGCCGAGGCAGGAACCCCACCCGTCGCGGCCGTCGTCATCACGCTCGAACTCCTCGGACGCGACGAATTCAGCGTCGATGACGCACAGGCCCTGGTAACCGGCGACCCTGCATGGGCGAGTCTGATCGAGATCTACCGGCGTTATCCGGACGCCTTCGAGGAGGAGTTCGGCCAACTACGTAGTGCGGGCGGTCAGTGAGCTCTGGTCAACCGCTGAGGGGAAGAACGGGGGAGAGGCATGGACTCCATCAGGGCGGCCCGGATCGCGGCCGTGATCGACATGGCGCGCCCAGCTTGGGAGGCCCACAGGGATCACCGTGCCCTGCAGGAGTTCCTGCAGGGCACGGGCTGCAACGGCATCGATGCCGTGCTCGTGACGAAGGGACTGCTGGGATGCAGTCTCGTTGACGCCCAGGTCGCGTTCTTGACCGCCCCTTGTCGGGCGGCAGAGTTGGCGTTCCACGAGGAGGCGATGGACGCACTGCTCGGCACCACCGGTGAGGTGGTGCCGCCGTTCAATGGTTGACCGGCTCCGGCATCGCGCTGCCGTCCATTTGGCTACCACCGCCGGGCCAGGGCAGTAGCGCTGTCGACTCCTGCCTCCAGGACACGGCAATGGCCTTGCCGAACATCAGGGCAGGCTGGCAGCATCACGTCCCGTGATGAACAGAATCGAGTCCTCCTCCCGCTGGTGAGCGCGATCATCGAGCCGGCTGGGCTCGGCCCCCGGATCACGTTCCACCAGCACGCTCTGCGCCTGCACCGCCTGATGCCCGACGGCCCGCTCCCAAGGGACGGCTACCCGTTTCCCGACGAGGACGACTGCCGCCGTGCCTCCCACGAGCGCCGTACTCGCCATCACGCCGGCGACTACGCACGCCGTGGGCGCGATGTCGCGGCTTTGCTCGAACAGCGTCTGACGAGACCGCCGAGTCCCGCAGGGCTGCGGCTGATGGCGAGTGCGCTCGCCAGCCTGGACGTGCCGATCCACCGTGACCGGTCCATCGCCGCGCTGGTCGCCCGCCACAACCCGGACCGAATCCGCACCGTGGGCCGCTACCTGGTCCGCCACGGCACCAGCCGGTCGGCGGCGACGACCGGTCTGGCCCTGCTCGCCGAGACGGCCACCGAAGCGGACATCCCGCTGATCCAGACCATCGGCCTGCTCTCCAACCACCTCGGCCCGCTGGCCGCCCGTGCCCTCGAGCAACTGCCGGACGGCACACCCGCACTGCTGTGGCTCGCCGACCGGGTCAGCGGCTGGGGACGCGTCTACGTCGTCGAAGCACTCTGCCGGCTGGCCGATCCACGCGCCCGCGCCTGGCTGCTGCGACGTGCGGCGGACGGCGACTTCCTCAACGGCTACTTCGCGGCGAAGGTCGCCCGTGTCGCGGCTGTCCACGAGGCGATCGCGGATCCCACCGCCGACAGCGAGGTGGTTGACCACACCGGTGCACTGCTGAGCATCATGACCGAGTGCGGGGGAATGGGCGGCACGCTCGCACACCACCCGCAGGCACGCGCGATGCTTACCGCCTACGCCGAGCAGGTCGCGCGGCTGGAACCCAACCTGGGTCGCTTCGCCTCCATCCGGGTGCTGGCCGACGATCTCACCATCGGCATGTCCGCCAGGCTCGACTGGCCACCGGGCCACCTCGACCGCACCCGGGAGATGTACGCAGCGCTTCTGCACCGACCAGGCTGGGCCGAGCTCATCCAGGAGCTCCTCGACGACCCGGACTCAGTAGTGCGCCGACGAGCCTGCTGGGCGGCGGGGCGTCTCGGACTTCGACTCCCCAACATCCAAGAGAAGTGACACCCTGTTGGTCTCTCGGCCCCTCCTCGGTGCCGAGAGACCAACAGCGTTGATGACCGGACGCGCTGGTTGTCCCTGGGCGCCTCCCGCTGCCCGCTGTCGGTACCGCACACCATGATGGCCACCGTGACGAACAGCGCTGACCTGTGCCCCACCCGGATCCCGGGCTACGACGGCGGTCCCTTCACCCCACACCCCGAGTTCCTGGACGAGCACCTCTTCTGGCTTGCCCACCTCGGTTCCTGCGCCCGCCGTGAGGAGGCCCAGGAGTTGCTGTTTGGCCCGGACTACGAAGCGTGCGAGGAGTTCTACCACCGAGTCTGGGATAGGGCGGACTGGCCGATCTTCACGGTACCGCTGGCCGGCAGCCACCTCATCCACGTCGTCTACCGCACCTTCGAGGGAGACCGGGGCATCGACTACCTGCTCCACCACCTCGACTGGGAGCACGCCGAGCACCTCGCCCAGGACGACGGCCACTTCATGGGCCCGGCCCTGTCCTGGCCGGAACTGACCGCCGCCGCAGGAACAGGCATCCCCGGAGGCGCCACCGACGCTCCCCACGCCCGCCTGCTACTCATGCTGCCCGCGCTCGGCGACGACACCCTGCCCGACGACGGTTCGGATCGCTTGGCGGCAGCCCTACGCGCCCGCACTGCCGTCGACGATCCCGACCGCCTGGCAGCCCTCCTCCTCTCTGAGCAGGGACAGCACGGGCCCGCCCACTGGACAACCTCCGAGCACGGCACCCGCGTCAACGACGGTCACCACTCCTTCCGCAACCCCGCCAGCCACTTCGCGCTGCCACCCCACCGCCTCGCCCGCGTCTCCGCCGCCCTCACCCCGTAACCGAGCCCCACCGGCAGGCACCGCCTATACCCTTGGCGCCACGTTGGTCGTCTGCGGGTTGTGCGCCGCACCAGGGGCCTCGGTAGCTGACGAGCGGTCAGTCAACTTGCGTGCCGGTGGTCGGGTTGCTGCGATACTCCGACACGGCAGAGGCAGCGGTGGGCCCCAGGGTGGGCACCCGACTCGACGGCGGTGGGACCGCCGAGAGGTGGCGAGGGTCCCGGTAGCCTGACGATGTGATCGACAATCAGCGTGCGGCCGGAGCCGTGGTCGGCTCCGCGGCGGGGGACGCGTTGGGGGCCCCGTTCGAGTTCGGCCCTGCCGGGGCGTTCTCGAGCTGCTTCCCCGTGTCGGCGCCAGGCGGCGAGATGTGCGGGGGCGGTGGCTGGGATGCTGGCGAGGCCACGGACGACACGCGGATGGCCGTCATGGTCGCCGAGTCGCTGCTGGAGCACGGTGGGTTGGACCTGCCGGACATCTTCGCCCGGTTCCAGCGCTGGGCGGCGTCCGAGCCCAAGGACATCGGGCTGCAGACGGAGGACGTCCTGACCAACGGCATGCCGTGGGACCTCGCCGCAGCTGTCCACTTCCAGGTCAACCTGCGCGCGGCCGGCAACGGCTCGCTGATGAGGGCCGCGACCTCGGCGGTGTACTTCGCCCGCGACGGCCGGCAGGCGACCATGGATGCCGCCCGCAAGATCGCCGCCCTGACCCACGGCGACGGTGCGGCCTGGGAAGGCACCGCGATCTTCCACGAGTTGGTCCGTCTGGCCTTGGAGGGCGACGATCCGCTGGCGGGCGTTCCGGGGGTCCTCACCCACGTGAGTCCCCATCATCGCGAGCGCTACGAGACCGTCCTCGCGCCGACCTGGCATCCGGACCATGCCACCGAGTTCAACGGCCCGGTCTGGCCCTGCCTGGGCTCCGCCGTCTGGGCGGTACGCACCACCAGCTCGTTCGAGGCGGCCGTGCGTGCCGCGGTCGACCTCGGCGGCGACACCGACACTGTTACCGGCGGCCTGGCGGGCGCCATCTACGGCCTCGATGCCATCCCCACCCGCTGGACGGAACCCCTCCACGTACCTCTCCCCGGCCACGGAGGACGGGTCCTGCGACTGCCGGAGCTCATGGACCTGGCGCACCGCCTCGCCGTATGAACGGCCGTGGTCGAGTCGGCTGGCGCGGTCCGGTGGTGAGGGGAGCCCTGTCGGCGTCCGGGTGGTCATTGGTGACCATGCCTACCGCCAAGCTTCCAGAAGGAGAGGCAGAGGAAGACACCTGGATATTGGCTCGCGAATGCCCATGTTTCCTACTAGTCCTGCGCGTTGACCGCTGAGGCTCGGGTGAGGGCGTCCTCGCGACTCTGAAAACGGTTGGCGACGGCGCTGGGTGTCGGGCATGCTCCGCGCGATGAACGACGAATCAGAGGATGAGTGGGCATACGCGCCGATCGGCACGCTGGAAGGGCTGCTGCAACGTGGACGGGGTCTTGGCGCACTGTCGGCGCAGGGTGATCCGACGGCCGACCGACTGGTCTACGACTGTGTCCGGCGGGACTGCCGCTGGGACTCGCAGGTGGACGATCGTCATCTTTACCTGGCGAGGTTGATCCGGGATCTTGAGCTGTCGCCGGCGCCGGTCATTTCTTTGCTGGCGGGTGACGAGGACGACTGCGAGCGGGCCACCGGAGTACTGGAGCTGCTGGCGAGGTCCGGGTCGGTGGAGGCCCGTCAGGTCCTGAGGTCGTACATCCGTGAGGGCGAGCACTGGGTGGACGTGCTGGAGTCGGTGGCCGGCTGCTGGCCGGTCGAGTGGTGGGACGATCTAGCCGATGCCGCGCGCTCCAGACTCACTGGGGACGAGCCCCTGCTGTGGCGCTGCGAACCCTGGGTGCGCTGGCAGCTTCGGCCGCGGAACGCCGCGCCCAGCGGCAAACGTCCGGTCGCCGACGCTGAGGCGGGATTGAGCGGTCGCGAGCTGCTCGACGTGCTTGCCGATCCCGGGGCGGCCGACAGCGCAAGGGCCGGCGCCCTGTGGGCACTGGCCGAGCGCCCGGCGGAGTCGGCGCTGATCCCGCTGGTGCCCTCGCTGGTCACCGCGGACGGCCGGCGGCCCCTGCCCGTGCTCTCGCGCGCGGTCCGCCGACTCGGCGCCCTCGCCGTACCGGCCGCGCGTGAGTGGGCGACGGACGCGCGGCCATGGCTGTCCTGGGCCGGGAAGATGGTGCTGGCCGAACACGGTGAAACGCGGGACCTTCCCGTCCTCATCGGAGAGCTCGTCGCGCACTGGAAGGCGCGCGACTGGTGCGGTCCCGAGCGTCTGGCCGCCGGACTGGCACGCTTCGGCCCCCAGGCGGCTGAGGCCGCGCCGCTGCTGCGCCGGCTCTGGCTGCGCACCCCGCATTCGTACGAGCGGCCGGCGTATCTGAAGGCGTTGGCGGCCATCGACCCGGCGGGGCTGGAGCATGCGTACGTCGAGTCGCTCTGGGACTGCGAGTCGGACGCGCGTCTGCTGGGCATCGCCTCGGCGCCCGATGTGCCGCTGGTGAGGGAGCGGCTGGTTCAGCTGCGGGACGACCCGATGGAGGAGCCGGAGGTTAGGTCTGCGGCCGGGGCACGGTGACGCGTGAGAAAGAGAGGCTGAAACGCGTAGCGTGCAGGGCTTCTGATCGAATTTCACCCGTTCGTGACGATAAATCCTCGCGACTCTCGCGAGGGGCTCGTCGGGGTGGGCATGCTCGGTTGTGCGGTGTTGGCCGCGGGCCGTGGGAGGTGTAGTCGTGGCGGTGACTTCTGCAGTGGGTGGCGTGTCCGCCGCTCCGGACGGCATCCCGGATGTGCTGGCCGGGTGGGTGCGTGAACGGGGAGGGCACGTCTCGGAGGTGGCCTCCGAGGGCGGTGCGCTGCGGTTCGCATTCTACGGCCGGGTCTCCACCGAGGACCACCAGGACCCGGCTACGTCGCGCGCCTGGCAGGTGCTGCAAGCAGAGTCGTTGGTCTCCGGCCACGGCCGGATCGTGGCGGAGTTCTTCGACATCGGGCACAGCCGGGCGCTGCCCTGGGCGCGCCGCCCTGAGGCAGGCGCTCTTCTCGCGGCGCTGACTGATCCGGACCGGGGATTCGACGCGATCGTCATCGGGTCGAGCGAACGCGCTTTCCACGGGAACCAGTTCAGCGTGATGGCGCCGCTGTTCGAGCACTACGGCGTGGGCGTGTGGATCCCGGAACTGGGCGGCTGTGTCGATCCGAAGATCGCCGGGCACGAGGAGCTGATGGTCCTGCTCGGCATCCTCGCCAAACGTGAGGTCACCCGTGCCCGGATCCGGGTCCGCTCCGCCATGACGGTCCAGACCCGCGACCAGGGCCGCTACCTGGGCGGACGGCCTCCATACGGCTACCGCCTGGTCGACGCGGGCCCGCACCCCAACCGGTCCTTCGCCCGCCGCGGCGTGCGCCTGCGGCGGCTGGACACCGACCCGCACACCGGCCCGATCGTGCGGTGGATCTTCTCCCAGCGCCTGGCCGGCCACAGTCACGCCCGGATCACCCGCGCCCTGAACGACACGCAGGTCCCGCCCCCGTCCGCCGCCGACCCGGACCGCAACCCGCACCGCGACGGCCGGCACTGGCAGGTCCCCACCGTGCGGGCCATCCTGGCCAACCCCCGCTACACCGGCCGCCAGGTCTGGAACCGCCAGCGCACCGACCACGAGCTCATCGACCCGGACAACACCACCCTCGGCCACCGCGACATCATGCGCTGGAACACCCCCGAGGACTGGGCCATCTCCCGCAAGCAGGCACACCCGGCCCTGGTCAGCGAGACCGACTTCGTCGCCACCCAGCACATCCGCGTGACCCGCCAGGTGACACCGGGCCGCACGTACCAGCTGGCCGGGATCCTGCACTGCGGCCTGTGCAGCCGCCGGATGGACTCCCACTGGACCCACCAACGCCCCGGCTACCGCTGCCGACACGGCCACAACAGCGCCACCACTCCGCAGCCCGACCGGCCGCACAACGCATACGTGCGAGAAGACCTGATCCTGGCCCACCTGCCAGCCCTCGTCGTGCGCCTCACAGCTGCCGTCGAGGGCGCGGCCGGTGAGCCGCCATCGGCCCTCGAGGCCGTCGAGCACCTGCGTGCCAGAGGCATCACGCTGACCTACGACGCGGCGGTCAGGGTCCTGACCGCCGATACCGAGCGAGCCGAGAGGATCCTGATCGGCTGACATTCCAGCAAGACCTGCGACGAGCTGAGGACGTTGCGGAACGATGAACGCCCGCACCTGGCCGAAGGCCTGGAACGGGCGCCGATCCACCGTGCGCGGAAACCAAGCACGGTGGGGAAAGAGTGTGTCCGAGGGGGGACTTGAACCCCCACGCCCGATAAAGGGCACTAGCACCTCAAGCTAGCGCGTCTGCCATTCCGCCACCCGGACTGGGTGTGTGCCTCGGGGTTGATCAGTGGCCCCGGTGGCGACAGAGAGAACAGTAGCAGGCTTTGTGAGTGGTCCTCACCTGGGCATCTGTGGTCAGGAACGGGCGGCAGTGGTCAGGAACGGTCGGCGGCGGGTCAAGTTGTCCGTCGTGAGCGGGGAGTCGGCCGGCGCCTCCTAGCCTCTGGGGGAAGGGGAGCCCTGAACGGAACGCCCCGTTCCCGAAAGGTCGGCCAGTGCCGGCGATGCCTCCCGAGTCCGGACGAAGGGTGGTAGGCGTGGAGCGGACCGGTGTGACCACGACCGCGGCAGGCCCGGCAGGTCCGGGGGAGGCGTCACTGTGGCGGATCGTGGCCGGCGCGCACGCGTCGTCGGTGCCGCAGGTGCGGCACGCGGTGCGGGATCTGTTGCGGCAGCACGGGCTGGTCGGCGAGCGGTACGAGGAGCTGGCCGACGGGCTGCTGCTGATCGTCTCGGAGCTGGTGACCAACGTGGTGGCCCACGCGGCGCTGCTGACTCCGCAGGTGACCACCGAGGTGACGATCGGGGCCGGCCAGGTCCGGGTGGCGGTGGAGGACGGGCACCCGTACCGGCCCAAGGCGGTGCAGAGCGACGAGGGCCAGACCGGCGGGCGCGGCCTGATGCTGGTCAAGAGCATCGCTCTGGCAGCCGGCGGCTCCTGTGACGTGGAGCAGACGGGGGACGGCGGGAAGGTGATCTGGGCTTCCCTCCCGCTGCCCCGCGAGTAGCCGGAGCCGGAGCCGGAGCGGGGGAGCGGGTCCGGAAGGCGGCCCGGCCGCGCTACCAGTCGCGGCCGGCGATCTCCCGGATCCCCGGCCGCGCGGCCTCGAAGACGGTGTCGAACCAGACCGAGAACGCCTTCTCGGCCTGCAGCTCCTTCAGCTCCCGGGCGGTGACGAACCGGGTGTCCTCGACCTCGGCCGGGTCGGGGCGCAGCTCGTCCGTCATCAGTCCGACGAACAGGTGGTTCCACTCCCGCTCGATCAGGCCGGAGGCCTCGTCGGGCAGGTCGTAGCGGACCGTGCCGGCCGCGCAGAGCAGCGCGGGGGCGGCGCCCAGCTCCTCGGCGGTGCGCCGGGCCGCGGCCACGAACGGCTGCTCCTGCGGGTACGGGTGGCCGCAGCAGGTGTTCGACCAGACGCCGGGGGAGTGGTACTTGCCGAGCGCCCGGCGCTGCAGCAGCAGCCGGCCCTGCTGGTCGAAGAGGAAGACCGAGAACGCCCGGTGCAGGTGGCCCGGCTGCTGGTGCGCCCAGAGCTTCTCCGCGGTGCCGACGGTGACGCCCGCGTCGTCCACCAGCTCCAGCAGGATCTCGGTCGAGGGGGCGGTGGCGGGGGTGGTGGCAGCGACGGTGGTCGTCTGGCTCTCGGGCATTGGACCTCTTTCGGCACGGGGACCGGCGCCGCCACCCGGATGCGCGACCCGGGCAAGCCCCCCCGGTCCAGTGGACGGCAGGACGCCCCCGGGCGGCGGGGCGGCGGGGGCCGCGCACCGAGCCGGATCCGGAGGGCGCCAGTGCCCCAGTCTGCCCCATGTGCGAGGCGTGGGGACGGATTCGACGCACGAGCAGCCGACCGCGGGGGAATAGCGGAGGAATAGGCGCGCACCCTGACAGCTGACCGGCGCGCACCTTCATCGCACGCCCCGCAAAGCGCCGGGGGTGGCCCCGTCGGCGCACGTTCGGGCCGGTCACCTCGGTCGCCTACCATCACCTTGGGCCGCGCGCCCCGAAGCAGCACGCGCCGGGCCCGTCCCGAAGCAGCACGGCACGACGAAAGCAGGAGACCCGCATGATCGGCCTCGTTCTGGCGGCCGGAGCCGGCCGCCGGCTCCGCCCGTACACCGACACCCTGCCCAAGGCGCTGGTCCCGGTGGACGGCGAGAAGACCGTGCTGGACCTCACCCTCGGCAACTTCGCCGAGGTCGGCCTGCGCGAGGCCGCGATCGTGGTCGGCTACCGCAAGGAGGTGGTGTACGACCGCCGGGACGCGCTGGAGCAGAAGTACGGCGTCAAGCTCACGCTGGTGGAGAACGACAAGGCCGAGGAGTGGAACAACGCCTACTCCCTCTGGTGCGCCCGCGAGCTCTTCACCGAGGGCCTGCTGCTGGCCAACGGCGACACCGTGCACCCGGCCTCGGTCCAGCGCACCATGCTGGACGGCAACGACCGCCTGATCGCCGAGGGCCGCAACCCCGGCATCCTGCTCGCCCTGGACACCGTGAAGAAGCTGGCCGACGAGGAGATGAAGGTCATCGTCGACCCGGCCACCGGGGTCCGCCGGATCACCAAGCTGATGGAGCCCGCCGAGGCGAGTGGCGAGTACATCGGCGTCACCGTGATCAACCCGTCCGCGGCCGACGCGCTGAGCGACGCGCTGCGCACCACCTTCGAGCGCGACCCGCAGCTGTACTACGAGGACGGCTACCAGGAGATGGCCGACCGCGGCCTGCGGATCGACGTACAGCCGATCGGCGAGGTGTCCTGGGTCGAGATCGACAACCACGAGGATCTGGCCCGGGCCCGGGAGATCGCGTGCCGGTACTGACCAGGCTGATCCCCTCCCCGCTCTTCGTCGAGGTCCGCCGGGGCGCACTGGACTCGCTGGCCGGCATCCTGGCCGACCAGCGGCTGTCCGCCTCCGGCCGGGTCGCGGTCGCGATCAGCAACGGCTCGGGGGCCCGGCTGCGCGAGCGGCTGGAACCGCTGCTGCCGGGCGCCGACTGGTTCGACGGGGCGGACGGCACGCTGGACGGCGCGGTGCGCCTGGCCGAGGCCTTCCGGGGCGGCCACTACGACGTCCTGGTGGGCCTGGGGGGCGGTAAGATCATCGACGCTGCCAAGTACGCCGCCGCGCGGGTCGGGCTGCCCGTGGTCGCCGTCGCCACCAACCTGGCGCACGACGGCATCTGCTCCCCCGTCTCGACGCTGGACAACGACGCGGGGCGCGGTTCCTACGGGGTGCCCGCACCGATCGGCATCGTGGTCGACCTGGACGTGATCCAGCAGGCCCCGAGGCGCTTCGTGGCGGCCGGCATCGGCGACGTCATCTCCAACATCTCGGCCTGCGCGGACTGGGAACTCTCCCACCGCGAGACCGGGGAACCGGTGGACGGCCTCGCCGTGGCGATGGCCCGTTCGGCGGGCGAGAACCTGCTGCGCCACCCGGGCAGCCTGGAGGACCCGGACCTCCTTACGGCGCTCGCGGAAGCACTGGTACTGTCCGGCATCGCAATGAGCATCGCGGGCAGCACCCGGCCCTCGTCGGGAGCCTGCCACGAGATCTCGCATGCCTTGGACGTGCTGCATCCCAAGCGATCCGCCCAGCACGGCGAGCAGGTCGGCCTCGGGGCCGCCTTCGCCAGCCACCTGCGGGGCGAACGCGAGGTGACAGGCCTGATCGTCGAGCGCCTGCGGTCCCACGGACTGCCGGTGACCGCCGATCAGATCGGTTTCACCGAGACGGAGTTCACCGAAGCGGTGCACTACGCTCCGAACACCCGTCCGGGCCGCTTCACCATCCTCGAGCACCTCGACCTCTCCCCATCAGCCATCAGGGACGCGTACGCCGACTATGTCCAAGCCGTCAACTGCTGAGCCCGCCCCGGGCACCGCCGCGGGCCGCCCGCCCGTGGACCTCACCCGCCGCCCCTCGATCGAGGAGCTGCGCGCCGTCATCCACCCCGAGGGCATGCTCCAGCGGCGCAGCGCCGAGCACTGGGCCGGGCGGCTGTACATGCGCAGGATCTCGCTGCGGATCACCCGGGTGCTCTCCACGGTCACCGCGATCACGCCCAACGGGCTGACCTACACCATGATGTTCACCGGCATCCTGGCCGGCGGCGCCCTGGTGATCCCCGGCCTCGCCGGGGCCATCGCCGGCGCACTGCTGATCCAGGCCTACCTGCTGCTGGACTGCGTGGACGGCGAGGTGGCGCGCTGGCGCCGGCAGACCTCGCTGACCGGTGTCTACCTGGACCGGGTCGGCCACTACATGTCGGAGGCCGCGCTGCTCACCGGCCTCGGGCTGCGCGCCAGCGACCTGTTCCACCGGCAGGGCACCGCCGCGCACTGGGAGTGGGCCTTCCTCGGCACGCTGGCCGCGCTCGGCGCGATCCTGATCAAGTCCGAGACCGACCTGGTCGACGTGGCCCGGGCCCGCAGCGGGCTGACCGCGGTGGAGGACAGCGCCTCGGTGCCGCGCTCCTCGGGGGTGGCCAAGGCCCGCAAGGCGGCCGCCTTCCTGAAGTTCCACCGCCTGGTCGGCGCCGTGGAGGCCTCGCTGCTCATCCTGGCCGCCGGGATCGCCGACGCGGTGCAGGGCCACCTCTACTTCACCCGGCTCGCCGTGGTGCTGCTGGCCGCCATCGCGATGCTGCAGACCGTGCTGCACCTGCTGAGCATCGTGCTGTCCAGCAGGCTGCGATGAGCCCCGCGGCGGCGGAGTTCCGCCTCGGCGCGGTGATCATCACCATGGGCAACCGCCCGGCCGAGCTGAACGCCCTGATCGACTCCGTGGTCAACCAGGAGGGTCCGGCCGTCGAGCTGGCCGTGGTCGGCAACGGCGCCCCGCTGCCGCCGCTGCCGGCCGGGGTGCGCACCGCCGAGCTGCCGGAGAACCTCGGCATCCCGGGCGGGCGCAACGTCGGCATCGAGCTGTTCGGACCGAACGGGCGAGACGTGGACGCGGTGCTCTTCCTGGACGACGACGGCCTGCTGCCGCTGAAGGACTCGGCGAAGCTGCTGCGCGAGGCGTTCACCGCCGACCCGGGCCTGGGCATCGTGAGCTTCCGGATCGCCGATCCCGAGACCGGGGTCACCCAGCGTCGACACGTGCCCCGGCTGCGGGCGAGCGACCCGCTGCGGTCCTCCCGGGTGACCACCTTCCTGGGCGGCGCCAGCGCGGTCCGCTGCGCGGTGTTCGAGCAGGCGGGTCAACTACCGGCCGAGTTCTTCTACGCCCACGAGGAGACCGACCTCGCGTGGCGGGCGATGGACGCCGGCTGGGCGATCGACTACCGCGCCGACGTCGTGCTGCACCACCCCACCACCTCCCCGGCCCGGCACGCCACGTACTTCCACAACGTGGCGCGCAACCGGGTCTGGCTGGCCCGGCGCAACCTGCCGGCCCTGCTGGTACCGCTGTACCTCGGCACCTGGCTGCTGCTCACCCTGGCCCGCCGACCCTCGGGGGAGGCCTGGCGTGCCTGGTGGGGCGGGTTCCGGGCGGGATGGCGGACACCCTGTGGTGCCCGGCGCCCGATGCGGTGGCGTACTGTATGGCAATTGACCAGGTTGGGCAGACCGCCGGTCATCTGATCACCCCGCCCGGGGCCCACCACACCCCGGCCGGACACCCCCCGTGATCCGTCGAGAGTCCGGCGCTGCCCCCCGGCCAGCAGCCGGACTTCCGATTCGTGAAGGACGAATGTGTCGACAGTGAGTGAACCGATCAACCTCTCCCTCCCCGGGGGTGTTGATACCGGGCTGTCCCAGAAGCAGCTCGCCGAGAAGTACGGCCTGACGGTCAGCGGCAAGCGGCCCGGGCTCTTCGCCTACACCAAGCAACTGTGGGGCCGTCGACACTTCATCGTCGCCTTCGCGACCGCCCGGCTGGTCGCGCAGTACACGACGGCGAAGATGGGCCAGCTGTGGCAGGTGGTCACGCCGCTGCTGAACTGCGCGGTGTTCTACCTGGTCTTCGGGCTGATCCTGAAGGGGAACTCGGTTCCCAAGTACATCGCCTGGCTGTGCATCGGTGTCTTCATCTTCCAGTTCATCCAGAGCGCGATCCAGTCCGGCACCCGGGCGATCTCGGACAACCTGGGCCTGATCCGGGCGCTGCACTTCCCGCGCGCCTGCATGCCGGTCGCCTTCACCGTGATCCAGCTGCAGCAGCTGCTGATCTCGATGGTGGTGCTGGTCGTCATCGTGCTGGCGAACGGCCTGTACCCGGCCCTCACCTGGCTCGAGCTGATCCCCGCGCTGGCCCTGCTCTGCTTCTTCAACACCGGCCTGGCCCTGATCATGGCCCGGATCGGCTCGAAGACCAGTGACATCTCGCAACTGATGCCGTTCGTGCTGCGCACCTGGATGTACCTGTCCGGCGTGATGTACAGCATCCAGGACCGGGTGCAGAACTGGCCGGGCATCGTGCAGAAGCTGGCCGACGTCAACCCGGCCTCCGTGTACATGGACCTGATCCGGCACGCGATGGCGCCGAGCATCTACAGCAAGGCCGACTACCCGGACAATTACCAGCACCTCACCCCGCACGTCTGGGCGCTGGCTGTCGGCTGGGCCGTCGTGGCCTTCGCCGTCGGGTATGTGTTCTTCTGGAAGTCCGAGGAGGAGTACGGCCGTGGCTGACACCACCATGATCACCGACCGCGACGAGCGCGACGCCCGCGCAGTGGCCCAGGCCAAGGAGACCCGCGTCCCCACCGTGGTGGTGGACGACGTGCACATCATCTACAAGGTGCACGGCGCTTCGGCCGGCAAGGGGAGCGCCACCTCGGCGCTCTCCCGCCTGATCTCCCGCAAGCGCTCGCCCGCGATCACCGAGGTGCACGCGGTCCGGGGCATCAGCTTCACCGCGTACAAGGGCGAGGCGGTCGGCCTGATCGGCTCGAACGGCTCCGGCAAGTCGACCATGCTGTCGGCCATCGCCGGCCTGCTGCCGACCGCCAAGGGCGCGATCTACACCAACGGCCAGCCCTCGCTGCTCGGCGTGAACGCGGCGCTGATGGACGACCTGACCGGTGAGCGCAACGTGGTGCTCGGCTGCCTGGCGATGGGCATGAGCCCGGCCCAGGTGAAGGAGCGCTACCAGGACATCGTGGACTTCTCGGGGATCAACGAGAAGGGCCAGTTCATCAACCTGCCGATGCGCACCTACTCGTCCGGCATGGCCGCCCGTCTGCGGTTCTCCATCGCGGCTGCCAAGACGCACGACGTGCTGCTGATCGACGAGGCGCTGTCCACCGGCGACCAGGCCTTCCAGCGCCGCAGCGAGGACCGGATCCGCGAGCTGCGCAAGGAGGCCGGTACGGTCTTCCTGGTCAGCCACAACAACAACGCGATCCGGGACACCTGCGAGCGGACCATCTGGATCGAGACCGGCAAGCTGATCATGGACGGCCCCACCGACGAGGTGGTCGGCATGTACGAGCGCGGCGAGCGCCCCTGATCCGCGCGTGACCAGGAGGGAGCCGGTGTCCGACGGGCACCGGCTCTTTCGCGTGCCGACCGGGGTGCGCGGCGCGTTGCGGTTCGCAGCGCGTCGGCGGGTCGTACGCGCTCCGGCGTGTGCGCCGCGTGGGTGAGAAGGGACCGGCGCGCCGGGGGGTGGGCTTTTCGACCGGGTGCCCGGGGTGAAAGGGTGGGAGCCCGGGCGACGGTTGGGCTGCCCAGGGGGAGTGTTCGAGGCGATTCCATGGTCAGCACCGGTGTAGAACGGGGGAGTGACGGCAGTGACGACTTCGGCCCAGTCCGCGCGATCCGACGCGCAACCAGCGGGGCCCGCGGGCACCGGTGAGCAGCAGACCCTGGACAAGGCGGCTCGGGAGAACTTCCCGGTGGCCCCCGGCTTCCTGCCCGCCGCCTGGCGGGACGACCTGATGGCGGTCTACGGCTTCGCCCGCCTGGTGGACGACGCCGGCGACGGGGACCTGGCCGATCCGGCGGGCACCGCGGCGCTGCTGGGGGTGGCCACCCCTTCGGAGCAGTCGGACCAGACGAGCTTCCGCCTCGGTCTGCTGGACGGTCTCGAGCGCGACCTGGACCGGGTTTTCGAGGCGGCGCTGGACCCGCTGGCCGAGCGCCCGCTGCACCCGCTGATGCGCGCGCTGGTGCCGGTGGTCAGCCGGCACGCCGTCACCCCCGAGCCGTTCCGCAAGCTCGTCGAGGCGAACCGGGTGGACCAGACCACCGCCCGCTATCCGACTTTCGACAGTCTGCTGCACTACTGCACGCTGTCCGCCGACCCGGTCGGCCGCCTGGTCCTGGCCATCGCCGACGTCGAGACCATGGAGCGGATCACGCTCTCGGACGCGATCTGCTCGGCGCTGCAGGTCATCGAGCACCTGCAGGACGTCGCCGAGGACCACGGCCGCGGCCGGATCTACCTCCCGGCCGAGGATCTGGACCGGTTCGGCGTCACCGAGGACGATCTCGGGCAGCCGTCCGCGAACCCGCGGGTGCGCGAACTGGTGGCCTTCGAGGCGGCCCGAGCCCGCACCCTGCTCGACCGCGGCGCGCCGCTGGTGGGTACGGTTCGTGGCAGGCTACGTCTGCTGCTGGCGGGATTCACCGCAGGCGGGTACGCGGCGCTGGCGGCCATCGAAGCCGCCGGCCACGACGTGCTCGCCCAGCAGGCGAAGCCCGACAAGCGCCGCCTCGCGCTGAAGGCGGCGGCCATCTTCGCGAAGGGAAGGTGAACGGCCGCGTGGCGGCATCACCACTGGCGTCGGCACCGGTCATGGCGGCCTACCGGTACTGCGAGGCGGTCACCGCCCTGCAGGCCCGCAACTTCAGCTACGGGATCCGGCTGCTGCCGGAGCCCAAGCGGCTGGCCATGTCCGCGCTGTACGCACTGGCCCGCCGGGTCGACGACATCGGCGACGGCGAGCTGCCGCCCGAGCGCAAGACCGAGCAGCTGCTGGCGACCCGGGCGCTGCTGGACGAGATCCGGTCCGGCGAGGTGGCCGAGGAGGACACCGACCCGATCAAGGTCGCGCTGGCCGACGCGGCCCGCCGCTTCCCGGTCCCGCTGGACGCCTTCGACGAGCTGATCGACGGCGTCGAGATGGACCTGCGCGACGCCCAGTACCGGACCTTCGAGGAGCTCAAGGTCTACTGCCGCTGCGTGGCCGGCTCGATCGGCCGGCTCTCGCTCGGCGTCTACGGCTGCGACGACCCCAAGCGCGGCGCCGAGTACGCCGACACCCTGGGCCTGGCGCTGCAGCTCACCAACATCCTGCGCGACCTGCGCGAGGACGCGGTCAACGGCCGCACCTACCTGCCGGCCGAGGACCTGGCCCGGTTCGGCTGCGAGCAGGGCTTCGCACTGCCCGAGCCGCCGCTCGGCGCCGACTTCGCCGGCCTGGTGGCCTTCGAGGCCGAGCGGGCGCAGGGTTACTTCGAGGAGGGCCTGCGGCTGCTGCCGATGCTGGACCGGCGCAGCCGGGCCTGCACCGCGGCGATGGCCGGCATCTACCACCGGCTGCTCGGCCGGATCGCCGCCGACCCGGAGTCGGTGCTGCGCGGCCGGGTGTCGCTGCCGGGCTGGGAGAAGGCGTACGTGGCCCTCTCCGGTCTGGCCGGAGGACGCTCTTGATCCTCGCCGAAACCGGGCAGGGACTGGTCGGGGCAACCGGGGCTCCGGCCGCGCGCACATCGCGCGGCCGGCGGCCGAGCACGCGACGGACGGGCAGGGAGGCATCATGACCGGGCGGGTCGCGGTGCCCGAGCGCACCGCCGTGGTGGTGGGCGGCGGGCTCGCCGGGATCACCGCGGCGCTGCGCCTGGCCGAAGCCGGGGGGAGCGTCACCCTGCTGGAGGCCCGCCCGCGGCTGGGCGGCCTGGCCTTCTCGTTCCGCCGCGGCGAGCTGACCGTGGACAACGGCCAGCACGTCTTCCTGCGCTGCTGCACCGCCTACCGCGGCCTGGTCGACCGGCTCGGCGCCCAGGACCGGGTGGCGATCCAGCCCCGGCTGGACGTGCCGGTGCTCGCGGTGCACGGCGAGCGGCACCGGCTGGGCCGGCTGCGCCGGGCCGCGCTGCCGGTTCCGCTGCACCTGGCCGCCAGCCTGGCGACCTACCCCCACCTGGGCCCGCTGGACCGGCTGCGGGTGGTGCGCGGCGCGCTCGCGCTGCAGCGGCTCGACCTGGCCGATCCGGCGCTGGACGGGCAGTCCTTCGGCGACTGGCTGCGCGCGCACGGGCAGAGCGAGCGGACCGTCGCCGCACTCTGGGACCTGGTCGGGGTGGCCACCCTGAACGCCCGGGCCGACCAGGTCTCGCTGGCGCTGGCCGCGATGGTCTTCAAGACCGGCCTGCTCACCGACCCGGGGGCCAGCGACATCGGCATCGCCGCGGTCCCGCTGGGCGAACTGCACCACGACACCGCGCGGGCCGTGCTGGCCCAGGAGCGGGTGGCGGTGCGGCTGCGGGCCAAGGTGGTGGAGCTGAAGACCGACGCGGACGGGCGGCACACCGTCCGCCTGGAGGACGGCGAGGCGCTGACCGCCGACACCGTGGTGCTGGCCGGTGCCCAGGAGAGCACCGCCGCGCTGCTGCCGGACGGCGCGCTCGACCAGGCGCAGCGGCCGGAGCGGCTGGGCCACGCGCCGATCCTGAACGTGCACGTGATCTACGACCGCAAGGTGCTGCGCCAACCGTTCTTCGCCGCGCTGGACTCCCCGGTGCAGTGGGTCTTCGACCGCACCGCGCACTCCGGCCTGGCCGGCACGGCGCTGGGCGCGGCCCGCCCCGGCGCCCAGTACCTGGCGCTGAGCCAGTCCGCGGTCCAGGACGAGATCGACCTGCCGGTCTCCGAGCTGCGTGCCCGCTACCTGCCGGAGCTGGCCCGGCTGCTGCCGGCCGCCCGGACCGCCGAGGTGCTCGACTTCTTCGTCACCCGGGAGCGCACCGCGACCTTCGACCCGGCCCCGGGCACCGCCGCGCTGCGGCCCGGCCCGGTCACCGGGATTCCCGGCCTGCTGCTGGCCGGCGCGTGGACGGCCACCGGCTGGCCCGCGACCATGGAGGGCGCCGTGCGCAGCGGCCACGCCGCCGCCGACGCCGCGCTCACCGCCGCCGGGCTGCGGGTCCCGGCCGACCGCGGTGACGGGCGGTGGCCCCGGTGACCACGCCCCTCACCCGGGATCCGCACCGCCCCACGGGTAAGACAGTGCCGTCCGACCCGTTCACCGACCACAGCACACCGGCCCAGGGAGAGGGAAGACTCGTGGAGGCACGTCCCAGTACGTTCGCGGGAGCGATGGCCCAGGCCGAGCCCGTTTCGGTACCCGAGCTGCTGGCCAGGGGCCGCACGCTCTGCACCCCGGCGCTGCGCACGGCGGTCGCCCGGCTGGCGGCCCCGATGGACCGGGTCGCGGCCTACCACTTCGGCTGGATCGACGAGGCCGGCAACCCGGCGGCCGGCGACGGCGGCAAGGCGGTGCGTCCGGCGCTGGCGCTGCTCTCCGCCGAGGCGGCGGGTGCCGACCCACTTGCCGGAGTAGCCGGTGGCGTTTCGGTTGAGCTGGTGCACAACTTCTCGCTCCTGCATGATGATCTGATGGACGGTGACGAGACTCGCAGGCACCGGGCCACCGCCTGGACGGTCTTCGGTCCGGCCCAGGCGATCCTGGTCGGCGACGCGCTGGCCACCCTGGGCACCGAGGTGCTGCTGGACGCCGGCCGCAACGGCGCCGCCACCTCCGCGGACGCCGCCCGGGCCGTGCGCCTGATCACCACCGCCACCCGCAAGCTGATCGACGGCCAGGCCCAGGACCTCTCCTTCGAGCACCGCGACGCGGTCACCGTCGCCGAGTGCCTGGAGATGGAGGGCAACAAGACCGGTGCGCTGCTGGCCGCGGCCGCGGCGATCGGTGCGGTGCTGGCCGGCGCCGACGACCGCACGGCCGACGCGCTGGAGCGCTACGGCCACCACCTGGGGCTGGCGTTCCAGGCGGTCGACGACCTGCTCGGCATCTGGGGCGCCACCGAGGTCACCGGCAAGCCGCACTGGGGGGACCTGCGCCAGCGCAAGAAGTCGCTGCCGGTCGCCGCCGCACTCGCCGAGGGCGGCTCGGCCTCGCGCCGGCTGGCCGAACTGCTCGCCGACCCGACCGGGCGCGGCGAGGAGTCCGAGGAGGTGCTCGCCGCTCGGGCGGCACTGATCGAGCAGGCTGGCGGCCGCGCCTGGACCCAGGAGGAGGCCCGCCGCCAGCACCAGACCGCGCTCGCCGCGCTGGACGAGGTACCGATGGCCGACGAGGTGCGTGACCGCTTCGTGGCTCTCGCCGAATTCGTGGTGGTACGAGAGAGGTGACAGCAAGTTGACAGCAACCGCGGACGGCCGGCTCGACCCTGAGTACGATTCCGAGCCGGTCGCGGTGGAGGAGCGGCCCACACCGGCCGACGCACCACTGGCCGTCCCCTGGCGGCCAGGTCCGGGAGCCGCCGAGCCGGAGCAGGCCGAGCAGGCGTCACCCCTGGACCGCGCGGCGATCGAGGACTGCCTGCGCCGGGCCACCGAGCACCTGTTGTCCCTGCAGGACGACGAGGGCTGGTGGAAGGGGAACCTGGAGACCAACGTCACCATGGACGCCGAGGACCTGTTACTCCGTCAGTTCCTGGGCATCCGCACGGCGGAGCAGACCGCGGCGACCGCGGGGTGGATCCGCTCGCAGCAGCGGGAGGACGGTACCTGGGGCACTTTCCACGGCGGCCCCGCGGAGATCTCCACCACGGTGGAGGCCTACGTGGCGCTGCGGTTGGCGGGGGACCGGCCCGAGGATCCGCACATGCGGGCGGCCGCCGAGTACGTGCGCGCCTCGGGCGGCATCGCCGCGACCCGGGTGTTCACCCGGATCTGGCTGGCACTGTTCGGCTGGTGGCCCTGGGAGCGGCTGCCGGAGATGCCACCGGAGATCATCTTCCTGCCCAAATGGCTCCCGCTGAACATCTACGCCTTCGGCTGCTGGGCGCGGCAGACCATCGTGCCGCTCACCGTGGTCTCGGCCCACCGCCCGGTCCGGCCGGCCCCGTTCGACCTCACCGAACTGCACACCGACCCGGCCAACCCCTACCCGCTGCGCCCGCTGGCCCCGCCGGCCAGCTGGGACGGCTTCTTCGAACGCATCGACCTGGTGCTGCACGCGTACCACAAGCGCGCGGTGCGCCCGCTGCGCCGACTGGCGCTCACCCAGGCCAGCCGCTGGATCGTGGAGCGGCAGGAGGCCGACGGCTGCTGGGGCGGCATCCAGCCGCCCGCCGTCTACTCGCTGATCGCCCTGCACCTGCAGGGCTACGAACTCGACCACCCGGTGATGCGGGCCGGCCTGGCCGCCTTCGAACGCTTCACCGTGCACACCGAGGACGGCGCGCGCTGGCTGGAGGCCTGCCAGTCCCCGGTCTGGGACACCTGCCTGGCCACCATCGCGCTGGCCGACGCCGGCCTCGAGCCGGACCATCCGGCCCTGCTCAGAGCCACCGACTGGATGCTCGCCGAGGAGATCACCACGAAGGGCGACTGGGCCGTCCAGCGCCCCCAACTGCCCCCCGGTGGCTGGGCGTTCGAGTTCCACAACGACACCTACCCGGACATCGACGACACCGCCGAGGTGGTGCTGGCGCTGCGCCGGGTCCGCCACCCGGACCCGGCCAAGGTGGCCGGCGCGGTCCGCCGCGGGGTGGAGTGGAGCCTCGGCATGCAGTCCAAGAACGGCGCCTGGGGCGCCTTCGACGTGGACAACACCAGCACCCTGCCGAACAAGCTGCCGTTCTGCGACTTCGGTGAGGTGGTCGACCCGCCGTCGGCCGACGTCACCGCGCACGTGGTGGAGATGCTGGCCGAGGTCGGCCGGGCGGACGACCCGCGGACCAGGCGCGGGGTGGCCTGGCTGCTGGCCAACCAGGAGGCCGAGGGCTCCTGGTTCGGCCGTTGGGGCACCAACTACATCTACGGCACCGGCTCGGTGCTCCCGGCCCTGGTGGCCGCCGGGGTGCCGCGGTCGGATCCGGCGATCCGCCGCGCGGTGCGCTGGCTGGAGGAGCGGCAGAACCAGGACGGCGGCTGGGGTGAGGACATGCGCTCCTACGAGGACCCGCAGAAGTGGTCCGGGCGCGGTGACTCCACCGCCTCGCAGACCGCCTGGGCGCTGATGGCGCTGCTGGCGGCCGGCGAGGGCCCGGGAGGGCAGTTCGCCCCCGGCGACGGCGAGCCGCGCCGGGGCAGCGCCGCGGTCGAACGCGGGGTCCGCTGGCTGGCCGCCACCCAGCTGCCGGAGGGCAGCTGGGACGAGCCGCAGTTCACCGGCACCGGCTTCCCGTGGGACTTCTCGATCAACTACCACCTGTACCGGCTGGTCTTCCCGGTCACGGCACTCGGTCGCTACCTGCACGGCAACCCCGTGCTGGGCGAGGTACGGAGGGGCACGTGAACCGTCCTCTGCTCGTGCTCTGCGCGCTCGCTCCGGAGGAGTGGGCGCTGCGCGGCGGCGACTGGGCGAACGCGCTCGGCGGGCCGGCGGTGCTGGCCCGCACCGGCATGGGCGCGCAGCGGACCGGACGGTCCGTCAGCGGCCTGCTCTCGGTGGGCGATCGCCCGTACTCGGCAGTGCTCTTGACCGGATTCTGCGCCGCGACGGTCCCGGGAACAAGACCGGGGGAGGTGATTGTTGCCGACAAGGTGCAGTCTGTCTCCGGATGTTCAACTGCTACCCGTTCGCCGGAGGTCCTGGCCGGTGCGCTGCGCGGCCTGGGCCTGCCGGTCCGGGTCGGCGCGCTCTACACGGCGGACCGGGTGGTCCGCGGCCGGGAGCGCCAGGAACTGCACCGGGCCGGCTTCGCGGCGGTCGACATGGAGACCGCCGCCGCCTTGGCGCACCTGCCCGACGGCCTGCCGGTGGCAGCCGTGCGGGTGGTGGTGGACACCCCCGAGCACGAGCTGCTCCGCCCGGGGACGCTCCCCGGGGGCCTGCGGGCCTTCCGTACCCTGCGGGCCACCGTGCCCGCCCTGATGGGCTGGCACCGCGCGGTGAGCCGCGAGGTCCAGCCTCCGTTGACGCCCCCTACCCTGCCGACGCTCCCTCAGGAGGCGAGCTAGCCATGGCCATGCCGCTACGCCAGACGATCCGGGTCAGTACCTACCTGCTGCAGCAGAAGTTGATCAAGCGGCAGGAGAAGTTCCCGCTGATCGTGGAGCTGGAGCCGCTGTTCGCCTGCAACCTCGCCTGCGAGGGCTGCGGGAAGATCCAGCACCCGGCCGGGGTGCTCAAGCAGCGGATGCCGGTCGCCCAGGCGGTCGGCGCGGTGCTGGAGTCCGGTGCCCCGATGGTCTCCATCGCCGGCGGCGAGCCGCTGATGCACCCGCAGATCGACGAGATCGTGCGGCAGCTGGTCGCCAAGCGCAAGTACGTCTTCCTCTGCACAAACGCGCTGCTGATGCGCAAGAAGCTGGACAAGTTCACTCCTTCGCCGTACTTCACCTTCACGGTGCACATCGACGGGCTGCGCGAGCGGCACGATGAGTCGGTGGCCAAGGAGGGGACCTTCGACGAGGCGGTGGCCGCCATCAAGGAGGCCAAGCGGCGGGGGTTCCGGGTGACGACGAACAGCACGTTCTTCAACACCGACACCCCGCAGACCATCATCGAGGTACTCGACTACCTCAACGACGAGCTCAAGGTGGACGAGATGATGATCTCGCCCGCCTACGCCTACGAGAAGGCTCCCGACCAGGAGCACTTCCTGGGTGTCGAGCAGACCAGGGAGCTGTTCCGCAAGGCCTTCGCCGGTGGCAACCGCCGCCGCTGGCGGCTGAACCACAGCCCGCTCTTCCTGGACTTCCTCGAGGGCAAGGTCGACTTCGAGTGCACCGCGTGGGGCATTCCCAACTACTCCCTCTTCGGCTGGCAGCGCCCCTGCTACCTGATGTCGGACGGGTACGTGCCCACCTACCGCGAGCTGATCGAGAAGACCGACTGGTCCAAGTACGGACGAGGCAGGGACTCGCGCTGCGACAACTGCATGGCGCACTGCGGCTACGAGCCGACCGCCGTCCTGGCCACCATGGGCTCGCTCAAGGAGTCGATCCGGGCGGCCCGGGAGACGGTGGCCGGGACTCGCTGAGTCGGCCCTCCGGCGCGCGCCCGCCCTGCTGCACGTGCCCCGCTGGACATGCAGGAGCGCGCGCCGGAGCCGACCATGGCAATCAGCACCCACGGCACAGAGCACCGCACGACAAGGATTGAGTCGAACCCATGACCGCGATCTCGCTCGGCATTCCCTCGTTGCCCCTCAAACCCCTGGCCACTCGCCGCCGCTCGCGGCAGATCATGGTCGGCAACGTCCCGGTCGGCGGCGATGCCCCGGTCTCGGTGCAGTCGATGACCACCACGCTCACCTCGGACGTGAACGCGACGCTGCAGCAGGTCGCGCAGCTGACCGCTTCG
>NZ_PYBW01000070.1:0-21272 GCF_003205575.1 Streptomyces tateyamensis
CCGGGTCAGCCCGGCGGCCGCGTCCTCCGGCAGCACCACCACCGCGCCGGGCCAGCGGCGCCCGAGCGCCTGATGGGCCGTCAGCGCCCACCCGTGCCGCAGCCCCGCCAGGCCGTCCGGCGGCAGCAGCAGCTCGGTGCCGTCGGCCAGCGCTACCCGCAGACCGCCCGGCTCGCCGCCCAGCACCGTGCCGGGGTGGCTGACGCCGGGCAGCGGTGAGTGCACCACCCGGTCACCGGGGTCGAAACCGCCGAACCGGCCCGGGCCCGGGTTCAGCTTGGCCTTGGCGGCCGCGTTCAGCGCCCGGGTGCCGGCTGCGCCGCCGTGCCCGGGGGTGATCAGCACGGTCTGCTCGACCGGGATGCCCAGGGCCCGCGGGATCGAGTCGGTGAGCAGCTGCACGGCGCGGTGCACGGCCTCCCCGGCGTCCCGGGCGGTGAGGATCACCACCTCCTTGTCCGGGGCCTCGACGGCGTTCAGCTCGCCGATGCCGATGCCGGAGACCAGCTCGCCGATCGGACCGAGGTCGGGGGTGCGGGAGGCGACCTGCGGGCAGGCCTTGGCGGCCAGCAGGTCGGCGAAGAGGCGGCCGGGACCGGCGGACCACAGCTGGGCCGGGTCACCGCTGAGCACCAGCCGGGTCGCGTCGGCCAGCGCCTCCACCAGGGTGGCGGCCCGCTCCAGGTCGAGCAGCGGGGCGTCCTGGACGATCAGCAGGTCCAGCTCGAGGGTGCCGTCCACGGCGCGGTCGACGCCGCCGGGGCCGAGCAACTGGTCCAGGGTCAGCGAGTCGGGGTCGGCCAGTGCCGCCCGCCCGTGCTCGGTCCAGGCGGCGGCCCGGGCCCGCAGGCCGAGCCCGCGGGCGGCGGCCAGCAGCTCGGCCAGCTCGGACCGGGCGGCCGCGTCGCCGGTGTGCAGCACCAGGCCGGAGGCGGCCACCGCGCGGATCAGCGCGGCGCCGGAGGGGGAGGCCGCCGCGGCGGCCTGCTCCCAGGAGCCGCCGGGCTCGGCGCCGACCGGGCTCGACCCGGCTTCGGCTTCGGCCGACCCGGCCTCGGCCTCGCCCGACCCGGCCTTGTCCGACCCGGCTTCGGCCTCTGTCGCCGCGGCATCCACCGCGTCGAACCCGGGATCCGACCCGTCGAGCTCGGCCTCCGCCTCGTCCAGCCCGGGGGCCGTGGCGAGCCGCGGCTCGAAGGTGGAGATCAGCCGGACCAGCCCCTCGGCGGCCGCGTCCTCGGCCATCGCGAGGCGCTCCAGCGCGAGCAGCAGCCGGGTCGGCGGCTCCTCGTCCTCCGCCACGGCGTGGTGGCCCGGCTCCAGCTCCTGGAACGCCAAGAGCCGCCCCTCAGTGACCGCCTCCTGCAGCGCCTGTTCGGGCTCGGGCACCCCGAGCCCGGCCAGGCCCTGCTGCAGCTCGCCGGCCGGCTGCGCGGAGTGCCCGCGCAGTGCCGCCTGCTCCAGCAGCCAGACCGCCAGCGCCTGGCCTCGGCGCGGGTCGCCGGGGCCGGCCGCGGGGCCGAGCAGGGTGCGGGCGAAGCCGTCCGCCTGCTCCGGGCGGACCCCGGGCAGCGCGAGCAGCGCCCACGGGTCGTCGCGCAGCGTCTCGGTGGCCGCCTCGCCGAAGGCGGCGGCCGCGGCGGCGGCCAACGCGGGGACGGCACCGGTGGGGGCGCCGCCGGCGGTGAGCAGCTCGGCCAGTGAGGAGGCGTCGACCGCGACCCGGGCGGAGGCGGCAGCCGCTGACGGAGCCCCAGCAGCGGACGGCGGCGCCGCGCCCGGCGAAGAAGCAGGCGCAGCGGACCCGGGAGCAACCGACCCGGGAGCAACCGACCCGGGGCCGGCAGAGTCGGGGCCGGCGGACCCGCCCGCAGCCGCCCCCGGAGCAGCGCCCCCGCCCGATGGCGAGGCCCCTTCCGACGGCGCAGCCCCGGAGGACCGTGCCGCCCCCGCCGACTGAGCAGGACCGGTCCGGCGCTCCACGGCGCGGATCGCCTCCGTCAGCGCGGCCAGGTCGGCGCTGCGCGAGGTACGCGGCTCGGGCACGGCGGGCTCTTCGGGCGCGGGATCGCCGGCCGGGTCGGGCGTCTGACTCACAGTTCGTTCCAGCTCACAGCTCGTTCCAGTCCTGATCGGGGTAGCGGCGCACCGGCGCCGAGATGTCGTCCAGTGCGCTGCGGATCTCATCAGGCAGGGTAAGGGCCTCCACCGACAGGGCCGAGGTCAGCTGGGCCGCCGTGCGGGCGCCGACCACCGCGGCGGCCACCCCGGGGCGGTCCCGCACCCAGGACAGCGCCACCGCCAGCGGGCTGCTGGCGAGCCCGTCGGCCGCGGTGGCCACCGCGTCCACGATCCGCCGGAACCGCTCGCCGAGGTAGGGCTGGACGAAGCCGGACAGGTACGGGGAGGCGCCGCGCGAGTCCTGCGGCACGCCGTGCCGGTACTTGCCGGTGAGCACCCCGCGGCCCAGCGGGGAGGAGGCCAGCAGGCCGACCCCGGCGTCCAGTGCGGCCGGCAGCACCTCGCGCTCGATGCCGCGCTGCAGCAGCGAGTACTCCATCTGGGTCGAGGCGAGCGGCACCCGGCCGGGCGCGCCGTGCTGCCAGGTGGCGGCCTTGGCCAGCTGCCAGCCGCTGAAGTTGGCGACGCCGACGTAGCGGGCCCGGCCGGAGGCGACGGCCAGGTCGAGCGCGTGCAGGGTCTCCTCGGTGGGGGTGGCGGGGTCGAAGGCGTGCACCTGCCACAGGTCCACGTAGTCGGTGCCGAGCCGGTGCAGCGAGGCGTCGAGGGCGGCCAGCAGGTGGCCGCGGGAGCCGTCGAAGCGGCGCTCGGCGAACGGCACGCTGCCCGACTTGGTGGCGATCACCAGCTCGGCCCGGGCCACCAGGCCGTCGTCCAGCAGCCGGGCCAGCAGGTACTCGGCGCCGCCGTCGGAGTAGACGTCGGCGGTGTCCACCAGCGAGCCGCCCGCGTCCAGGAAGACCTTGAGCTGCTCGGCCGCCTCGGCCACCTCGGTGTCCCGGCCCCAGGTCATGGTGCCCAGGCCCAGCCGGGACACCCGCAGGCCGGTGCGGCCCAGCTGACGCTTCTCCATGCGCAAGGACCCCCTCGATCGGTGATCCGAGCCTAGGGCCTGTCCTGCGGGTCAGCTCGGACGCGCCACGCCGGAGCCGGGCACAACACCGGCCCGGCCGCCGGCACCGTCGACTGTGACGCGCGCCACGCCTACTGGTCGGTAGCACGGCGCCACGCGCGGGGGCTACGGTGACCGGCAGACTCTGGACGAGACGGAAGGCGGGCGGCATGCGACTCGGCATCAACCTCGGTTACTGGGGCCTCGGCCTGGACGCCGACAACATCGCGGTGGCCCAGGAAGCCGACCGGCTCGGCTACGCGGTCTGCTGGGCCGCCGAGGCCTACGGGTCGGACGCGGCCACGGTGCTCTCCTACGTCGCCGCCAAGACCGAGCGGATCGACGTCGGTTCGGCCATCTTCCAGATCCCGGCCCGCACCCCGGCGATGACCGCGATGACCGCCGCCACCCTGGACACCCTGTCCGGCGGCCGGTTCCGGCTGGGCCTGGGCGTCTCCGGGCCGCAGGTCTCCGAGGGCTGGTACGGCGTCAGGTTCGACAAGCCGCTGGCCCGCACCCGCGAGTACGTGGAGATCGTCCGCAAGGCGATGACCCGCGAGCGGCTCAGCCACCAGGGCGCCAACTGGACCCTTCCGCTGCCCGGCGGCCCGGGCAAGGCGCTGAAGCTGACGGTGCATCCGGTGCGCGAGCGGATCCCGCTGTACATCGCGGCGATGGGGCCGAAGAACCTCGAGCTGACCGGGGAGATCGCGGACGGCTGGCTGGGCCTGTTCTTCGTGCCGGAGCAGGCCGAGCTGTCGCTGGCGCCGCTGCGGGCCGGGCGGGCCAAGGCGGGCCTGGAGCTGGACGGCTTCGACCTGTGCCCGACCGTCAACATCGCGGTGGGCGAGGACGTGGCGGCGGCCGCGGACGCGCAGCGCGACTACGTGGCGCTCTACATCGGCGGGATGGGCAGCAAGGAGAAGAACTTCTACAACCAGCTGGCCTGCCGGATGGGGTACGAGCAGGCGGCCGAGGAGGTCCAGCAGCGCTACCTGGCCGGCGACAAGCAGGGCGCGGCGGCCGCGGTCCCGCACGAGCTGATCGACGCCTGCTCGCTGCTCGGCACCAAGGAGCGGATCGCGGACCGGATGCAGGCCTACGCGGCGGCCGGCGTCAGCACGCTCACCCTGGCTCCGACCGGCTGGACCCTGGACGAGCGCCTGACCGCGCTGCGCACCGGCGTCGAGGCGCTGGAGCTGGCGGGCCTGGCCTGACCACCACCCCTTCCCCGGCCCCCTTCCCCGGCCCCCTTCCCCGGCCCCCTTCCCCGGCCCCCTTCCCCGGCCACCGGCACCTAAGGCACCGGTCAACTCCCGGGCCCGGGCCAGCAGCTCGGCCGGGGTACCGGTGTCGGTCAGCCGCCGCCCGTCCCGGTAGATGGCGCAGTCCGTGATCACATCGGCCATTCTGGCCCCGGAGCGCCCCGGTGGCCGGGATCGGCTCGCGCGCACCCCGTAGGCTTGGGGCATGCCCACACTCTTGCTGGTACGCCACGGCCGGTCGACCGCGAACTCCGCCGGGATCCTCGCCGGTTGGACCCCGGGCGTCGAGCTGGACGAGACCGGCCGGGCGCAGGCCGACCGACTGGTGGAGCGGCTGGCCGGCATCCCGCTGGCGCGCGCGGTCAGCAGCCCGCTGGAGCGCTGCCGGCAGACCCTGGCCCCGCTGCTGGCGGCCCGCCCGGAGCTCGGCGAGCCGACCCTGGACGACCGGCTCGGCGAGTGCCACTACGGCGACTGGACCGGCCGCAAGCTCGCCGAGCTGGCCGGCGAGCCGCTCTGGCGCACCGTGCAGGACCACGCCTCGGCCGCCGCCTTCCCGGGCGGCGAGTCGCTGCGCGCGCTCAGCCACCGCACGGTGGCCGCAGCCCGCGAGTGGGACGAGAAGATCGCCGCCGAGCACGGCCCGGACGCGGTGTGGGTCGCGGCCAGCCACGGCGACGTGATCAAGGCGATCGTGGCCGACGCGCTCGGCCTGCACCTGGACCACTTCCAGCGGATCAACGTGGATCCGGCCTCGGTGACCGTCATCCGGTACACCCCGAACCGTCCGTTCGTGCTGCGGATGGGTGACACCGGCGACCTGTCCGGCCTGGCCGCCCGCGGGCCGGCCGGCGGCGACGCGGTGGTCGGCGGTTCCACCGGCGGTACGCCGTAGGGTGAAGCCGGGCGCCGCGCCCGCCCGCACCGTGTCAACCCCCGTACTTCACACCCCGGAGCGAGACAAGTGACCCGACAGGTCCACTTCTACGACCAGCCCGAGCGGTTCGTCGCCGGTACGGTCGGCCAGCCCGGTTCGCGCGCCTTCTACCTGCAGGCCAGCGCCCGCGGCCGGATCACCAGCGTGCTGCTGGAGAAGACCCAGGTGGCGGCGCTGGCCGAGCGGGTCGAGGAGGTGCTGGACGAGGCGCTGCGGCGCAGCGGCGGCAAGGCGCCGATCCCGGCGGTGGCCCCGATCGAGCTGGCCGACACCGCCCCGCTCGACCTGCCGCTGGAGCAGGAGTTCCGGGTCGGCACCATGGCGCTGGCCTGGGACGCCGGGGACGGCTGCCTGGTGGTCGAGGCGCAGGCGCTGATCGAGGGGGAGGAGGGCGAGGAGGACGAGCAGGAGCTCGTCTTCGAGGACGACGAGAACGGCCCCGACATGCTGCGGGTGCGGCTGACCGGGGCGATGGCCCGGGTGTTCGCCAAGCGCGCGCTGGACCTGGTCGCGGCCGGCCGCAAGCCCTGCCCGTTCTGCAACCTGCCGCTGGACCCGGAGGGCCACCTGTGCCCGCGTCAGAACGGGTACAAGCGCTGAACGCCGACCGGTCCTCCAGACTCCCTGACGCGGACCCGGACCTGGACCCGGACGAGGCCGAGGACGTGGACGAGGACGAGGACGACTCCTCCGACGAGGAGCTCGCCATACCGGAGGTGGACCCGGCCGCCGCCGCGGCGCTGGCGGCCGACGTCCCCACCGCGCTGGAGCTGCTGCGGGCCGGTCGGCTGACCGTGCTCGGGCAGCTGACCGACGCCTCCAACGCCGCGCTGTACTGCTCGGTGGAGCTTGCCGGCCTGTCGGCCGCCTGCGTCTACAAGCCGGTGCGCGGCGAGCGCCCGCTCTGGGACTTCCCCGACGGCACGCTGGCCGGCCGCGAGGTGGCCGCCTACGAGGTCTCGGCCGCCACCGGCTGGGCGCTGGTCCCGCCCACCGTGCTGCGCGAGGGCCCGTTCGGCCCGGGCATGGCGCAGATCTGGGTGGAGCCGGACCCGCAGGCCGTCCCGCTGCTGTCGCTGCAGAGCCTGACCGGCCCCGAGCCGGGCTGGCTGCCGATCGTGGCGGCCGAGCTGGACCAGGGCCGCCGGGCGCTGCTGGTGCACGCGGACGACGAGCGGCTGCGCCGGCTGGCCGTGCTGGACGCGGTGCTGAACAACGCCGACCGCAAGGGCGGTCACCTGCTCCAGGCCGCCGACGGGCGGATCTACGGGATCGACCACGGGGTGACCTTCAACACCGAGGGCAAGCTGCGCACCCTGCTGTGGGGTTGGGCCGGCGAGCCGCTCACCGAGGAGGCGCGGCTGATGCTGGGCGGGCTCGCCGACCAGCTGGCCGGCCCGCTGGGGGAGCTGCTCAGCGCGCACCTGACGGCGGCCGAGCTGGCGGCGCTCTCCGACCGGGTCGCCGAACTGCGCCGCACCGCCACCCACCCGCAGCCCTCGCAGGAGTGGCCCGCCATTCCGTGGCCGCCCGTCTGATCCGCGGCCGCCAGTCCGACAACCCCGTGGCCGCCCGTCTGAGTGATCGGCAGCCGACCTGTTTCGGCCGTTTCCGATCTACTGGTTAGCCTTTCAAATGATCGCGAGGTTAGAGTCCTGCGTATGCATGCCTGGCCAGCCTCCGAGGTTCCCGCCCTACCCGGTCAGGGACATCCTCTGCGAATCCACGACACCGCTACCGGCGCCGTCCGTGAGGTCGTCCCCCAGGGTGACACCGCCCGTCTGTACGTCTGCGGCATCACCCCCTACGACGCCACCCACCTGGGCCACGCCGCCACCTACAACGCCTTCGACCTGGTTCAGCGGGTCTGGTTGGACAACGGCCGCCAGGTGCACTACGTGCAGAACGTCACCGACGTGGACGACCCGCTGCTGGAGCGCGCGGTGGCCACCGGCCAGGACTGGACCGAGCTGGCCGAGCGGGAGACCGCGCTGTTCCGCGAGGACATGACCGCGCTGCGGATCCTGCCCCCGGCCCAGTACATCGGCGCGGTCGAGTCGATCCCGTGGATCGTCCCGCTGGTCCAGCAGCTGCTGGCCAGCGGCGCCGCCTACGAGCTGGACGGGGACATCTACTTCTCGGCCGCGGCCGACCCGCGCTTCGGCGAGGTCTCCCGGCTGACCCGGGAGCAGATGCTGCCGGTCTTCGCCGAGCGCGGCGGCGACCCGGACCGCCCGGGCAAGCGCGACCCGCTGGACGCGCTGCTGTGGCTGTCGGCCCGCCCGGGCGAGCCCGCCTGGGACACCGAGCTGGGCCACGGCCGGCCCGGCTGGCACATCGAGTGCGTGGCGATCGCGCTGAAGTTCCTGGACATGGGCTTCGACATCCAGGGCGGCGGCAGCGACCTGGCCTTCCCGCACCACGAGATGGGCGCCTCGCACGCCCAGGCCGCCACCGGCGCCCACCCCTACGCGCGGGCCTACGTGCACGCCGGGATGGTCGCCCTGGACGGCGAGAAGATGTCCAAGTCGCGTGGCAACCTGGTGTTCGTCTCGGCGCTGCGCCGCGACGGGGTCGACCCGGCCGCGATCCGGCTCGCGCTGCTGTCCCGGCACTACCGTTCGAACTGGGAGTGGACCAAGTCGGTCCTGGACGAGGCCGTCGAGCGGCTGGGCCGCTGGCGCGCCGCGGTCTCGCGTCCGGACGGCCCGTCGGGCGAGGCGCTGCTGGCCGAGGTGCGGGCGGCGCTGGCCGACGACCTGGACGCGCCGGCCGCGCTGGCCGCGGTCGACCGCTGGGCGGCCGCGCAGGCGGCCGACGGCGGCACCGACGAGGGTGCTCCGGGCCTGGTCTCGCGCACCGTGGACGCGCTACTGGGCGTCGCGCTCTGAGTCGAGCCGCGGCACGTCCTCGGACGGCCTGAGCCGCGGGATCTGCTCCCGTGGCTCAGGCCGCTCCGGTTCCGTCTCGCGGGAGGCTCGCGCCGCCTCGCGGGCCTCTTCGGCCGCCTGGCGGGCGTTGCGCTCGGTGGCGCTGTCCAGGAAGCGCAGCAGCTCCACCGGGAACGGCAGCACCAGGGTGGAGTTCTTCTCCGCGGCCACCTCCACCACCGTCTGCAGCAGCCGCAGCTGCAGCGCCGCCGGGGTCTCGGCCATGATCCGAGCTGCCTCGGAGAGCTGCTTGGAGGCCTGGTACTCGCCGTCCGCGGTGATGATCCTGGCCCGCCGCTCCCGGTCCGCCTCGGCCTGGCGGGCCATCGAGCGCTTCATCGACTCGGGCAGTGCCACGTCCTTGATCTCCACCCGGTCGATCTGGATCCCCCAGCCCAGCGCGGGGCTGTCCAGCATCAGCTCCAGGCCCTGGTTGATCGGCTCCCGGTTGGCCAGCAGGTCGTCCAGCTCGCTCTTGCCGATGATCGAGCGCAGCGAGGTCTGCGCGACCTGGGAGATGGCGAAGACGTAGTCCTGGACCGCGACGGTGGCCCGCACCGGGTCGACCACCCGGAAGTAGACCACCGCGTCCACCCGGACCGTCACGTTGTCCCGGGTGATGCCCTCCTGGCCCGGCACCGGCATGGTGACGATCTGCATGTTCACCCGGCGGATCCGGTCCGAGACCGGGTTGAGCAGCACCAGCCCGGGCGCTCGGACCTCCTCGCGCACCCTGCCGAAGCGGAAGACCACCCCGCGCTGGAACTGCTGGACCACCCGCACGCCGGACGCCAGCCAGACGGCTCCGACCGCGGCGATCGCACCGACCGCCCCCAGTACCGCATCCAGGACCACCATGGCGTCACCTCGGCCACTGCCGGCTCACCCGGCTGTCCACGGTACTCCGGCGCAGAGCCGGGCGGACGGTGCGGGGGGCGCCGCCAGGCCCGAGAAGTGGTCTAGACCCTTGACAGGACACGGTCCGGACCGGTGCACTGGTCCCGGGCCGGTGACCGGCGGCTGCCCGACGCCGGTCACCGGCCCGTTCCCGCCCCGTGCTTGACGGTGGCTCAGCCGCGCGAACCGTCCGCGTTGTGGTCCTCGTCCTCGGTGCCGGGCGTGGTGCCCTCCTGGCCCTGAGCCTGGTCCTGGTCGTGCTCCTGCGCCTGGTCCGGGGCAGTGGTCGGCGGCTCCGCCTCGGCCGCCGCGGCCGGCTCGCCGCCGCGGTCCGCGATGGCCCGCCCGCCGGCCGGCTTCTCGCCCGCCGGACCCTGGTTGTCCCGCCGGCGCAGGTACCGCTCGAACTCGCGGGCGATCGCCTCGCCGCTGGCCTCCGGCAGCTCCGCGGTGTCCTGGGCCTCCTCCAACTGCTGCACGTACTCGGCCACCTCGCTGTCCTCGGCGGCCAGCTGGTCCACCCCGAGCTGCCAGGCCCGGGCGTCCTCGGGCAGCTCGCCCGGCGGGATCCGCAGGTCCAGCAGGTCCTCCAGCTTGTTCAGCAGCGCCAGGGTGGCCTTCGGGTTCGGGGGCTGCGCCACGTAGTGCGGGACCGCGGCCCACAGCGTCACGGCGGGCACCCCGGCGTGTGTGAAGGCCTCCTGCAGCACCCCGACGATCCCGGTCGGCCCCTCGTACCGGGACTCCTCCAACTCCAGGCGGCGGGCCAGCTCCGGGTCCGAGGTGACGCCGCTGACCGGGACCGGGCGGGTGTGCGGAGTGTCGCCCAGCAGCGCGCCGAGGATCACCACCAGCTCCACGCCCAGCTCGTGGGCCAGGCCCAGCAGCTCCTGGCAGAAGGAGCGCCATCGCATGCTCGGCTCGATGCCGCGCACCAGCACCAGGTCACGGGTCTTCGGCTCGGTCACCCGCACCACCGACAGCCGGGTGGTCGGCCAGGTGATCCGGCGCACCCCGCCGTCCAGCCAGACGGTGGGCCGGTTCACCTGGAAGTCGTAGTAGTCCTCCGCATCCAGGGCGGTGAACACCTTGCCGCCCCAGGTCTCGTCCAGATGGCCCACCGCCGTGGAGGCTGCATCGCCCGCGTCGTTCCAGCCCTCGAAGGCACAGACCATGACCGGGTCGATCAACTCGGGAACATCTTCCAGCTCGATCACCCAGCGTCTCCCTCCGCACGTGGAACTCCGCGTTCCACGGACCCTACCTGCCCAGCCTACGGGCTTTGATGCCCCGGGTGGCGGGGGTTCAGGACAGGACGGCGCGCACTGCCGGAAGGTAGCCCTGGGACTGTCCCTCGGCGGTCGGGTGGAAGGACTCCCAGGGGTTGAGCAGCACGATGCCGCTGATCCACTCGTGGCCCGGGCCCGCGCAGACGCCGTGGCCGGCGAAGGCGGGGCGCGGGTCGGCGAACCGGGCGCCGTGCGCGGCGGCCTGCTGCCGGAGCAGGTCGTCCGCCTGGTCGGTGAGCTGGTTGAACCGGGCCCGGCGGCCGTCGGTGCCGGTCCAGCAGGTGCCGGCCGGGTGCTCGGTCAGCAGGCGGGGGTAGCCGGTCACCACCACCTCGGCGCCCGGCGCGGCCCGGGTGATCGCGCCGAGCAACTGGTCGAGCCGTCCCGGGAGCTGATCGCGCAGCAGCTCGGCCGAGTGGTCCAGCGCGCGGTCGCAGCGGTCCTCGGTGGTCAGCGGCTGCAGGCAGGCCACCGCCGCGTCGGAGAACTCCAGGTCGTTGCCGCCGGCGGTCAGCGTCACCACCCCGGTGCCCGCGGGCAGCTGGGGGAGTTGACGGGTCAGCACCTGCTGGGTGTCCGCTCCGTTGCAGGCCAGGTCGGTGAAGCCGGCCCCGGGGTGGTCGGCGGCCCACAGCGCCGGGTAGGCCCGGCTGCTGCGGTGGCAGTCCCCGGCAGCCGGGTCGTAGGCGCCGGCCCCCACCCCGGCGGCGTAGGAGTCGCCGAGCGCGACGTAGCCGGTGCCGGGGTCCGCGTGGGCCGGGGCGGCGACCGGGAGCAGCAGGGCGGCGGCGGCCAGTGCGGCGGTCAGGGCGCGGCGGGGGAGCAGAGGGATCATGGTGGCGCATGGTAGCCGATCGGCTGCGCCGCGTGATGGACCGTCAGGGAGTGCGGGTGAACGGCGTGGTGACGCTCAGGGCCGCGAAGCCGAGCCGCTCAAGGATCGGGCGGCTGGTGTCGGCGGCGTCCACCTGCAGGTAGCGGTAGCCGCGCCGGACGGCCAGCTGGGCCCGGTGCGCCACCAGCGCCCGGTACAGGCCGCGGCCGCGCCAGTCGGGGTGGGTGCCGCCGCTCCACAGGCCGGCGAAGGAGACGCCGGGCAGCAGCTCCAGCCGGGCCGCGCCGACCGGCTCGTCCCCGGCCATCGCCACCACCAGGGCGAGCGTCTGCGGTGCCTGGGCCAGTTGGGCGAGCAGCCGCTCGGTCAGCCAGTCGGCCCGCTCGCCGAAGGCCTGCTCGTGCACCCGCTCGAGCAGGCGGACCGCCGTCTCGTCGGTCCCGGTGCGCAGCCGCACCCCCGCCGGCAGCTCGACCGGCACGGCCTGGGCGGCGGCCTCGGCAACCATCAGGGTCTCGGCCGGCTCGGCGGTGAAGCCGGCCGCCAGCAGCCGCTCGGCCAGGTCGGCGGGGCGGTCGTGCCGGTAGTGCTTCCACTCGAACTCGCGCCCGCGCTCGGCGAAGTAGGCTACCTGCTCGGCGATCGCGGCGTCGGCCCCGGCCTCGTCCAGGTCCGACCAGAGCACCGCGGACCAGCCCTGCGGGCCGCCGTCGTGGCGCACCGTGCGGTCGGTGCGGTGCACCACCGCGCCCGGGCCGTCGGGGACCGCCTCGCGGCGCAGTTCCCGGTCGTACGTCTCGAGCACCCTCGCGTTGTCCATCCGGGCAGTCCAGCACCGGCACCCGGGCCGGGCAAGCGGGTTACGCAGCCCCGTTGAGCGCGGCCAGTACGGCGGCGGTGTCGGTCAGGTCGGCCAGCACCACGTCCGCGCCGGCCTCGGCCAGTTCGGCCGCGGAGGCCGTGCCGGTGGCCACCGCCACGCAGCGGGCCCCGGCCGCCCGGGCGGTGGCCACGTCGCGCAGCGTGTCGCCGACTATCACCGCGTTGCCGCCCCGGTAGCGGCGGCCCAGTACCCGCTCGGCGCGCTGGAAGGCGTGTCCGGGCAGGTCGGTGCGCTCGTAGGCGTCGTCGCCGTAGGCGCCCAGGCGCAGGTCCAGGTGCTCGCCCAGGCCGAAGGCGGTCAGCTTGAGCCGCGCCAGCGCGGGCACGTTGCCGGTCAGCACCGACTGGCGCACGCCCCGGGTGCCGGCCACCGCCGCGAGCGCCTGCCGGGCACCCGGCAGCGCACGGCCCTCCTGGGCCAGCTCCCCGGCCCGGTCCTGGAGTTCGGCGACCACCAGGTCCATGAAGGTCTCCCGCAGCCCGTCGCCCGGGTCCAGGTCGTGGGCCCGCAGCGCCTCGGTGGCGGCGGCCAGTTCGGTGCGCCCGTCGAACCGCCACCCGTCGGCCAGCTCCACCCCGGTGGCCCGCCGGAACGCCGCCGCGTAGGCGCGCCGGTTGACCGCGCCGCAGTCCAGCAGCGTGTGGTCGATGTCCCACAGCACCAGCAGCGGTGTGGGCAGGTTGATGTTCAAGCGACCCCTCCGATCTCCCCGGCTGCGGCCGCGTCCCAGCACGGCCCCCCGAACTCCGATCATCGCGCATATGCCACTGGCGCAGCGGCAACTCCGCCGAACCGGTCGGCCGAAGTCGGCGCGAAGCGATCGACGCGGCCGGAATTCCTCGCGCGGGACCGCTGTTGCGACCCAGGACGGGGTCCGGCCGGGTCCTGTCCCCAGCCAGCCCGCAGTCGGGTGCTGTCGCACCCGAGACCTAAGGTGACCGCATGACCTCTGACACCCAGTCCGCTCCGACCAAGGTCGACTTCTACTTCGACCCCGCCTGCCCGTTCGCCTGGATCACCTCCCGCTGGATCCTCGAGGTCGAGCAGCACCGGGACCTGGACCTCTCGTTCCGGGTGATGAGCCTCTCGGTCCTCAACCAGGGCCGGGACAACCTGCCCGAGCAGTACCGGGACCTGCTGGACCGGGCCTGGGCCCCCGTGCGGGTCTGCATCGCCGCGGCCGAGCAGCACGGCACCAAGGTGCTGCGCGACCTCTACACCGCGATGGGCACCCGGATCCACAACCAGAACAACAAGAACTACGCCGAGGTGATCGAGCAGGCGCTGGCCGAGGTGGGCCTGCCGGCCGAGCTGGCCGAGGCCGCGACCAGCACCGAGTGGGACGAGGCGCTGCGCCGCAGCCACCACGAGGGCATGGACCCGGTCGGCGAGGAGGTCGGCACCCCGACCATCCACATCGACGGGGTGGCCTTCTTCGGCCCGGTGCTGACCGCGATCCCGCGCGGCCAGCAGGCGCTCGACGTGTTCGACGGCGCCCGGCTGCTGGCGAGCTACCCGAAGTTCTTCGAGCTCAAGCGGACCCGCACCGGCGAGCTGGACTTCAGCTGAGACTGACGCCCCGTCAGGGCTGGTGGGTTTGCTGACCTGGCGTCAGCAGCCGCACCAGTCCTGCCGGTAGGCGGCCCAGTCGGCCTCGGTGGCGGAGAAGTCCGCGTAGACGGCCACCCCGAAGGCGGTGCGGGCGGCCCCGCCGCGTCCCAGGCCCAGCCGCACCCCGCGCACCGCCGCCGGCACCGTCTCCGCCGAGCCCCGGTGACCCCACTCGTCGGCCCAGTAGGCGGGCAGCCCCATCAGCAGGTCCACCTGCGGCGGGGTCGCCTCCAGCGCCAGCTCGGTCTGCTGCGCCACGTACCCGCCGTACAGCGAGGGCAGCGGCATCGCGGTGTCGTAGGACATCACCGCGATCTGCTCGACCCGCCGGGCCACCTGCCCGAAGTACTCCTGGGACCACCACTTGGGGTGCCCGGCCGCCGCCGCGGCCAGCGCGTGCAGCGCCGGCAGAGGGTCGATCTGCGGCACCGCCACCGACAGCGGCGCGCCGCGGGCCGCCGTCACCTGGTGGGTCTGGTCCAGCAGTGCCAGGTAGCCGGCCGAGCCGGAGGGCACCGGTTCCAGGTCGTAGTGCACCCCGTCGAAGCCGGCGTCCAGCACCTGGGCGGCCGACGCGGTGATCTTCTGGCGCACCTCGGGCTGCTCCAGGTGCAGCCCCTCGGGGTGCTCGGGCGCCACCACGTCACCCAGCCAGGCCTGCACCCGCACCCCGGGCAGCTCGCGGTGGACGGCGGCGATCAGCTCGGCGGCCTTCGGGTAGCGTGCGCCGTCCAACGAGCCGTCGCGCTCCAGCGGCCCGGCGTGCACGTACAGGTCGCGGATGCCGCCGCGGACCAGCTGGGGCAGCGCGGCGTAGTCGGCCGGCCCCTTGCGACCGTCCACCCAGGCGTGGCCCAGCCAGGCCGCGTCCCGGCCCCGGGTACGGGTGCGGTCGTCGAGGGAGCCCGCGTCCGCCAGCCGCAGCGCCAGCAGCGCGCTGCCCACCGGCAGCACCAGCAGCACCCCGACCAGCAGCAGCGGGATCCACACCCACCGCCGCCGCAGCCACCGGGGTGTCCGCAGCCACCCGGGCCGCCGCAGCCGCCGCCCCGTCCACCCGCTGAGATCCATCCGTGCCCGCCCCACCCGTTCCCTTGCCACGCCTACCCGCCAAAAGGCCCACCATACGGAACACCCTCCGTCGTGGCGGGCCCGGGCAGCTAGGCTGGCCGCGTGCATACCCGCTCAGGGGGCGTGCATAGCCGACAGCCGTCGCGTCCAGGGAGTAGCCACATGGCCACCAGTGTCCCCGCTGCCGACCAGCAGTCCCGCGCCACCGCTCTGCGCGAGGCCCTCGCCGCCCGGGTGGTGGTGGCCGACGGGGCGATGGGCACCATGCTCCAGGCACAGAACCCCACGATGGCGGACTTCCAGGACCTGGAAGGCTGCAACGAGATCCTCAACGTGACCCGCCCGGACATCGTGCGCGGCGTGCACGAGGCGTACTTCGCCGTCGGCGTGGACTGCGTGGAGACCAACACCTTCGGGGCCAACCACGCGGCGCTGGGCGAGTACGACATCCCGGAGCGGGTCTTCGAGCTCTCCGAGGCCGGCGCCCGGATCGCCCGGGAGTGCGCGGACGCCTTCACCGCCGGGGACGGCCGCCCGCGCTGGGTGCTCGGCTCGATCGGACCGGGCACCAAGCTGCCGACGCTGGGCCACATCCCGTTCGCCACCGTGCGCGAGGGCTTCCGGCTGAACGCGGCCGGCCTGATCGCCGGCGGCGCCGACGCGCTGCTGGTGGAGACCAGCCAGGACCTGCTGCAGACCAAGGCCGCCGTGCTCGGCTGCAAGGACGCGCTGGCCGAGTCGGGCCTGGACCTGGTGGTCGTGGTCCAGGTGACGGTGGAGACCACCGGCACCATGCTGCTCGGCTCGGAGATCGGCGCGGCGCTCACCGCACTGGAGCCGCTGGGCATCGACTACATCGGCCTGAACTGCGCCACCGGCCCCGAGCAGTACAGCGAGCACCTGCGCTACCTGGCCAAGAACGCCCGGATCGGCCTGTCCTGCATGCCGAACGCCGGTCTGCCGGTGCTCGGCAAGGACGGCGCGCACTACCCGCTGACGCCCAGTGAGCTGGCCGACGCGCACGAGACCTTCACCCGCGAGTACGGCCTCGCGCTGGTCGGCGGCTGCTGCGGCACCACCCCCGAGCACCTGCGCCAGGTGGTCGAGCGGGTGCAGGGCCGCCCGGTGGCCGTGCGCGACCCCAGGCCCGAGCCGGCCGCCGCCTCGCTCTACCAGCCGGTCCCGTTCCGCCAGGACACCTCCTACCTGGCGATCGGCGAGCGGACCAACGCCAACGGCTCCAAGAAGTTCCGCGAGTCGATGCTGGCCGGCGACTGGCAGGCCTGCGTGGAGATCGCCCGGGACCAGATCCGGGACGGCTCGCACCTGCTGGACCTGTGCGTGGACTACGTCGGCCGCGACGGCGTCGCCGACATGAAGGAGATCGCCGGCCGGCTGGCCACCGCCTCCACGCTGCCGATCGTGCTGGACTCCACCGAGCCCCCGGTGCTGCGCGCGGGCCTGGAGATGCTGGGCGGGCGCGCGGTGCTCAACTCGGTCAACTACGAGGACGGCGACGGCCCCGACACCCGCTTCGGGCGGATCGCCGCGCTGGCCCGCGAGCACGGCGCGGCGCTGATCGCGCTGACCATCGACGAGCAGGGCCAGGCCCGCACCGCCGAGACCAAGGTGGCGATCGCCGAGCGGCTGATCGAGCAGCTGGGCCGCGAGTACGGCATCGCCGAGTCCTCGATCCTGGTCGACTGCCTGGCCTTCACGCTGGCCACCGGGCAGGAGGAGTCGCGCCGGGACGGCCTGGAGACCATCGAGGCGATCCGCGAGCTGAAGCGCCGCCACCCGGCGGTGCAGACCACGCTGGGCCTGTCCAACATCTCCTTCGGCCTCTCGCCGGCCGCCCGCCAGGTGCTCAACTCGGTCTTCCTGCACGAGTGCGTGCAGGCCGGCCTGGACTCGGCGATCGTGCACGCCTCCAAGATCCTGCCGATCGCCCGGATCCCCGAGGAGCAGCGCACGGCGGCGCTGGACCTGGTCTACGACCGGCGCACCGAGGACTACGACCCGCTGCAGCGGCTGCTGGCCCTGTTCGAGGGCGTCAGCTCGGCCTCGGTCAAGGCCTCCAAGGCCGAGGAGCTGGCCGCGCTGCCACTGGAGGAGCGCCTGCAGCGCCGGATCATCGACGGCGAGCGCAAGGGCCTGGAGGCCGACCTGGACGAGGCCCTGACGCTCCGTCCGGCGCTGGAGATCGTCAACGAGGTGCTGCTGGAGGGCATGAAGACGGTCGGCGAGCTGTTCGGCTCGGGCCAGATGCAGCTGCCCTTCGTGCTGCAGTCCGCCGAGGTGATGAAGACCGCCGTCGCCCACCTCGAGCCGCACATGGAGAAGTCCGAGGACGAGGGCAAGGGCACCATCGTGCTGGCCACCGTCAAGGGCGACGTGCACGACATCGGCAAGAACCTGGTCGACATCATCCTGTCCAACAACGGCTACACCGTGGTCAACCTGGGCATCAAGCAGCCGGTCTCGGCGATCCTGGACGCCGCCCAGCAGCACGACGCCGACGTGATCGGCATGTCCGGGCTGCTGGTGAAGTCCACGGTGATCATGAAGGAGAACCTGGAGGAGCTCAACCAGCGCGGCCTGGCCGCCGAGTTCCCGGTGATCCTGGGCGGCGCGGCGCTCACCCGGGCCTACGTCGAGCAGGACCTGCACGAGGTCTACCAGGGCGAGGTGCGCTACGCCCGGGACGCCTTCGAGGGCCTGCGGCTGATGGACGCGCTGATCGCGGTCAAGCGCGGGGTCCCCGGCGCCGCGCTGCCCGAGCTGCGCCAGCGCCGGCACGCCCGGGTCGAGGTGGTCGAGCCGGAAGAAGTGAACCTCGGTCAGATCCGCTCCGACGTGGCGGTGGACAACCGGGTGCCCGCCCCGCCCTTCTGGGGCGACCGGATCATCAAGGGTGTGCCGTTCGCCGACTACGCCTCCTGGCTGGACGAGGACGCGCTGTTCAAGGGCCAGTGGGGCCTGAAGGCGGCCCGCAGCGGCGGCCCCTCCTACGAGGAGCTGGTGGAGACCGAGGGCCGGCCGCGGCTGCGGATGTGGCTGGACCGGCTGCAGACCGAGGGCTGGCTGGAGCCGGCCGTGGTCTACGGCTACTTCCCGGCCAACTCCAAGGGCGACGACCTGATCGTGTACGCCGAGGACGGCAGCGAGCGGACCAGGTTCACCTTCCCGCGCCAGCGGCGCGGGCGCCGGCTCTGCCTGGCCGACTTCTTCCGCCCGGAGGAGTCCGGCGAGCGCGACGTGCTGGGCCTGCAGGTGGTCACCATGGGCAACCGGGTCTCCGAGGCCGCCAACGAGCTGTTCAAGGCCGACGCCTACCGCGACTACCTGGAGCTGCACGGCCTGTCGGTGCAGCTGGCCGAGGCGCTGGCGGAGTTCTGGCACGCCCGGGTCCGCTTCGAGCTGGGTTTCGGCGACGAGGACCCGCAGGACGTGCGGGACATGTTCCAGCTGAAGTACCGCGGTGCCCGCTTCTCGCTCGGCTACGGGGCCTGCCCCGAGCTGGAGGACCGGGCCAAGATCACCGAGCTGCTGCGCCCGGAGCGGATCGGCGTGGTGCTCTCCGAGGAGTTCCAGCTGCACCCGGAGCAGTCCACCGACGCGATCGTGATCCACCACCCGGAGGCGAAGTACTTCAACGCGAGGTGACACCGTCGACGCGCGGTAACCCTTCGATCACGCTGGCTTCGCCGAGCCGCGCGTATGCTGGACGGCCCCCGTCCTCCCGGACGGGGGCCCAGCCTGCGAAAGGGCGTGCCGCATGACCACCGTCGACACCAGCACCGTCAGCCTCGGCGAGAGCGGTCCGGGCGGGCTGCAGGCGGTCCTGGTCGACATGGACGGCACCCTGGTGGACACCGAGGACTTCTGGTGGCAGGCCGAGTCCTCGCTCTTCGCCGAGCTGGGCCACCCGCTGGACGAGACGCACCGCGCGCACCTGGTGGGCGGCCCGATGACCCGGGTGGTCGGCTACCTGCTGGCCGAGACGGGCCTGGTGATCGAGCCGGCCGAGTTGATGGTGCGGATCAACCAGCGCTTCGTCGAGCTGCTGGACGGCGGCGCCCCGCTGATGCCGGGCGCGGCCGAGCTGCTGGCGCTGCTGCGCGAGCAGCGGATCCCGGCCGCCCTGGTCTCCGCCTCGCACCGGCGGATCATCGACCTGGTGCTGAAGAACCTGGGCGAGCACCCGTTCGCCTTCTCGGTGGCCGGCGACGAGGTGGCCCGCACCAAGCCGCACCCCGACCCGTACCTGACGGCCGCCGCCCGGCTCGGTGCCAGCCCGGCCCGCTGCGTGGTGATCGAGGACGCGCCGCTGGGCGTGCAGGCCGACGAGGCGGCCGGCTGCCCGGTGATCGCGGTGCCCTCGGTGGCCCCGATCGAGGCGGCGCCCGGGCGCACCGTGCTGCGCTCGCTGGCCGAGCTGGATCTGGCGCTGCTGCGCTCGGTGGTGGCCAGCCGGGTCTGAGCCGCCGGGCGCGGGTGTGACATCTGTCTCATTCCCAGCATGCGAAACATCTGATATGTGCATGCCTAGTGGGGCAAAACGGGGCATCAGCTGACAACTCGTCGGTTCCGCCGAGGATTGATGCGTACACGTGTCCGAACTTCGGTCGGGCGTGTGCCATCCATGTGGCAGGCTGCTGCGGTCCACCCCGACACGCCACACGGCGAGCCCCGCGGACGCGTCCCCACCGGGGCCCGCCGCCGGCCGTCGCACCGACCCCACCGGGGTCGGCCAGCACGGAGAAGGAACGCATGAGCTCAGCCATCCGACGCACGCCCGGCCGCCTCGCCACGCTGGGGTGCGCGACCCTGGTGGCCACCTCGCTGGCGGGGTGCGGCTCCGTCAAGTCCATCGCCGGCGCCGGCGCCGGCAAGGACGCCATCACCATGGGCACCACCAACGTGACCGGCGTGCTGGACCCGGCCGGCGCCTACGACCAGGGCTCCTGGCTGATCCTGGAGAACACCTTCCAGGGCCTGCTGCGCTACCCGGCCGGCTCCCCGCAGCCGCAGCCCGACGCGGCCCAGTCCTGCGAGTTCACCGGCAGCGACGCCACCACCTACCACTGCACCCTGCGCACCGGCCTGACCTTCTCCAACGGCGACTCGCTGACCGCCAAGGACGTGGTCTTCTCGATCGACCGGATGAAGAAGATCAAGGACGACAACGGTCCGTCCTCGCTCTTCGACACCGTCAAGTCGGTCGAGGCCAAGGGCGACGCCGAGGTGGTCTTCCACCTGTCGGTGCCGGACGCCACGCTGCCCGACAAGCTGGCCAGCGCGGCCGGCTCGATCGTGGACCACGCGGTCTTCCCGGCCGACAAGGAACTGGCCAACGACAAGCTGGTCGGCTCCGGCTCGTACAAGATCGACTCGATCGACCAGTCCGCCGCCGCCGACGGCACCAAGTCGATCAGCAAGGTCAGCCTCTCCGCCAACGCCAAGTACCGCGGCGAGGAGAAGCCGAAGAGCCCGAAGTTCGCCGTCAAGTTCCTGGCCGGCCCCGACGAGCTCAAGGCCGCGCTGGACTCCGGCCAGGTCGACCTGACCGACAACAGCCTGGACCCGAACGTCTCGGCCCAGCTGCTCTCCGACCAGCAGACCGGCAAGGGCACGGTCAAGGTGATCCAGGCCGACGGCAACGACACCCGGTTCCTGGTGTTCAACACCAAGGACGAGACCACCGGGCAGCAGGCGGTGCGCCAGGCCGTGGCCCAGCTGGTCGACCGGCAGGCCCTGGCCCGCGATGTCTACGCGCGTACAGTCCAGCCGCTGTACTCGGTGGTCCCCTCCGGCGTGGCCGGCCACAACACCGCCTTCTTCGACCGCTACGGGCAGCCCGACCCCGCCAAGGCCAAGGCGCTGCTGGCCGCCGCCAAGGTGCCCACCCCGGTCAAGCTCAGCCTCACCTGGTCCCGGGCCCAGGCCCAGGGCGCGGAGGGCGCGGCGCTCAAGAAGCAGCTGGAGGCGGGCGGCCTGTTCCAGGTCACCGTCACCCAGCAGGCCGACTGGAACGCCTTCAAGAAGGGCTGGTCGGACGGCAGCTACCAGGCCTACACGGTCGGCTGGAGCGCCGACTACCCCGACGCCGACGACTTCGTGGCCCCGCTGGTGGTCGACGGCGGCGCCTTCCACAACGGCTTCGACGACCCGCAGATCAGCCAGAAGCTGGTGCCGCAGGAGCAGCGCCAGGCCGAGCGCACGGTGGCCGCCAGCACCTTCGGGCAGATCCAGGACCAGCTGGCCGCCCAGGTCCCGATGGTCCCGCTGTTCCAGAACAAGTCCTTCTACGCCGCCCGCGCCGACATCACCGGCGTCGAGCTCACCGTCGACGCCACCGGCGTCTTCCGGTTCGCCGACATCGCCCGCGGCTGACCCGCGGTACGCACGAGGGCCCGCG
>NZ_PYBW01000070.1:21333-125043 GCF_003205575.1 Streptomyces tateyamensis
CGCGGGCCCTCGTGCGTACCCGGGCGCTACAGCGCGCCGGGGCGCACCAGCCCGCTCTCGTAGGCGAACACCGCCGCCTGCACCCGGTCGCGCAGCCCCAGCTTGGTCAGCACGTGTCCCACGTGGGTCTTCACCGTGGTCTCGCTGACGAACAGTTCGGCGGCGATCTCCGCGTTCGACAGGCCCTTGGCGACCAGCCGCAGCACCTCCATCTCCCGCTCCGTCAGCGTGTTCAGCGCGGGGGAGGAGGTCTCCTCACCGGTCGGCAGCCGGGTGGCGTACATGTCCAGCAGCCGGCGGGTGATCGAGGGCGCCAGCATCGCCGCCCCGTCCGCCACCACCCGGATCGCCTGCACCAGCTCGTCGGCCGGCACGTCCTTGAGCAGGAAGCCGCTGGCCCCCGCCCGCAGCGCCTCCACCACGTACTCGTCCAGGTCGAAGGTGGTCAGCACCAGCACCTTCACCGGACCGTCCCGGCCCGGGCCGGCGATCCGTCTGGTCGCCTCCACCCCGTCCATCCGCGGCATCCGGATGTCCATCAGCACCACGTCCGGCTGCAGCGCCCGCACCTGCTCCAGCGCCTGCTGACCGTCCCCGGCCTCGCCCACCACCACCAGGTCGGACTCGGCCTCCAGGATCATCCGGAAGCCGGTACGCAGCAGTGGCTGGTCGTCGACCAGCAGCACTCGGATCGTCACCTACGACTCCTTGCTCGTCATGCCCGTCACACTCTCCTGCTCCTGCGACGCCGTCCGCTGCACCGGCAGCGGGTACGGGGGCGGCGTCCCCCCGAACTCCGGACAGCTGGCCTGGTGGTCGCACCAGTCGCAGAGCCGGTTGCGGGTGGCCGGGAACTCCCCGGTGGCCACCGCGCGGCTGATCGTCTCCCACAGTGCCAGCAGCTTGCGCTCCACCGCGCGCAGGTCCGCCTCGTCCGGGTCGTACGTGACCACGTCCCCGCTGCCGCCCAGGTACACCAGCTGCAGCCGCTTGGGCAGCACGCCCTTCCAGCGCCAGACCACCAGGGCGTAGAACTTCATCTGGAACATCGCCTTGCCCTCGAAGTCCCGCGAGGGCGCCCGGCCGGTCTTGTAGTCCACCAGGCGCACCTCGCCGGTGGGCGCCACGTCGACCCGGTCGATGTAGCCGCGCAGCTTCAGGCCCGACTCCAGCTCCGTCTCCACGTACAGCTCCCGCTCCACCGGGTGCAGCCGGGTCGGGTCCTCCAGGGTGAACCAGCGCTCTGTCAGCTTGCGCGCGTCCGCCAGCCAGCCGGCCAGCTCGGTACCCTGCGCGTCCTCGGGGAAGAGCTCGGCCAGCTCCGGGCGCTCGCCCAGCAGCCGCTCCCACTGCGGGGCCAGCAGCTCCAGCGCCTGCGCCACCGTCCGCTCGGCCGGCGGGTGGTCGAACAGCCGCTCCAGCACGGCGTGCACCAGGGTGCCCCGGGTGGCCGCCTTGCTCGGCGGCTCCGGCAGCTTGTCGATCACCCGCAGCCGGTACAGCAGCGGGCAGGTCAGGAAGTCCCCGGCACGGGAGGGGGAGAGCCCGGTCGGGGCGGCGGCCCGGCGCTCGGTGTCGGTCTGCGGCATACCCAAGACCCTAGGGGGTCGCACTGTCATCCGGCTGTCAGACCACCGGTATATACGCGATCCGACCGCCCGAAACGGGTATGAGGACGGTGTGGAGGGGGCGTCCCGGCAACCGCAGCCGAGATCACGTAGCGTGGGCAGCCACCCGTCCAGCTGGGCCGGGGCAGCCGGCGGGGGCGACGACCTGAAGGGGTCAGGGTGAGCGACACCACAGGGCAGCAGGCCTCGCAGCAGCAGCCGACGCCACCGCCGGACAGATCCCCCCGGGAACCCGACCGCCCCGGCGGCGGCATCCTGATGGGCCGTCCGTTCGGCGTGCCGATCTACGTCACCCCCACCTGGTTCCTCATCGCCGCCCTGATCACCTGGCTCTTCGGCGACCAGCTCGACGGCGTACTGCCCGAACTCGGCTTCACCCGCTACCTGGTCGCCTTCTCCTTCGCCGTCGCCTTCTACGCCTCCGTCCTGGTGCACGAACTCGCCCACACCCTGGTCGCGCTGCGTTACCGCCTCGGCGTGCGCCGGATCCAGCTGCAGTTCTTCGGCGGCGTCTCCGAGATCGAGAAGGAGGCCGAGACCCCCGGCAAGGAGTTCTGGCTCGCCTTCGTCGGCCCGCTGCTCTCCCTGGTGCTCGGCGGCCTGTGCTGGCTGCTCACCCTGACGGTCCGACTGGAGACCGTCCCCGGCGTGCTGCTGGCCGGCCTGATGGTGGCCAACCTGGTGGTCGCCGTCTTCAACCTGCTGCCCGGCCTGCCGCTGGACGGCGGGCGGATGCTGCGCGCCGTCGTCTGGGGCATCACCAAGCGCCCGATGAGCGGCACCCTGGCCGCCGCCTGGACCGGCCGGATGCTCGCGGTGCTGGTCCTGTTCGGCCTGCCGATGTTCGCCGCCGCCCGCGGCGGCAGCGCCCGCTCGGCCGGCGACTCGCTGCTCGACGCGGCGCTGGCCGCCGTGCTCGCGGTGGTGATCTGGAACGGCGCCGGCAACGCGGTGCGCAATGCCCGGCTCAAGGAGGCGCTGCCCGGCCTGACGGTGCGCAGCCTGACCCGGCGCGCGGTCTCGGTCGCCGCCGACACCCCGGTCGGCGAGGCGCTGCGCCGGGCCCGCGAGGCACAGGCCGGCGCCGTGGTGGTCGCCGACGCCAACGGCACCCCGATCGCCCTGGTCAAGGAGGCCGCGGTGCTCCGGGTCCCGGAGCACCGACGCCCCTGGATCGCGGCCGGCGCGCTGGCCCGCTCGCTGGAACCGGGCCTGACCCTGACCGCCGACCTCGACGGCGAACAGCTGCTCGCCGCCCTGCGCACCACCCCCGCCAGCGAGTACCTGGTGCTGGAGGCCGACGGCACCCTGTACGGCGTGCTCGCCGTCGCCGACGTGGAACGCCGCCTCAGCGCCGCGCTGACCCGCCGCTAGCAGGTGGTCAGCCGGTGCCCGGCGCCCCTATAGGATTGTCCGCATGTCCGAACCGACCGGTGCCACCCGCAGGCGGGGGCCATTCAAGGTCGGGGACCAGGTTCAGCTGACCGACCCCAAGGGCCGTCACTACACGTTCACGCTCGAAGCCGGGAAGAACTTCCACACCCACAAGGGTGCGTTCCCGCACGACGAACTGATCGGCGCCCCCGAGGGCACCGTGGTGCGCACCACGGGCAACGTGCCCTATCTGGCGCTGCGACCCCTGCTCCCCGACTACGTCCTGTCCATGCCGCGCGGAGCGGCCGTGATCTACCCGAAGGACGCGGGGCAGATCCTGGCCATGGCCGACATCTTCGCCGGCGCCCGCGTGGTCGAGGCCGGCGTCGGCTCCGGCGCCCTCTCCACCTACCTGCTGCGCGCCGTCGGCGACACCGGCCTGCTCGCCTCCTACGAGCGCCGCCAGGACTTCGCCGACATCGCCCGCGGCAACGTGGAGCGCTACTTCGGCGGCTCGCACCCGGCCTGGAAGCTCACCGTCGGCGACCTCCAGGACAACCTGGTGGAGACCGACGTCGACCGGGTCATCCTGGACATGCTGGCGCCCTGGGAGTGCCTGGACGTGGCCGCCGAGGCCCTCGTCCCCGGCGGGCTGATCTGCTGCTACGTGGCCACCACCACGCAGATGTCGCGCACCGTCGAGGCGCTGCGCGAGCACGGCTGCTTCACCGAGCCGCAGGCCTGGGAGACCATGGTGCGCACCTGGCACCTGGAGGGCCTGGCGGTGCGCCCGGACCACCGGATGATCGGGCACACCGGCTTCCTGCTCACCAGCCGCCGGCTCGCCGACGGCGTCGAGCCGCCGCTGCGCCAGCGCCGCCCCGCCAAGGGCGCCTACGGCGAGGAGGCGGACAACGACTCGCCCAGGCTCAGCCTGGCCGAGCGCGCCGCCGCCCGGGCCGCCGTCAAGGCCGTCACCCCGGTCATCGACCAGGACTGACCGTCCACCAGACCCTGAGGGCCCGTCGGATTCCGGCGGGCCCTCGGTACGTCCGGGCCCGCCCACCCCGTTGCCGACAGCAGCGCGCTGATGTGCGACGATGCTCCCCACACCCACGAGCCTGAGGGGACCTGCTTTGTCGGACGCCGCGGCCACAAGGCCCCCGATGAACGCGCCGGTGAGTGACGAACCGGCCCGGTCCGCGGCCCAGGCCCGCTCCGGTCCGCTGCGCTGGGGGGCCGTCGCCCTCGGCTGCGCCGCCCTGGTGGCCGGCTCGATAGCCGCCGCCCCCGGCGCGCGGCCGGCCGGCACCGCCCCCACCGCCGTCGGCACCCCCAGGAGCCTGCCCGCCGCCGGCGCCCCCGACGCGGGCCGGGCCCAGCTGCCGCTCGACTGCGGCCCGCTGCCCACCGCCGTCTCGGTCAGCTTCGCCGCCGACCTCGGCGACGGCACCCCCGCCACCGTCGCCGCCGCCCACTGCCAGGCCGGCAGCGGCACCGCCCCCGACGGCGTCTTCGTGCTCACCGCCGGGCCGGGCGGCGCCCCCACCGTGCACGACACCCTGGTCGACTGGAAGGAGGGCCTGACCGTCACCCGCCTCGCGCTGCGCTCCGACGGCACGCTGACCGCCGAGGCCAAGGGCTACTCCACCCCGGACGTCCCGCGCTGCTGCCCGGACCTGGCCGTCCAGCTCAGCTGGACCCGCCACGGCGCCCAGTGGAGCCGCACCCAGCAGAGCACCCCGACCGCCAGCACCTGACCCTGTTCGACTGTCACCTGGCGCGGCGTCAGGCCGCTTTCGGGAAGCAGTCGAACACCGCGCCGGGCCGGCTCAGTCCGCGTCCGGGCCGTGCACCTCGACCCCGTCACTCGCCCGGCGGACGTGGATGCAGTCACCCGGGCAGTCCCGCACCGAGTCGACCACGTCCTGAAGCAGCGTCAGCGGGACCGGCACCGTCTCGCCCGGCGACTGGCGCAACTCCTCGTCCGCGCCCTTCACATAGGCCAGACCGTCGATGTCCAGCTCAAAGACCTCCGGCGCGTACTGGGCGCAGATCCCGTCCCCGGTGCACAGGTCCTGATCGATCCACACCTCGAGCTGCTCCGAGGCGCCCGCCTCACTGGTCACTGACATCGGTTCCTGCCTAGCAACGGTCACGATCGGATATTTACTCGCCCGACCCTACCCCCCGGCCGCTTTCCGAGCGTGTGCGGTGGGTATCCCTCTGCCGAGGGGAAGCACACTCGGGTGAAGATCGGACACACCCCTTCCGTCTTTCTTGATCTAGGGGTTTACACGACCCCTGGTGCAGGTAGGGTCTGGAAGCATCCCGCTCCCCGGAGGAGGTGAGGACCGTGGCAGCCCACGATGACGACTACAACCGCAGTGCCGGCAAGCCCGCGCGTGGTTCCGACGAGGCCGCACAGGTCTCGTACCTGGAGCAGGAGATCGCCGTGCTGCGACGCAGGCTGGCAGAATCGCCCCGCTCTTCGAGAGTTCTTGAGGACCGGATCACCGAGCTGCAGACCAACCTGGCCGGAATGACCGCGCAGAACGAGCGGCTGGTCGCCACCCTGCGCGAGGCCCGCGACCAGATCGTGGCCCTCAAGGAGGAGGTCGACCGGCTCGCGCAGCCGCCCGCCGGATTCGGCACCTTCCTCGCCAAGAACGAGGACGGCACCGCCGACATCTTCACCGGCGGCCGCAAGCTTCGGGTCAACGTCAGCCCCACCCTCGAGCTGGACGAACTGCGCCGCGGCCAGGAAGTCCTGCTCAACGAGGCCATGAACGTGGTCGACGCCTTCGCCTTCGAGTCCATCGGCGACCTGGTCACCCTCAAGGAGGTCCTGGAGGACGGCGAGCGCGCGCTGGTCGTCGGCCACACCGACGAGGAGCGGGTGGTGCGGCTGGCCGAACCGCTGCGCGAGGTCACGCTGCGCCCCGGCGACGCGCTGCTGCTGGAGCCGCGCTCCGGCTACGTCTACGAGGTCGTGCCCAAGGCCGAGGTCGAGGAACTGGTCCTCGAAGAGGTCCCGGACATCGACTACCGCCAGATCGGCGGCCTGGCCAACCAGATCGAGCAGATCCGCGACGCGGTCGAGCTGCCCTACCTGCACGCCGACCTGTTCAAGGAGTACGAGCTGCGCCCGCCCAAGGGCGTCCTGCTCTACGGCCCGCCCGGCTGCGGCAAGACGCTGATCGCCAAGGCGGTGGCCAACTCGCTGGCCAAGAAGGTCGCCGAGGTCACCGGCCGCCCCCAGGGCAAGAGCTACTTCCTCAACATCAAGGGCCCCGAGCTGCTCAACAAGTACGTCGGCGAGACCGAGCGGCAGATCCGCCTGGTCTTCCAGCGGGCCCGCGAGAAGGCCAGCGAGGGCACCCCGGTCATCGTCTTCTTCGACGAGATGGAGTCGCTCTTCCGCACCCGCGGCTCCGGCGTCAGCTCGGACGTGGAGAACACCATCGTCCCCCAGCTGCTCGCCGAGATCGACGGTGTCGAGGGCCTGGAGAACGTCATCGTGATCGGCGCCTCCAACCGCGAGGACATGATCGACCCGGCGATCCTGCGCCCGGGCCGGCTCGACGTCAAGATCAAGATCGAGCGCCCGGACGCCGAGGCCGCCAAGGACATCTTCTCCAAGTACCTCAAGAACTCGCTGCCCTTCCACCCCGACGACCTCAAGGAGCACGACGGCTCGGTGGACACCACCGTGGTCGCCATGATCCAGGCGGTGGTCGAGCGGATGTACACCGAGACCGAGGAGAACCGCTTCCTGGAGGTCACCTACGCCAACGGTGACAAGGAGGTCCTGTACTTCAAGGACTTCAACTCCGGCGCCATGATCCAGAACATCGTGGACCGGGCCAAGAAGATGGCGATCAAGGACTTCCTCGACCACGGCCAGCGCGGCCTGCGCGTCTCCCACCTGCTCGCCGCCTGCGTGGACGAGTTCAAGGAGAACGAGGACCTGCCCAACACCACCAACCCGGACGACTGGGCCCGGATCTCCGGCAAGAAGGGCGAGCGGATCGTCTTCATCCGCACCCTGGTCACCGGCAAGCAGGGTGCCGAGTCCGGCCGCTCCATCGACACCGTCGCCAACACCGGTCAGTACCTCTAGCACTCTCCCGAGCCGCCACACCAGGCTCGAACCGCGGCTGGCGGAGCCGACGCTCCGTCAGCCGCGGCGCATACCGCAGCAACTCGGTGGTCAGACGGGCATATGGAGGGCCGCATGACCGTAAGGCGCGTGATGGGCATCGAGACCGAGTACGGGATCTCCGTACCCGGGCACCCCAACGCCAACGCCATGCTCACCTCGTCCCAGATCGTCAACGCCTACGCGGCGGCGATGCACCGGGCGCGCCGCGCCCGCTGGGACTTCGAGGAGGAGAACCCGCTGCGCGACGCCAGGGGCTTCGACCTGGCCCGCGAGGTGGCGGACGCCAGCCAGCTCACCGACGAGGACATCGGCCTGGCCAACATCATCCTGACCAACGGCGCCCGCTTCTACGTCGACCACGCCCACCCCGAGTACTCCTCGCCGGAGATCACCAACCCGCGCGACGCGGTGCTCTGGGACAAGGCCGGCGAGCGGATCATGGCCGAGGCCGCCGCCCGCGCCCTGGAACTGCCCAACGGGCAGACCATCCACCTGTACAAGAACAACACCGACAACAAGGGCGCCTCCTACGGCACCCACGAGAACTACCTGATGCAGCGGGCCACCCCGTTCGCCGACATCGTGCGCCACCTCACCCCCTTCTTCGTCTCCCGCCAGGTGGTCACCGGCGCCGGCCGGGTCGGCCTCGGCCAGGACGGCTCCGCCAACGGCTTCCAGATCAGTCAGCGGGCCGACTACTTCGAGGTCGAGGTCGGCCTGGAGACCACCCTCAAGCGCCCCATCATCAACACCCGCGACGAACCGCACGCGGACGCCGAGAAGTACCGCCGGCTGCACGTCATCATCGGCGACGCCAACCTCTCCGAGATCTCCACCTACCTGAAGCTGGGCACCACCGCGCTGGTGCTCACCATGATCGAAGAGGGCTTCATCGCCGTCGACCTCGCCGTCGACCAGCCGGTGCGCACCCTGCACCGGGTATCCCACGACCCCACGCTGCAGCACCTCGTCACGCTGCGCAACGGCCGCAAGCTGACCGCCGTCCAGCTCCAGATGGAGTACTACGAGCTGGCCCGCAAGTACATCGAGGACCGCTACGGCCACGACGCCGACGAGCAGACCATGGACGTGCTCACCCGCTGGGAGGACGTGCTCGGCAAGCTGGAGCGCGACCCGATGAGCCTGTCCAAGCAGCTCGACTGGATCGCCAAGCGCGAACTGCTCGAGGGCTACCGCCAGCGCGACGGCCTCGACTGGGACAACCCGCGGCTGCACTTGGTCGACCTCCAGTACAGCGACGTGCGGGCCGAGAAGGGCCTGTACAACCGGCTGGTGGCCCGCGGGCGGTTCGAGCGGCTGGTCACCGAGGAGGACGTGCTGCGCGCGGTGCACCAGCCGCCGGACGACACCCGGGCCTACTTCCGCGGCCGCTGCCTGGAGCAGTACGCCGAACACGTCGCCGCGGCCTCCTGGGACTCGGTGATCTTCGACCTGCCCGGCCGGGACTCGCTGCAGCGGGTCCCCACCCTGGAGCCGCTGCGCGGCACCCGCGCCCACGTCAAGGACCTGCTGGACCGCTGCCGCACCGCCGAGGACCTGGTCCGGGTGCTCTCCGGCGGCTGAGCGCCGGCTCCGTCATGACAGGTTCGTTGCGTGAGTGATCCGCTACCTTGGGTGAAAGGTCCGCTGACGGGGAATCATCCCAGTGCGGGTCGAACGTTCCACTACTAGACCGACCGACGATGCAGAGGGGTGAGGGACATGGCGACCAAGGACACCGGCGGCGGCCAGCAGCGGGCGAACCGCTCCACCGAGGAGACCGAGGAGCAGGCGGCGGAGGCCCAGCAGTCCGAGGAGCTCAAGGAGCGCCAGGAGAAGCTGGGCGACGACGTGGACGCGGTGCTCGACGAAATCGATGATGTGCTCGAGTCCAATGCCGAGGATTTTGTTCGAGGATTTGTCCAGAAGGGTGGGCAATAGTCCTAAATGTCCGATTCTGAAAGTCGGGCATGGTGCAGCAGGTGCCAGCAGTGGCTCGAACGTGATTCGTTCGCGCGCAACAAAGCCATGAAGAGCGGTCTTCAGGCTTATTGCCGGAACTGTTCGGCCCAGTACTACGACGCGCGGCAGCGGGCGAAGGGGAAAATCCCGCGGCCGCGCGTCGAAGTGCCTGCAGGGCACAAGCGCTGCCCGAAGTGCGAGCAGATCAAGCCGCATTCCGAATGGGACCGGAATCGTCGCTCGCCCGACGGGTGCTCGGCGTACTGCAAGGCCTGCAAGAAGGTTTACCAGCGGGGCCTCCATTTCATGAAGAACTACGGCCTCACCGAGGCCGACCTCGCCGTCATGCTCGAAGCCCAGGCCGGGACTTGCCCGATCTGTCTCGACAGACCGGCCGAGCATGTGGATCACGACCATGAAACGGGTAGGGTCCGTGGCATCCTCTGCTTCGCCTGCAATGCGGCGCTGGGACAGATGCGGGACCGGCCCGACGCACTTCGGCGGGCTGCCGACTACCTGGAAGGAATCGTGTGGAAGCCAACACTCGTGGCACCGGGCGTCTACCGGCTGCCTTCCTCACCCCGGGATCCTCGTCGTTCATCGAGTTCCTGGCCGAGCACTCGCCCGATCTGCTCCCGGGGCGCCGTGCGCTTCCCGCTGGGCTGACCATCGAGGCGCCGCACGGCACCACCATCGTGTCGGCGGTCTTCGACGGCGGCGTGGTGATCGCCGGTGACCGGCGCGCCACCATGGGCAACGTGATCGCCCAGCGCGACATCGAGAAGGTCTTCCCGGCCGACGAGTACAGCGCGGTCGGCATCGCCGGCACCGCGGGCCTGGCCGTCGAGATGGTGCGGCTGTTCCAGCTGGAGCTGGAGCACTACGAGAAGATCGAGGGCGCCGTGCTCTCACTGGAGGGCAAGGCCAACCGGCTGACCACCATGATCCGGGGCAACCTCGGCATGGCGATGCAGGGCCTGGCCGTGGTGCCGATGTTCGCCGGCTACGACCTGGACCTGGGGCGCGGCCGGATCTTCACCTACGACGTGACCGGCGGCCGGTCCGAGGAGCGCGGCTTCGCGGCCACCGGCTCGGGCTCGGTCTTCGCCCGCGGTTCGCTGAAGAAGCTCTACCGCAGCGACCTGACGGGTGATCAGGCGGCCATGCTGGTGGTGCAGGCGCTGTACGACGCCGCCGACGACGACTCGGCGACCGGCGGCCCGGACCTGGCCCGCGGCATCTTCCCGATCGTCAGCCTGATCACCGAGGAGGGCTTCCGCCGGCTCTCCGAGGACGAGGTGTCCGAGATCGCGATCTCGATCACCAACCAGCGCCGCCACCAGCCCGACGGCCCGCAGGCCCCCCTCCTCTAGTCCGCCACCCCAATCCAGAAGGGACGACCGCCGGTGTCGACACCGTTCTACGTCTCGCCCCAGCAGGCCATGGCGGACCGCGCGGAGTACGCCCGCAAGGGCATCGCGCGCGGCCGCAGCGTGGTCGTGCTCACCTATGCCGACGGCATCGCGTTCGTGGCGGAGAACACCTCCCGGGCGCTGCACAAGGTGTCCGAGATCTACGACAAGATCGCCTTCGCGGCGGTCGGTCGCTACAACGAGTTCGAGAACCTGCGGATCGGCGGCGTGCGCTACGCCGATCTGCGCGGATACTCGTACGACCGGGCCGATGTGACGGCCCGTGGGCTGGCCAACGTCTACGCCCAGACGCTGGGCACCATCTTCTCCTCGGTCGGTGAGAAGCCGTACGAGGTGGAGCTGATCGTGGCCGAGGTGGGCCGCACCACCGACGACGACCAGATCTACCGGCTCACCCCGGACGGTTCCGTGGTGGACGAGCAGAACTCGGTGGTGGTCGGCGGCAACGCCGACTCGATCGGCAACTACCTGGGGCAGCGCCACCGGCCCGGGATGGGCCTGGCGGAGGCGCTGAGCCTGGCGGTGGAGTCGCTGGCCCGGGACCCCAACGGCGGCACGCCACGGGCGCTGACGCCGGAGCAGCTTGAGGTGGCGGTGCTGGACCGCGCGCGGCCCCAGCAGCGCAAGTTCAAGCGGGTGCTGGGCAGCCAGCTGGCCCGGCTGCTGGCGGGTGACGAGGCGGCAGCTGACGCCGAGTCGGACGAGGAGCTGCCGGACGCTCCTGCCGGGGCCCAGGCGCCCGCGGTGCCGGAGGAGTCCGAGGAGTCCGCGGAGCAGGAGTAGCTCGCCACGGCGAAGGGGTGCGGCGCGCAGTGCGCCGCACCCCTTCGCCGTGCCGTTTCGCGGTGCAGGCGGTGGATCGTGATCCGATTGGCTCAGCGAAAACGGTTTCAGAAGCCCGCTAAAAGCGTAAAGTCCAGGCATGGATCGCCGAATTTTCGGGCTGGAGAACGAGTACGGCGTCACGTGCACGTTCCGGGGACAACGGCGTCTGTCTCCGGACGAGGTGGCCAGGTACCTCTTCCGTCGCGTAGTTTCCTGGGGCCGGAGCAGCAATGTGTTCCTGCGCAATGGCGCACGCCTCTATCTGGACGTCGGTTCGCACCCCGAGTACGCCACTCCGGAGTGCGACGACGTCACCGAGCTGGTGACCCACGACAAGGCGGGCGAGCGGATCCTCGAGGGTCTGCTCGTGGACGCGGAGCGGCGGTTGCACGAGGAGGGCATCGCCGGCGACGTCTACCTCTTCAAGAACAACACGGACTCGGCCGGCAACTCCTACGGCTGCCACGAGAACTACCTGGTGGCCCGCCACGGGGAGTTCTCCCGGCTGGCGGACGTGCTGATCCCCTTCCTGGTGACCCGTCAGCTGATCTGCGGGGCGGGCAAGGTGCTGCAGACGCCGCGCGGCGCGGTGTTCTGCGTCAGCCAGCGGGCCGAGCACATCTGGGAGGGCGTCAGTTCGGCGACCACCCGCTCGCGTCCGATCATCAACACCAGGGACGAGCCGCACGCGGACGCCGAGCGGTACCGCCGCCTGCACGTGATCGTCGGCGACTCGAACATGTCGGAGACCACCACGCTGCTCAAGGTGGGGGCGACCGACCTGGTGCTGCGGCTGATCGAGGCCGGCGTGGTGATGCGGGACCTGACGCTGGAGAACCCGATCCGGGCGATCCGCGAGGTCAGCCACGACCTGACGGGCCGTCACCAGGTGCGGCTGGCGAACGGCCGCGAGGCGAGCGCGCTGGAGATCCAGGAGGAGTACTACTCCAAGGCGCTGGAGTTCGCGGACCGCAAGGGGCTGAACTCGGGCACGATCGGCCAGGTGCTCGAGCTGTGGGGCCGCACCCTGGAGGCGGTGCGGACGGAGGACTTCGCGAAGGCCGGCACCGAGATCGACTGGATGATCAAGTACCGGTTGATCGAGCGGTACCGCGAGAAGCACCAGATGAGCATGAGCAATCCGCGGGTCGCCCAGATCGACCTAGCGTACCACGACATCCACCGTCGCCGGGGGCTGTTCTACCTGCTGCAGAACAAGGGGCAGGCGGCCCGGACGACTACGGACCTGAAGGTCTTCGAGGCGAAGTCGGTGCCGCCGCAGACGACTCGGGCGCGGCTGCGCGGGGATTTCATCCGCCGGGCGCAGGAGCAGCGGCGCGACTTCACGGTGGACTGGGTGCACCTGAAGCTGAACGACCAGGCGCAGCGCACGGTGCTGTGCAAGGACCCGTTCCGTTCGGTGGACGAGCGGGTGGAGAAGCTGATCGCCGGCATGTGAGCCCGCGTGTGACCCGGCCGGTGACCCGGCGTCCTGATTGCGGCCCCGCCTCCCACGGAGGCGGGGCCCGCTGCATTTACGCTGGGGCGGATCCGCTGATCCGTATATGTGACTGACAGTGAGGACCCGTCGTGCGTCGCACCGCCGGACTGCTCGTACTCCTGCCGATGCTGGTGCTGGCCGCCTGCAGCAGCGGCTCGCACGTGAAGAGCGGGCCCTCCGCGGCGCCGTCGAGTTCGGCGCCGGCCGTGCCGACGCCGGTGGCCTCGGCCTCGCCGATGCCGACGGTGGGCGGCAGTTTCGGCAGCAAGGCGACGATCACCATCCCGCCGGGGCAGCCGAGCGGGCAGTACGTGGTCACGGCGGTGTCCGAGGGTGACGGGGCGACGGTCAACAAGGGCGACTGGGTGACCGTCAACTACACCGCGAAGGACTGGACGAGCGGCAAGGACCTGTCGAGTTCCTACGACGCGGGAGCCAAGCCGCAGCTGTACCAGGCGGGCAGCGGGCAGCTGGTGCCGGCCTTCGACCAGAGCGTGCTGGGGCGCAAGGTGGGCAGCCGGCTGCTGGTGGTGGCGCCCCCGTCGGCGGGGTTCGGCAGCACCGGCAGCCAGCAGCTGGGCGTGGGCAAGGACGACACGGTGGTGTTCGTGCTGGACCTGGTGCAGGCGGTGCCGCAGGACTCGGTGGTGCCGGGTACGGACGCCGCGCTGCAGGCCAACCAGCCGCAGGTGAAGGAGAACGGCAAGGCGGCGCCGACGATCACCATCCCGGCGAACACGCCGGCACCGACCGACCTGCAGACCAACGTGCTGATCAAGGGTGACGGCAAGACGGTGCAGTCGGGCCAGTCGGTGGTGCTGCAGTACACCGGCGTGCTGTGGAGCAACGGCCAGCAGTTCGACTCCTCGTGGAACCACGGCGGGGCGCAGGTGCTGCAGATCGGCACCGGCAGTGTGATCGCCGGCTGGGACAAGGGGCTGGTGGGCCAGCCGGTGGGCAGCCGGGTGCAGCTGGTGATCCCGCCGGCGCTCGGGTACGGCGCAACAGCACAGAACGGTATCCCTGCGAACTCGACCCTGGTCTTCGTGATCGACATCCTGGAAGCTGTGTAGCGGTTGCCGAGGCCCGCAGGGGCCCGGGTGCCGGGCGCGACGTCACGCGGGCGGGTGTTCGCGGTGTGTCATGCACACTCGATGAATGCCCGCCCTCATGGCAAGCTGCCATACTGCTGCCGATTCGCAGAGCGGCGAGACACCTGAGGGCGAGGATGGGGAGAAATGGCTGAGAATCCGACCGGGCCGACCGAGGCCGACACCGCGAGTGGTGCGGTTCCCGACCCGGCGGCCTCTCGGCCCGGGGGCCCGCTGCCGGGCCAGGGCGAGTCGATCGTGATTCCGCCCTCCCTGGTTTCGCCGCAGGCCGGCTGGGTGCAGCCGGGCGAGGCCCCGCAGATCGCGCCCGGGCCCAAGCCCGAGGAGCCGCAGATCTTCGCCTCCACGGTGCGCAAGCAGACCACCTCCGAGGCCAACTACGAGAACGTGGGCGAAGGCGGCAAGCTGGGCGTGGTGCTCGGGGCGATCCTGGCGGTGCTCCTGGTGGGCAGCGGCATCGGCCTGTACGTGGTGAACCAGAGCCACGACTCGACGACCAAGGCGGCCGATCCGGCCACCAGCGCGCCGCCCAAGCCCAGCCAGGCGGCGGTGCCGCCGATCAAGGACAGCGCCAAGGTGCTGCCGACGGTCTCGGGCGACTTCGGCAAGAAGGCGACCATCACGCTGCCCTCGCAGCAGCCGGACGGCACCTTCGTGGTGAAGTCGCTGAGCGAGGGCGACGGGGCCAAGGCCGACAAGGGCACCTGGGTGACCGCCGACTTCACCCTGAAGGACTGGAACACCGGCAAGGACATCCAGGGCTCCTACGACAGCGGCAAGCCGCAGCTGTTCCAGGCGGGCCTGGGCAAGCTGATCCCGGCGCTGGACGCCGCGGTGGTGGGCCACAAGGCGGGCAGCCGGCTGCTGGTGGTGGCCCCGCCGGCCGCGGCCTTCGGTGACCAGGGCAACTCGCAGCTGGGCCTGGGCCCGACCGACAGCCTGGTGCTGGTGGTCGACGTCCAGCGGGTGAACAGCGCCAACTCGCGGGTCAGCGGCGACATGGTCAACCCGCCGGCCGACTTCCCGAGCGTGAAGGTGCAGGGCGACGGCAAGGCCGACCAGATCACCCCGCCGGCCAACGTGACCGACCCGACCGACCTGAAGACCGCGGTGCTGGTCCAGGGCAAGGGCCCGAAGGTCGAGTCCGGCGAGAAGGTGGTCGTGCAGTACAGCGGCGCACTGCTGAAGGACGGCAAGGCCTTCGACTCCTCGCTCACCCGCAAGCAGGCGTTCAGCTTCGTCACCGGTGGCGGCAGCGTCATCGAGGGCTGGGACAAGGGCATCGTGGGCCAGAACGTGGGCAGCCGGATCGAGCTGGTGATCCCCGCGTCGATGGCCTACAAGGACCAGGCGCAGAACGGCATCCCGGCCAACTCCTCGCTGGTGTTCGTGGTCGACATCCTGGATGCCGGGCTCGGTTCGGCCGACCAGGGATGACAAGATAGGGCGACCGGCACCGGGGAGTTCCGCCCCGCCTTCGGGCGGGGTGACCCCCACGGCCGGGCCTGATCAGCACGGGCGGCGGGCCGTCGTACGGTGGTTCCTGACGGAGCCACAGGTGCGGTGGTCCGCCGCCGTGTTGTGTGTTGAGACGATGAGATGAGGCAGTTGTGAGCCAGAAGACGAAGCCGGAGATCGACTTCCCCGAGGGCAAGGCCCCGGCGGAGCTGGAGATCACCGACCTCGAGGTCGGCACCGGCGAGGAGGCCAAGCCGGGCCAGGTCGTCGAGGTCCACTACGTGGGTGTCACCTTCGAGACGGGCGAGGAGTTCGACGCGAGCTGGAACCGCGGCTCGACCTTCAAGTTCCCGCTCGGCGGCGGCCGGGTCATCAAGGGCTGGGACCAGGGCGTGGCCGGCATGAAGGTCGGCGGCCGCCGCAAGCTGGTCATCCCGCCGCACCTGGGCTACGGCAACCAGTCGCCGACCCCGGCCATCCCGGCGGGCTCGACGCTGATCTTCGTGGTCGACCTGATCGGCGTCTGACCAGTCGTCGGCAGGACAGCGCGCTGCGGCCGCGCCCGGTGCTCCCGGGTGCGGCCGCCTCGGCTTTCGCCGCAGGTCCCGCTACCGGTACGGTCAAGGCGCCAGGTCCCCCGGGGTGGGGTGACGAAGCGGGTCACGGAAGGGTCAGCGATGGCGATCGCCAAGGCGGAGCGGCTGATGAATCTCGCCCTGTGCCTGATGAACACCAGACGTCCGCTCTCCAAGCGCGAGCTGCGGGAGTCCGTCGAGGCGTACCGGGAGGCCTGGGCCAACGGCAGCGAGGACGCCTTCAACCGGATGTTCGAGCGGGACAAGGACGACCTGCGCGAGCTGGGCCTGGTGATCGACGTCGACGAGAACACCCTGGACGGCGAGGCCGGCTACCTGGCCCGCCCGGACCGCAACCGGCTGCCGGAGATCGCGCTGGACGCCGAGGAGGCGGCCGCGCTGAGCCTGGCGGCCAAGGTGTGGCAGCAGGCCCGGCTGTCGGGGGCGGCCAGCGGCGCGCTGCAGAAGCTGCGGGCGGCCGGCGTGCCGTTCAGCGAGGGGGCGCCCGGCACCGCGCTGGAGCCCTACATCCCGGTGCGCGAGGCGGCGTTCGAGCCGCTGCTGCTGGCCGCGCGCGACCGGCGCCCGGTCAGCTTCGAGTACCGCAAGGCGGGGGCGGCCGAGACCTCGGCGCGCTCGGTGGAGCCGTGGGCGCTGGAGTGCTGGCGCGGCCACTGGTACCTGGCGGGCTGGGACCGTGACCGCGGCGCCTCCCGGGTGTTCCGGCTGAGCCGGATCGCCGGCAAGGTGCGCTCGCGCCAGGGCGCGTTCACCGCGCCGGTGCCCGAGCACGTGGACGTGCGGGCCACCGTGGCCCGGTTCGCCGGCGAGGGGGCGACCGCGACCGCGACCGTGCGGCTGCGCCGGGACAGCGCCTACCCGCTGCGGGCCAAGGCGGTGACGGTGGCTCAGCTGGACGCCGACTGGGACGAACTGACCATCCCGTACGGCTTCGGCCTGGACGCGGAGCTGGCCGAGTACGGTCCGGACGTGGTGGTGCTGGCGCCGCAGGAGCTGCGCGCCGAACTGATCGGGCGGCTGCGCGCGGTGGCCGGTCTCGCGGACCAGGGGGCGGCGGCATGAGCAACGCGATCGACCAGACCCGGCGGATGCTGTCGCTGGTCACCTACCTGCGCGAGCGGCCCGGCGCCGAGGTGGCGGAGGTGGCCCGCGCCTTCGGCATCAGCGAGCGCGAGCTGATCGCCGACCTGAACGTGCTGCCGATGTGCGGCACCAGCTTCCGCGGCGGCGACCTGCTCGACATCGACACCGACGGCGAGCGGATCTGGTGGCACAACGTGGACGACGTCGCCCAGCCGCTGCGGCTGGCCGCCGACGAGGCCACCGCGCTGCTGGTGGCCGCCCGCGCGGTGGCCACGCTGCCGGGCCTGCGCGAGCGGGACCGGCAGGCGCTGACCCGGGCGGTGGCCAAGATCGAGAACGCGGCGGGGGAGAGCGCCGAGGGCAGTGCCCGGGTCGGGGTGACCTTCGAGGGCGAGGGCCAGGTCTTCGCCGACATCGACCGGGCGCTCAGCGAGGGCCGGCGGATCTGGTTGCGCTACTACTCGCACGGGCGCGGCGGCATGACCGAGCGCGAGGTGGACCCGATCCGGCTGCTCACCGAGGGCCACACCTACCTGGACGGCTGGTGCCGCACCTCGGAGGACCGCCGGCTGTTCCGGCTGGACCGGGTGGCCGAGATCAAGGTGCTGGACGAGCCGGCCGACCCGCCGCGGCTGGAGCCGCGCGACCTGTCCCAGGGGCTGGTCAACCCGGGGGCCGACGACCCCGAGGTGGTGGTCGAGGTGGGCCCGGGCGGGCGCTGGGTGGCCGAGTACTACACCCACGACCTGGCCGAGGAGATGCCCGACGGCGGCCTGCGGATCACGCTGCGCAGCTCCGACCCGTCCTCGCTGCGCACGCTGGCGCTGCGGCTGGGCCGCGACGGGCGGATCACCGCCCCCGCGCCGGTGGCCGAGCAGGCCCGGCAGTCCGCGCTGGCGGCGCTGGCCGCCTACGGGGACGCCGAGTGACCGAGCAGGAACGGGGAGGCGCACCGGGTGCCACCCGGTTCAAGGTCTACTGCTCGCAGTGCCGGGAGAAGGTGGAGCTGCCGGTGGCGGCCTTCCGGCTGGCGCTGGGGCGGACCAGGGAGCGCACCTTCTACAGCTTCACCTGCCCCGAGTGCGGGGCGGCGGTGCGCAAGCCCGCCGGGGAGAAGATCGTGGCGGCGCTGACCGGGGCCGGGGTGTCGACCATCCGGCTCGTGGCGATCGAGGGGTAGGAGCGAGCGATGCCGTGGACGCTGATGGCGGCGGTCGGCCTGGCCACCGCCGGGCTGCTGGTGCTCGGGGTGCTGGTGGTGCGGCTGTGGGTGGACGTGCGGGCGCTGGCCGTGCAGGTGGACGGGGCCGCCCGGGCGCTGGCCGCGGCCGGCGAGCAGTTGGTGCCGCCCTCGTCCGAGTGATCCGCCAGGTGACGGCCGCCCAATCTTCACCGGTCTGTGAGGCCCCGCGGCCTGCTCGGCGCTGATCGCGGGGGTTAGGCTCTGATCGTGGTGCCCCCGGCCCCGTACCCGAAAGGTGGCAGTCCATGGGCAAGGTCCTGGCCGTCGTGCTGATCATCGCCATGGCGGCGGTGTTCTACGGCGGGAAGCGGCTGCCCGACCTGGCCCGCGCCTTCGGCCGGTCGATGCGGATCCTCAAGAGCGAGACGACCGCGCTCAAGAAGGAGTTCGCGGAGGAGTACCAGGGGCCGGCGAACTCGGCCCTGACGGACTCGACGCCGCTGATCAAGGCCGCCCCCGGTGATGCCTCCACCGCGCGGCCTGGCGCCGAGCAGCACCGCGACCGCGTGCAGTAGCGCGGCCGCACCGCCCCGTGGCCGCCGTCCGGCGGGCACGTCGCACGAGTTACCCAGAGGACCGGGGTTGAGCAAGTCTTCCAAACCGCCGAAGAGCCCCGACGGACGGATGTCCCTCGGTGATCACCTGCGCGAGCTGCGCAACCGGCTGGTCAAGTCGGTGCTGGCGATCGTGGTCTGCACGATCGCGGCGGCGTTCTTCAAGGACAAGCTGCTGCACTTCCTGATGACCCCGCTGCCGGCCTGCGCGGCGAACGGCCAGCCCCCCGCCGGGGTCAAGCACTGCGCCCAGATCGCGGTCATCGGTGTCACCCAGCCGTTCAGCCTCACCCTGAAGGTCTGCCTCACCGCGGGCCTGGTGGCGGCCGTCCCGATCTGGCTGTACCAGCTGTGGGCCTTCATCTCGCCGGGCCTGCACAAGCACGAGCGGCGCTACTCGCTGGCCTTCCTGACCGCGGGCACCCCGCTGTTCCTGGCCGGCGTCACCTGCGCCTACCTGCTGATGCCCACCACCATCGAGGTGCTGGGCTCGTTCACCCCGATCGGCGCCCAGCAGATCCTGCCGGTGGACGGCTACCTGAACATCGCCACCCGGATGCTGCTGGTCTTCGGCCTGGCCTTCGAGTTCCCGCTGCTGCTGGTGATGCTCAACTTCGGCGGAGTGCTCTCGGCCAAGCGGATGGCGGGCTGGTGGCGCGGCATGGTCATGGGCATCACCGTCTTCGCGGCGGTGGCCACCCCCAGCGCCGACCCGATCAGCATGCTGGCGCTGGCCGCGCCGATCTGGCTGCTGTACTTCGTGGCGGTCGGCGTCGCGCAGCTGAACGACCGGCGCCGGCGCCGCAACAACCCCGACGCGGACCTGGACGACGAGGAAGCCTCGCACGTGGACCTGTCGGTGGACGCGGTCGAGGGCGCCGAGTCGGTGGCCGCCTCCGGCCCGGCGGTGGCCTCGCCCACCCCGCGCGCCTCGGTCCCGTCCGCGCGCGCCGAGCAGGTGGACGACGACATCACCTGAGTCCGATCCACCCCGCGAAACGCCCCGGTCCGACTTCCCCCGGACCGGGGCGTTCCGTTTCCGCAGCTCGGGCCCGGCGGACTTCGCGGGTACGCGGTCAAGTGGCTTGGCGAACGTCTGGCAATGTGACATATTACTGCCGTGCTCACGAGACCAACCCACGATGTGGTGGTGATCGGCGCCGGCGTGGTCGGTGCCGCCTGCGCGTTCTACGCCGCCCGGGCCGGGCTGACCGTCGCCGTGCTGGACCGCGGCCCGGTGGCCGGCGGGACCACCGGCGCGGGGGAGGGCAACCTGCTCGTCTCCGACAAGGCGCCCGGACCCGAGCTCGAACTCGCGCAGCTGTCCAACCGGCTCTGGCGCGAGCTCGCCGAGGAGCTGCCGGCCGCCGTCGAGTACGAGGCCAAGGGGGGCCTGGTGGTGGCGGGGGAGCCGGCCGGGCTGGCGGCGCTGGCCTCCTTCGCCGACAGGCAGCGGGGCGCCGGCGTGCGGGCCGAGGCGGTGGCCGCCGACCAGCTGGCCGGCCTGGAGCCGCACCTCGACCCTGAGCTGGCGGGCGGCTTCCACTACCCCGAGGACTCCCAGGTGCAGCCGGCGCTGGCCGCCGCTCACCTGCTGCGCGCCGCGCGCAGGGCGGGCGCCGTGCTGCACCTGGGCGAGGCCGTCGAGGCGCTGCGCACCGGCGCCGACGGCCGGATCACCGGCGTGCGCACCGCCCGCCGCGAGCTGGCGGCCGGCGCCGTGGTCAACGCCGCCGGCACCTGGGGCGGTGAGATCGCCGCGATGGCCGGCGCCCACCTGCCGGTGCTGCCCCGGCGCGGGTTCGTACTGGTCACCGAGCCGCTGCCGCGCGTGGTGCGGCACAAGGTGTACGCCGCCGACTACGTGGCCGACGTGGCCAGCGGCTCGGCCGCACTGCAGAGCTCCGCCGTGGTGGAGGGCACCCCCTCTGGCCCGGTGCTGATCGGTGCGACCCGCGAGCGGGTCGGCTTCGACCGCACCCTGTCCACCGAGGCGGTGCGCCTGCTGGCCGCGCAGGCCGCCCGGCTCTTCCCGGTGCTGGCGCAGGTGCGGGTGATCCGCACCTACCGGGGCTTTCGTCCCTACCTGCCGGACCACCTGCCGGCGATCGGCGCCGACCCGCGCGCGCCGGGCCTGTACCAGGCCTGCGGGCACGAGGGCGCGGGCATCGGGCTGGCCCCGGCCACCGGACAGCTGATCGCCCAGCAGCTGACCGGCGCGCTCCGGTACGACCTCGCCCCCTTCGCCCCGGACCGCTTCACCGCCCACTGACCACGGCCCACCGAGAAGCCGCTGAGCACGGCTCACCGACAAAGGACACCGCCCCATGCGCCGAACCCCCGCCGCGCTGGCCGAAGCCTCGCCAGGGCCGGCCCACACCATCGAGTTCGACGGCCGTGCCCTGACCGCGCTGCCCGGTCGGAGCATCGCCGCCGTGCTCTGGTCGCACGGCATCCTGGCCTGGCGCACCACCCGGGTGGACGGCCGCCCGCGCGGCGCGTTCTGCGGCATCGGCGCCTGCTACGACTGCCTGGCCACCGTCGACGGCCGCCCGAACCAGCGCACCTGCCTGGTGCCGGCGCTGCCCGGCACCCGGGTGACCACCCAGGAGGGCAACGGCCGTGCCGACCTCGCCGTCTGAGCCCGACTACCAGCTGGCCGTGATCGGCGCCGGCCCGGCCGGCCTGGCCGGGGCGGTGGCCGCCGCCGACCGGGGGCTGCGCTGCGTGCTGCTGGACGCCGGCGCCCGGCCGGGCGGCCAGTACTACCGCCACCCCGCCGAGGAGCTCGGCGCCCGGCGCCCGGACCGCCTGCACCACCACTGGTCGACCTTCACCGACCTGGTGCGGCGACTGGACCGGCACCGGGCGGCCGGACGCATCAGCTACCTGGCGCACCATCACGTCACCCTGCTGGAGCGGGCCGAGCCGTGGCGGCTGCACGCCGTCACCGGCGCGGACGGCTCGGGCACGGCCGCCGTGCGGGCCGACGCGGTGCTGCTGGCCACCGGCGCCCACGAGCGCCAACTGCCCTTCCCCGGCTGGACGCTGCCCGGGGTGGTCACCGCCGGCGGCGCCCAGGCGATGCTCAAGGCCGGCCTGGTGCTGCCCGGCAAACGGGTGGTGGTGGCCGGCAGCGGCCCGCTGCTGCTGGCCGCGGCCGCCTCGCTGACCGCCGCCGGGGCCAGGGTGCCGGCCGTCGTGGAGGCCGGGAACTACCTCGGCTACGCCCGTCGGCCCGGCGTGCTGGCGCAGGTGCCCGGCAAGCTCCGGGAGGGCGTTACGCACGGCGCCGCGCTGGCCCGCCATGCGGTACGGCTGCACCGGTCCAGTGCCGTGGTCGAGGCGCACGGCACCATGGGGGTCCCCCCGGCCGGAGGCTGGGGGAGGGTCACCGGCGTGACCCTGGCCCGCCTGGACGCCGACTGGCGCCCGGTGCCCGGCACCGAGTGGCGGATCGCCTGCGACGCGTTGGCGGTCGGCCACGGCCTGGTCCCGCAGCTGGAGCTGGCCGTCGAGCTGGGCGCGGACACCCGCCACGTGCCCGACGGCACGCTCGCCCTGGTGGTGGACCGGCGCCAGCGCACCACGGTCGACGGGCTCTGGGCGGCGGGCGAGGCCTGCGGGGTGGGCGGGGCCGAACTGGCTCTGGCCGAAGGCGAGTTGGCGGCCCTGGCGATCGCCGGGGCGGACCGGGTACCGGCCGGGCTGCTGGGCCGGCGCCGCCGACTGCGGGCCTTCGCCGAGCTGATGGCCGCCGCGCACCGGCCCGGCGCCGGCTGGAGCGACTGGCTGCGGCCCGACACCGAGGTGTGCCGCTGCGAGGAGGTGCCCGCCGAGCGGATCACCGAGGCGGTCCACGAGCTCGGCGCGAGCGACGCGCGCACCGTCAAGCTGCTCACCCGGGCCGGCATGGGCTGGTGCCAGGGCCGGATGTGCGGGGCGGCGGTGGCCTGCCTGGCCGGCCAGGACGCGCCCGCGCCCGACCGGCGCCCGTTCTCCTGCCCGGTCCCGCTGGGCCGGCTGGCCGAGCTGCCGACCGACTGAGGCCCGGCGGCGGGACCGGCCGATGCCGGCCCGCCGACCGACTGAACCTGTGGGCGGTACCAGGGCTGGTGTGCTCATGCCCTTGTGCCGCCACTGGGGCTACCTATAAAATGTCACACCTCATAAAGGAGAGACGAACCGTGACCCAGCAGAACCGCACCCACCCCTGGCGCGGCATCATGGTCGCCACCACGCTGCCGCTGCGTGAGGACTTCTCGGTCGACTACGACGCCTACGCCGAGCACGTGCGCCGGCTGATCGACGCCGGCTGCGACGGCGTGGTCCCCAACGGCTCGCTGGGCGAGTACCAGACCCTCACCGCCGAGGAGCGCGCCAAGGTCGTCGAGGTGGCCGTCGAGGCCGCCGGCGACGGCTCCCGGGTGATGCCGGGCGTGGCCGCCTACGGCAGTGCCGAGTCGCGCCGCTGGGCCGACCAGGCCGCCGAGGCCGGGGCCGGCTCGGTGCTGCTGCTGCCGCCCAACGCCTATCGCGCCGACGCCGACTCGGTGCGCGCCCACTACGCCGAGGTCGCCAAGGCCGGCCTGCCGATCGTGGCGTACAACAACCCGATCGACACCAAGGTCGACCTGGTCCCCGCGCTGCTGGCCGAGCTGCACGCCGCGGGCTCGATCGTGGCCGTCAAGGAGTTCAGCGGCGACGTCCGCCGGGCCTACGAGATCGCGGAGCTGGCCCCGGGCCTGGACCTGCTGATCGGCGCCGACGACGTGCTGCTGGAGCTGGCCCTGGCCGGTGCGGTCGGCTGGATCGCCGGCTACCCCAACGCGCTGCCCGAGGCCTCGGTCGCGCTCTACAAGGCTGCCGTGGCGCAGGACCTGGACACCGCGCTGCCGCTGTACAAGGCGCTGCACTCGCTGCTGCGCTGGGACTCCAAGACCGAGTTCGTCCAGGCGATCAAGCTCTCCCAGGACATCGCCGGGATCCCCGGCGGCCCGGTGCGCCCGCCGCGCCGGCCGCTGTCGCCCGAGATCGAGGCGGCCGTGCGGGCCGCCACCGAGAAGGCGCTGGCCGAGGGCCTGAGCTGAGCGCCCGGGGGTCCGCCGCCCCCCTCGCGCGGCGGCCCCCCGGCCCGTACCCGTCCATCCACCAGTTGACGAAGGGTCACCGATGCGCACCCGCCACGTCTTCCACGCCGTCGACTCGCACACCGAGGGCATGCCCACCCGGGTGATCACCGGCGGGTTCGGCGTCGTCCCCGGGGCCACCATGGCCGAGCGCCGGGTCCACTTCCAGCTGCACCTGGACCACTTCCGGACCCTGCTGATGTACGAGCCGCGCGGCCACGCCTCGATGAGCGGGGCGGTCCTGCAGCCGCCGACCCGGCCCGACGCCGACTTCGGGGTGCTGTTCATCGAGGTCTCCGGGCTGCTGCCGATGTGCGGCCACGGCACCATCGGGGTGGCCACCGTGCTGGTGGAGACCGGCATGGTCCCGGTCGTCGAGCCGGTCACCACGGTGCGCCTGGACACCCCGGCCGGCCTGGTGGTGGCCGAGGTGCGGGTGGAGAACGGCGCCGCCACCGCCGTCACCATCCGCAACGTGGCCTCCTACTCGGTGGCCCTGGACCGCAAGGTCGAGGTCCCCGGCTGGGGCACCGTCAGCTACGACCTGGCCTTCGGCGGCAACTTCTACGCGATCCTGCCGCTGGCCGAGTTCGGCCTGCCGTTCGAGCGCGAGCGCAAGCAGGACATCCTGGCCGCCGGGCTGGCCCTGATGGACGCGATCAACGCGGGCGAACAGCGCCCGGTGCACCCGGTGGAACCGTCCTTCCACAGCGTGCACCACGTCTACCTGGCCGCCCCCGGCTCCGACGCCGTCCACTCGCGGCACGCGATGGCGATCCACCCGGGCTGGTTCGACCGCTCGCCCTGCGGCACCGGCACCTCGGCCCGGATGGCCCAGCTGCACGCCCGTGGCGAGCTGGCGATCGGCCAGGACTTCCGCAACGACTCCTTCATCGGCACCACCTTCACCGGCCGCCTGGTCGAGCAGACCGAGGTGGCCGGGCTGCCCGCCGTGGTGCCCACCGTCACCGGCCGGGCCTGGGTCACCGGCACCGCCCAGTACTTCCTCGACCCGACGGACCCCTTCCCCGGAGGCTTCCTGCTGTGAGCACCACCCTGAGCTCGTACAACCCCGCCGACCCCGCCGACCTGGTGGTCCAGCTGGAGACCGCCGGCGCCGAGGGGACGGCGGCCGCCGTCGAGCGCGCCCGGGCCGCCCAGCCGGGCTGGCTGGCGGCCGGGGCCGGCGCCCGCTCGGCCGCGCTGACCCGGGCGGCGGCCGCCGTGGAGGGCGCCGCCGAGGAGCTGACCGCGCTCGTCGAGCGCGAGGTCGGCAAGCCGCGCGGCGAGGCGGCCGGCGAGCTGGCCCGCACGGTGGCGATCCTGCGCTACTACGCCCAGGCCCCCTACGCGCCCACCGGGGCGGTGCACGAGCCGGCCGCCGGCGCGGGCCTGCTGCTCACCCGCCGCCGCCCGCACGGGGTGGCCGGGCTGATCACCCCGTGGAACTTCCCGCTGGCCATCCCGGTCTGGAAGCTCGCCCCGGCGCTGGCCACCGGCAACACCGCGGTGCTCAAGCCGGCCCCCGAGGCGACCGCCTGCGCGCTGCGGCTGGCCGAGCTGCTGGCGCTGCCCGAGGGCGTCCTGGAGGTGGTGCCCGGGGCCGCCGAGGAGGGGACGGCGCTGCTGGACGGCGCCGACGTGGTCTCCTTCACCGGCTCCACCGCCACCGGCGGCGCGGTGGTGCGGGCCTGCGCGGCCCGCGGCGTCCCGGTGCAGGCCGAGATGGGCGGGGTGAACGCCGCCCTGGTGCTCCCCGACGCCGACATCGAGCAGGCCGCCGCCCACCTGGCCTACGCCGTCGCCGGCTACGCGGGCCAGAAGTGCACCGCGACCAGCCGGATCATCGCGGTGGGAGCGGCCTACCAGCCGCTGCGCGAGGCGCTGGCCAAGGCGCTGGCCGGGCAGGCCGAGGTGGTGATCAACCAGGGTGCGCGCGAGCGGCTGGCCGGGGCGATCGACTCCGCACTGGCGGGCGGCGCCCAGCTGGTGGCGGGCGGTCAGCTGCCGCAGCGTCAGGGCTGGTTCATCGAGCCCACCGTGCTGGACCAGGTGCCCGCCGACCACCCGCTGCTGGCCGAGGAGTTCTTCGGCCCGCTGGCGGTGCTGCTGCCGGCCGCCGACCTGGACGAGGCGATCGCGCTGGCCAATGCCAACCGGCACAGCCTGGCCTGCTCGGTTCACTCGCGCGACCTGGACGCTGCGCTGGCCGCCGCCGACCGGCTGACCGCCGGGATGATCCGGATCAACGCGCCGTCCAGCGGGGTCGACTTCCACCTGCCGTTCGGCGGGGCCAAGGCCGCCTCCTTCGGTGCCCGCGAGCAGGGGCAGGCGGCGCTGGAGTTCTACACCGCGAGCCGCACCGTCACGCTGCTGCCGGGCGGGGGCGCGCGGTGACCGTGCTGGAGGTCGCCACCGTCGACTACCACACCGCCGGCGAGCCGTTCCGGATCGTGCCCGCCGGGCTGCCGCCGGTGCCCGGCGACACCGTCGCCGAGCGGCGGGCCATCGCGCTGGGCGCCGGCGGCACGGCGACCAGCCCGCGCCCGAGCGCACTGGACACCGTGCGCCAGCTGCTCACCCGCGAGCCGCGCGGGCACGCCGGCATGTACGGCGGCTTCGTGGTGCCGGCGGACGACAGCGAGGCCCACTTGGGCGTCCTGTTCTTCCACAAGGACGGCTACTCCACGGCCTGCGGCCACGGCACCATCGCGCTCGGCGCCTGGGCCGTGGACAGCGGCCTGGTCGCCGCCCCCGAGGACGGCACGGCCCAGGTGCGGATCGACGTGCCGTCCGGCCGGGTCACCGCGCTGGTCCACCGGGTGGGCGGTCGGACCACCGCGGTGACCTTCCGCAACGTCCCGACCAGGGTGCTCGCCCGCGCGGTGGGCGTCGACACCTCGGCCGGGAGGGTCGCGGTGGACCTGGCCGACTCCGGCGCCGTCTACGCCTCGGTGGCCGTGCCGGAGGTCTCGCCGGCCACCCTGGACGAACTGACCGCCCGCGGCCGCGAGATCCGGGCCGCACTGCTGGGCAGCCACGACCTGTACGGGGTGATCTTCCACCAGGAGTTGGCGGCGGGCCCCGAGGGGCAGCGGCGCCAGCGCAACGTCACCGTCTTCGCCGACGGCCAGATCGACCGCTCGCCCTGCGGCTCCGGCACCTCGGCCCGGCTGGCCCTGCTGGCCGCCGACGGCTGGCGCGGCGAGCTGCTCCACGAGTCGGTGATCGGCACCGTCTTCACCGGCCGGGTCACCGGCGAGCGGGACGGCGGCCTGGTCACCGAGGTCACCGGCCAGGCGCACCGCACCGGCGAGCACCGCTTCGTGCTCGCCGAGGCGGACGCGCTCGGCACGGGGTTCCTGCTGTGAGCCTGCCCGAGCCGGCCGTGGAGCTGACGCCCCGGCAGGCGGCGGCGGCGATCGAGGCGGTGCTGCTGGGCGGCCTGGACCCGGAGGGGTGTCCGGCCCGGCTGGGGGTGCCGGTGCCGGCCGGAGAGCTGCTGGTGATGCCGGCCGCCACCGAGCGGTACGCCGGGGTCAAGGTCGCCGGGGTCGCGCCGGCCAACCCCGGGCGCGGGCTGCCCCGGATCACCGGCAGCTACCTGCTGCTGGACGGGGCCACCCTGGTGCCGCTGGCCCTGCTCGACGGCATGGCGCTCACCACGCTGCGCACGCCCGCGGTGACCGCCCTCGCGCTGGACCGGCTCGCCGCCCCGGACGCCGCGCACCTGGTGCTGTTCGGCGCCGGGCCGCAGGCGTACGGGCACCTGGCCGCACTGGCCGCGGTGCGCCCGCTGCGCCGGGTCACCGTGGTGGCCCGGCGCCCGGTGCCCGAGCTGCTGGCCTTCGCCGCCTCGCTGGGGCTTGCGGCCGAGCAGGGCGGTCCGGACGCGGTGGCCGGGGCGGACCTGGTGGTCTGCTGCACTACGGCGCACGAGCCGCTCTTCGACGGGGCGCTGGTCGCCGACCACGCGGCGGTGGCGGCGGTCGGCTCGCACTCGCTGACCGGGCGCGAGGTGGACACCGTGCTGGTCCAGCGGTCCGCCTGCTACACCGAGGCGCGGGCGGTGGCCCGGCGGGAGGCGGGCGACCTGGTGCTGGGCGGCGCCGACTGGGCCTCGGTGGCCAACCTGGCCGAGCTGGTGACCGGCACCGCCGCGGTGCCGACGGACCGGCCGCGCTTCTTCAAGAGCGTCGGCATGGCCTGGGAGGACCTCGCGGTGGCCGCGGCGGTGCACGAGCGCGCAGCTGCCGGGGCGTGAATCGGGGCCCCGGCGTTCCCTGATGAGGCGTCACGCGGCATGATGGACCGATCCTGACCTTTTGAAGAAACGTGACATTGTACGCTGGTGCCTCCGCACCATCCGGAGGACCCCAGTGACCGAGTCGAAGCCCCGCCCCCTCATCTCCGTCCAGGAACGCCTGCGCGACCAGGTCGCGCACGCCCTGCGGGCCGCGCTGATCTCGGGTGAGCTGCGCCCCGGAGTGGTCTACTCCGCGCCTGCCCTGGCGGCCGACTTCGGGGTGTCGGCCACCCCGGTGCGTGAGGCGATGCTCGACCTGGCCCGCGAGGGCCTGGTCGAGGCGGTGCGCAACAAGGGCTTCCGGGTCACCGAGATGACCGAGCGCGACCTGGACGACTACACCGAGATCCGCGCGCTGATCGAGGTCCCCACGGTCGGCCGGGTCACCCGTACCGCCACCGCCGAGCAGCTGGAGGCGCTGCGCCCCGACGCCGAGGCCATCGTGGCCGCCGCCCGGGCGCACGACCTGATCGGCTACCTGGAGGCGGACCGCCAGTTCCACCTCTCGCTGCTGGCCCTGGCCGGCAACGCCCGCCTGGTCGAGGTGGTCGGCGACCTGCGCAAGCGCTCCCGCCTCTACGGCCTGACCCGGCTGGACCAGCGCGGCGAACTGGTCTCCTCCGCCGAGGAGCACCTGGAACTGCTCGACCTGATGCTCACCGGTGACGCCGAGGCCGCCGAGTCCTGCATGGCCCGCCACCTCGGCCACATCCGCTCCCTGTGGGCCGAGGGCCGCGAGGAGGAGGCGGCCGAGAAGCCGGCGCTGCGGCTGGGGATGCGGTAGCCGAACCCGATCGGGCGAAGCGGCGGTGATTGCCTACCATGCTGTGAGCGATACCTGGCCCTTACGGAGGTTGCCGATGTCCGCCGCTGCTTTGGGACACCCGCTCCACGAGCCGACGCTTCTTGAGATGGCGGACGAGATCTCGGACAAGTACCCGGGCCATCGCGTCGAGATCCTCGGGAGCCAGATCACCGTGAGGCCCCCCGCCGACGGGCCCCATGGCCGGTCTCTCACCCGCCTGATGAGGCCTCTCCTGGCAGCCGGCCTGGACGATGACGACACCAACGTGATCCAGGCCATGGGGGGCTCCCGGGCGGTCCTTCGGACTTCGCAATCCCGGACCTGGTGGTGGTCGAGTCCGATTTCGAGGACCACCTGGTCAAGAACAACAGCTACGACCCGGCGGTCTTCCGGATGGTCTTGGAGGTGACGTCCTCCAACTACAGCACCGATCTCTCGCTCAAGCGAGCGCTCTACGCCGGTGCCGATATCCCCGTCTACGTCATCGTAGACCGCAAGAACCGCCTGGTCCGCGTCCTGACCGAGCCTCAGGACGATGACTACGGCGTGCACGGCATCCACCGCCCCGGGGAGTCCGTCACCCTCCCCGCCTCCCTCGGTGCCGAGGTGACCCTAGAGGTCGACGCCGTGCTCGGCCCCGAGAAGTAGCCGCCCGTCCGCCATCTCCACCACCCGGTCGACCCGGTCCAGCTGGGCCCGGTCGTGGGTGACCATCACGGTGGCGGTCGCGTGGTCGCGGGTGACGGCGGCCAGCAGCTCGACGATCTGGGTGCCGCGCTCGTGGTCCAGCGCCGAGGTGGGCTCGTCGACCAGCAGCACCGAGGGGCTGCCGAACAGCGCCCGGGCGATGTTGACCCGCTGGCGCTCGCCGCCGGACAGCTGGTGCGGGCGGCGCTGCTGCTTGGGGCCGTTCAGGCCGACCGAGGCGAGCAGCTCCGCGGCCCGCTCCCGCGCCGCGCGCGGGCGCTCGCCGCGCAGGTCGGCCAGGACCAGCAGCTGCTCCACCGCGGTCAGCGAGGCCAGCAGGTTGGACTGCTGGAAGACGATCCCCAGCTTCTCCCGGCGCAGCGCCGTGCGCTCGCGCGGGCTGAGCGCGCCGGTGTCCTGACCGTCTATCAGCACCTGCCCCCGGTCGGGGGTGAGCAGGGTGGCCGCGACCGCCAGCAGGCTGGACTTGCCGGAGCCGGACGGGCCGGCCACCGCCAGGAACTCGCCGGGGGCAACGGTGAGCGAGACCTCGTCCAGCGCGGTGAGCCGCGCCTCGCCGTCGGGGTAGGTCAGGGTGACCTCGCGCAGCGCCAGGCCGGTGCGGGTGGAGACGGCGGACAGGGTGGCGGTCATCGGGCTGCTCCCAGAGCGGTGATCGGGTCGACGGAGGTGATGCGGCGCACCGCGAGGGCGGCGCCGAGCAGGCCGAGCAGCACCATGACGGCCACCGGCACCGCGACGCTGGCCGCGCTCAGCTCGAACGGGACGCCGCCCGAGGCGATCACCCCGCCGACGGCGCCCGCCGCGCCGCCGAGCAGCGCGCCGGCCAGCAGCACGGCGGCGGCCTGGGCGAGCGCGTCGCGCACCAGGTAGGCGCTGCTCGCGCCGACCGCCTTGAGCACCGCGATGTCGGGCTTGCGCTGCACCGTCCAGACGGTGAAGAAGGCGCCGACCACCAGGGCGCTGACCGCGAACAGGAAGCCCTGGATCAGCTGCAGGCTGCCCTGCTCGGCGGCGAACCCGTCGATCCCGGCCAGCGCGTCGGCGAGCGGGACCGCCTTGGTGCCGGGCACGGCGCCGGCCCCGGCGCCGGAGGCCAGGTCGAGGGCGAGCGCGGTGGGCTGGCTCTGGCCGCTGACGGTCTGCCAGGTGCTCTCGGTGGTCCACACGGTGGGCGCGTGGGCGTAGGAGCGGTCGGTGGTGATCCCGGAGACGGTCAGCGTCCGCGGCCCTATCCGGACCTGCTGACCGACCGACAGGTGGTTGTTTGCGGCGGTGGTGGCGCCGACGGCGACCTCGCCGTCCTGCGGGGCCCGCCCGCCGGCCAGCGGCGGCAGCAGGGCCGGGTCGGTGCCGACCACGCTGACCGCGGTGGCCGCGCCCGCCCCGGTCAGCCGGGTCATCGACAGGCCCAGCGGGTGCGCGGCCGTCACGCCGGGGGCCGCCGACCAGCGGCCCGCCTGGTCGGGCGAGATGCTGCTGGAGCTGAACGAGACGGTCGGGTCGGCCCCGGCGGGGGCGCCGAAGACGATCCGGTCCGCCGGCAGGTCGGCGATGGTGGCGGAGGCGGCGGCGGCCAGCCCGCCGGTGAGTCCGTAGAGGAACACCACGAGGGTGGTGATCATCGTGACCACCGCGCCCATCAGGGCGAAGCGGCCCCGGGCGAAGCGGATGTCCCGCAGAGCGACGAACACGGGGAAGTACCTTCTGGGTCGGGGGCGGCTGAGCGGTGCCCCTCCACCGTCGCGGTTTCCCGGCGTCTTTCCATCGGGGAGAGGAGCGGCTTCGCAGCCCGCCCGCCGGTGGAGCCGGGAATCCATCGAACGGTTGATGCCGCGGCGGGCGGGTCCGGTCCGCCCAGCCCGTAACCTCGGATGGCGTGAACCGTCTCGACCTGCCGGAGCCCGCCACCGGCCCGCCGCCGGCGCCCGTGGACCATGGTGCCGCCACCCCCGCCCTGCGCTGGTTGAACCTCGCCCTGCACGGGCTGTTCTTCACCCTGCTGGCGGTGCTGGTGCTGCGCGGCCTGCTCGGCGGTCGGCTGGCCGGCGCGGCCCTGGGCCTCGCGCTGGTGCTCGGCGCCGGGTACGCGCTGGGCGCGGTGCTGCCCGGGCTCCGCTCGGACCGCCGCCGGGCGCTGGGCTGGCTGGGAGCGGTGCTCGCGGTGTGGGCCGCGCTGGTGCTGCTGCGGCCGGAGTTCGGCTACCTCGCCTTCCCGCTGTACTTCGTCTGCCTGCACCTGCTGAGCACCCGCTGGGCACTGGCGGCGGTGTTCGGGGTGACCGCCGTGGTGGTGCTGGCCCAGGCCGGCACGGACGGCGGGCTGACCACCGCCAAGGTGCTCGGCCCGGTGGCCGGGGTACTGGTCGCGCTGCTCACCGCGTACGGCTACGCCGCGCTGTACCGGGAGAGCCGCCAGCGCCAGCAGCTGATCGACGACCTGGTGGTCACCCGCGGCGAACTGGCCGCCAGCCAGCGCGAGGCCGGGCGGCTGGCCGAGCGGCAGCGGCTGGCCGCCGAGATCCACGACACCCTGGCCCAGGGCCTGTCCAGCATCGTGCTGCTGGCCCGCTCGGCCGAGTCCGCGCTGCCCGCCGACCCGGGCACGGCCGCCGAGCGGATCGCCGAGGTGAGCCGCACCGCCGCCGAGAACCTGGCCGAGGCGCGCAGCTTCGTGCACGCGCTCACCCCGCCCGCGCTGCAGGGCAGCACGCTGAGCGAGGCGCTGCGCCGGCTGGCCGGGCGGTCCGGAGCCGGCTTCCACCTGGACGGCGAGCCGTACCCGCTGCCGGTGGAGGCCGAGGTGGCGCTGCTGCGGCTGACCCAGGAGGCGCTGGCCAACGCGGTGCGGCACGCCGCCGCGCAGCGGATCGCGGTGACCCTCAGCTACCTGGACGACGCGGTGACCCTGGACGTCTTCGACGACGGCGTGGGCTTCGACCCGCTCGCCGCCGCCCGCGGCACCGCCCGCCCCGGCGGCTTCGGCCTGCACGGGATGCGCGAGCGGATCGCCGCGCTGGGCGGCCACCTGACGGTGGAGTCCGCGCCGGGCGAGGGCACGGTGGTGGCGGTCTCGCTGCCGCTGGCGGGTGCGCTGCCACCGGTGGCCGGTGCGGTAGATGTGGTCGGCGCGGGGGAGGCGCGGTGATCCGGGTGCTGCTGGTGGACGACCACCCGGTGGTCCGGCGCGGCCTGCGCGCCCTGGTGGACGAGCTGCCCGAGCTGACCGCGGTCGGCGAGGCCGGCGACGGGGCGGCGGCGCTGGCGCTGCTCGCGGAGCTGGCCGAGCGCGGCGAGCCGCGCCCGGACGTGGTGCTGATGGACCTGCAGATGGGCACCGGCATGCACGGGGTGGAGGCGACCAGGCGGATCACCGCGCTGCCCGACCCGCCCGCCGTGCTGATCCTGACCACCTACAGCACCGACGCCGACATCCTGACGGCGGTGGAGGCCGGAGCCACCGGCTACCTGCTCAAGGACGCGCTGCCGCAGGACCTGGTGGCCGCCGTACAGGCCGCCGCCCGCGGTGAGACGGTGCTGGCGCCGCCGGTGGCGGCCCGGCTGCTCGGGCGGGTGCGGGCCGGCCGTCCCAGCCTCTCCCCCCGGGAGGCCGAGATCCTCCAGCTGCTGGCCGCCGGGCTGGCCAACCGGCAGCTCGCCAAGCAGCTGTTCATCAGCGAGGCGACGGTCAAGACCCACCTGGTGCACATCTACGAGAAGCTCGGGGTCGACAGCCGCACCGCGGCGGTCGCCGCCGGCCTGAGCACCGGTCTGATCCGCCCCAACTGAGCGGGCGGGCCGGCCGGTGGTGGTCCGGCCGGTCCGGCTGACGCGTGGTCGAGCCGGGCCGGCCGGACGTCTGGTGGGGCGTCAGCCCTTGGTGACGCAGGCGTTGGCCGAGTTGGACCACAGGCCCTGCAGGTCGAAGCTGCCGGTGGACAGCTTCACGAAGGAGTCCATGTTCTGGCAGGCGTCGCCGATCTCGCCGCTGCCGCCGTTCCAGCCGATGCTGGGCCAGAAGTCGGTGACGGTCTCCGCGTACTCGTGCGTCTCGGTGGACTCGATCCCGGACAGCGCCCGGCCGTCGCTGAGCGTGGTGCAGCCGTCGACGCCGGTGTCGGGCACGTAGGGCAGGTTGGTGTAGGCCAGCGTGCCGTAGGGGCTGCTGGTCTTGTCGTGCCAGGCGCAGAAGCCGCTGCTCGGGAAGCCGTCGGGGTGGGTGCCGGTCGCCGAGACCACCACGTACTGGGCGTTCAGGTTCGGCGCCTGGGTGGTGTTGCCGAAGTGCTGGGCGGCCTTGGCCGCCTCGGCGGCTATCTGGCTGGCGGTGGCGCTGCTCGGGGCGGCGGCGCTGTTGTCGAACCAGGTTCCGGCCAGCGGCGAGCTGGTCGGGTGCTGCACGTGGGTGCCGCTGCTGCCGCAGGTGACGGTGCCCTTGGCGACGCCCTCGCAGTACTGGCTGAGGATGGTGCCCCAGGTGTCCTGGGAGCCGTACAGACCGCGGAACATCGCCTGCATGTCGGGGGCGACGCCGGCCGGGTCCTTGGACCACTGCGACCCCCAGAAGACCAGGTAGACCTTCGGGGTCGGCGAGACCACGCCCTGGGTGGCGCTGGATCCGACCTTGAGGGTGCTGGTCGAGCGGGCGGCGGTCGATGCCGCGAGCACGCCCTGGTGCTGCGGCTTGACGCCGAAGTGGGTGGCGGCCGGGCCGGCCGAGGCGGGGGTGGCGCCGGCGAAGCCGAGGGCGGCCAGTGCGGCGGTGCCGAGCAGGGCGACGGCGGAGCGGGGGCGGATGGGCATGGGGGAGTCCTCCCGGCGTGACGGTTCACGGGATGTCGGACGTGCGGGGGTGCGGGGGAGTGCGGGGGGTGCGCCGCTACCCAAGCAGTTCGGCCGGGAGGCCGTCCATACCTCGAACATGACAAGACAAAAGATTTTACTGACCCGACATCAGCTGACGGTGGTTTATCCTGGGAAAACGGCCCGCACCAGCAGAAACTGGTGCGGGCCGCCTGCGGGGTGAGACCCGCGGCTCAGCAGACCGGCCTCAGCAGACCGGCCTCAGCAGACCGGGACGAGCACGGTCAGGACGAACTGGTGCGGATCCGGGTTGGCCGGGGCCTGCATGGTGAGCGTCACCGGAATGCTGCTGCCGGGGGTGGCGGCCGGGTCCACCTGCAGCGCGAGGCCGCGGTTGTAGTTGGCCCAGGTGTTGTTCACGATGTCCGCGCAGGTCGCGGTGGTGCCGTCGGCCGAGATCCGGCACGGGTTGGAGGCCGGCGCCGAGCTCAGCCACTTGGAGCCGGGCGGCAGCTGGGCGACCAGTTGGCCGCGCCACGGGTAGTCGGTGGACGGCCCGAGGTTGCGTTCCAGCACCTCGAAGTCGGCCGGGTTGCCGGGCGCGGCCGGCTTGGGCGGGCGCCACAGCTCCAGCACCGCGTCGGTCACCGGCGCGGAGGTGGCGAAGGCCCAGTCGGCCGAGTTGTCGTCCGGGTTCTGCGCCGGGTCCCAGCTGACCACCGCGGTGCCGCCCGGGTAGTCGGCCGGGCCGGGGGTGGTGCTCAGCGTGTTGGCGAAGACCGTCTCGGTCTCGCAGCTGGCCGGGGCGAGGTTCTGCGCGACCGGGAACCGGATCCAGTTCCAGCCGCCGTCGACCGGACCGGCGTGGCTGGTGCTCAGGGTCAGCCCGGGGTTGCCCGGCCCGTTGACCACCAGGGTGGCCGAGCTCGGCGTCTCGGTGCCGTTGTTGCAGACCGTCACCAGCACCGTGCCGACCGCGCCGGGCGCGGTCGGGAACGAGGGCGGGCTGACCGTCACGCTCAGATCCTTGGCGTAGGCCGACCGGTGCGCGGCGCCGGCCGAGCGGACCGCAGGGCCGACGTACTTGTGCGGCATCTGGGAGACGATCGCGGGCAGCGTGGCGGGCCGGCCCGCCTGGGCGGGCGACTGCGAGGGCGCGGCCGGGGCCTGCGCGGCGAGCGGGGCGGGGGCATCGGTCCGGGCGGTGGGGGCGGCGGCCTGGGCGGCCTGGGCGAGGGGTAGCGGCAGCAGCAGGGCGGCCGCGAGCAGAGCGGGAATCCGCATCGGGGGTACTCCGGGATCGGGCGGGGAGGTCCTGTCGGACGGGAGTGTCGGACTGGGGCGGTCGGACGGGGATGAACGCCGTCCTCCGCTGTGAAGCTACGCACAGTCAGGGCGGATCGCGCTGCGGAGTTACTCCGCCCGGTGGGCGTGTCGGACTGTGGGAGGATCGTGCGATGCCCGCCAACGAGCCGAGCTCGGCCACGCCCACCACCAGTGCCTCGCCCCGGGGCGCCGCCGCCCGTGCCCAGGTGCTGGCCGCGGCCGCCGAACTCTTCACCCGCGACGGGTACGCCGCCACCACGACCCGCGCCGTGGCCGAACGCGCCGGGCTGCGCCAGGGCACGCTGTACCACCACTTCGCGGCCAAGGAGGACATCCTGGCCACCCTGCTGGAGGCCACCGTGGCGCCCTCGCTGGCGTACGCGCGCCGGCTGCTGGAGCCGGCCGAGCCGGTGCCGGGCGCCCGGCTGTGGGCACTGGTGCGGTTCGACACCGAGCTGCTGCTGGGCGGTCTGTCGAACGTGGGCGCGCTCTACCAGCTGCCCGAGGTGCGCGGCGAGCGGTTCGCCGAGTTCCGGCAGGTCCGCTGCGACCTGGCCGGTGCCTACCGGACGGTGCTCGCCCCGCTGGACGAGCTGCCCGAGGACCAGCTGCGGCTGCGCGCCCAGCTGGTGCTCGGCCTGGTCGAGGGCGCGGTGGCGGTGGCCCGCGAGTGCGCCGAGCAGGAGGCGGCCGTGGTCCCGGCGGCGGTCGCGGACGCGGCCGTCCGGCTGGCCTCGCCGCAGGGGTGCACCGAGGAGCGGCTGGCCGCGGTGCGGGAAGCAGCGCTGGAGCTGGCGGTGCTCGCCGGACGGTGAGCCACCGGGGCCGGCGATCGGCCGCGGGGCCTGCCCCGGGGCGGACCTGACGGCCCGTGGCGTGCCGCGCTCCTGGGCGCGGACCTGACGGCCCGTAGGGTGGGCCGGGTGCTGACCCTGACGGACCTCGCCCTGCCCGTGCTCGCCGCCCCCATGGCCGGCGGCGCCTCCACACCCGAGCTGGTCGCCGCCGTGAACGCGGCCGGCGGCCTGGGCTTCCTGGCGGCCGGCTACCGCAGTGCCGCCGCGCTGGGCGAGCAGGTCGCGCGGACCAGGCAGCTCACCGACCGTCCGTTCGGTGTCAACCTGTTCGTCCCCGCCGCCAGCGACCCGGCCGCGCTGGCCGCGCTGCCCGCCTACCGGGAGCGGCTGCGCCCCGAGGCCGCCGCGCTCGGCGCCGAGCTGCCCGAGTCGATCCCGGCCGACGACGAGGACTGGGCGGCCAAGATCGAGGCGCTGCTGGCCGACCCGGTGCCGGTGGTCTCGTACACCTTCGGCCTGCCCGGCCCCGCCGAGGCGGCGGCGCTGCGGGCGGTGGGCACCGCGCAGGTGGCGACGGTGACCAGCGTGGCCGAGGCGCGGGCGGCCGCGGCGCTGGGGATGGACGCGCTCTGCGTCCAGGGCCCCGAGGCGGGCGGACACCGCGGCACCTACCAGGTGGCCGCCGAGCCGGGCCGCGAGCCGCTGACCGCGCTGCTGGCTGCCGTCGGCGCGGCGGTCCCGCAACCGCTCGTCGCGGCCGGCGGGCTCGGCGACGGGCCCGCGATCGCCGCCGCGCTGGGCGCGGGCGCGGCGGCCGTCCAGTTGGGCACGGCGTACCTGCTGGCGGCCGAGGCGGGCACCTCGGCGGGCCACCGCGCCGCGCTCACCGACCCGGCGTTCACCGGGACGGCGCTGACCCGCGCCTTCACCGGCCGTATTGCCCGGGGCCTGCGCAACGCGTTCATGGACCGGCACGAGGGCCGGGCCCCCCTGGCCTACCCCGAGGTCCACCACCTCACCGCGCCGCTGCGGGCGGCCGCCGCCCGGGCCGGCGAGCCGCAGTCGATGCACCTGTGGGCGGGCACCGGGTACCGCATCGCGCGCCGGGGTTCGGCGACGGAGCTGACACTGGCGCTGTGGCGCGCCGCGCAGGGCTGAAGGCAGGGCTGAAGGGCGGTGCCCACACGCTGGATTGACGGGTAGTCAGTTCGCCTGCGAATCCCGCTCGCACGCTGGACGGCGTGCCGGCGGGGCAGCAGACTCGTGCAGGCGCTCCCACCGCACCGGTACCGCCCTGACCCGCCGCGCCCGCGTGCATCGGAGCTGATCCATGACCACACCCACCGCGCTGGACCTCCTCTTCACCGCCGGCCGGTCCGGCAGCGGCCCCGCGACCTGGGGCCAGCAGGCCATCTGGTCCACTCTCGCCGCCCTGGACCCCGCCGACACGCCCCGCTACAACGTGGCGGCCGCCGCCCCGCTGGAGCCGGGCCTGCCCCGGGCCGTGGTGCTCGCGGCGCTGCAGCAGCTCCTGCACCTGCACGACGCCTTGCACACGCGGCTGGTGGCCGGCCCGGACGGCGGTCTGCGCCAGGTGGCCGACCCCGCGGGCAGCGTCCCGGTGCAGGTGGTGACGGCGGACGGGGCGGACCAGGTCCGGGCCGTCGAGGAGCTGCACCGCGAGCTGGCCGGGCAGCCCTTCGACACCGCCCGGCAGTGGCCGATCCGGGTGGGCCTGGTCGAAGCAGGCGGACTGGTGCGGCAGATGAGCTTGGTGCTGGCCCACACCGCCGTCGACGGCACCGCGTTCGGCACCGTGGTGGCGGACCTGGCCGCACTGGCCGGCGGTGCCGACCGCGCCGAGCTCGAACGGCGGCGCAGCGGGACCAGGCAGCCGCTGGCCGAGGCCGAGGAGCAGGCGGGGGAGCGGGCCCGGCGGCGCGACCGCGCGGCCCGCGAGCAGTTCCTGCGCAAGCTGCGCCTGGGCCCGCCGCGCCAGTTCCCGGCCGCCCCGGCCGCCGGCGCACCGTTCCCGAACGCCGTCCTCAGCTCGCCCGCGCTGGGCGTGGCGGTGGACGCGGTGGCGGCCCGGCACCGGGTCAGCTCCTCCTCGGTGCTGCTGGCCGCCACGGCGGCGACGACCGCGCGGCTGGCCGGGCGGTCGGAGGCGGTGTTGCTGGTGGTGGTCAACAACCGCTTCCTGCCGGGGCTGGCCGAGGCGGTGAGCACCGTCTCCAACCAGGTGCTGCTCCACCTGCCCGCGGCCACGGGGGAGTTCGGCGAGCTGGTGCGCCGTACCCAGGGTGCGGCGCTCGCCGCCTACCGCCACGGCTACTACGACCGGCGGCAGTTGGTGCGGCAGATCGACCAACTGGCCGCGACCGGGGTGCCGCTGGCCGACCGCTCCTGCGTCTTCAACGACACCCGCGACCTGCTGCCGGCCGAGCTGGCCGCCGAGGCCGCGGCCCCGGTCCTGCCGGACCGGGGCCGCACGGTGCTGGAGTGGCCGGGCGAGTTCGCACCCCGCCCCGGGCTCAGCTACGCGCTGGACGTGCTGCCCGGCACCGAGGCGCTGCGGCTGGCCATGACGGCGAACCCGGCCGTGCTGCCTCGACCCGCGATGGAGCGGTTCCTGTACGGGATCGAGGAGTTGGTCGTCACCGAGGCGCGGCGGCCCTGACCGGGCCGCCGCGCCTCGGTGACCGGGCCGGGCCGGCCTCGGGGTCAGGCGGCGGGCAGCTGGGCCTCGATCGCGGCCACCACGGCGGCGTCCTCCGGCTCGGTGCGCGGGCGGAACCGGGCCACCACCTCGCCCTCGGGGGAAAGCAGGAACTTCTCGAAGTTCCACTGCACGTCGCCCGCGGTGCCCTCGGCATCCGCGAACGCGGTCAGCTCGGCGTAGAGCGGGTGGCGGCCCTCGCCGTTGACCTCGATCTTCTCCAGCAGCGGGAAGGAGACCCCGTAGGTGGTGGAGCAGAAGGTCTGGATCTCCTCCGCGCTGCCCGGCTCCTGCCCGAGGAACTGGTTGCACGGCACCCCGAGGACGGTGAAGCCGCGCTCGCCGTACTGCTGCTGCAGCCGCTCCAGCCCGGCGTACTGGGGGGTGAGCCCGCACTTGGACGCCACGTTGACCAGCAGCACGGCCTTCCCCTTGTACGCGGCGAGCGAGGTCGGCTGCCCGGTCAGGGTGTGCACGGGGATCTCGGTGAGCGCGGTCATGGCGGTCCTTTCGACGAGGGATTCGGCGATCACCGTAACGCGGGCCGGTCCGCTTTTGTGCCCGCACCGCTGGCTGCGCGAGAGCGTCCGGGAGGCGGCCCGCTAGAGTGACGCAGGTCACATTTCGCTTCGTGTCACGTTCGGGCGGGCCGTTCGGTCAAAGCAGTGCAACGGTCCACCACGGCAAGGAGAACCACCATGGACGCCCGTCTCAACCTGTTCGCCAACCCGGTCGCGGCGAAGTTCCTGCGGCACATCAACACCGCCGGCAAGGTGGTCACGGACTCGGGGGTGCCGCACGCCGTCCAGGAGCTGGTGAAGCTGCGGGCCAGCCAGATCAACGGCTGCGGCTTCTGCACCGACATGCACAGCAAGGACGCCCTGCACGCCGGCGAGTCCCAGACCCGCCTCAACCTGGTCGCCGCCTGGCGCGAGGCCACCGTCTTCACGGAGGCCGAGCGGGCCGCCCTGGAGCTGACCGAGCAGGGCACCCGGATCGCGGACGCGGCCGGCGGAGTCACCGACCAGGCCTGGGCGAACGCCGCCAACCACTTCGAGGAGGACCAGCTGGCCGCGCTGGTCTCGCTGATCGCGCTGATCAATGCGTACAACAGGCTGAACGTGATCGTCCAGCAGCCCGCCGGCGAGTACCAGCCGGGCATGTTCGGCTGACGGAAAGTCAGGTGCGGGGGCCCGGTCGGCCCGCGGTGGCGGCCCGGCCGGCCGTCCCCGCGGGCCCTCGGGGCGGCCGGTGGCTCGCACGCGATCCGCTAGTCTCCCTCCGTGAATCTGATAACAGCCCGTTCGGGCTTGCGCGGCCGTCGGACCGACGGCGGACAGCGCACCGGCAGCGGGCAGTCCCGCCTCGGCTGGCTGGACGGCCTGCGCGGGATCGCGGCCCTGGCCGTGGCCCTGCAGCACTTCGACATCACCACCCTGGTCTCCTGGGGCGGTGACGTGCGGCAGAACTTCGACTTCGGCCTGTACGGCGTGATGGCGTTCTTCCTGGTCAGCGGCTACATCATCCCGGCCTCGCTGGAGCGCCGGGGCGACGTGCGGGCGTTCTGGGTCGGCCGCGTCTTCCGGATCCACCCCGCGCTGATCGCCACCATCGTGGTCTGCCTGCTGGTGCTGCCGGCCGACAAGCAGGCGGTGGCGATCTTCCAGTCGAAGCACCCCTCGCTCGACCTGCTGGCGAACTCGCTGATGCTGCAGGACCTGATGGGCGTGACCAGCGGCCTGCGGGTGATGTGGACGCTCACCTACGAGATGATCTTCTACTTCGTGGTCAGCGCGCTGTTCGTGCTCGGCTGGCACCGGCGCAGCGCCGGGGTCGCGATGCTGAGCGCGGGAGTGGCCCTGCTCTTCGGCACCGCCATCGCCACCTCGACCATCACGGTGAGCCTGGCCTCGACCAAGCACCTGGTGCTCGCGGTGGCCGTGATCGTGGTGACCGCGCTGGCGCTGATCCTCACCGGCGGCAAGTCGGCGATCCGGACCGGCGCGCTGATGCTGGCCGGGGTCGCGCTGACCCTGGTGCTGCTGAACGGCCGGGCGCCGGCCTACGAGACCTTCATGATCTTCGCCACGATGTTCGCGGGCACCGTGATCTACCGGGCCGAGCAGGGGCAGATCGACCGCGTGCTGGCCTGGGTCTGCTGCGGCTTCGTGCTGCTGGCCGGCGTCCTGGTCGGCCCGCTGTACAACCACGACGGCTACCAGAACCAGACCTGGACCACCGGCTGGGTCTCCTGGAGCTCCTCGTACGCGCTGGCCTGGGGGTCGTTCGGCCTGTTCATGCTGCTGCGCAAGCGCCGGATCCCGCGGGTGCTCACCTGGCTGGGGGCGATCAGCTTCTCGGTCTACCTGGTGCACGTGCCGGTGCTGATGGCGATGGGCGGGCCGGCCGAGCGGCCGACCTTCACCGCCCCGCTGTCGCAGAAGGTGCTGTGGACCGTCGGCTTCTTCGTCTTCGTACTGATCTCCAGTGAGCTGCTGTACCGCCTGGTGGAGATGCCGATGCAGAAGGTGGGCCGACGGGTCGTCAAGGCGCTGGACCGGCGCACCGCCACGCCGCCCGCGGCGCCGGTGCTGCCCGCGCAGCCGGGCCCGGGCGAGCCCGAACTGCTCCCGGCCGGCGCGGGCGGGCCCAGCGCCGGGTAGCGGTCCGGTCCGGATCAGTACGGCGTGTCGAAGCAACTGGTCTGCTGCCAGGCCGACACGCCGTACTGGTTCACCGCACGCATCGTGACGCAGATGTGGTCGCCGGAGGACGGACTGTTGATCACGTAGCTGGTGCCGGTGGCGTTGTAGACGGTGTTGATCTTCTTGGTCTGGTTGTTGTACTGGATGTCGTAGCTGGTCGCGTCCGACTGCTTCTGCCACTCCATGGTCAGCGGCATCTGGGCGCAGTAGCCGACGCAGCTGTTGTAGAAGTGCGCGCCGTAGCCCGCCATCGTGGCGGGCGGCGAGCCCTTCGGGGACTGCGGCGGCGCCTGGGTCGGGGCTTGGGTGGGCGCCTGGGTGGGGGCCTGGGTCGGGTTGGAGACCGTGCCGCCGTTGCTGCCGCCCGAGGAACTGCCGCCGCTGGTCCGGCCGGGGGCCTTGCTGGTTCCGGTGCTCGTGCCGCTGTCCGGGGTGGTCGGGGCGTCGCTGGGTGGCGTGGTCGAGGGGGCCGCCGAGTTGGGCGGCGCCACCCCGTCGCGCCGCCCCAGGTACACCTTGCCCATGCCGCCCGCGCCGAGCACCCCGAGCAGCTCGTACGGTCCGACTCGCAGCGGATCGCCGTCCTGAAGCGCCTTCACCGCACCACCCCCCTCGGTGAGTCCGCATCCGTCGGAAACCGGTTGTGCAGCACGGTGAGCAGGCCTCTCGCAGGTGGCGGCCCCGTGGACGCGCGGGCAGGGGCGATGCTCGCGCGGCGGGTGGCGGGTGTCTTGTCGAAATCTGACTCACCTGTAGCGACGCGGCCGGACGTGTGGACTCGCGCTCGACCGCACGTCAGACTGCGGGCTGACGGCGAGTGCGAACACGTTCAGCCGCTCTGACGGGACGGTTCCCAGACCGAGCAGTCGTGTGCGAAGAGCACGCGTCGCGGGTCGAAGTCGGCGAGCCGCTCCAGCCACGGCTGGTAGGTCGGAAGCGGCTGTTCCAGGCCCTGCAGCGTGGCGTGGCGGGAGAGCTGGTCCGAAGCGAACTGCGACGCGAAGTCGTATGCCTGGCCGGCCAGGACCATCGTCCCGTCGCTCTTGCTGACCACCAGCGACTGGTGTCCTTCGGTATGCCCGGGGGTCGGGACGATCCGGACTCCCGGCCAGACCTCGGCCTCGCCGGTGATCTGCTCGTAGGTCGCACCGGGGAAGTCGATGAGTTCGTCGATCGTGTAGTCACCCTGGCGAGCGGTGGCCAGCTCCACGGCCTGCACCAGGATCGGCTTGCCGGCCAGCGAAGGGTTCCCGCCGCAGTGGTCGAAGTGAAGGTGGCAGTTCACGACCAGCGAGACATCCGCGAGGGTGACGCCGACCGCCGCGAGGGCGCCTTCCAGCGGCCGCCGTTGGGGGCGGTAATGGGCCTCGGTCTCAGGATCGGCGGCTCCCACACCGGTGTCGAACAGGATCAGCCCTTCATCCCGCCGCACCAGGTACGCGAGCACGGGTTCAACCCGCGGGTGCGGGCCCCCGGTCTCGGATGCGGGTCGGACGAAGTACCCGAGGTCGAGTCGGTGTACCGCTGTGCTCTGCTCCATCCGGTCATTCTGGCGCGCTGGGGTGCTCTTTTCGCGGTGTCCACTGACAGCGGACGCGGCCGGTTCGCTCCCGCTGCTGCTTGAGCGTCAGTCCCGCCATCTGCCCCAGAACAGCCAGGTCAACCGCTCCGTGAAGTGCTGCCGCCAGAGCCACCACGGAAGCCGTCGGTGGGCAACGAAGGACCACAGGTCGTCATCGGCTTCGTTGCCACGCGGGCAGCTGCGCAGGAGGTCGAGAGACCGCTGATCGACGGTCCGGTGCAGACGGGCGACGTGGGCCAGAGCGATGACACCTTGGCGGCGGATCTCCGTATCCTGCGACTCCAGTGCTTTGCCCACTCGGGGCAGAATCGCTTCCGCGTCCGGGTGATTCAGGGCGAGAAAGATCACGGCCACTCCGACGAGCGGCTCGCCCCGGTCGAACGCGGCATCGACCTCCTCAGGCTGATCGGTCCAGCGCAACGTCGAGCCGTCCTGCCAGTTCAGGACAGGTGCCGGGCCGGCAGGGTCGCTCGCATCACGGTGCACGGCCCGACCCTACCGAGCCGCCCCGAGGCGTCAAGGCCTCCATGACGGAGCGCGATCGCGGGCCCGGGTGGCTCGGCGCTCCCTGGCCTGTGCGAGCACTGCGGCTCTGGCTTCCTCCCCGGGATCGAATGGTGCGGGGGAGAAGCGGTTGCAGGCCCTGGCGTGGCGTTCCCAGCCGTCCTGCCAGAACTCGACCGTCCAGCCCGGCCACAACTCCGGTACCTGGTAGGCCTGGGGGGAGGAGCAGAGGGACCACCAGCCCAAGCGGCGGCGCTCCGGATCGAGGTGGATACCGGCGTTGGTGTGCAGTCGGCAGACTCCGTGCTCAGGCGCAGTCGCCAAGCGCTCGAGCAGGGACAGCCCCTCGCGGACGGGGTGGTCGAAAACGCCGGAGGCGACGTGGCAGCTGCCGGCGCTGACCGTGACCACCACGCCGTCCGGGTCGGGCCAGGCCAGGTCCTCGTCCTCGGGAGCGAGGAACGGGGCGACAGCGAGACCCGAGTCGCGGCACCGGACGTACTCCGGGTCCAGCCCGAGGTGCTCGCGCAGTTCGGCCGCGCCGTCGTACAGCCAGCGGACCTCCCAGCCCGGCCACGACGCTCGGATCAGCTCGAACATGGCTGAACGGTGGCGGAGTTCAGTGCTCGGCCCCTCCCAGGCGAAGAACAGGAGCAGCTTCCGACCGAGGTCGAGCAGTACCCCGCCCTGGGCCATGACGTCGTCCAACCACCAGCCGTCCTGGCGGAGTCCGGGAAGCATCGCGAGAACCGCCGCCGGCCCCTCCAGCAAGTCGAGGTCAATGCCGACCGCCCAGCCGGTCCGGTACAGCTCATGTGTGCTGTCCTCGCGGACCACGATGACGTTGGCTCTGTCTCCCATGGGGTCAGGATGACCAGGTGGGGAGCGGTCGGCCAATCGTTTTCCGCCGAGTTGAGTTGCAGGTCATGAGCGGCATCACGGCCGTGTCGGTGAGAGACACGACTCCGGGGTCCACCCCGAAGCCGCCGTTGGCGACCTGGCCGCAGATCCTCCGCAGCGGTGGCGGCATCGGACACCGGCGTCATCGGGCTTCGGGCGGCGGCTCTTCCTATTGGGTGAGCAGGAGAAGAAGTGTGCCCAGGACCAGCGTTGCCGCGATCGAGACCGCATAGGCGTGCTGCGTGGGGGTCACGAGGCAGGTCGTGGCGGAGTACAAGGATTGACCGGCGGTCCGTCGAAGCGCCGGTGCGAGTGGGTCACCTCGGCGCAACGTGACTGCGGCGCCCACCGTCCGGTGGGCGCCGCAGTCATGCGATTCGACTCTTCTCAGGTGCAGATCGGGGCGCTCTCGACGTCCCCGACGACCGTCTGGCCGCTGTTCGTCGCCCAGGCCCGGGCCCACCAGCAGCCCGCGGTGGTGTCGACGGAGCCGTTCGGCTGGGCGATGTAGTGCCAGTTGGAGTCGGGGCCGACGACCTGGCTCACGGCCGGGCCGTCCCAGCTGATCGGCGAGGTGGCGGTCTGCGACCAGCCCTGCTGCATGTAGAACCGGATGTCGGTCCGCGGCGAGTACACCGAGGCCTCGGCCTGCCAGACCCAGTCGTTGGCGCCGTCGTAGCCCCAGATGTAGTGGATGCACGGGTTGATGGCGATGCCGTCGTAGTTGGAGTAGTAGGCCCCGCCGGTGCGGCACATCGTGGTGGGCCAGGCCTGGGCGGCCGGGGCGGTGACGGCGGTGAAGGTGAGCATCGCGGCCACGGCGGCCAGTCCGGCGCCGAGGCGGGTGGTGGTGCGGCGGGTCAGCTTCATGGCGGTGTGCTCCTGTCGATGACGGCAAGTCAGATGGCGGATCAGTACGGGAAGCCGGTGACCGAGACCCCGTTGCCTGGACGGTGGCCGCACCCGCGTCGCGGAGAGGTTTTCGCGGGAACACCAGAAGCATCGCCCGCCTGCCGGGGCGCTGTCAGCGTCCGGGTCCTGGCACGTAGGTGCCTGGCGCGTAGCGGTCAGCTCGGGCGGTGCGCGATCATGGGCACGCTCTCCTCGTCGGTGGTCACCCAGCGGCTGTCGGCCCGCACCAGGCAGCAGGAGCTCGCCGCGCAGCGGGCGGACGCAACTCGATCGCGATGCGCAAGGTGATGCGCACCGACCTCGGCCTCGCGCCCTGAGGACCCGCAGGAGCGCAATGCGTCCGGGCCACCCGGGGCGGAAACCCCAGTCAGTCTGACGCCACGTCAGCCCAGCAGCCCGTCCATCCACTCCTCGATGTCCGCCACCGAGCGCGGCAGCGCGCCCGACATCAGCCGGGCGCCGTCCTCGGTGATCACCAGGTCGTCCTCGATCCGCACCCCGATGCCGCGCAGCTCGGGCGGCAGCGTGTCGTCGTCGGGCTGCAGGTACAGGCCGGGCTCGACGGTGAGCACGTGGCCCGCCTCCAGCACCCCGTCCAGGTAGGTCTCGCTGCGCGCCTTGGCGCAGTCGTGCACGTCCATGCCGAGCATGTGGCCGCTGCTGCACAGGGTGTACCGCCGGTACAGCCCGGACTCGGTGGCCATCGCCTCGTCCGCCGAGACCCGCAGCACGCCCCAGTCGGCCAGGCCCTCGGCGATCACCCGCATGCCGGCCCGGTGGAAGTCGCGGAAGCTGGCGCCGGGCTTGAGCGCCGCGATTCCGGCGTCCTGGGCGGCCAGCACCAGCTCGTAGACGTCGCGCTGGACGGGGGAGAAGCGGCCGCTGAGCGGCAGGGTGCGGGTGATGTCGGCGGTGTAGAGGGTGTCGGTCTCCACGCCCGCGTCCAGCAGCAGCAGGTCGCCCCGGTCGAGCCGGCCGTCGTTGCGGATCCAGTGCAGCACGCCCGCGTGCGCACCGGAGGCGGCGATGGTCTCGTAGCCGGTCCCGTTGCCCTCGGCCCGCGCGCGCAGGTTGAAGACGCCCTCGACCCAGCGCTCGCCGCGCGGGTGGCGCAGCGCCTCGGGCAGCGCCCGGACCACGTCCGCGAAGCCGGCGGCGGTGTGGTCCACGGCGAGCTGCAACTGCTCGACCTCCCAGGCGTCCTTGACCAGGCGCAGCTCGCTGAGCACGGTGGCCAGCCCGTCGGAGAGGTTGAGCAGCGAGTCCACCAGCGGGTCGACCCCGGCCAGCACCCGCACCCCGGCGGCGGGTTGGGCACCGGTGAGCAGCTTCTCCAGGTCGTCCAGGTGCGCGGTGCGCACGCCCGTCAGCCGCTCGGCCTCGGCCAGGTCCGGCCGCCGCCCGACCCAGAACTCGCCGTACCGCCGGTCCCGGAAGAACTCGCCGTTGCCGCCGTCGCGCGGCGAGCGCGGCCGCAGGTAGAGCACCGGCTCGTGGCCCTCGGGTCCGCTGGGCTCCAGCACCAGCACGTGGCCCACCTGGTCCTCGCCGGTCAGCCCGGTCAGCCAGGCGTAGGCGGAGTGCGGGCGGAACCGGTAGTCGCAGTCGTTGCTGCGCACCTTCAGCCGGCCGGCCGGAACCACCAGGCGCTCGCCGGGAAAGGCGGCGGAGAGCCGGGTCCGACGCCCGGGCAGGGCGGCGTAGCCGGGCACCCGCTGCTCGGCCGGCAGCGGGGTGGGGGCCCAGTTGGTGCCCATGAAGGCGGACAGGGCGGCGGAGACGGGCAGGTCGTGGCTGCCGGTGTTCAGCGGCCTGGAGGCCTGGGAGGAGATCATGCGGGGCTCCTGAGCTGCAGCGATTTCTCTGGGTGCAGGGCGAGTTGACGGTCCGTTCGGACACAGGTGGGTAACGAGACCGGCAGTCTCTTGCTAGTGCAATTTCACATTACTATGTTACGGGTCACACCTCAGAAGCGGCTAGTCCCAGCCCGGCACCGGTGCCACACCCCGGATCCACCCGTGGACACCCAGTCCTCCCAGCACGGAGTTGCACATGACCAGGCGTACCCACGTCGCCCTCGCGGCGGCGATCACGGCGGCACTGACCCTCTCCCTCGGAGCGTGCACCAGCAGCAAGAGCGGCAGCGGCGACGGAAACGGTGACGGCAAGGGCATCACCACGGCCGGGAACGGGATCATCGGTGGCACGCCGGTCAAGGGCGGCACCCTGCACATCCTGTCCAACCAGGACATCTCCCAGCTCGACCCGGCGCGCAACTGGACCGAGCCCGAGATGGACTTCGGCATCCGGCTGCTCTACCGCACGCTGACCACCTTCAAGGCCGCGCCGGGCAAGGACGGCCTGCAGATCGTCGGCGACCTGGCCACCGACACCGGCCAGTCCAGCGACGGCGACAAGACCTGGACCTTCCACCTGAAGGACGGCGTCAAGTACGAGGACGGCACGCCGATCGTCTCGCAGGACATCAAGTACAACGTCGAGCGCTCCTTCGACCCGGACCTGTCCGGCGGCCCGGACTACGCCAAGAACTACCTGGTCGCCCCGGCCGGCTACAAGGGCCCGCTGAAGGGTGCCGAACTCGGCAACGACTCGGTCGAGACCCCGGACGCGAAGACCATCGTCTTCCATCTCAAGCGCCCGGTGGCCGAGTTCGGCTACACCGTCACGCTGCCGACCTTCGCCCCGGTACCCAAGGCCCACGAGGGCGGCACCACCTACGGCAACCACGTCTTCTCCTCCGGCCCGTACAAGGTGGAGGCCTACGACCGCGGCAAGCAGCTGACCCTGGTCCGCAACACCAACTGGGACCAGTCCACCGACTCGGTCCGCAAGGCCTACCCGGACAAGATCGTGATGGACCAGTCCGGCAGCCCGGAGGGCATCGCCGACCGCATGATCGCCAACCAGGGCGACGACCAGAGCGCGGTCATGTACGCCGACCTGTCGCACGCCAAGGTCGCCGACGTGATCACCAACCCGGACGTCAAGGCCCGCCTGGTCAGCGAGAACGAGAACTGCACCGCCATGGTCACCATGGACACCCAGAAGGCGCCGTTCGACAACGTCAACGCCCGTCTCGCGGTCGAGTACGCGATCGACAAGGAGGCCTACCAGTCGGCCGCCGGCGGCCCGGCGCTGGCCGACTTCGCCACCACCTTCCTGCCGCCGGCGCTGACCGGCGGCACCGCGGTCGACCACTTCAAGATCCCGACCGCCGGTGACCCGGACAAGGCCAAGGCCTATCTGGCCAAGGCCGGCCTGCCGAACGGCTTCTCCACCGAGATCACCGTCTCGAACGGCGGGAAGGCCCAGGCCGAGGCGGTCCAGGCCGGGCTCAAGCGGGTCGGCATCAACGTCACCATCAACGCGGTCGACGCGAGCGTGGCCACCTCCACCATCGGCGACAAGAACAAGCAGACCGGCCTGTCGCTCAACGGCTGGTGCCCGGACTACCCGTCCGGCGCCACCTTCCTGCCGATGCTCTTCGACAGCCGGATCATCTCGGACACCGGCAACAGCGGGAACTCCAGCCGCCTGGCCGACCCGGCGGTGGACGCGGAGATGGACCGGATCGCGACCCTGACCGACTCGACCGCGGCCGACCAGGCCTGGAACGCGCTGGACGCCAAGATCATGGACGCGGCACCCGCGGTCCCGGTGACCTGGCAGAAGAAGCCGCTGCTGGTCGGCTCCAACGTGGCCGGCGCCTTCGGCAGCCCGATCTGGTCCGCGCAGATCGACTACGCCACCGTCGGCCTCAAGTCCGTCAAGTAGCCACGAGGGACTGCGAAAAGGTGACCACCACCGTTCCTGCCGTGCAGGAGCCGACCGAGCGTCAGGGCCAGGTCCCGGCCTCGCCCTGGCGCTCGGCCTGGCGCCGCCTGCGCCGCCGCCCGATCGCCCTGGTCGGCCTCGGCCTCATCGTCTTCTTCGTGCTGGCCGCGCTGCTGGCTCCGGTGCTGACCGCGATCTCCGGCCACGGGCCGACCGACACCGACAAGCTGGCCGTCGACCGCTTCCTGGGCGGCCTGCCCAAGGGCAGCCTCGGCGGGGTGAGTTCGCAGCACTGGCTGGGCGTCGAGCCGGGCCTGGGCCACGATATCTTCGCCCGGCTGCTCTACGGGGCCCAGATCTCGCTGCTGGTGGCGTTCAGTGCCGCACTGCTGATCACCGTGGTGGGTGTGGCGCTCGGCGTCACGGCCGGCTACTTCGGCGGCAAGGTCGACATGGTGATCAGCCGCTTCATGGACATCATGATGTCCTTCCCGAGCCTGATCTTCATGATCGCGCTGCTCTCGGTGGCCAAGGACGTCAACCGGGTGCTGCTGCTGATCATCGTGATGTCGCTGTTCACCTGGCCCTACATCGCCCGGGTGATCCGCGGTCAGACGATCTCGCTCAAGCACCGCGAGTACGTCGAGGCGGCCCGGGCCGGCGGTACCAGCAGCACCCGGATCGTGCTCACCGAGATCCTGCCCAACCTGACCAGCACGATCATCGTCTACATCACCCTGGCGATCCCGGGCCTGATCGGCTCCGAGGCGGGCCTGACCTACCTGGGCGTCGGCGTCCAGCCGCCCACCCCGTCCTGGGGCCAGATGATCGCCGACTCCGAGCTCTACTACAAGCTCGACCCGATGTTCTTCGTCCTGCCCTGCGCCTGCCTGTTCCTGGTGGTGCTCGGCTTCACCCTGCTCGGCGACGCGCTGCGCGACGTCCTGGACCCGAAGGGCGGCAACGGGTGATCGGCTACCTGATCCGCCGGCTCGCCGGAATCGCGCTCACCCTGCTGGTGATCTGCGCGGTCACCTTCACCATCTTCTACCTGCTGCCCTCCGACCCCGCGCAGGCGTTCTGCGGCAAGGACTGCACGCCGGACCGGGTGGCCGAGGTGCGCCGGCAGATGGGCCTGAACGCCCCGCTGATCGTGCAGTTCGGCCGCTACGTGCTGGCCATCTTCGCCGGCCGCACCATGGGTACCGGCAGCTACGCGGTGCACTGCGACTTCCCCTGCTTCGGCTACTCCTTCCAGACCGGCCTGCCGGTCTGGAACATGATCACCGACCGGCTGTCGGTCAGCATCTCGCTGGCCATCGGCTCGGCCGTGCTCTGGCTGGGCATGGGGCTGCTCACCGGCGTGGTCTCCGCGCTGCGCAAGAACAGCTGGGTGGACCGCACCCTGATGATCGGCACCATCGGCGCCGCCGCCATGCCGGTCTACTTCACCGCGATGCTGCTGCTCTACTTCTTCTGCGCGCAGACCAATCTGATCCCATACCCGCGCTACGTCGACTTCACCGCCGATCCGCTGGCCTGGTCGCAGAACATGCTGCTGCCCTGGCTCACCCTGGCGCTGGCCACCGCGGCCATGTACGCCCGGATGACCCGCAGTTCGGTGATCGAGACGCTCGGCGAGCCGTTCGTGCGCACCGCCAGGGCCAAGGGCCTGCGTGAGCGCCGGGTGGTCAGCAAGCACGGCCTGCGACCCGCGCTGACCCCGGTGGTCACCATGCTCGGCATGGACCTCGGCGGCCTGCTGGCCGGCGCCGTGATCACCGAGCAGCTGTTCGGACTGCCCGGGGTCGGCAAGCTGTTCGCCGACGCCCTGCACAAGTCCGACCAGCCGGTGGTCATGGGCGTCACGCTGGTCGCCTCCTTCTTCATCGTCACGTCCAACCTGGTGGTCGACGTGCTCTACGCCTGGATCGACCCGCGAGCGAGGCTGTCGTGACACTGCTCGAAGTCCGCAACCTCGCGGTGGAGTTCAACACTCCCGACGGCGCGGTCCAGGCGGTCAAGGGGGTCGACTTCGCGGTCGACCGCGGTCGGGTGCTCGGCCTGGTCGGCGAGTCCGGCTCGGGGAAGTCCGTCACCTCACTGGCCGTCATGGGCCTGCACCGCGGCGCCAAGGTGACCGGCTCGGCGGTCTTCGACGGCACCGAGCTGATCGGCGCCGACCCGGAGGCGGTCCGGCGACTGCGCGGACGCCGGATGGCCATGGTCTTCCAGGACGCGCTGACCGCGCTGCACCCGTACTTCAGCATCGGCGACCAGATCGCCGAGGCGCACCGCGAGCACTTCGGCTCCAGCCGCAAGCAGTCCTGGGCCCGCGCGGTCGAGGTGCTGGGCGAGGTCGGCATCCCCGAACCGGCGCGCCGTGCCGGGGAGTTCCCGCACCAGTTCTCCGGCGGCATGCGCCAGCGCGCGATGATCGCGCTGGCGCTGTCCTGCGAGCCCGAGCTGGTGATCGCCGACGAGCCGACCACCGCGCTGGACGTCACGGTGCAGGCCCAGGTGCTGGACCTGCTGATGCGGCTCAAGGACGACCGCGGCCTGGGCATCATCATGATCACCCACGACCTCGGCGTGATCGCCCGGGTGGCTGACGAGGTGCTGGTGATGTACGGCGGCTCGGCCGTCGAACAGGCAGGCGTGGACACGCTGTTCACCGCACCCCGGCACCCCTACACCCGAAGCCTGCTGGACTCGCTGCCTCGGTTGGAGAGCGCCGAGGGCGAACCGCTGCGGGCCATCCCCGGCAGCCCGCCCTCGCTGCTCACCCCGCCGGCCGGCTGCGCCTTCCACCCGCGCTGCCCGGTCTACGCGGCCGCCCCGCACGACGGCTGCACCGCGCAGCGCCCGCCGCTGCTCGCGGTGGCCGCCGCCCACCGCAGCGCCTGCAGCCACCCCGAGGTGACCGAATGACGACTCCCCTGATGCAGGTCACCGACCTCGGCATGACCTTCGCCGCCCGCCGGCGCGGCCCCGGGATCAAGGCGGTCGACGGCCTGGACTTCGAGGTCCGGGCCGGCGAGACGCTGGGCCTGGTCGGCGAGTCCGGCTGCGGCAAGTCCACCACCGGGCGGATGCTGGTGCGCCTGCTCGACCCGACGGCCGGGCAGGTGCACTTCCGCGGCCAGGACATCAGCACCCTGAGCCAACGCCAACTGCGCCCACTGCGCAGCAAGTTGCAGATCATCTTCCAGGATCCGTTCGCCTCGCTGAACCCGCGGCAGACGGTCCGCCAGATCATCAGCGCCCCGCTGCGGGCCCAGGGGGCGGGGAAGGCCGAGATCCAGCGCGAGGTGCGGGAGCTGGTGGGCCTGGTGGGCCTGACCGCCGAGCACCTGGACCGCTACCCGCACCAGTTCTCCGGCGGCCAGGCTCAGCGGATCGGCATCGCCCGCGCCCTGGCCACCCGCCCCGAACTGGTGGTGGCCGACGAGCCGGTCTCCGCGCTGGACGTCTCCATCCAGGCCCAGATCGTCGGCCTGCTGGAGCGGCTGCAGCGCGAACTGGGAGTCGCCTACGTCTTCATCGCGCACGACCTGGCGGTGGTGAAACACATCAGCCACCGGGTCGCCGTGATGTACCTGGGCCGCATCGTCGAGATCGGCGCCAAGGAGCGGGTCTACGCCGAACCGGCGCACCCGTACACCAAGGCCCTGCTGTCCGCGGTGCCGCTGCCGGATCCGGCGGCCGAGCGGGCCAGGGAGCGGATCGTGCTGCTCGGCGACCCGCCGAGCCCCGCGAACCCGCCCAGCGGGTGCACCTTCCACCCCAGGTGCCCCAAGGCCCAGGAGATCTGCCGCAGCGAGCCACCCCTGCTGCAGCTCACCACCGGCCCGGGGGAGCGGCAGGTCGCCTGCCACTTCCCGCAGGCGTAGCGCCGCGGGTGGGGCCCGGCCGGTCAACCGCACCGGCCGGGCCCGGACCCGGCTCCCGGACCATGCCGAACCCGCGTCACCGTCAACCGCTTCCCGGTGGCGCGGGTCCGGGGTCGCCCGGCGGCCGCATCGACTCCCGGTCGGGTGCAGTGGGGAACCCTGCGAGGACTGCACCCGACCGGGTCCAAGTGCTGTGCGGAGAGGAACGAGTGCGTGGCAACGCTGAGTTGGGACGGCAGTGCGCCGCCCTCGGGGCGGACCGAGACCAGCCGCGAGGTGGCGCTGCCGGTGGCGGTGGCGGTGTCGGACGCGGAGGCGGCGTCCGGGACGGTGGCCGGTCTGCGGGTGCGGGCGACCGCGATCGGGGCCGCGGACCTGCGGGTGGAGGTCTCGCCGGCCGGACCCGGGGTGTGGCTGATCGCGGTCGCGCCGCTCGGCGCGGTGGATGCCGACCCCGCGCGGGTGCGGGTCGAGTGGCGCCTGCCCTGCGCCGGGGCCACCGCGTTGTGGCGGCCCGACACCGATGCCCGCTGGTTGCCGCCGTCCTGGAGCCGGCCGCGGGTCGCCTCCTTCGCCCAGGGCGTGCCGGTCGGCTGCCTGGTCGGCGCCGGCGACGCCGCGCTGGTCGGCTACGCGGTGGCCGAGCGGGTGCTGCCGGTCAGCATCGGGGAGGGCACGGTCGAGGAGACCGGGGACTTCGCCTGCTGGGTGGAGCAGGAGGGGGAGCTGCTGCTGCGGCTGGATCTGAGTGGCCGTCAGTTCAGCGATGCGGTGCAGGAGATGGCCCGGTGGTGGGCCTCGTCGCACGGGTCGGCGATCGAGGTGCCGGCCGGTGCCTTCGAGCCGGTCTTCTGCACCTGGTACGCGCGGCACCTGGAGATCACCGCCGGGGAGGTGGAGCGGCTGGCCGCGCTGGCCGCGCCGCTCGGGTTCACCGGGCTGATCGTGGACGACGGATGGCAGACGGCGGAGACCTCCCGCTCCTACGCCACCACCGGCGACTGGGAGCCCGCCTTCCCGGACTTCGCCGCGCACGTGGCAGGGGTGCAGGGGCTGGGCCTCGCCTATCTGCTGTGGTGCGCCCCGCCGTTCGCCGGCGACCGGAGCGCGGCCGGACAGCGGTTCGGGAAGCAACGGCTTGAGTACCGCGAGGAGTTGGAGACCTCGGTGCTCGACCCCGCGGTACCCGGGGTGCGGGCGCACCTGGTGGCGCGGCTGGCCGTCCTGGTCGAGGAGTACGGGTTGGACGGCCTGAAGGTGGACTTCGTCGACACCTTCGCGCGCTACGGCGGGGACGCGGCGGCGATCCGGCAGCTGCTCGCCGAGCTGGCCAGGGCGCTGCCGCCCGGCCTGCTGATCGAGCACCGGCAGCCGTACGTGGGTCCCGGGTTGTGGCCCTACGCGACCATGGTGCGGGCCACCGACTGCCCGCACAACGCGGCCGAGAACCGCCAGCGCACCGCCGACCTGCGGCTGACCGCCGGGCCACTGGCCGTGCACGCGGACCCGCTGACCTGGCATCCCGCGGAGTCGCCGGCCGGGATCGCGGCGCTGATCCAGAACGTGCTGTTCGCCACCGTGCAGGTCTCGGTGGACCTGGGTGTGCAGCGCGAGGAGCAGTTGGCCGCCCTGCGGTTCTGGCTTTCCGTCAGCCGGCAGTACGTGGACCTGTTGCAGAAGGGCGAGTTCCGCGCGCACCGACCGGACCTCGGGTACCCGCTGCTGTCCGCCTCGCTCGGGGCGCAGCGGGCGTACGGGCGGTACGGGCCGGTGCCGATCGCGGGGGACGGGGACTGGAGCCTGCTCCTGGTGGCGAACGCGGACCCGGACCCCCTGGTGCACCTCGGCTTCCCGCAGCCGCTCGGCCCCACCACCCTCCTGGTCCAGGACCCGACCGGAGCCACCCTGACCCGCACCACGGTCCGGAGCGACACCCTCCAGGTCCGGGTCCCCCGGGGCGGGTTGCTGACGCTGACGCGGTAGGGGGGCGGCATGGCCTCGCGCGGGCGGGCCCGCCTCCCCTGCGGGGACGGGCCCGCCCGCGGGGCGCCGTCAGCCCAAGGCCTCCCGCAGGAACGCGAGTTCGGCGCTCACGATGCGCTCGTTCGCCCCGTACGGGGTCAGGTGGGTGATGCCCGGGAGTGCGAGCAGGTTGTGCGGGCGGCCCGCCCGGTGCAGGGCCTGCGACAGCCGCAGCGTGTGCGAGGGGTGCACGTTGTCGTCCGCCAGGCCGTGGATCAGCAGCAGCGGCCGAGAGAGTGACGGAGCATCAGGCAGCAGGCAGTCCGCCAGGTAGCCGGCCGCGTTCTCGGCCGGCAGGCCGAGGTACCGCTCCGTGTAGGCGGTGTCGTAGCACCGGAAGTCCGTGGGTCCGGCCCCGGCCGAGGCCGCGTGGAACACGTCCGGGCGTCGCAGCACCGCCATCGCGGCGAAGTACCCGCCGTACGACCAGCCGCGGACCCCGACCCGGGCCAGGTCCAGGTCCGGCTCCCGCTCGGCCAGCGCGTGCAGGGCTGCCACCTGGTCCTCCAGGGTGACCTTGGAGAAGCCCCGGAACATGGCCCGGGTGAAGGACGGCGACACGAACGGCGTCCCCCGGTTGTCCGTGGTCACCACCGCGAAGCCCTGGTCGGCCCACCACTGCCGCAGCTGCCAGCGCCGCGGCTCGTTGGCCACCGCCTGGTAACCGGGCCCGCCGTAGACGTCCAGCAGCACCGGAAGCTTGCGCCCGGCCACGTGCGCGCGGGGGTACACCACGGCCGTGGGCAGGCCCAGTTCGGTGACCCGGGCCAGCTTCGGGCGCACCAGGTAGGGGAACGGCTCGGCGAGGTCGGCGAGTTCGATCCCGGTGCCGAGGATCCGGCGGCGGATCCCCTCGGGGGTCGCGGAGACCAGCAGCACGTGCGCCCCGCCGGCCAGCGCCGCGTGCACGCCGGGACCCTCGCTGAGCTCCTCGAGCGTGCCGTCCGCCGGGTCGAGGGCGAAGACCTGCTGGTCCGCCGGGTCCCCCTGGCCGGCCTCGATCAGCAGCTTCTCGCCCAACCGCCCGACCACCCGCCGCACCTGGAGCGTGGACGGGGTCACCACCCGCCCGTCCACCGCCAGCCCGCGCGCCGCGCCGTCGGCCGTGTCGGTGGCGGTGAGCAGTCGGCCCCCGGTCAGCCGGGCGGGCGTGCCGGGCACGTCGTCCACCCAGAACTCGTCGCGGGTACGGGAGAGTTCGACGGTCTTGCCGGTCCGGGGGTCGGCGCTCAGCAGCAGCACCGTCTGCTGCAGCCGGTCGGCGACGGTGAGCAGGATCTCGTCGGCGCGGTCCCACTCGGCGGCGCAGAGGTACGGGTGGCGCTCGGCGTCCCAGTCCAGGCGGACCCGGCCGCCGTCCAGGCCGAGCACCCAGAGCTGGACGTCCGCGTTGGCCCCGCCCACCAGGGGGTAGGCGAAGGACTCGGCGGGGCGCTCGGGGTGGGCGGCGTCGGCGAACCAGCGCAGCGGCAGGGCCGACTCGTCGACCCGGGCGGCCAGCACCGACCGGCCGTCCGGCGCCCACCAGTGCCCGTGGTGGCGGTTGAGCTCCTCGGCGGCGGCGAACTCCGCCACGCCCCAGCGCGCGCCGTCGGCGGGGCTGAGCGGTTCGTCCCGGCCGGTCAGGTGCAGCGCGTCGGCGGTCACGTAGGCCACCACCGAGCCGTCGGGGCTCGGCTGCGGATCGAAGGCGGGTCCGGCCGTGGGCAGTTCCTCGGCGGCGCCGTCCGCGACCCGGAACAGCCGCCCGTCCAGCGCGAAGACGGCGGTCCGCGCGTCCGGCGTGGCGGCGAAGCTGCCGATGCCGCGGGCGACCAGCCGGCTGCGCTCGCGCAGCCGGCGTTCCAGCACCGGCAGTTCGTCCCGGTCGCCGGTGCGGCCCGTGACCAGCGCGGTGGGGTCGGCCAGCAGGCGCTCCTGGCCGGTGGCCGGGTCCAGCTCCCAGAGCCGGTCGAAGGGGTCGCGCGGCCCGGCCGAGCGCAGGAAGAGGAGGCGGGAGCCGTCGGCGGCGAAGCTGAAGGCGCGCGGCGCACCGTAGCTGAACCTTCCGCTGGCGGCACTGAGCGCGAGAAACTGTTCATCGAGATCGGTCACCGGTAGAGTATGCGGTGTGAAATGTCACACTTCAATGGATCTGCCGGACCCGATTCCCGGAGCCGCCGAGCTGTTCGCCCTGGACCCGGCGGTGGCCCACCTCAACCACGGCTCCTACGGCGCGGTGCCCGACGAGGTGCGGCAGGCCCAGGCGGCGCTGCGCGCCGAGCAGGAGGCGGACCCGGACGGGTTCTTCCTCCAGCTGCCCGGGCGGATCGCGCAGACCCGCGCCGCGATCGCCCCGCTGCTCGGCGCCGACCCGGCGGGGCTGGCCCTGCTGAGCAACGTCACCGAGGCCGTGGCGGTCGCGCTGGACAGCATCCCGTTCGGGCCCGGCGAGGAGATCCTGGTCACCGACCACGGGTACGGGGTGGTCAACCGGGCCGTCGAGCGCCGGGCCGCCGAGTGCGGGGCGACGATGCGCACCGTCCCGGTCGCGCTGGACGCGGTCGACCCGGGCGCGGCGGTGCTGGCGGCGCTGGGCCCGAGCACCCGGGCGGTGGTCCTGGACCGGATCACCTCGCCCACCGCGCGCGAGTTCGCCACCCGGGAGCTGGTGGCCGCGCTGGCCGCTCGCGGCGTGATCACCCTGGTGGACGCCGCCCACGCGCCCGGCATGCTCGACTCCCACCTGGACTCCCAGCTGGACCAGGAAGTCGGCGGGCCCGACTTCTGGTTCGGGAACCTGCACAAGTGGGCCTTCGCGCCGCGCCCGACCGCGGTGCTGGCGGTGGCCCCGAAGTGGCGCGCGCGGGTGCGGCCGCTGACCTACTCCTGGGAGCACGAGGGCGGCTACCCGGGCAACGTGGAGTGGCGCGGGACGGCGGACTACACCGGCTGGCTGGCCGCACCGGCGGGCCTGGCGCTGCTGGCCCGGCTGGGCGTGTCCCGGGTGCGCGAGCACAACGAGCGGCTGGCCGCCTACGGGCAGGCGCTGCTGGTGGAGCGGGCGGGCCTGGTCGCCCTGCCGGCCTCGCCCGGGGTGTCGATGCGCGCGGTGCGGCTGCCCGCGGGCACGGCCGAGCGCGAGGAGCAGGTGCGGCCGCTGATGGCGGCGGTGCTGGAGCAGTTGGGGACCAGGATCGCGGTGCGGCCGTGGGCCGGGGGCGGGGTGCTGCGGATCAGCGCCCAGGTCTACAACCGCCCCGCGGAGTACGAGCGGCTGGCCGAGGGGCTCCGGGGAGTGCTCGGATCCTGAGTGCGGCGAGCCGTCAGATCTCCAGTACCGCTTCGATCGTCCGCAGCTGGTGCCGGGCCATCGCCAGGTTGGCCCGGCCGCGGTTCAGCGCCAGGTAGAGGAAGAGCCCCCGGCCGGTCTGCTTGGTCAGCGGCCGGATCAGGTGGTACTGCCCGGTGAGGGTGATCAGGATGTCCTCGATCTCGTTGTCGTGCAGGTTGAGCAGCTCCATGGTGCGCATCTTGGCCCGCACCACGTCCGTGTTCCCGGCCGCGGCCACGTTCAGGTCCAGCTCGCCCTCGCCGCCGAGCGAACCCAGCGCCATGCCGCTGCCGTAGTCGACCAGGGCCACCCCGACCGCCCCTTCGATGGTCATCGCTTCCTTGAGGGAGGTCTCCAGGTTCGCCATTGCACAGCTCCAATCGGTGGGATTGCCACGACTGTAGGCAGCGCGGTCACGGTGGGTTGACGAATGATCACAGCTGTGCGAAGTCGACCGCCAAGGATCGCAAGCGACCGGTCCTGACTGCGGTAGAACGGGGAAAACGGTGCGATCAATGTCGGTGCTGCCGGGTAACCTCAGGCTGAGATGACACAGCAGCAGGACCCCCAGACCAGGAGCAGCGCCCTGTCCGAGGACGAGATCAGCCCCGCCGAGGCCTATGCCGCCGCGCGTCGCCGCAGCCAGGAGCAGGCCACGGCGCTGTACGGCTTCCGGCAGTTGTACGACTTCCCGCTGGACGCGTTCCAGTTGGAGGCCTGCCAGGCCCTGGAGGGTGGCGAGGGCGTGCTGGTCGCCGCGCCCACCGGCTCGGGCAAGACCATCGTGGGCGAGTTCGCCGTGCACCTGGCGCTGGCCGCCGGGCGCAAGTGCTTCTACACCACGCCGATCAAGGCGCTCTCCAACCAGAAGTACGCCGACCTGGTCAAGCGCTACGGCGCTGACAAGGTCGGCCTGCTCACCGGCGACAACTCGGTCAACGGCGACGCCCCCGTGGTGGTGATGACCACCGAGGTGCTGCGCAACATGCTCTACGCCGGTTCGCAGACCCTCGGCGGCCTCGGCTACGTGGTGATGGACGAGGTGCACTACCTCGCCGACCGGTTCCGCGGCGCGGTCTGGGAGGAGGTGATCATCCACCTGCCCGAGTCCGTCACCCTGGTCTCGCTCTCCGCCACCGTCTCCAACGCCGAGGAGTTCGGCGACTGGCTGGACACCGTGCGCGGCGGCACCAAGGTGATCGTCGCCGAGCACCGCCCGGTGCCGCTGTGGCAGCACGTGATGGCCGGCAACCGGATGTACGACCTCTTCTCCAACCCGGACGTGGACGGGCGCCCCAAGGGCAACCAGAAGAACCCCGCCAAGGCGGTCAACCCCGAGCTGGTCCGGCTGGCCCGCTCCGAGGCCGACCGCAACCCGCGGTTCGCCGGCCGCGGCCGCGGCCGCTCGCTGCCGAACGGCCGGCCCAGCCGGGTCTGGACCCCGGGCCGGGCGGACGTGATCGAGCGGCTGGACGCCGAGGGCCTGCTGCCCGCGATCACCTTCATCTTCAGCCGGGCCGGCTGCGAGGCCGCCGTGCAGCAGGTGCTCCACTCCGGCCTGCGGCTGAACGGGGAGAACGAGCGGCTGCAGGTGCGCTCGATCGTGGAGGACCGCTGCGCGGCCATCCCGGACGAGGACCTGCACGTGCTCGGCTACTTCGAGTGGCTGGACGCGCTGGAGCGCGGCGTCGCCGCCCACCACGCCGGGATGCTGCCGCGGTTCAAGGAGGTCGTCGAGGAGCTCTTCCTGCGCGGCCTGATCAAGGTGGTCTTCGCCACCGAGACGCTGGCCCTCGGCATCAACATGCCGGCCCGCTCGGTGGTCATGGAGAAGCTGGTCAAGTGGAACGGCGAGGCGCACGCCGACATCACCCCCGGTGAGTACACCCAGCTCACCGGCCGGGCCGGGCGCCGCGGCATCGACGTCGAGGGCCACGCCGTGGTGCTCTGGCAGCGCGGGCTCGACCCGGAGGCGCTGGCCGGCCTGGCCGGCACCCGCACCTACCCGCTGCGGTCCTCGTTCCGGCCGTCCTACAACATGGCGGTCAACCTGGTCGCCCAGTTCGGCCGGCACCGCTCGCGCGAGCTGCTCGAGACGTCGTTCGCGCAGTTCCAGGCCGACCGCTCGGTGGTCGGGGTGGCCCGCCAGGTGCAGAAGAACGAGGAGGGCCTGGCCGGCTACCAGGAGGCGATGACCTGTCACCTCGGTGACTTCACCGAGTACATGGAGCTGCGCCGCAAGCTCAAGGACCGGGAGAACGAGCTGGCCCGCGAGGGCAGCAGCCAGCGCCGGGCCGCCGCGGTCGAGTCGATCGAGGCGCTCAGGCCGGGCGACGTGATCCATGTGCCGACCGGCAAGTTCGCCGGGCTGGCGCTGGTGCTGGACCCGGGCCTGCCGCCGGTCAGCCGCTCCCCGCGCGGCGGCCCGCGCCACCCGGACTTCCAGGACGGGCCGCGCCCGGTGGTGCTCACCGCCGAGCGGCAGGTCAAGCGGCTGGCGATGATCGACTTCCCGCACCCCGTGACGGCGCTCGACCGGGTGCGGATCCCCAAGTCCTTCAACCCGCGCTCCCCGCAGTCCCGGCGCGACCTGGCCTCCGCGCTGCGCACCAAGGCCGGCCACCTGGAGCCGGAGCGGTACCACAAGTCCCGCGCGGCCGCGGCCGACGACCCGGAGCTGGCCCGGCTGCGCACCGCGCTGCGGGCCCACCCCTGCCACGGGTGCGCCGAGCGCGAGGACCACGCCCGGTGGGCCGAGCGGTACCACCGCCTGCACCGGGACACCGACGTGCTGGAGCGCAAGATGCGCTCGCGCACCCACACCATCGCGCGCACCTTCGACCGGGTGTGCGGGCTGCTCACCGACCTGGGCTACCTCCATGGCGACACCGTGACGGACGACGGCAAGCGGCTCGGCCGGCTCTACGGCGAGCTGGACCTGCTGGCCTCCGAGTGCATCCGCGAGGGCGTCTGGGACGACCTGGCCGCCGCCGAACTCGCGGCCTGCGCCTCGGCCCTGGTGTACGAGGCGCGGCAGGCGGACGACGCGGCCTCGCCCAGGCTGCCCGAGGGCAAGGCCAAGGACGCGATGGGCCGGATGGTGCGGATCTGGGGCCACCTGGACGCGTTGGAGGAGCAGCACCGGATCAACACCGCGGAGGGCGTCGGCCAGCGCGAGCCGGACCTCGGGTTCGCCTGGGCCGCCTACCGCTGGGCGCTGGGCCACAGCCTGGACCAGGTGCTGCGGGACGCCGAGATGCCGGCCGGCGACTTCGTCCGGTGGACCAAGCAGCTGATCGACGTGCTCGGCCAGATCCAGGACGCGGCGGCCGAGGACCCGCAGCTGCGCAGCACCGCCCGCAAGGCGGTGGACGCGCTGCGGCGCGGCATCATCGCCTACTCGTCGGTGGCCTGAGCCGGTACCGCTGCGACGGGTCGGCCCCGGGGGACCGCGGTCCCCCGGGGCCGACCCTGACCGGGCGTCAGCCCAGCTGGAAGGTGGCCTCGACCGGGTAGTGGTCGCTGGGCGACCTGGTGTCCAGCAGGCCGGCGGTCCAGCCCGCCTGCGGGTCCAGGTCGGCCGTCACCTTGGGCAGCGCGACCGGGGCGGGGCGGCCCGGCGCGTTCAGGTAGCCGAGGTAGTCCAGGTCGTCCCGGTAGTCCGCCGGGAAGGTCTCCACGCCCGCCATGTACTGGCACCAGGCCGAGACGGTGCAGTCCATCGTGGTCAGCGTCTGGGCCGGGTCGAGCGCGGGGGTGCCGAGCACGCCGCCGACCGCGGCCTGCGCGTTGGCGTAGTCGCCGCGGGACTGCCCGTGGTAGTACTCCACGTTCAGGTCGCCGCCGAACAGCACCGGGGCGGAGCTGCCCACGATGCCGTTCACCCAGGACTTGACCTCGCCCAGCTGGGCCAGCCGGGTGGCCTGGGTGGTGTTGGTGGAGGTGCCGTCCTGGTCGGCCTGCAGGTGGGTGCCGGCCACCCAGGTCTGCACGCCGCCCTTGTTGATCTTGGCCAGCACGGCGCCCTTGTTGGCGTTGTAGTCCCAGGTGCCGCTGGTGGACGCGGTGTAGACGTGGGCGTACTGGGCCGCGATCGGGTACTTCGACAGGATCATCGTCCCGCCGTTGATCACGAACCAGGAGTTGGAGCAGTTGCCGCTGATGCCGTTCCAGCCGCCGCCCGAGCAGGTCTGGCCCACCACGGGAGTGTGGTACGGGTACAGGTCGGCGAGCTTGGCGACGATGTCGTCGGTCGACGTGTGGTTGAACAGCTCGTCCAGCACGACCACGTCGTCGTTGTGCTGACGGATGATTGACTCGACCACGGGGGTGCGGGTCGAGGCCTGCTCGTTCTGGCTCCAGTCGACGGCGGCGGTGCCGAGGTCGACGTTCCAGGCCAGGACCGACAGGGTCGAGCCGCCGGCCGCGGAGGCGGGGGTGGCGGCAGCGACGGCCGTGCCGCTGAGCAGCGCGGACGCAACGACGGCCGAGCCGAGTGCGGCGGCAGTACGGCGCAGAGTCATGGAGGGTACTCCTGAGACGGAATCAGATGATGGTCCGACGCGGAGCGACGGACCGCCGGAAACCGTAGCTACCCGCGGGTACATCCGAACGAACAGCAGGAAGATGGCTGTACAACCTTCTGGGTGTGCTCAGTCGTCCAGCGCCCCGTGCGCGAGCTCGTCGGCGATGGTGGCCAGCACCTCGGGCGCCGAGTCGCCGGTCAGGTAGAAGTGCCCGCCCGGGAACACGTGCAGCGAGCCTGGCCCGGTGCTGACGGTCCGCCAGCGCTCCAGCTCCTCGACCGTGACGGTGTCCTCGGTGCCGCCCAGCATGGTGACCGGGCAGTCCAGCAGCGGGCCCTCGGGGCGCCGGGCCGAGGAGACCACCGCGAAGTCGGCGCGCAGGATCGGCAGCAGCAGCTCCAGCAGGTCGGGCTCGGCGAGCACCTCCTCCGGGGTGCCGCCCATCCGCCGCAGCTCCGCCACCAGCTCGGCGTCGGTCAGCGCGGACCGGTCCGGGCGGGCCGGCGAGCCCGGGCCCGGGCAACCGCTGAACAGCACCCGCTCCGGCGCCCGGTCACCGTGCTGCCGCCCGGCCACCGCGACCCCGTGCGCCAGCAGCGCGCCCATGCTGTGGCCGAAGAACGCGTACGGCCGGTCCAGGTAGGGCCGCAGCGCCACCGCCAGCTGGTCCACCGCCTGCTGGTAGTCGGTCAGCAGCGGCTCGGCGAAGCGCGCCTCGCGGCCCGGCAGTTGGACCGCCCACAGGTCCAGGTCGGCCGGCAGCCGGTCCGGCCAGTCCCGGTAGAGCAGCGGGCCGGCGCCGGCCGGGTGGAACAGGAAGAGCCGCAGCCGGGGGCGCGCCACGCTGCGCAGTGGGCGGACCCAGGAGGCGGGGGTGAGCTCGGGGTAGGCGGTCATGGTGCGGCGGAGCTCCGTTCGGCGGGCACGGTGGGCTCGGGGAGTCTAACTCCGCCCACTGGGAAGCCACTCAGTAGACGCAGGGGATGGCGCCGCCCGCCACGGAGTCCCCGGCGGACCGGTCCTCGTCCGCGGCCGGGGTGCTGCTGGCGGACTGGTCCGGTGTCGGGGTAGGGGTGGAATCCGGGGTCCGGGCCTGGCTCGGGGTGGGGGTCTGGGCCTGGTCCGGGGTCGCGCTCTCGGCGGGCTGGTCCGACGGGCCCGGGGAGGCGGCCGGCCGGCCGCCCTGGAACACCTGACGCACCGTCGCCCGGATCGCCGCCTCGTCCACGATGTTCACGTCCCCGGCACTCGGCAGGCTCGCGTAGCGCACGATCGGCAGCGTGCGGAACTCGGTGTGCCCGCCGGTCAGGTTGGTGGCCTGCTGGGCGAAGTCGAGGATGTCCCACTGGTCGTCGAGCACCACGTCCTGCTTGACCGCGTCCAGCAGGCCCCGCAGCCGGCCCAGGTCGTCGAAGAAGCCCTGCTGCTTCAGCTTGGTGGTGACCGAGGCCAGGAAAGCCTGCTGACGGTGGGTCCGGTCCAGGTCGCCGTTGGGCAGGTTGTGCCGCTGGCGCACGAAGGCCAGCGCCATCGAGGCGTCGAGCTGGTTGACGCCCTTGGTGCCGTGGAAGCCGGAGCCGCCGCCCGGGGTGCGCGCGGTACGGGCGAAGGTGGGGTCGGCGGCGTCCTTCTTCAGGCAGACGGTGATCGGCTGCAGCACCTTGGCCACGTCGTAGAAGCCCTTGAGGTTCAGCTCGGCGAAGTGGTCGATCGGTACGTCGAGCAGCTTCTGCACGGTCAGCAGGGTGGCCGCGCGGCCCGCGTCGCGGCCCCGGTGCTCCAGTTCGGCGCCCGAGTAGGTCCGGGACAGCTGCTGCTCGGCGTAGTACTTGGCCTGGTCGTAGGCCTCCTTGATCTTGCCCTTGCCGAGCGGGTGGCCGCCGGGCACGTTGACCAGGTCCACGTAGTCGTCGCGCGGGATCGAGAAGGCCTGCACCGTGCCGCCGTCGGCCGGGATGTGCATCAGGATCAGGGTGTTGGTGTTGTACCCGCCGATCTCGCTGTTGCCGGCGTTCAGCTCGTCCGCGACGAACTCCCGGGGCAGGTCCTTGCCGTCCTGGTCGCGCCGGCTGTCCAGGCCGATCAGCAGCAGGTTCACCGACTTGTCCAGGTGCGGCGGCGCGCCGCCGTCGGCCGCGGCGGCCTGCTGCACCTGCTCGATCGCGTGCGAGGTGGTCATGCCGGACTTCAGGTCGCGGTAGGTGTACCAGGAGAACGCGCTGACCACGAGCACCGAGCCGCCGGCCAGGCAGGCCATCGAGCGCCCGGCCGCCCGGACCGCCCGCAGCCGTCGGCCGGGCTCGCGTCCGCCCCCCGCCGCGCCAAGCCGACCGTGCCCCTGACTGCCCGTCATCCCGCCCCCGTCCGTCCCCGTCTCACTGCCCACGAAGCTTTGACGCGCGAACCCCTGGAAAGGGCACAGAAGTTCGGCCGAATGTGAGGGAGGTCACGGGCCGCGCGGGTGAGAACGGCGGCGGTGGGTTGCCGGTAGCCTGGCGCACACCGAGGGGGAGGGGGACCGATGGGGCTCTGGGTGGGAGAAGGTGTCATGACCGGGGCAGACGTGGAGGTCGCCCGGGTGGGGAACCGGTGGCGGGTCAGCCGCCCCTGGCACCCGGGGCTGCGGCCCTACCTGCGCAGCTACGCGGGCTACTTCGAGACGACGCCTGCGCCCTACCAGGTGCGGGTGGTGCCCAGTGGGCGCGCGGTGCTGGTGCTCAACCTCGCCGCGCCGTTCAGCCGGGTGGAGCGGATGGGGGTGGCCGGCGGCTCCAGCGGGCGGATCGGCTCGCTGGTGGTGGGGCTGGAGGACCGGCCCGCGCTGCTGGAGCACCCGGGCGGGCAGGAGGCGATCCGGGTGGAGTTCAGCCCGCTCGGCGCCTACCGGCTGTTCGGGCTGCCGATGCGGGAGCTGACCAACCGGGCGGTCGAGCTGACCGACGTGCTGGGCCCGGGCGGCGGGCGGCTGGTGGAGCGGCTGGCCGCCACGGCCGACTGGCGCTCCCGGTTCGACCTGCTGGACGGCGCACTGCTGGCCCGGGTGGCCGGCGGACCCGAGCCCGCGGCCGAGGTGCGCCGGGCCTGGCAGCTGCTGGTGCGCAGTGGCGGCAGTCTGCCGATCGCCGCCATCGCGGCCGAAGTCGGCTGGAGCCACGGCTACCTGGTGCGCCGCTGCACCGAACAGGTCGGCCTGGCCCCCAAGGCCTCGGCCCGGGTGCTGCGCTTCCACCGGGCGGTCGCGATGCTCGGTCGCGGCGACCGCAAGCTGGTGGACACCGCCCTCGCCTGCGGCTACGCGGACCAGGCCCACCTGAGCCGGGAGTTCCGCGTCCTGGCGGGCGTCTCCCCGGCCCGCCTGCAGGCGGCCCGCCGCGCGGAGGGCGCGCTGACGGTCTGACGCCGGCCGAGCTGGTCCGCCCCGGGCGCTTCAGGCCCGCGGCGCGTCGAAGCCCCGTCGGCCGAAGGCGACTTGGAAGGTCGCCTGCCCGACGGGGCGTTCGATGGGTACCGCTGCGGCTCCGGCGGTGTTCGTCACACTGCCGTGGCCTGCACGCTCACCGGATCACCCCGCCGGTCAGGCTGTCCGTGGCGGGGGTGCGCCGATGTCCTGCTGGTGGTTGCTCAGAAGTGGAGCATCCACTGGAAGTCGGACCCCACGTTGTCGACGTGCAGGTGGGTGCGAGTGCCGTAAGCGAGGCCGTTGTTCCAGTTGTACTCCTCGACGTCGTAGGAGCCGTCGGAGTACACGGCGTTGACGTAGGCGACGTGGCCGAGGCCCGGGTTGTGGACGGTGTTGACGGCGATGGCGCCGACGGTCGGGGTGGTGTTGACGGTGACGCCGGCGCTGCGGGCGGCGTTGGCCCAGTTGGCGGCGTTGCCCCAGGTGGTGCCGCCCCAGGAGTTGCTGAAGGTCGGGACGCCGAGACGGCTGGCGATGCGGTACGCCGCGAAGGCGGTGCAGTTGTCGGCGGCGAAGCCGCGGGTGCCGTGGTCGAAGTCGTCGACGGGGGACTGGTTGCCGCTGCCGCTGCTGCCGAGGAACTGGTGGGAGGCCTCGTTGTTCTTCAGGGTGCTGTTGAGGTTGCCCTTGGCCCCGGGGGCGAAGTCCTGGCTGGCGCCGGCGTAGCCGCTGTTGAAGTACACGCGGACGGTGTGCCCGGTGCGGTTCCACACCGACGCGGCGTTGTTCTTGACGCACAGGCCCTGGCCGGCGCCGGAACCCTTGAAGTCGTAGCAGGTCGGCTCGGTGTCGCCGAGGTTGCTGACCGAGTCGGTGAAGTCGGAGATCGAGCCGGCCTCGTTGCTGTTGTAGTAGTAGCAGAACTCTCCGTTGTCGCAGACACCGTCGCGGGAGGCGGCGAAGGCGGGGGAGGAGCTGGCGCCGATCAGGGGAACGGCCATGGCCAGGGCGGTACCGGCGACGGCGAGCGTGGTGCGTATGGTCTTCATGGTCTTCTCTCTTCGTGAGTCATCTGCGGGTGCGTGAGGCGTGCGTGAGGCGTGCTTGAGGCGTTCTTGGGAGGTGTCGCGCGCTCAGTGAGTGCTGCGCTCAGTGGGTGCGCTGGTACTGCTCCCAGGTCTGGATGGGGATGCGGGGGCCGTCGTCGGCGCCGTGGTTGGCCAGGCCGTTGAAGCCGAGGTAGTAGTCACCGGTCTGGTTCTGGGCCTGGGTGGACAGGTCGGTGTCGCTGATCGCTGCCGCGTGGATGTGCCACGGCCAGTTGCCCTGGCTGGGGTTGCGGACCCAGGCGGCGAATCCGACCTGGCGCAGGGCTCGGGCGACATCGGTCCGCGTGGTGGTGGACATCCCGTCGATGTTGACGTCCACGACGCCACCGCCGTCGTGCGTGCCGGCGGACGTGGGATCACCGCCGGGGTTGTAGGAGCCCTGGGACAGGGTGAGGTGGAAGCCCAGGATGTTCTCGGCTGCCGTGAGCATGTTCTGGGTGCGGGTGTTGATGGTGTATCCGTCGCGCTGCAGCTTGGCTCCGGGGCCGATCTGGTGGGTGACGGTGAACCGGCCCTGGCCGAGCAGGGCGAGGGAGGTGGCGCCGGGCAGTCCGTTGGCGTCCAGGCCGGTGTAGCCGAGGGAGCGCTGGAAGGCGGCGTAGGCGGTGATGGTGGTGGTGCCGAAGTACCCGTCCACCCAACGGGCGTCCAGGAGGTGACGGGCCTCCAGGGCCTGCTCGACGGCTAGGACCGAGTCGTGGGCTCCGGGGGTCAGGGTGTTGTCGGCGCGTCGGGGATCGATCTGGGCAGCCAGAACGGTGGCTTCCATGTCCACCGCGGGCAGCGTGGCGGTCGTGGCCGGCGTTGCCGCCGACGGGGTTGCCGCGTGGGCCTGCGCGGTGGTCAGCACCAGGCCGCTCAGGACGGCGACGGCCACGAGCATTCGGGTGACGGCGTTACGGGTCTTGGTGGCGGATGCCATGTGATGGTTCCTTCGGGTTCGGTGGAGGATCAGCCCTGACCTGGTCCCGTGTCGGGCAGCAGGCGGGGCGAGGACTTTGATGGAGGACTCCCGGCCGGGCAGCACTCAGCAGCTCCGCCGGTCGCTGTGACCGTCGCTGTGACCGTCGCTGACGCCGCGACGGTCGCCATGGGCCCGGCCGTCAGCAGCGGACGTCGGTCTTGACGGCGACATCGCCGTCGGCGATGTAGGGAATGGGGCCCAGCCCGGTCCAGCCCAGGGCCTGGGTGCACTGCGACAGGGTGGCGGCGCCGCTGGACCACAGCTCCACGGAGTTGTGGTCGCACATGGGGTCCTGGACGTCGTGACCGCCGTTGGTGACGATGGCCGCGCACACGTCCCAGCTGCTGTGCGAGGAGCGGTAGCCCTCCCACACGTACAGGTAGGAGTAGTTCTTGCCGCAGCCCTTGTACTGCTTCACCGACGCCATCGTCTGGCCGCCGACGTTGAGGTAGGCGGTGCTGCCGATCTGCGTGACACTGGAACAACCGCTCGGAGTAGAGGCGTTGGCGGTTCCGGAGACGGCGAGGAGCAGCGGCGCGGCGAGGACGGCGGCGGCAGCGAGCTTGGCGAAGGTGCGCATGGCGGATTGCCTTCTTTCGGGGAAGGGGAATGGCGGAGGCGGCCCCGGCCACGGCCGGGGTGTGGAGCAGGTCTTTCGCGGAAACGTCGAACTGCCGTTTCGCGGAGCCGCCTTGATGGGGCGTCCGGTTCGGGGCAGGTCACGCGGCGTCGATCCACCCCGCCGGCGCCGGCGCAACCCGGGGCAGGGCACCCGTCAGGGCGCGCGGACAGCGGTGGACGGGGCCGAGGAGTCCGTGGCATGGACGTCATGTGTCCGTCCAGCCAGCGGGGTTCGATCGGTGGCCGGCAGCTGGTTCTCAAACTCCCGCTGTGACTGCACTCAAATTGCCGGGAGAACCGTGAACTCGGTTCGCGGAGGCAGCGATGAAATATCGGTGGAGGTCGACGCGGTACAGATGTGTTCCACTCGATAATGGTGTTGGCGGTGAACCCGGATCAGATCGGTGACCATTTCAGCCGTCAGCTGCGATGACACCGGGGTCAGGAAAGATGGGAATCACCGAGACCAGGCGCACGGGATCCGGTCAACTCCGTTCGAGTGATGCGGCGTGGACGCCGCCCCAGTCGAAACCCGAGGTGGTGACGGTCCCGCCTGCGGCGGGGATGCCTATCGAATGGGCCACGACTGTTCTCTCCCGTCTCATGGCTAGTGCTCTGCCCTGAATGGTTCGCGGAGCTCGTCCCGGTTCTTGTGACGCTTTCCGCTGTTGAGGTAGAGCTTGCCGTCCGGGCAAGGCGATGTCACGGCTTCAGAAGTGGCACCAAGATGCTCGGCAGCTAGGTGCCAGATCACCTTTGTCTACGGAACCCTCGCGCCCCGGACCGCGATCGCAGCCTTTTGCGCCGAGTACGTCGACCTCCAGGCCGGCGAGCACCGCTATCAGCCGGCTCTGGAGCGTGAGCAGACATCCGCGGAGTCGCCCTGGGCCCGGCCTCTCAATGAACTGTGCTGCAGCGGTGGCGACTTCAGTCAGTTGAGCAGCGGCTACATGGACGAGTCCGCTTGCCGCAAAGCTGTTTCTGATGGATCGTCAGGGAGTGGAAGCCACAGCTGTAACGATGCACAGGAGCACGTCCCATCCGTCACCGACGGTTCGCGGCCGTGCAGCTCACCGTGCCGACCGCGCGAAGGCGCCCAGGCCTGCTGCGGCGGTGCGCCCGAGGACCTGTTGGAACCACCCCAGGTGTTCGCCGTCGATGTGGCAGCCGGCGGGAGGGTCGACTTGCGACTGCTCCGTGTCGCCTCGGGGGACCCGGATCCCGGGAAAGACGTTCTCCTGGTTGGCCGGGTCAGTTCTCAGCGGGTGGTTGCGAGGGTGTCGAGGAGGCGGGTGAGGGAGGTGCCGAGGCCCCAGCGGGTGGTGAGGGCTTCGAGGGTCATGGGGTCGAGGGGTTCGCGGGGGAGGGTGGGGTCGAAGTCGGGGAGGGGGACGTCGGTGGCGACGCGGACGACGGTGGGGGCGACGTCGAGGTAGGGGGCGCCTTCGAGGAGGTTCTTGCGGCGGGCCGGGGTGAGCTTGGAGAGGGGGTCGGCGGCTGCGGCGCGGATGGCGGCGAGGTTGCCGTACTCGCGGATGAGTTGGGTGGCGGTCTTCTCGCCGATGCCCTTGACGCCGGGCAGGCCGTCGCTGGGGTCGCCGCGCAGGGCGGCCATGTCGGCGTACTCGAAGCCGGTGACGCCGTACTTGTCGAGCAGGGCGGCCTCGGTGATGACCTCGGCGTTGCCGACGCCCTTGACCGGGTAGATGACCTGGACCCCGCGGGCGTCGTCGACCAGCTGGAACAGGTCCCGGTCGCCGGTGACGATCCGGACCGGGGTGGTGGCGGTGGTGGCCAGGGTGCCGATCACGTCGTCCGCCTCGTAGCCCGGGACGCCGATGCGGGCGATGCCGAGGGCGTCCAGGACCTGCTCGATCACCGGGACCTGGGGGGAGAGGGCGTCCGGGATCTCCTCCTCGACCTGGCCGGCCTCGGCCAGGCGGTGGGTCTTGTAGGAGGGGATCAGGTCGACCCGCCACTGCGGGCGCCAGTCGGCGTCCATGCAGGCCACCAGCTGGTCAGGGCGGTGGTCCTGGACCAGGCGGGTGATGAAGTCGAGCAGGCCGCGGACGGCGTTCACCGGGGTGCCGTCCGGGGCCTTCACGGACTCCGGGACGCCGAAGTAGGCCCGGAAGTAGAGGCTGGCGGTGTCGAGCAGCATCAGGGTCACCGCACGATCATCCCGCACCCCGGTGACAATCAGCCGGGCAGGCGCACCGCCGCGCCCGAGACCCGCACCCGCGGGTCGCCCGCGCGCAGCTCGACCCGCAGCTCGCCCGGGCTGCCCTGGTCCTCGCCCTGGTGCAGGGTCAGCAGCGCGGTGGCGGGAGCCTGGCCGAGCTCGCGCAGGTACGCGCCGAAGGCGGCGGCCGCGGCGCCGGTGGCCGGGTCCTCCACCACGCCGCCGACCGGGAACGGGTCGCGGACGTGGAAGACGGTCTCCGAGGCGCGCCAGACCAGCTGCAGGGTGATCAGGTCACGGGCCGTCATGAAGGCGGCCAGCCCGTCGAAGTCGTAGTCGAGGTCGGCCAGGCGCTCGCGGGTGGCGGCGGCCAGCACCAGGTGGCGGGCGCCGGCGTAGGCGTAGCGGGGCGGCAGGGCCGGGTCGAGGTCGGCGGCCTGCCAGCCGAGCAGGGCCAGGGCCTGCTGGAAGTCGGCGGGGTCGACTTCCTGGACGTCGGGCTCGATGCTGGTGAGGGTCGCGCGCAGCACGCCGTCCGGGCCGGGGGCGACCGAGACGGGGACGGTGCCGGCCTTGGTCTCGAAAACCAGCTCACCCGGGCCGTCCTGCTCGGCGACGGCGACGGCGGCCGCGACGGTGGCGTGCCCGCAGAACGGGACCTCCATCGCGGGGGCGAAGTACCGCACCCGGTACCCGCGCTCCCCGAGGGCGGGGTCGGCCACCAGGAACGCCGTCTCGGAGTAGCCGAGCTCGGCGGCGATGGCGAGCATCTGCTGGTCCGTCAGCCCGCGGGCGTCGGAGACCACCCCCGCCTTGTTGCCGCCGGCGGGGTCGGTGGTGAAGGCGGCGTAGTGGAGGGGAGTCGTCGTCATGATCGACGCCAACACCACCGCGGCACCCCGCATTCCGGGGTACCCGTGACCGGCGGCCCGGCCCGCGGCTCAGTGCGGGTGCGGGCCTGCGCGGTGGACGGGGCCGTGGGAGTCGGCGCAGTGGTCCGCGGCGGTGGGGAGGGTGTCCGCGGTGGTGATCTGGAGGAGTTCCTGATCGTCGTCCTCGCCCACGTGGTCCACCTGGAGCGTGGTGTGGGTGATCCGGTACTCGTCCCGCAGGCGGCGCTGCAGTTCACGGCGGACCGCGTGGCAGTCGCCGCCGGGGGTGACCAGGATGTGCGCCGAGAGCGCCGGCTGGCCCGAGGTGATCTCCCAGACGTGCAGGTCGTGGATCTCCTCCACCTGCGGGGCGTCGACCAGGCGGTCCGCCAGCGCGTCCGGGTCGACCCCGGCGGGGGCGGCCTCCAGGAAGATCCGGCCGGAGTCGCGGACCAGCCCGGTGCCGGCCTTGAGCATCAGCGCGACCACGATCAGCGAGGCGATCGCGTCGGCCCGGGCGAAGCCGGTGGTCAGCATCACCAGTCCGGCCACCGCCGTGGCGATGAACGCGTACAGGTCGGTGAGCACGTGCTGGAAGGCGCCCTCCACGTTCAGCGAGCTGCGGTTCGCCTTCGACATGCACCAGGCCGCCGCGATGTTGACCACCACCCCGACCAGCGCGGTGACCAGCACCAGCCCGCCCTGCACCGCGGGCGGGTCGATCAGCCGGGTGACCGCCTCGTAGCCCAGCCAGACCGAGAGCACCAGCAGGGTGACCCCGTTGGCCTGGGCGGAGAGGATCTCGGCGCGCTTGAGGCCGTAGGTGTAGCCGCCGCGAGCCGGGCGGGCGGCCAGCCGCATGGCGACCAGGGCGAGCACGATCGAGGCCGCGTCGGTGAGCATGTGCGCCGCGTCCGAGATCAGCGCCAGCGAGCTCGCGGCGAAACCGACCACGACCTCGGCGGCCATGAAGACCACGATCAGCGCGAGCGCACTGGTCAGCCACCGTCGGTCGGCGTCGGCGGCGACCCCGTGCGAGTGGCCTGCGTGGGCGTGCCCGTGGCCGGGACCGTGCCCGTGGTCATGGTCGTCGTGATCGTGCTGGCCGGCCATCGCGGTCCTCTCCTCGAAGCGGCGGGTCCCTGCACGGAAGTGAACCCCAGAGTGGACAAAGATCCAAAGGCTGCACTGGTGACCGTTGTCGTTCCGCGCCGGCGACCGACTCTCACCGTAATCTCATGCGGATTCGGCCGATTCGCCGCTCCGCTTGATATCGCGTTTATCCGCGGGCCCATACATTTCCTGGTGTGAGCGAAGCGAAGATTCCGGCCGGGTGGTACCCGGACCCGAAGGACACCACGACCGTCCCGCGGCCCGAGCGCTGGTGGGACGGCACCGGCTGGACCGCCCAGACGCGGCCGGCCCAGGGCGCCGACCTGGCAGACACCGCGGTGCTGCACAGCACCAAGGTGATCCAGGGCGAACTGGTCGACGAGAGCGCGGTGCGCTACCCCGAGATGCCGACCGAGCCCGCCGGCGCGGAACCCGGCCCCCCGCAGGGACCCGAGGGCCCGGGCGCCGCCGAGTACCCGTACGGTGCACCGCTCCCGCCGAAGAAGCCCTCGCTGCTGACCAAGCTGCGCAAGCCCGTGGTGGTGGCCGCGGCGGTGGCCGGTGTGCTGGGCCTGGCGATCGGCTCCGGCGTCACCCTCGCGGTGGACCACCACGACCGCAACGACCGGGCGGTGGGGGCCAAGGGCTTCCTCGGGCCGCACAAGCGCGGCAACGCCAACGGCAACGGGAACACCAACGGCAACGGCAACGGCGGCTCCTCCGACGGCAACGGTCAGCCCGGAACCGGCGGCGGCAACGGCAACGGCAACGGCTTCCCGAACATCCCCGGCCTGCCCGGCCTCCCCGGCGGCGGGAAGAACGCCAAGACCGCGATCGACCTGGCCGACGGCGTCTCGCTGCCGATCCCCAGCGGGTGGCAGGGCGGCACCGCCAACGACGGCACCGCCTACCTGACCATCGGCTCCTACCAGTGCCCGGGCGGCACCGGCAACAGCAACGCCACCTGCTCGCTCGGCGGCGTGAACACCGTCCAGGTCGACGGCCGGGACGTGCAGGCGGCGGCCAAGGCGGACGTCGTCAAGGCGGCCGAGGAGTCCTACCCGAACAGCAAGTCGCACCAGGAGCTCAAGTCCGAGGCGGTCACCGTGGCCGGCCGCAGCGGCTACCTGGTCCGCTGGGACGTCACCGCGAGCCAGGGCAACAACGGCACCGTGGAGTCGGTGGTCTTCCCGACCGCCGACGGCAAGGGCCTGGTCGCGGTCCGGCTCGGCTTCGACCAGACGGACAAGGCGCCGGCGGTCTCCCAGATGGACACCATCGTCAGCGGGATCAAGGACTTCACCGGCAAGCGCCTGGGCAGCGGCGGCGGTACCGGCGGTACCGGCGGTACCGGTGGCAGCGGCAGCAGCACGGGCGGCGACGGCACCAACACCTGACCCCCCGTCAGCCCGGGCCCGCCGCCCACGCGGCGGGCCCGGGCTCACAGGAAGGTCCGCCCCTCGCCCCGGTACGTCGGCACCGTCGCCACCACCCGGTCCCCGCTGACCAGGTGCAGCTCGGCGAACCGCTCGCACAGCTCGCCCCCCTTGGCGTGCCGGAACCAGACCCGGTCCCCGATCACCAGTTCGTCCGCCGCGCGGCCGAGCAGCGGGGTCTGCACCTCCCCGGCCCCCTCCTGCGGGTCGTAGCGCAGCCCGGCCGGCAGGTACGGCACCGGCGAGCGGTCGGGGCCGGCCACGCCGGAGGCGGGGTAGCCGCCGCCCAGCACGGTCACCACGCCCACCCCGGGGCGGCGCACCACCGGCAGGGCGAAGAACGCGGCGGGCCGGCCCCGGAACGAGCGGTAGTCGTCGAACAGCCGGGGCTGGTAGAGCCCGGAGCCGGCCGCCACCTCGGTCACCGCCGCCTCCGCCGCGGTGCTCTGCACGCTGCCGGTGCCGCCGCCGTTGACGAACTCCAGCTCGACCACCCGGCGCAGTGCCCGGACCGCGACGGCCCGCCGCTGGGCCAGCTCCGCCCGGGCCCTGGCCTGCATCACCCGGATCACCCGGGAGCGCACCGGACGGCCCGTCAGGCGGTCGCCCAGCCCGGCCACGTGCCCCTCGTAGGCCATCAGTCCGACCACCCGGAACCCGGGCCGGCGCGCGATCAGCGCGGCCAGCGCCGCCAGGTCCTCGGGCCGGCGCAGTGGGGAGCGCCGGGCACCGATCCGCACCCGGCCGCCGAGCAGGTGCAGCGAGGTGTCCAGCTCCAGGCAGACCCGCACCTCGCAGCCGCCGCCCCGGGAGCGGTCGATCAGCTCCAGCTGCGCCGGGTCGTCCACCAGCACGGTGATCCGCTCGGCCAGCTCCTGGTCCGCCGTCAGCTCGGCGAAGGCCGCCCGGTCCGCGGAGGGGTAGGCGAGCAGCACGTCCTCGCACCCGGCCCTCGCCAGCCAGATCGACTCGGCCAGCGTGAAGCTCATGATCCCGGCGAAGCCGTCCCGGGCCAGCACCCGCTCCAGCAGGGCCCGGCAGCGCACCGACTTGCTGGCCACCCGGACCGGCTTGCCGGCCGCCCGGCGCACCAAGTCGGCGGCGTTGGCGTCGAAGGCCGCCAGGTCCACGACCGCCAGCGGCGCGTCCAGCCGGGCGGTGGCCCGGTCGTACCGGTCTCGGTCGTACCGGGCCTGGTCGTACTGGGCCTGGTTGTGGGCCCGGTCACCGCCGGCGGCCGTCATCCCAGCCGCCTCAGCCCACCACCGCGGCGCGCACGCACAGGATGTCCGGCAGGTGCGAGGCGAGCAGCCGCCAGCTGTCGCCCTCGTCCGCACTCGCGTACAGCTCGCCGTTGCGGTTGCCGAAGTAGACCCCGGCCGGGTCGGCGTCGTCGCAGCGCAGCGCGTCGCGCAGCACCACGCCGTAGTGGTCCTCCTCCGGCAGCCCGGCGCCCAGCGGGTGCCACTGGGCACCGCCGTCCTCGGTGCGGTAGATCCGGCACCGCCGCCCGGGCGGCATCCGCATGAAGTCGGCCTCCAGCGGGGCCAGGTAGGCCACCTCGGCCCGGCGCGGGTGGGTGGCCACCGCGAAGCCGAAGACGGCCGGCAGCCCGGTCTCCACCGGGTGCCAGTGGGCGCCCGCGTCGTCGCTGCGGAAGACCCCGCCGTGGTTCTGCAGGAAGAGCCGGTCCGGCGCGGTCGGGTCCGGTGCGATCTTGTGCACGCACTGCCCGAACTCCGGGTACTCGGTGGGCAGGAAGGAGACCCGGATACCGGCGTTGGAGGGGGCCCAGCTGGCGCCGCCGTCGGTCGAGCGGTAGACCCCGCCGGAGGAGACCGCCACGGTCAGCGCGTCCGGATTCCGCGGGTCGGTCACGATCGTGTGCAGGCCCTGGCCGCCGAAGCCGGCGCCCCACTGCTCGCGCTGCGGGTGCTCCCAGAGCGGCTCGACCAGCTCGAAGGTCTCGCCGTGGTCGGTGGAGCGGAACAGCGCGGCCGGCTCCGTCCCGGCGTAGACCACGCCGCGCGCCTCGGGGCCGGCCGGCTGGAGCTGCCAGAGCCGGGTCAGCGAGGCGCCGGTGTGCTCGGGGAACCTCACCGCCGGGCGCTCCGGCTCGTTCCACGTCTTGCCGAGGTCGTCCGAGCGCCACACCGACGGGCCCCAGTGGCTGCTGTCGGCGCCGACCAGCAGCCGGGTGCGGCCCTCCCGGCGGTCGATGCCGATCGCGTAGATCGCGTTCATCGGGAAGTGCGGTCCGGTGAACGCCCAGTCCCGGCGGCCGTAACTCAGGCCCAGGAAGAGCCCCTTCTCGGTGCCCACCGCCAGCAGTACCTCGGTCATGCCTCCCACTGTGCGCGGCGCCCCCAGCTGCAACGGCTAGGCTCGCCGGGTGGACCGCAAGAACATTCCCGACCCCGGCTTCGCAGGTGACGACGGGACCGCCGACCCGGCGCTGGCCGCCGCGCTGGCCGACTTCGCCCGCGACCGGGCCACCGAGCCCGCGCTGCTCGCGGTGCTGCCCGGTGCCCGGCTGATGGTGCCGATCGTGGCGCTGCTCGGCGAGGTCGAGGTGGACGCGCACGGGCACCGGCACGAGAAGACCAGCGACATGGCGGTCCCGGTGCTGCAGGCGCCGGACGGGCGCCGGGCGCTGCCCGCCTTCACCTCGCTGGCCACCCTCGCCGCCTGGCAGGCGGACGCCCGCCCGGCGCCGGTGGCGGCCCCGCAGGCGGTGCTGACCGCGTACGCGGAGCGGGCCGACGTGCTGCTGATCGACCCGGCCGGGCCGGCGACCTACGAGCTGACCGGCGCCCGGATGCGCGCGGTGGCCGAGAACCGGGTCTGGCAGCCGCCGGCCGAGGACGCGGACGTGCGGGCCGCGGTGCGGGCGCTGCTGGCGGCCGAGCCGCTGGTGGCCGGCGCCGAGCTGCGGCCCGGTACCGAGACGGACGCGGTGCTCGCGCTGGAGCTGGACCAGGGTGCCCCGGTCCAGGAGCTGGCGCCGCGGCTGGCCGCCGCCCTGGCCGCCGACCCGGTGCTGCGGGTGCGGCTGGCCCGCGGCCTGGACCTCGCGCTGCTCCCCGCCGGCGCGACGGGGAGCGCCTTCTACCGCAGGGGCCTGGCGTAGCTCACGAACCGCCGGGCCCGGAGCAGCAGCTCACGAACCGCCGGGCCCGGAGCAGCTGTGGCTCAGGAGTAGACCGGTCCGGTGAACTTCTCGCCCGGGCCGGTGCCCGGCGCGTCCGGCACCAGCGAGGCCTCGCGGAAGGCCAGCTGCAGCGAGCGCAGGCCGTCGCGCAGCGGGGCGGCGTGGAAGTTGGAGATCTCCGGCGCCCCGGCGGTGACCAGGCCGGCCAGCGCGGTGATCAGCTTGCGCGCCTCGTCCAGGTCCTTGTCCTTCTCGCCGCCCTCGGCCAGCCCGCACTTGACCGCCGCCGCGCTCATCAGGTGGACCGCCACCGTGGTGATCACCTCGACCGCCGGCACCTCCGCGATGTCGCGGGTCAGGTCGTCGAAGTCGGGGGCCTGGTCGGCGCTGGTGGGCTCGCTGCTCACGGTGGGGCTCATTCCGTACGGTGGGGTATGGCCCTGGCAGCGTACCGGGCGACCTGCGCCCCCAGAGTGGTGTAGAGTTTCCCAATGACCGGCCTGGCATTTCACCGTGCCCGGCCAGCAAGTGGAGGTTCCACCTCCCACCTGGTCGGCCCCCGGGCCGACGGGTCCCGGTCCGCGAGCGGTCGGCAACGGCCCGCTCGCCGCAGCGCCCAGTAGGGCGCCGCCTCCGGTTGTGTGGAGCCCCGCTTGTTATCGAGCGGGGCTTTTTGCGTGCCGCGGTGCCTGCGGTAGCGCAGCACGCATGAAGCCCCGCCCAGTGGTCGAATTCCACTACGTGCGACCGCCCGCATGACGGCCGCATCGCAAAAGGTGCAACCGAGGAGGCCCCATCAGCACCGAGCCCCGCATCAACGACCGGATTCGCGTCCCCGAGGTGCGACTCGTCGGTCCCAGCGGCGAGCAGGTCGGCATCGTGCCGCTTGCCAAGGCGCTGGAGCTTGCGCAGGAGTACGACCTCGACCTGGTCGAGGTCGCGGCGACCGCCCGGCCGCCGGTGTGCAAGCTCATGGACTACGGCAAGTTCAAGTACGAGTCGGCCATGAAGGCCCGTGAGGCGCGCAAGAACCAGGCGCACACGGTCATCAAGGAGATGAAGCTCCGGCCGAAGATCGACCCGCACGACTATGACACCAAGAAGGGTCACGTCGTCCGGTTCCTCAAGCAGGGCGACAAGGTCAAGATCACGATCATGTTCCGCGGTCGTGAGCAGTCCCGCCCCGAGCTGGGCTTCCGACTGCTGCAGCGGCTCGCGAACGACGTCCAGGACCTGGGCTTCGTGGAGAGCTCGGCCAAGCAGGACGGCCGTAACATGATCATGGTTCTCGGCCCGCACAAGAAGAAGACCGAAGCGATGGCCGAGGCCCGCGCCGCGCAGGACGCCCGCAAGGCGGAGCGCCTGGGCCGGACCGCGGAGGCCGACGGCGCCGAGGTCGACGACATCGACGAGGACGCCGCGCTGGAGGCCGAGAACGCCGCCGCCGAGGCTGAAGCGGACGACGACGCCACCCAGGACGAGGCCGAGGCCGGCGACGCCGCCGCCAAGGCCGATGAGCCGGCCGAGGTCGCCCAGGACGCCTGAGCCACTGGCTCAGGTGGGCTTGAGTGATCCGGCCACCGCGGTTCCGGGGCTCCCGCCCCGGTGACCGGAGAACACCCAGCGCCTTGGCCCGCGTGGCAGCACGCGGGCCGGGGCGGACCGACGAGGAGATACGGCGACATGCCGAAGCAGAAGACGCACAGTGGCGCCAGCAAGCGCTTCAAGATCACGGGCTCGGGCAAGGTGCTGCGCGAGCGCGCCGGCAAGCGCCACCTCTTGGAGCGCAAGCCCTCCACGCTGACCCGCCGTCTGACCGGCACCGCCGAGATGGCCCCGGCGGATGCCAAGAAGATCAAGAAGCTTCTCGGCAAGTGATCGCCCGTCGCGGCCTGACCGCCGTGGCGCCCGGCTGATCCTTCCCGACCTATTCGAATGACGGACCACGTGAAGTAGTCCGTGGTCCAACCCAAGGAGTAATGAAGTGGCACGCGTCAAGCGGGCAGTGAACGCCCACAAGAAGCGCCGGGTCATCCTGGAGCGCGCCAGCGGTTACCGCGGCCAGCGGTCGCGTCTGTACCGCAAGGCCAAGGAGCAGGTCACCCACTCGCTGGTCTACAACTACAACGACCGCAAGAAGCGCAAGGGCGACTTCCGTCAGCTCTGGATCCAGCGCATCAACGCGGCCGCTCGTGCCAACGGCATGACCTACAACCGCTTCGTGCAGGGCCTGAAGGCCGCCAAGATCGAGATCGACCGCAAGATGCTGGCCGACCTCGCCGTCAACGACCCGGGCGCGTTCGCCGCGCTGGTCGAGGCCGCCCAGAAGGCGCTGCCGGCCGATGTCAACGCGCCGAAGGTCGCCGCTGACGCCGCCTGATCGTCGTAGCACCCGCAGACCCGCAGGCTCTCCCGTCGGAGCCTGCGGGTCTGGCGTTTACCACTCCTCAGGAAGCGAACCATGGCCAGCACCGACATCCCCCAGCTCAGCTCGCTCCGCTCGCCGCGGGTGGTCGCCGCCCGCAAGCTGGCCCGGCGGGCCCAGCGCGGCAAGGACCGCCGCTTCCTCGCCGAGGGGCCGCAGGCGGTCCGCGAGGCGGTGGCCTTCGGCACCCTGCCCGGCGGCGAGCACGCGGTGGTGGAGGTCTACCTCACCCCGGAGGCCGCCGAGCGGCACCCCGAGCTCGTCCGGGCCGCCCGGGAGGCCGACCTGCCGGTGCTGACCGCCACCGACGAGGTGATCGCCGACATCTGCGACACCGTCACCCCGCAGGGCATCGTGGCGCTGTGCCGGTTCCTGGACACCCCGTTCGAGGAGGTGCTGCGCCGCCGGCCCAAGCTGGTCGCGGTGCTGGCCAACGTGCGCGACCCCGGCAACGCCGGCACCGTGCTGCGCACCGCGGACGCGGCCGGGGCGGAGGCCGTGGTGCTGACCGACGCCTCGGTGGATCTGTACAACCCCAAGGCGGTGCGCGCCTCGGTCGGCAGCCTGTTCCACCTGCCGGTGGCCGTGGGGGTGCCGATCGAGCAGGTGACGGCCCGGCTGCGGGAGGCCGGCGTGCGCCTGCTGGCCGCCGACGGGGCGGGCGAGCGCGACCTGGACCAGGAGCTGGACGAGGGCACCCTGGGCGCGCCGACCGCCTGGATCTTCGGCAACGAGGCCTGGGGCCTGCCGGAGCAGACCCGCGCACTCGCCGACGAGGTGGTGCGCGTGCCCATCCACGGACACGCCGAGAGCCTCAACCTCGCCACGGCCGCCGCCGTCTGCCTCTACGCCTCGGCTCGGGCACAGCGTTCGCCCGCAGGGTGTCGCGCTGCGGGCACGGAGCGCTAGGGTCGGATTCGGCGGGGGCCAGGTGCGCAGGGCGTGTGGGATCGGGAGGACACCCATGGTCGGCAGCGAGGATCCGCCGCGGGCGGGGGGCGCCGCGTGGCCGCTGGATCCTGACGACCTGCCGGACGGGCTGGTGGTCGCCGACCGGGACGGGCTGGTGGTCACCTTCAACCGGGCCGCCGCCCGGCTGACCGGGATCAGCCCGCGCGCCGCGCTGGGCCGCCCGCTGGCCGAGGCGCTGCCGCTGGAGGACCTGGACGGCCGCCGCTGGTGGGAGCTGACCGACCCGTACGGCGGGCCGGCGATCCGCACCCGCCAGCCGGAGCGCAACCTGCTGCTGCCCGGCTCCGGGCGCGAGGTGCTGGTCTGCGCCTCCTACCTGCGCGAGCGGCGCGGCGGCCCGCTGCACACCCTGGTGGTGGCCCTGCGCGGCACCGAGGCCCGGCGGCGCACCGAGCGGGCGCACGCCGAGCTGATCGCCACCGTGGCGCACGAGCTGCGTTCCCCGCTGACCAGCGTCAAGGGCTTCACCGCCACCCTGCTGAACAAGTGGGAGCGCTTCACGGACGGTCAGAAGCGGGTGATGCTGGAGACGGTCAACGCCGACGCGGACCGGGTGACCCGGCTGATCACCGAGCTGCTGGACATCTCGCGGATCGACGCGGGCCGGCTGGAGGTACGCAAGCAGGTGGTGGACCTGGCGGCCGCGGTGCGCCGGCAGGTGGCCGGCAAGGTGGCCGCCGGGCTGCCGCCGGAGCGGTTCGACATCCGGCTGGCCGAGGACCTGCCGCAGCAGTGGGCCGACCCGGACAAGGTCGACCAGGTGCTGGCCAACCTGCTGGAAAACGCGGTGCGGCACGGCGAGGGAACTGTCACCATCGAGGTGACGGCGGCCAAGGAGATCGTGGAGCCGGCCAGTTGGGAGCACCCGGGGACACCGCCCCGGATCGTGGAAGGTACGGCGGTCACCGTGAGCGACGAGGGCAGCGGCATCCCGGAGGAGTCGATGCCGCGCGTCTTCACCCGCTTCTGGCGCGGCTCCAAGCGCGGCGGGACCGGCCTGGGCCTCTACATCGTCAAGGGCATCGTCGAGGCGCACGGCGGGACGATCCGGATCGACCGGGCGCCCGGCGGCGGTGCCAGGTTCCGATTTATCCTGCCCACCGGGGTGCCCGACTTCATGGTGTGACCACCATGCGTGACGGCCCGGTGGGCGAGACCGAACCGGGTCGGTGGGACCGCTGCGACTACACTCGACCTGGTGTAACGCCACTCCAGACGAGCAGGAGCACGGGAAAACATCGAGATGTCGGCACCCAATAAGTCCTACGACCCGGTCGAGGTCGAGGCATTGAAGCCCGAAGAGGTCGAGCGCGCCCGCGACGAGGCCATCGCGGCTTTTGCCGCCGCGGCCACGCTGGACGAGTTGAAGCAGGCCAAGGTCGCGCACACCGGCGACCGTTCCGCGCTCTCGCTGGCCAACCGCGAGATCGGCGCGCTGCCGCCGCACGCCAAGGCAGCGGCCGGCAAGGTGATCGGCCAGGCCCGCGGCGCGGTCAACCAGGCGCTGGCGAAGCGTCAGGCGGAGCTGGAGGCCGAGCGCGACGCCCGGGTGCTGGTCGAGGAGGCGGTGGACGTCACGCTGCCCTACGACCGCCTCCCGCGCGGCGCCCGCCACCCGCTGACCACGCTGGCCGAGCGGATCGAGGACACCTTCGTGGCGATGGGCTACTCCATCGCCGAGGGGCCCGAGGTCGAGGCCGAGTGGCTCAACTTCGACGCGCTGAACCTCGGCCCGGACCACCCGGCCCGCTCGATGCAGGACACCTTCTTCGTCGCCGCGGCCGACGGTTCGCCGGACTCCGGCATGGTGCTGCGCACCCAGACCTCGCCGGTGCAGATCCGCACGATGCTCGCCAAGGAGCCGCCGATCTACACCGTCGCGCCGGGCCGGGTCTACCGGACCGACGAGCTGGACGCCACCCACACCCCGGTGTTCCGCCAGGTCGAGGGCCTCGCGGTGGACGAGGGGATCACCTTCGCCGACCTCAAGGGCACCATCGAGCTGCTGGTCTCCAAGCTGATCGGCGACGAGCTGCCGCTGCGCTGGCGCCCCTCGTACTTCCCGTTCACCGAGCCGAGCGCCGAGGTGGACCTGCTCTGCTTCGTCTGCCGCGGCGAGAGCGTGGGCAACCCGGACCGGCCGTGCCGGACCTGCTCCTCCGAGGGCTGGATCGAGCTGGGCGGCTGCGGCGTGGTCAACCCGCGGGTGCTGGTCGCCGCCGGGGTGGACCCGGAGCGCTTCAGCGGGTTCGCCTTCGGCCTGGGCCTGGAGCGGATCCTGATGAACCGTCACAACGTCGCCGACATGCGCGACATGGTCGAGGGGGACGTGCGCTTCACGCTCCCGTTCGGGGTGGAGATCTGATGCGCGTCCCGCTTTCCTGGCTGCGTGAGTACGTCGACCTGCCGGCCGGCGTCACCGGTCGCGAGGTGGCCGAGAAGCTGATCCAGGCCGGCCTGGAGGTGGAGACCGTCGAGCAGCTCGGCGGCGACCTCAAGGGCCCGCTGGTGGTCGGCGAGGTGCTCTCGATCGAGGAGCTGACCGGCTTCAAGAAGCCGATCCGGCACTGCTTCGTCAACGTCGGCGACGCCAACGGCACCGGCGAGCCGCAGGAGATCGTCTGCGGCGCGCGCAACTTCGCGGTGGGCGACAAGGTGGTCGTGGTGCTGCCCGGCGCCGTGCTGCCCGGCCCGTTCCCGATCGCGGCGCGGCAGACCTACGGCCACACCTCGGCCGGCATGATCTGCTCGGCCCGCGAGCTCGGCATGGGCGACGACCACGACGGCATCATCGTGCTGCCGCCGGAGTACGTGCCCGGCACCGACGCGATCGAGCTGCTGGAGCTGGTCGACGAGGTGCTGGACATCGCGGTCACCCCCGACCGCGGCTACTGCCTGTCGATGCGCGGGGTGGCCCGTGAGGCCGCCGCCGCCTTCGGGCTGCCACTGGCCGACCCGGCGTTGCTGGACGTGCCGCCCGCCAACTCCTACGGCTACCTGGTCAAGGTGGCCGACCCGGTCGGCTGCGACCGGTTCGTGGCCCGCACCGTGGTCGGCCTCGACCCGGCCGCCAGGTCGCCGATCTGGCTGCAGCGCCGGCTGCAGAAGATGCACGTGCGCCCGATCTCGCTGGCCGTGGACATCACCAACTACGTGATGCTCGAGGTCGGCCAGCCGCTGCACGCCTACGACCGCAACCGGGTGGACGGGCCGATCCAGGTCCGCCGCGCCGAGGCCGGCGAGAAGCTCACCACGCTGGACGGCCAGCAGCGCGAGCTGTCCGCCGAGGACCTGCTGATCTGCGACAACTCCGGTCCGATCGGCCTGGCCGGTGTGATGGGCGGGGCCAGCACCGAGATCCTCGACCCGGTCACCGACCCGCAGACCGGTGCGGTCACCGGAACCACCGAGGTGATCATCGAGGCCGCGCACTTCGACCCGGTGGCGATCGCCCGCACCGCCAAGCGGCACAAGCTGCCGTCCGAGGCCGCCAAGCGCTTCGAGCGCGGGGTGGACCCGGAGGCGGCCCGGGCCGCCGCGCAGCGCGCGGTCGACCTGCTGGCGCTGATCGCCGGCGGCACCGCCGAGGCGGGCGTCACCGACATCGCCGCCCCGCACCCGGTGCGCACCATCACCATCGCCGCCGACCTGCCGGACCGGGTCGCCGGTACCGAGTACGGCCGCGAGACGGTCACCCGCCGGCTCCAGGAGGTCGGGTGCACGGTGGTCGGCGCCGACCTGCTGGAGGTCACCCCGCCGTCCTGGCGCCCCGACCTGACCGACCCCAACGACCTGGCCGAGGAGGTCATCCGGCTGGAGGGGTACGACAACGTGCCCGTCCGGATGCCGCAGGTCCCCTCGGGCCAGGGCCTGACGCCGGCCCAGCGGATGCACCGCCGGGTCGGGGTGGCGCTGGCCGGGGCCGGCTACGTCGAGGTCAACAACTACCCGTTCCTCGGCGACGCGGCCTTCGACGCGCTGGGCCTGGCGGCCGACGACGAGCGCCGGCGCACCGTCAAGCTGGTCAACCCGCTCAACGAGGAGGAGCCGGCGCTGCGCACCACGCTGCTGCCGGGCCTGCTCGGCACGCTGCGGCGCAACATCGGCCGGGGCAACACCGACCTGGCGGTCTTCGAGCAGAGCATCGTCTTCCAGCCGGAGGCCGAGCCCAAGGTGGCGCCGCGCCCGGCCGTGGACCGGCGTCCCTCGGACGCGGAGCTGGCCGCGCTGGACGCCGCGCTGCCCAAGCAGCCGCGGCACGTCGCGGTGGCGCTGGCCGGCGAGCGGCTGCCCTCCGGCTGGTGGGGCCCGGGCTCGCAGGCCAGTTGGGCGGACGCGATCGAGGCGGCCCGCGTGGTGGCCCGAGCGGCGGGCGTCGAGCTGGCCACCCGGTCCGCGCAGGTCGCCCCGTGGCACCCGGGCCGGTGCGCCGAGCTGCTGGTGGCCGGCACCGGCCGGGTGGTCGGCCACGCCGGCGAGCTGCACCCGCGGGTGGTCAAGGCCATGCACCTGCCGGAGCGGACCGCGGTGATGGAGCTGGACCTGGACGCGCTGGCCGCCGACGGCGAGCGGCGGGTGGAGGGTCCGGCGGTCTCCGGCTTCCCGGTGGCCACCCAGGACGTGGCGCTGATCGTGGACTCCGCCGTGCCGGCGGCCGAGGTGGAGGCCGCGCTGCGCGAGGGGGCCGGCGAACTGCTGGAGGCGATCCGGCTGTTCGACGTCTTCACCGGTGAGCAGGTGGGCGAGGGCAAGAAGTCGCTGGCCTACGCGCTGCGGTTCCGTGCGGCGGACCGCACGCTGACCGCGGACGAGGCCTCCGCCGCCCGGGCGGCGGCGGTCGACACCGCCCAGCAGCGCACCGGCGCGGTGCTGCGCGGGGCGTAGCAGCGCATCCGACGCGCCGTCAGAAGGAGGGCCCCGGTTCGCCGGGGCCCTCCTTCGTGCCGTCCACACATTTGCGGAGGTTCGGTTCTCCCCCTTGTGGAGCGCCGGGTTTTGGCGCTTCAATCACTCGTTAGGAAAGCTTCCTAACGGCAGGAGCATGTCATGCAGCTCACCCCCACGCGCCGTGCGGTCCTCGCCGCGGCCCTGGCCGCCGCCGTCCTGGCCGGCTCCGGCGCCACCAGCGCCGGCGCCGCCGGTACGGTCAACCTCACGGACCCGCACAAGAAGGAGATCGCGATGGAGCTCGTCTCCAGCGCGGAGAACTCCTCGCTCGACTGGAAGGCGCAGTACAAGTACATCGAGGACATCGGCGACGGCCGCGGCTACACCGCCGGGATCATCGGCTTCTGCTCCGGCACCGGCGACATGCTGGACCTGGTGAAGCACTACACCGCGCTCAAGTCCGGCAACGTGCTCGCCAAGTACCTGCCCGCGCTGGAGAAGGTCAACGGCAGCGCCTCGCACTCGGGCCTGGGCACCGCGTTCGTCAACGACTGGAAGAAGGCGGCCGCCGACCCGGTCTTCCAGCAGGCGCAGAACGACGAGCGGGACCGGGTCTACTTCACCCCCTCCGTCACCCAGGCGGAGAAGGACGGGCTGCGCGCGCTGGGCCAGTTCATCTACTACGACGCGATCGTGATGCACGGCCCCGGCAACGACAGCACCAGCTTCGGCGGTATCCGCGCCACCGCGATGAAGCACGCCAAGACCCCCGCCCAGGGCGGCAACGAGACCACCTACCTGAACGCCTTCCTGGACGCCCGCAAGGCGGCCATGCTCACCGAGGCCGCGCACGACGACACCAGCCGGGTCGACACCGAGCAGCGGGTCTTCCTCAAGGCCGGCAACCTGGACCTCAACCCGCCGCTGCACTGGAAGACCTACGGCGACAGCTACTCGATCAACAATTAGCTTTCGTACCTGAGTTCGGGGCTGGTAGCGTCCTCGGCGTGGCAAAGCTGAACCAGATCATCGCCGTCGAAAAAGGCGTCAAGTCCAAGTCCTTCCAGGAGCTGACCCAGGCTCACCAGGACTTGCAGAAGCCGGCACTGCTGGCCGGCATCGCCCGGACCTACCAGCCCAAGGACGAGGAGGGCGAGCAGCTGCCGCCCGAGTCCACCCGGGTGCAGCTCAAGGCGGAGGACATCCTGCGGGCCACCGCCGCCACCCTGACCCGGCTGTTCGACGTGACGGCCACCAAGGACTGGGCCAACGTCGACGCCCGGGCCGACGTGGTGGTGGACGGTCAGGTGCTGCTCGCCCAGGTGCCGGTCCCGTACCTGCTCTTCCTGGAGAAGCAGCTCACCGACCTGTTCACCTTCGTGAAGAAGCTCCCGGTGCTGGACGCCTCCGAGTCGTGGAACCTGGACCCGTCCAGCGACTCCTGGAAGACCGACGCGGTGCGCACCATCCGGACCAAGAAGGTGCCGCGCAACCACGTCAAGGCCGAGGCCACCGAGAAGCACCCGGCCCAGGTCGAGGTCTACTACGAGGACGTGCCGGTGGGCTACTGGACCACCGTCAAGTTCTCCGGCGCGCTCCCGGCCCGCCGGGTGAACGAGCTGGCGGAGCGGGTCGAGAAGCTCCAGCAGGCCGTCAAGTTCGCCCGCGAGGAGGCCAACTCGGTCGAGGTGACCGACCAGCGGGTGGGGGACGCCGTCTTCGGCTACCTGTTCAGGTAGCCCCGTGATCGCCCGTCCGGGGAGCCGGGCGGGTGCGCTGAGAAGCGCGAAAAAGCTGACACTGATGTTGAAGCTGACCAGGGGTCACAGTGGAGGTTCGAATCCTCCCCCCGGCACCATGCGGGCCGGGGTAGCCCAAGCCAGGCAGAGGCAGGCCCCCTGAATCTCAGACTCTCGCTCCAGTCTCAGCATTCGCCGCCGAACGCCGGATCGACCGGGTGCGGACGAATGTCGACGAATGCAGGTTCAAGTCCTGTCTGTGCCGCTGCGTGGCACGGTAGTTCAAAGGTAGAACGCGTCGACTTCAAGCTGATCCGCGACCCTTAAACGTGCTGGTGTGCGCAATTGGGCGGCAAACAGGGGCCCGGGAGCTGGCTACGCTCCCGGGTCCTCCTACTTTTCTCCGGTCGGATACGGGCCGGGCGCCGGGTCAGGCGTCGGGTCAGGCGGGCAGCCGGCGGGCCCGGACGGCGCGGCGCAGGTCGTCGAGCTGGTCGACCAGGCCGCGCCGGGCGCCCGGGGTCAGGTCGGTGCGGGCCAGGCAGGCCTCGGCGGCCGCGACGGTGGCCCCGGTGGCCGCGAAGGCGGGGAAGCCGTGCCGGGTCAGCACCGCCGCGATGGCGGGGCCGCGCTCGGCGGCGGCGGGCAGCTCCTCGAAGTAGCGCAGCGTCAGGTCCGCCAACAGCTCCGCCTGTTCGGGCTGCCACAGCCCCTGGGCGGTGGCAGCGGCCAGGTAGTTGGACAGCCCGCCGTGGAAGAGCGCGGTGAAGGCGGCCTCCTTGGCGGCCCGGTCGGGCAGCGCGGCCCGGCAGCGGGTGGCGCCCTCCTCGCTCAGGTCGCTCGGGTCCAGGGCCTGCTGGGCGGCGAGCTGCGCCTCGTCGGTCGCGCCGAGCACGGCCAGGCGCAGCAGCAGCTGCCAGCGCAACTCGGGATCGAGTTCCGGGCCGCCGGGGACGGTGCCCGCCGCCAGCCACTCCTGGAGTTCGGCCGCCTGCTCCTTGGTCGCGGCCACCGTGAGCAGCCCGCGCGCGGCCACCAGGCGCAGGTCGCCCTCGCCCGCGCCGCGCTCCAGCAGGGACCGGTAGACCGTGCCGAGCAGCGCCAGGGCCGCCGGGCGCCGCTCGGGCGCCAGGAACCGGTCGACGACCAGCTCCCGGGCGAACCGGAGCACCGCCTGGACCAGGTGCAGCGAGGTCTCGCCGGGCAGGTGCGCGGCGACCAGCTCCAGGTACTCCTCGGGCGCCAGCTCGCCGTCGCGCACCTGGTCCCGGGCCGAGTTCCACAGCACCGCCCGGGCCGACTCGTCGGGCACCGCGCCCAGCGACTCGCGCACGGTGCGCCAGGAGTGCTCGTCCAGACGGACCTTGAGGTAGTCGAGGTCGGTGTCGTTCACCACCAGCAGGTCGTCCGGGGCGGTGCGCAGCTCGATCCGGTCCACCTCACCGGTCAGTTCCAGGTTCTCCCGCGCGACCAGGTCCAGGGTGCCGCCGGGCGCCTGGCGGTAGCGGGCCACGCTCAGGCGGTGCGGGCGCAGCACGCCGCCGGAGGCGCTGTGCAGCAACTGCTCCCCGTCGGTGCGCACGGTGTCCACGCCGGTGGTGCGCAGCCACCGCTCCGCCCAGCCGTGCACGTCGCGCCCGCTCGCGGCGGCCAGGCAGCCGAGCAGGTCGTCCAGGGTGGCGTTGGCGAAGGCGTACCGCTCGAAGTAGTCGTTGACCCCGGCCAGGAACTCCTCCTCGCCCAGCCAGGCGACCAGCTGGCGCAGCGCCGAGGCGCCCTTGGCGTAGGAGATGCCGTCGAAGTTCTGCAGCGCCTGGGCGCTGTCCTCGACCGACTCGGGCGCCACCGGGTGGGTGGAGGGCCGCTGGTCCGCGTCGTAGCCCCAGGCCTTGCGGGCGGAGTAGTCGGTCCACGCGTCGCTGAAGCGGGTGGCCCGGGCGGTGGCGGTGTAGGCCATGAACTCCGCGAAGGACTCGTTCAGCCACAGGTCGTCCCACCACTTCATGGTGACCAGGTCGCCGAACCACATGTGGGCCATCTCGTGGGTCACCACCATGGCCCGCACCGCCCGCTCGGTGTCCGGCACGGCGGAGCGGAAGACGAAGTCGTCCTTGAAGGTCACGCAGCCCGGGTTCTCCATCGCGCCCGCGTTGAACTCCGGGACGAAGCACTGGTCGTAGCTGTCGAACGGGTAGCGGGTACGGAAGATCCGGTGGTAGTGGTCGAAGCCCTGCCCGGTGATCTCGAACAGCTCCGCGGCGTCCGCGTCCAGCTGGGCGGCGAGCGAGCGCCGGCAGTGCAGGCCGAGCGGGATGCCGTCGTGCTCGGCGCGCACCGAGTGCAGCGGGCCGGCCACCAGGGTGACCAGGTAGCTGGGGATCGGCGGGGTCGGGGCGAAGGACCAGCGGCCCGGGCCGGCCGTGGTGGCCAGGCTGTTGCCCACCACCGTCCACTGCGGCGGGGCGGTGACCGAGAGCTGGTGGACCGCCTTGAGGTCGGGCTGGTCGAAGCAGGCGAACGCGGTCGGCCCGCTGTCCAGGAAGGACTGCAGGTAGACGTAGTCCTCGCCGTCGGCCGGATCGGTGAAGCGGTGCATCCCCTCGCCGGTGTGCGAGTAGGCGCACTCCGCCTCGACCAGCAGCTCGTTCTCGGCCGCCAGCCCGGTGAGCGGGAAGCGGCCCCCCGCCAGCGCGGCCGGGTCGAGCTGACGCCCGTTCAGCTCGACCCGCAGCAGCCGGACCGGCTTGACGTCGAGGAAGGTCGCCGCCCCCGGCCGGGCGCAGTCGAAGCGGAGCACGGTGGTGGCGGCGAAGACCTCCGGACCGTGGGTGAGGTCGAGGTCGACGGAGACCGAACGGACGTCGAGCAGTTCGTGGCGCTCGACGGCCTCGGCCCGGGTGAGTGAAGGCATCGGAGTCATGGGCATGATGCTGCCTGATCGGCGGCGCTCCCCGGGCCGATTTTCGGTGCGGGGCGTCAGGCCTTGGCGGTGTAGTCGTAGAAGCCGCGGCCGGACTTGCGGCCCATCAGGCCCGCGTCGACCATCCGGGAGAGCAGCGGCGGGGCGGCGTACAGCGGCTCCTTGTACTCGGCGTACATCGAGTCGGCGATCGAGGCGATGGTGTCCAGGCCGATCAGGTCGCACAGCCGCAGCGGGCCCATCGGGTGGGCGCAGCCGGCCTCCATGCCCTTGTCGATGTCGGCGGCGGTGGCCACGCCGGACTCGAACATCCGCACCGCGGAGAGCAGGTAGGGCACCAGCAGGGCGTTGACCACGAAGCCGGCCCGGTCGCGGGCCCGGATCGGCTCCTTGGCCAGCACCTCGGTGGCGAAGGACTCGACCCGGGCGGTGGTCGCGGCGGAGGTGGTCAGGGTCGGGATCACCTCGACCAGGCGCTGCACGGGGGCCGGGTTGAAGAAGTGCAGACCGATCACCTGCTCGGGACGGCTGGTGGCGGCGGCCAGCTTGACGATCGGGATCGAGGAGGTGTTGGAGGCCAGCACCGCGTCCCGGCGCAGGACCACCTGGTCCAGGGTCTGGAAGATCCGGACCTTGACGTCCTCGCGCTCGGCGACCGCCTCGACCACCAGGTCGCGGTCGGCGAAGTCGGCCAGGTCGGTGGTGAAGGAGAACCGGGACAGCGCCTGCTCGCGCTCCTCGGGGGTGAGCTTGCCGCGCTTGACCGCGGTGTCCAGCGAGTTGGTGATCCGGCCGCGACCGAGCTCCAGGGCCTCGCCACTGGCCTCCGAGACCCGGACGTCGAGCCCGGCCCGGGCGAAGACCTCGGCGATGCCCGAGCCCATGAGACCGCAACCGACCACTCCGACGCGCGCGATGTCGCTCACTTCACTTGCCTTTCCGGGGTTCCAGCTGGGCGGGGTCGCCGCCCGTGTCGATCGACCGTACTACTTGGCACCTGGCGCGGCGCCAGGTGCCCCGGCCAACCGGGCACTGCGCCGAGCGGGTGATGAGCCGACCCTCGCCCGTGCGGCCCAGTGCGCTCGGGCGCACGGGCGGCGCATGCTGGGCCCGCAAACCGGTCGCGGTGGAGGGAACGGACGATGCGCAGCGGCACGCTGGAGGGGCAGGTGGCGCTGGTCACCGGGGCCGGCCGGGGCATCGGGCGGGAGATCGCGCTCGGGCTGGCCGCCGAGGGGATGGCGGTCGGGCTGGTCGGCCGGACCCTGGCGACCCTCGCCGAGACGCTCAAGGCCTGCGTGCGCGAGGGCGCCAAGGGCGTCGCGGTGACCGCCGACGTGGCCCGGCCGGGCGCCGTGCGCGAGGCGGTGCGCAGCATCGAGCGCGACCTGGGCCCGATCGACCTGCTGGTCAACAACGCCGGGCAGGTCGACCGCTCGGAGGTGCCGCTGTGGGAGGTGGACCCGGCCCAGTGGTGGCAGGTGGTGGAGGTCAACCTGCGCGGGCCGTTCAACCTGATGCGCGCGGTGCTGCCCGGCATGGTGGAGCGCCGGCGCGGACGGATCCTCAACCTGAACTCCGGCTTCGCGGTCCGCCCCGACGGCCACTACACCGCCTACGCCACCTCCAAGGGCGCGCTGCTCCAGCTCTCCGACAACATCGCCGACTCGCTGGCCGCCCACCACGTGGTGGTGCTGGACATCAGCCCGGGGGCGGTGGCCACCGAGATGACCGCCGGCATGCCGATGTTCGCCGGGATGAAGGAGTGGAACTCCCTGCCCTACCTGGTGGCCGTCGCGGTGGACGCGGCCCGCGGGCGGTTCGACGCGCTGCACGGGCGGTTCGTCCACGCCGGGCGGGACGACCTGGCGAAGCTGGTCGAGCTGGCCGAGGAGATCCGCCGCGGCGACGCCCGCACGCTGCGGCTGCGCCCGTACGGGGAGGACGACCCGCTGCGCTGACGCCGGGTCGGCGCAGCGGGCCGTCAGGAGCAGAGCTGGCTGGCCGTCACCGCGCTCAGCCCGCGCTGCTGCAGCGCCGTCAGGACCGCGGGCAGCGCGTCCACGGTGCCCTGGTGGCCCATGTGCAGGGCGACGATCGAGCCGGGCTTGACCGCACCGAGTATCCGGCGCTGCACCACGTCCGCGCCCGGGTCCTGGTAGTCGCGCGGGTCCAGGTCGAAGGAGAGCAGGTGCTCGTAGCCGGCCCGGCGGGCCTGCTCCTTGACCTGGGTGGTGGCGTACTGGGACTCGGAGGGGCGGAACCAGCGGCCGATCGAGCCGGTGAGCCGCTTCAGCCGGTCCGCGCAGGCGCTGATCTCGGCGAAGGCCTGGTCCGGTGACATCGAGGAGATGTCCAGGTGGTTCTGGGTGTGGTTGCCCAGCTCGTGCCCGCCGGCCAGGATCCGCTGGGCCATCTGCGGCTGCTGGTCCAGCCAGCTGCCGACCGCCAGCACGGTCAGCCGGGCGCCGTGCTGCTCGGCCGCCTCCAGCAGCGCGGTGGCCAGCTTCGGGTCGCCCTGGCCGTGGAAGGTCAGCGCCACCTGCTGGCGGTCGCGCGGACCGCTGACCACCTCCTCCGGCGTGCCGGCCGCGAGTGCGGGCAGCACCGGCGCGGTCGGGCCGGCGGAGGCGCTCGGGCTGCCCTCGGCACCGGGGCTGCCCGCCGGGCTCGGGCTGCCGGCCTGACCCGGGCTGCCGGCGGGGCTCGGCGAGGCGGCCGGGCGCGGCCGGCCCGCCCCGGTGGCGGCCTCCTCGCCGCAACCGGCGAGCAGCCCGCCGGCCGCGGTCAGGGTGGCGAGCTGGGCAGTGGTGCGCAGAATCCTGCGGCGGTCGACGCTCATTGCGGACAGCATAAATATGACGGAAACCCGAGGCGATTCGGTACCCCGAACCGGCGGGCCGTCAGACCCGGAAGACCCCGTAGGAGAAGCCGCCCGCGCGCAGCTTCCCGGCCACCAGCTCGACCCCGCTGACCAGCACCGGATCGGCGGCCGGCAACTCGGGAAGCACCAGTTCGGCGGGCTCCCGGCGCGGGTTGACCACCACCAGGTGACCCGCGCCGCGCCGGTACACGAACGGGTAACCCGCCGACAGCACGGTGACCGGGGAACCGGTGCCCAGCTCGGGCGTGTCCCGGCGCAGCCGGACCAGTCGGCGCACCAGGTGCAGCAGCGAGTCGGGGTCAGCCCGCTGGGTGGCCACGTCCGGCCGGTCCGGGTCGGGGTCCAGCGGGAGGTAGAACTCGGCGGCGGGCGCGGTGGAGAAGCCGGCCCCGGCGGTGGCGTCCCACTGCATAGGGGTGCGCGAGCCCTGGCGGGCCTCGGTGCCGAACTGGCTGCCCTCCTTCTCCGGCAGGCCGGGGACGAAGCGCATGCCGATCTCGTCGCCGTAGTAGATCACCGGCACGCTGGGCCAACTGAGCAGGAAGACGAAGGCGCAGGCCGCCTGCTCCCGGGTGCGCGGGCCGCAGACCAGCCGGGAGAAGTCGTGGTTGGCGGTGGGCAGCGCGACCAGCCCGCGCCCGTCGATCGCCGCCTCGGCCTGCTGCCAGGCCGTCAGGAACTCGGTGATGTCGCCGTTGCCCGCGGCGTCGAAGAAGCAGGGCTCGCCGTGCGCCCAGTGGCCCTGGCTGCCGGTCCCGTTGTCCCAGAGCGAGCGCAGCGCCCGCCCGGTGAAGTGCAGGAAGAAGTCCGCGTGCAGCCCCGCCGGGACCGACTGCGCCGGATCCCCCCACTCGGCGATCAGCACCCGGTCCGGGTAGTGCGCGTCCAGCCAGCCGCGCAGCTCGCCCCAGAGCCGGCCGGTCTCCAGGTACCCCGGGTCGTCCTTGACCAGCGAGGAGGCCATGTCCACCCGGAAGCCGGCCACGCCGAGCTCGAACCAGTGCGCCATGATCTCGCGCAGCGCCGCCCGGTTGGCCAGCGGCCCGGGCGCGTCGACCGGGCTGCGCCAGGGCTCGCTGGGGTCGGGGCGGGCGTAGCCGAAGTTGAGCGCGGGCTGGATCGGGTAGAAGTTGGCCCGGTAGAAGCCGCCGCGCGGGCCCTGGTTGGGGATCCACGCGTGCACCGGTGCGGTGATCCGCTCCGACCAGATGTAGCGGTCGTCGCCCGGGGTGCGGGCCGAGTGCTGGAACCAGGGGTGCCGGTGCGAGGTGTGGCCCGGGACCAGGTCGAGCAGCACCCGCAGGCCCCGGGCGCCGGCTTCCCGGACCAGCTCGGCCAGGTCCGCGTTGGTCCCGTAGCGCGGGGCGACGGTCAGGTAGTCGGCCACGTCGTAGCCGGCGTCGCCGAACTCCGAGACGAAGCACGGGCTGAGCCAGAGCGCGGTGACGCCGAGTTCGGCCAGGTGGTCCAGGCGGGCGGTGAGGCCGGGCAGGTCGCCGATCCCGTCCCCGTCGGAGTCGGCGAAGGACTGCGGGTAGATCTGGTAGAGCACGGCCTCGGCGAGCCAGGCGGGAACCGGCTGACGGTCGGTCATCGGGGTGCCTCCGTGGATCGGGGGTGTCAGGCCTGCGGCGGGGCGTACTGGGCCAGGAAGGCGAGCACGTCGGGCAGGGCGCCGTCGTCGAGCAGCAGGGCGCCGTGCCGGCTGCCCGGGTAGAGCTTGAGCTGGTTGACGGGGCCGGCCGCGGCCTCGTGCAGCTTGCGGGCCGCGTCGTCGAACGGGCTGTCGGCGCTCTCGGCGGCCAGGAACCGGGGGAGTGGGCCGGTGGCGACCGCCTTGTCGGCGGCCTGGCCCTGGTACTCCAGCGGGGAGGAGAGCGAGACCACCGCGGTGATCGGCAGCGGGGGCCGGGGGTCGGCCGCCTCGACCAGCGAGGCGGTGGCGCCCTTCGAGGCGCCGACCAGGGCCGCCTTCGCGGTGCCGCGCCCGGCCAGGCAGCGCAGCACCAGGTCGAGCTCGTGCGGGTCGCCGACGGAGGAGTAGGCGAGCACGGTGTAGCCCGCCTTGGTGAACTCGTCCAGGTGCGGCAGCCAGTCGCACAGGCTGCCGCCGGCCTGGTGGGAGAAGACCAGGGCGACCTTGCCGGGATCGGCGCCCGGGTCGCGCAGGTAGGCGTCGAGGGAGCCGGTCCCGGTCGGCAGCGAGTAGGAGCCGGCCGCGGCCTGATCGGGCGTCAGGCAGCCGTAGGTCTCGCTGGTCTTCTTCGGGACCGCCGCGGTGCTCGGAGACGGTCCCGGAGCGGTCCGGGCCGTGCTGTGCTGCGTGCTGCTGGTACTGGTGCAGGCGGTGAGCAGGGCCGCCGCTACGGCCAGTCCGATGGTGCGCCGCATGTGGTCCCCCGTGGACAGCGGGGCGCGCCCGGTGGCGCGCCGGTTGTCCCGTCACGCTAGGAACGGGTGGGGCGGCGCGTCAATGGAGTGCGGCGGTCCGGTCGGCGCGACGGAAGATCGGCGCGCGCCCCCGCGAGCCTCCTGAAGGCCCCTCAGGTCTCCCGCAGGCCGGTCAGGTGGGCGAAGACCACCACGCTGGCGGTGTAGTCGCCGCGCTGGGCGTCGTACGCGCCGCCGCAGGTGATCAGGCGCAGCTGGGCGTCCGCGGTCGGGCCGTAGATCCGGTCGGCCGGCAGCGCGCCCTGGGCGAAGGTCTCCACGCTGTCCACGGCGAAGGTCGCGGTCACGCCGTCGTCGCGGGCCACGTCGACGGTGGTGGCGGGGGCCAGGGTGCCCAGGGCGGTGAAGACCGCCGGGGCGGTGGTGGTGGCCGGCCGGCCGACCAGCACGGCCGGGCCGCGGTTGCCGGGCACGGTGCCGCCCTGGAACCAGCCCACCAGGTTCGGGTCGTCGGCCGGCGGCTGGGCGTCCTTGTCCAGGCCGGTGAACGGGGCGTCGACGCTGAGCGCGGCGATCTTCAGGCGGCTCGGGTGCGCGTCGGGGACCTGGACGGCAGGGGTGGTCCGCTTCCCGGTGGGGGAGGCGGCGGCCTGGGCCTGGGCCGGGTCCGGGGGGCGCGGCGGGAGCGCGGACCTGGGCTGTTCGGACTGGTGGACCAGCAGCAGGGCGGTCAGAGCGGCGCCGAGCACGCTGAACAGCACGGCCTGGGTGCGTCGGCTCGGCCCGGGGGTGCGCGGCGGACGGGCCTCGGTCGGCGGGACGGGGCTGACCATGGGTGGACCTCTCTGCGGGGGCGGGGTGCCTGCTCCACGGTCGGTCGTGCTGAGCGTGCGTGCCACCACAGGGAGTGCGAACGTGTGACGCCGGGTCCGCGAACGGCGTATCCGTGCGGGGTGGGGCCCGACCCCGGACCGGACCGGGCCCCGGTGTCTTCACCACTGCGGGGCGAGGAGCTCCCCCGTGGTGGCGTGGTGGACGGCGATGGCCTCCATCGGGCACAGCTCGGCGGCTTCCACCACGGCGGCCAGCGCGGTGGAGCGCTCGTGCCGGGGGTGCGCCTTGCCGTCCGGGCCGACCTGCAGGTCGGCGGGGGCGGAGGCGGCGCACAGGCCGGTGCCGGCGCAGCGGGCGCGGTCCACGGTGACCACCAGTTCGGCCGGCTCCGGCCCGGTGGCGCTCACCAGGCGGCCGGCAGGGTCAGCGGGCTGCGGGTGAGCAGGCCGCGGCGCCACTCGATGGCGGCCGGGTCGACGGTGAGCCGCAGCCCGGGCAGCCGCCGGGCCAGCCGGTGCAGGGCCAGCTCCAGCTCCATCCGGGCCAGCCAGGCGCCCAGGCAGTGGTGCGGGCCCGCGCCGAAGGTCAGGTGCGGGGTGGAGGGCGGCTCGAACAGGTCGGCCCGCCAGTCGGGCCCGTAGACCCCCTCGTCGTGGTTGGCGCCGAAGGTGTCGGCCGCCACCACGCTGCCGGCCGGGATCAGCACCCCGCCGATCTCCACGTCCGCCACCGCCCGGCGCAGCTGGCCCGGCAGCACCTCGCGGTCGCCCAGCGGAACGGCCCGCAGCAGCTGCTCGGCGGCGATGCCCGCCTGCTCCTCGCTGCCGGCCAGCAGGGCCCAGGAGTCGCGGCCCTCGCCGAGCAGGTAGACCAGCGCGTTGCCGAGCGAGGTCATGGTGGTCTCGTGGCCGCCGACCACCAGGCCGATGGTGAGCATGACCAGCTGGTACTCCGTCATCGAGCCGTCCTGGTCGGCGGCCTGGACCAGCGAGCTGATCAGGTCGTCGCCCGGCTCCGCCCGGCGCTTGGCGACCAGCGCGGCGCCGAAGGCGCCGAAGTCCTGCATCGCCTCCTGGACCTGCTGGGGCGTGTAGGCGGAGGTGGCCAGCGCGTGGTCGCTCCAGTAGGCCAGCCGCTTGAGGTCGAGGTTGTCCAGGCCCATCAGCCGGCAGATCACCGCGACCGGCAGCGGGCGGGTGAAGGCCGCGACCAGGTCCACCGGGTGCTCGGCGTCGGTCAGCTGGTTGAGCAGGTCCTCGACCACCGAGGCGACCCAGGGCCGCCAGCGGGCGATGGCGCGCGGAGTGAAGGCGCGCTGCACGGTGCGGCGCAGCCGCTGGTGCTCGGGGCCGTCCAGGTTGAGCAGGGCCTCGGGGTCGTCGAGCAGGTTGGGGTAGGGCGTGACGGCGGGAGCGTCGGGGGCGAAGAGCGAGGCGCGGTTGAGCCGCGGGTCGGTCAGCACCTGGCGGACGTCGGCGTGGCGGCGGACCAGCCACACGGGGGTGCCGGTGCGCAGCGTGGTGAGGATCGGCGGACCGGCGGGCAGGGCTTGGGCGCAGTGCAGCGGCATGAGCGGCTCGGCGGCCTGCGTGTCGCTGTGGTCGAGGGTCACGGTGCCTCCTGGCGATTGGCCTTGAAGGTGACGTTAAGGGGCAGTTCCGTGACGAACCAGGGGGCGCATTCGGGCAGTTGGGGGCGCGCGCGATCGGCGGCCGCGCGCTGGTGGGGCGTCAGCGGCGCGAGGCGGCGACCGTCTCCCGCAGCGCGGCGGGCAGGTCGCCGTGCGAGCCGGGCTCCAGGAAGAGCCGGCTGCACAGCAGCGGGGCCAGCTGCCGCGGGTCCAGGCCGCCCTCCAGGCCGCGCAACCGGTGGGTGAGCCCGGCGGCGCGCAGCGCCGCGCCGAGCAGGCCCGGCGCGAGCCGGTGCACCCGGACCGGGCCGGAGCGCCCGGCCGCCGTCGCGAAGGCGGTGAGCAGCTGGTCCCAGGTCAGATTGGCGTCCGCGACCGGGAGATCGGTGCCCAGGCCCTGCTCCAGTGCCGCCACCGTCAGCTCGGCCACCGACCGGGCGGTGACCACCGCGGTGCCGCCGGGCGGGGCCAGCAGCGGCAGCCGGGAGCCCAGCCACGGCGCCGCCGGGGCCCAGAGCGGCCGGCGCCCCGGGGCGGACCCGAAGACGAACGGGATCTCCAGCACCGCGACCGGCAGTTCGGGCCCCGCGGCCAGGCGGGCCTCGGCGGCCTGGGCCAGCCGGCTGCGCACGTACGGGTGGTGCTCGGCCAGGCACAGTTCGGGGCGCAGGCGGTGCAGGGCGGTGAAGTAGGAGCCGTGCAGCACGGCGTGCTCGACGCCGACCCGGCGGGCGGCTGCCAGCATTCGGCGCACCGGTTCGACGTTGGCCTGGTGGAAGTACGGCTCGGCCGGGCGGCGCGGGACCGTGCGGTCGTCCGCGCCGGCGGCGAAGACCACGCCCTGGTGGCCCGTCAGCAGCTCGGCCCACTCGTCCTCGGTGAGCCGTTGGGCGTCACCGAGGACGAGGTCCGTGCCGGGGCGCGGCGAGCGGGCGAGCAGGCTGGGCCGGTGCCCGCGCTCGCGCAGCCGGGCCACCACGTGGTGACCGAGGAACCCCGTACCGCCGACCACCAGTACCCGCATGCGGCTGAGGTTACTGGGCGCCGAACCGCTCGCGCCAGGCCGCCAGGTCGTCCTCGGTGATCTTGGCGAAGAGGACCGGGGGGACGGTGAAGGAGGTGCCGGCCGCGACGAAGTCGAGCGCGGTGGCCTGCTCCTCGCTCACCCAGCCCGGCTCGCCGGCCTCGGAGGAGGCGAAGACCGCGCGCATCGCGGCGCTGGTGGCCGGGATGAACGGCGCCGACAGCACCCCGTACAGGTGGATCAGCTGCATCGCGGTGCGCAGCGTCAGCGCGGCGCCCGCCTCGTCGGTCTTGATCTGCAGCCAGGGGGCCTTGGTCTCCAGGTAGACGTTGCCCGCGCTCCACAGCGCGCGCAGTGCCTGCGCCGCCTTGCGGAACTGCAGACTGTCCAGCTGCGCCTGGTACTCGGCGATCAGCGCGGCCACCTCGGTGCCCAGCGCCGCCTCCGCCTCGCCCGGCTCGGCGCCGGCCGGCACCGTGTCGCCGAAGCGCTTGAGCGAGAAGGAGAGCACCCGGTTGACGAAGTTGCCCAGGGTGTCGGCCAGGTCCTTGTTGACCGTGGTGGCGAACAGCTCCCAGCTGAAGCTGGTGTCGTCCGACTCCGGGGCGTTGGCCATCAGGAAGTAGCGCCAGTAGTCGGCGGGCAGCAGCTCCAGCGCGGCGTCGGTGAAGATGCCGTGCTTCTGGCTGGTGGAGAACTTGCCGCCGTAGTAGTTCAGCCAGTTGAAGGCCTTGACGTAGTCGACCTTCTTCCACGGCGCCCGGGTGCCCAGCTGGGTGGCCGGGAACATCACGGTGTGGAAGGGGACGTTGTCCTTGGCCATGAACTCGGTGTAGCGCACGTCGGTGGCCTCGTACCACCAGGACTTCCAGTCCCGCCGGGCCGGGTCGGCGTCCGACCACTCCTTGGTGGCGCCGATGTACTCGATCGGCGCGTCGAACCAGACGTAGAAGACCTTGCCCTGCGCGGCCAGCTCCGGCCAGACGTCGGCCGGGACCGGCACGCCCCAGTCCAGGTCGCGGGTGATGGCGCGGTCGTTGAGGCCCTCGGTCAGCCACTTGCGGGCGATCGAGGAGGCCAGGGTCGGCCAGTCCTTGCCGTGCTCCTCGATCCAGGCCTCGACCTCGTCGGCCAGCTTGGACTGGAGCAGGAACAGGTGGGTGGTCTCGCGGACCTCCAGCTCGGTGGAGCCGCTGACCGCCGAGCGCGGGTTGATCAGGTCGGTCGGGTCCAGCAGGCGGGTGCAGTTCTCGCACTGGTCGCCGCGGGCCTTGTCGTAGCCGCAGTGCGGGCAGGTGCCCTCGATGTAGCGGTCGGGCAGGAAGCGCCCGTCCGCGACCGAGTAGACCTGGCGGATCGCCCGCTCCTCGATGAAGCCGTTGGCCTTCAGCTCGCGGGCGAACTCCTGGGTGATCTCCCGGTTCTGCTGGGAGGAGGAGCGGCCGAAGTAGTCGAAGGAGAGCGCGAAGCCGTCGTAGATCGCCTTCTGCGCGTCGTGCTGCTCGGCGCAGAACTGCTCGACCGACTGGCCGGCGGCCTTGGCGGCCAGCTCGGCCGGGGTGCCGTGCTCGTCGGTGGCGCAGATGTACAGCACCTCGTGCCCGCGCTGGCGCAGGTAACGGGAGTAGACGTCCGCCGGGAGCATGGACCCGACCATGTTCCCCAGGTGCTTGATCCCGTTGATGTACGGAAGCGCGCTGGTGATCAGGTGTCGAGCCATCCGGGAGAGCTCCCATTCCTAGAAGTGGCGCGCGCCGGGTGCGGGCACCGGGCGGGCGGGTCGGCGGTGATCGCCGGGAGAATGCGCTCCATTCTATCGGCCGTCACCGCCGCGCCCGTACCGGATAACCGGCGGCGGCGCCGCAGCTCAGGGCTGGGGGACGGCGGGCGGGGTGGTGCCGCTCCAGATGTAGATCGGCTTGCCGGAGGACCCGTGGGCCGGGTTGACCTCCATGCACTGGTTCGCGTCGTCCTGGGCGTTCTGCGCGACGGCGCTGGTGGGCAGCGCGGTGGGCACCGGGGCCTGCGGCTTGCCGGTGCTGCCGGCGCCGGCCACCGGGAAGCCGGTGCCGGAGGTCCAGTCGGTGCCGACCACCAGGGTCAGGTGGGTGGTGGCGGTGTCGGACGCGGACAGGGCTGCGTCCGGCAGCCCGAGCGCGCCGGCCAGCTCCTTGGCCTCGGCCTGCTTGCCGGTCGGGTAGAGCAGCTTGGTCGGCGACTTGGGCACCGCGCTGGTGTCGCGCTGCGCCCTGGTCCAGCCCTGCTGCACCAGGGCCTCGGCCAGTGCGGTGGAGCGGCCGGCGGCGCCGCTGGCGTTCTGCACGTCGACCCGGACCGTGGACCGGTCGGCCGCGGCGGGCGCGCTGCTCGGGGCGGCCGGTGCGCTGCTCGCGGTACTGGCACTGGCGCTGGGGGAGGCGGGGTCGGCGGGGGTGCCGGGCGCGGTGCCGTTGCGGTCCAGCGGCACGTCGGCGGCGATCATCTGGAACAGCTTGTACGAGTCGGGGGTCGGTTCCACCAGCTGGGCCCCGGAGTTGCGCGGGTCCGGCTGGTAGCTGAACGGCATGGTCACCGTGGTGATCCGGTTGGTCGGCACCTTGTTGACCTCCAGTGCCAGCGAGCTGAGCGCCTGCACCGTGCCGATCCCGGTGTCCACCTGGAGCGCCTTGCTGGCGGCCACCGCGAGGTCGTTGAGCTTGAGCGGATTGGCCAGGGTGTTGGCCGACTTCAGCTGGCGGATCATCGAGTTGAGGTAGAGGTGCTGGGCGTGGGTGCGGCCGATGTCGCTGCCGTCCTCCCAGGCGTGCCGGGTGCGCAGCCACTCCAGCGCCTGCTCGCCCTTGATCGAGTGGGTACCGGCCGGCAGCACCAGGTGCGAGCCGATCTCGTGCCGGACGCCGGCGTCGTACTCGACCTGGTAGTCCATCACGTTCTGCTTGGTGCACACGTCCACGCCGCCGACCGCGTCGGCCATGCTGACCACGCCGGCGAAGTCGATCATCATGTAGTGGTCGATGTGGATCTTGGTGAGCAGCTCCCAGGTGTTCACCACACAGCCCGGGTCACCGACGTTGAGGCTGTCGGTGATGATGTCCTTGCGGGCCTTGTACACCTTCTTGGTGGTGGAGTTGGTGCAGTCCGGGATCTGCGCCTGGGTGTCGCGCGGGATGCTCAGCACCGAGGCGTTGGTGCGGTCCGCGGAGATGTGCAGCAGCTGCTCCACGTCCGCGTGCGGGTCGCCGCTGTCGCAGGCGCCGCCGAGCCTGCAGTCCTCCGGCTTGTCGCGGGAGTCGGAGCCGAGCAGCAGGATGTTGATCGGCCGCTGGCCGGCCGAGTTCGGCGTGGGCGGCGGGACCAGTGCGGAGCCGCCGTTGTTCAGGTCGCCGGTCTTGAAGTTGGAGTTGATGTACTGCAGGTAGGCGTAGCCGCAGCCGGCCACCAGCACCAGGGTCAGGCCGGTGCCGCCGGCCGCGATCT